>DAOMPM010000020.1:0-46562 GCA_035444805.1 Luteimonas sp. | reverse complement strand
GCTGTTTGCTTGAAAATATTCCGGACAGCAGTGCGCTTTCGCGGGGATGACGGCACTTGTCAGCGCTGCTCTGACGTAGATTGTGCTTCCCGTTCCCGACGGAGACCCAACCGCCGATGTCCACCCCCACCCGCGACCCTTATCCCGACGCCCTGCGCGCCTGCGCGCTGCTGGTCGTGGTGTTCGGGCACTGGATGGCGACGCTGCCGCGGCTGGTGGACGGGCAGCTGGTGGACACCGACCACCTGCTCGCGACCTGGGAGGCGGCCGGATACCTGACCTGGCTGGTGCAGGTGGTGCCGCTGTTCGTGTTCGTGTCCGCGGCGGTCAGCGCCGACGGCGTGGCGCGGCGGCTCGAAGCGGGCGAACAGAGATCGTGGTGGGCGGCGCGCGCGCTGGGCATGGCGCGGCCGACGGTGACGTACTTCGCGGTGCTGGTGGCGCTGGCGGCGGTTTCGCTGCTGTCGGGCGGGCGCCTGCTTGGGGTGTTCAACCACTCGCTGACGATCCACCTGTGGTTCCTGCTGATGCTGCTGACGGTGCAGGCTCTGCTGCCGTGGTGCCTGCGCCTGGATGCGCGCTTCGGACTCGGCGCGGTGCTCGGCATGGTGCTGGTGGCCGCAGTGCTGGACGCGCTGCGCGCTGGCGTGTCTTCACCGGAGGACCTGCGCTGGATCGGCGCGCGCGTGGCCGAGCGCCCGGCCGGGATCGCCTGGCTCAACATGCTGGTGGTGTGGCTGATCCCGCAGCAGCTCGGCATCGCCTGGCGGCGCGGGCGCTTCCGTGGCGTCGGCGCGGGCGCTGGCTTCCTCGCGCTGGGTGCGGTCTGGTTGCTGCTGGCGATGGCCAGCGGCTATCCGGTGGCGATGGTGGGCGTGGCGCTGGCCGGCAACAACATGCTGCCGCCGACGCTGGCGCTGGTCGGCGTGATGTGGCTGCAGGTCGGCGCGGTGCTGCTGTTCGAGCCACTCGCGCGGCGCCTGCTCGCCGGCCGCACGCTGGGCCGCGCCATCGCCGTGCTCGGCGCGCTGGGCATGCCGCTGTACCTGTGGCACAAGCTGGCGGAACTGCCGGCGGCGTGGCTGGGCGAGAAGCTGGGCCTGCCGATCGACGCCGGCGTGCCGGGCGAGCCCGGGTTCTGGCTGGGGCGCGCCTGCTGGATCGGGCTGTGCCTGCTGGTGGTGGCGCCGGTGATCGCGATGGTGGTGCGCTTCGAGCTGCGCCGCGACCGCGAGGTGCCCGCGGTCGCGCAGCCGCTGCGCATCGCCATCGGCGGCATCGCGCTGTACGCGGCGCTGGCGGCGGCGCTGGTCGGCGGCGTGTGGCCGGGCGCGGTGCTGGGCCTGCCGCTGGTGCTGCTGGCGTCGTGGCAGCTGCGGCAGCGCTCGGGCGCGGCGTAGACTCCAGCCCGATGAACACTACGCCGTTCTCCGGATGCCTGTCACGACTCCTGTTCGCGCTGGCACTGCTTGTGCTCGGCGCCTGCCGCTCCATCGAGATGGTTGAACCCTTGCAGGTGATGAGCTTCAACGTGCGCGTGCCGGTGGCCGCCGATGGCCCCGACCGCTGGGAGCTGCGGCGCGACCTGCTGGTGGAAACGATCCGCGGCGCGCGCCCCGACGTGATCGGCACCCAGGAACTGGTGGCAGGGCAGGGCGCGTACATCGTCGCGCACCTGCCGGAGTACGCCTGGTTCGGTACCGGCCGGCGCGGCGCGGCAGGCGACGCCAGCGACGAATACATGGGTGTGTTCTGGCGCCGCGACACGCTGCGCCTGCTCGACTCCGGAGACTTCTGGCTGTCGGACACGCCGGAAGTCGCGGGCAGCATCAGCTGGGACCACCTGTATCCGCGGCTGGTCACCTGGGGGCTGTTCGAGCGCATCGCCGACGGACGCCGCTTCCGCCTGTTCAACACCCACCTGCCGTACCGCGACGAGGACGGCGCGGCGCGGCTGCGCGGGGCCGAACTGATCCTGCAGCGACTGGCGGCCTTGCCCGATGCAGGGCCGGTGATCCTGGTCGGGGATTTCAACGACGTGCCGGACAGCGATGTCCATCGCGCCCTTCTGCGGACGCTCGACGACGCCTGGCTGCAGGCATCGCGGCGCGAGGGTCCGGCGGCGACCTTCCACGCCTTCACCGGGCAGTCCGAGCGGCGGATCGACTGGGTGCTGTCGCGCGGCCTGCGCGCGATCCGCGCACGCACGTTGACCGACAACAGCGCGGGGCGCTATCCCTCGGATCATTTTCCGGTGCTGGTGGACTTCGACTGGCCGGAAAGTCCACTCTGACCCCTGTTTCTGACCCCTGTTTCTCCTGTTCCCATCCGGAGGTCCCATGATGAAGATCAGCGCCTGCGTGCTTGCCATCGCATCGGCCGCGTTGTGCATGAGCACGACCACCCACGCGCAACAGCCGGTGATCCCCTTGTATCCCGGCGCCGCACCAGGTTCGGAGGGCGCCAAGCAGGAGGAGGCTTCGCTCGTCGACACGGACGGCGCATTGCGCGTACGCAATGTCACCCGACCCACGTTGACGGCCTACCTGCCCGAGCGCGAGCGGGCCAACGGTACCGCTGTCATCGTGGCGCCGGGTGGTGGCTTCATGCACCTGGCCATCGCGACCGAAGGCTTCGAAGTGGCGCAGTGGCTGCAGGCACGCGGAGTGGCGGCCTTCGTGTTGAAGTACCGCCTGCTGGACACCGGTACCGAGGCGGAGTACCGCGATCTGGCCGCCGGGATGACACGCCTGACAGCGACCAACGAGACACCCCATGCCACCATCGAGCTCGATCCGGCGCAGCACAAGGCCATCGAACTGGCGATCGACGACGGCGCGCAGGCGGTCAAGCTGGTGCGTCAGCAGGCGGCGGAGTGGGGCGTGGCGATCGATCGGGTCGGCATGATGGGATTCTCGGCCGGCGGCATGCTCACCATGGGCCTGGTCATGCGGAACGATCCGGCGAGCCGCCCCGACTTTGCCGCGCCGATCTACGGTGGTGCCACGAACGGGACGGCCGTGGCAGCGGATGCCCCGCCCTTGTTCATTGCGACGGCCGGCGACGATCCCATTGCCGCGCTCAGCAGCGCAGCACTCTACCTGGACTGGAAAGCCGGCGCGCGTAGTGCGGAGCTGCATATCTATTCGCAGGGCGGCCATGGCTTCGGCATGAGCAAACGCGGCCTGCCGGTGGATGGATGGATCGAGCGCTTCGGCGAATGGCTCCAGGTGCAGGGTTTGCTCGATAGAGATGAAAGAATGTAGAAAAGTGCCGGAGTCACGCCATGCGCCGTACGCTATTTCTGTTGTTCCTGCTGCTGGCGGCGACCCTGCCTGCCGGCGCCGATGAGCCTGCGGTCCGCGCCGACGCGCCCGTCCATGACGCCGCGCTGGCCGAACGTCTCGGCGCCGACGAGCGTGGCATGCGCAAGTACGTGCTGGTGATCCTCAAGACCGGGGAGACGCGGGTGCCGGATGGTCCGGAGCGCGACCACATGTTCGCCGGCCACTTCGCCAACATGAAGCGCCTGGCTGACGCCGGCAAGCTGGCCGTGGCCGGGCCTTTCTTCACCGATCCGTCCGGTTGGCGCGGGCTGTACGTGTTCGCGGTGGAGACCATCGACGAGGCGAAAGCGCTGGCCGAAACCGATCCGGTGGTGGTCCAGGGCGAAATGGTGGCCGAGTACCACGAGTGGTACGGCAGCGCGGCGATGATGCTCCTGCCCGAGTGGCACGAGCGGCTGGTGCCGCCTTCGAAACCCTGATACCCATTCGCGATCTGTAGGAGCGGGCCATGCCCGCGACCCGCGCCGCGCGGCACCGTCGCTCGCCGGTCGCGGGCATGGCCCGCTCCTACACCAGTTGGCGGGAGGCGGGACGGAGCTGTCTCCATGCCGTTTGGCCCGCGCCACGCGCGCCCGGGGCCGCTATCCTGACCGCAACGGAACGTGCGGATTTCATCCGTATTTCTTTGTTTTCATATGGTTGGAGATTAATTTTGAAGAAGAATCTTCTGTCCGTGGCCGCACTTGTGGCTCTCGGCTTCACCGCTCCGCTGGCCGCGCATGACGGCCACGCCTGCCTGGACGAGGCCTGCACGCTGCAGGCCCTGGTGTCGGTCGAGCCCGGCGGCGGTTCCGCCGTGGGCACGATCGCGGCGCAGCGCTACGGCAGCTGGGGCTTCGATGTCGCGGGCATGGATCGCGAGGTCGCACCCGGCGCCGACTTCTTCGCCTACGCCAGCGGGCAGTGGGCGACGAGCACGCAGATCCCGGCCGACCAGTCGAGCTACGGCAACTTCCGCGTGCTGCGCGACCTGTCCGAGGCGCGGGTGCGCGCGCTGGTGGAGGGCTATCCGAAGGCCGATCCGGCCACCGGCGGCGACGCGGCGAAGATCGCCACCCTGTACCAGGGCTTCATGGACGAGGCCGCGGTCGAGGCGCTCGACGACCAGCCGCTGCAGCCGCTGCTGGCGGAACTGCGCGACGCGCCCGACAAGGCGGCGCTGATGCGCGTGGTCGCGAGCCAGGGCGGCTTCGGCGGCGGCCTGGTCCGGCTGATGGTGTCCGACGACCAGCGCGATCCCGACCGCTACACCCTCTACCTCTCGCAGTCCGGCCTGGGCCTGGGCGACCGTGAGATGTACCTGCGCGAGAACTTCGCGCCGCAGCGCGAGCGCTACCTCGCTTATGTCGCGCAGCTGCTCGAGCTGGCGGGCTGGAGCGAGCCGCAGGCCAGCGCCGAAAAGGTGCTGGCGTTCGAGACGCGCATCGCCGAGGCGCACTGGACCCGCGCCGAAAGCCGCGACCGCGACAAGACCTACAACCCATTGGCGCTGGCCGAGTTCGAGGCGAAGGCACCGGGCTTCCCCTGGGCCGACTTTTTCGACGCCGCCGGCGTGGCCCAGGCCGAACTTGCGGTGGTGCGCCAGGACAGTGCGGTGCCGAAGATGGCCGCGATCTTCGCCGACACCGACCTCGACACGCTCAAGGCCTGGCAGGCGGCGGACCTGATCGACTCTTCGGCGATGCTGCTGTCGAGCCGCTTCGTCGACGCGCGCTACGAGTTCCGCGAGAAGTTCATGTCCGGCCAGCCCGAGCCGCGCGAGCGCTGGAAGCGCGGCGTGTCCTTCGTCGAGGGCGTGATGGGCGAGGCCATCGGCCGCGACTACGTGGCGCTGTATTTCCCGCCCGACGCCAAGGCCAAGATGGACGACCTGGTCGCCAACGTGAAAGTGGCGATGGGCGCGCGGCTCGACGCGCTGGCGTGGATGTCGCCGGAGACCAAGACCGAGGCGCACGCCAAGCTGGCCGGCTTCGGACTGAAGATCGGCCATCCGGATGAGTGGCGCGACTACGGCGCGCTGGAGGTGCGCGACGGCGACCTGTTCGGCAACGCCCAGCGCTCGCGCCGATTCGAGTGGGACTACCGCCGCGCCCGCATCGGCCAGCCGGTCGACAAGGCCGAGTGGGGGATGACGCCGCAGACGGTCAACGCCTACTACAACTCGGTCAAGAACGAGATCGTGTTCCCGGCCGCGATCCTGCAGCCGCCGTTCTTCGATCCCGACGCCGACCCGGCGGTGAACTACGGCGCCATCGGCGGCGTGATCGGCCACGAGATCATCCACGGCTTCGACGACCAGGGCCGCAAGTCCGACGGCGCCGGGGTGCTGCGCGACTGGTGGACGGCCGACGACGCGGCCAAGTTCGAGGTGCAGGCGGCCAAGCTCGGCGCCCAGTACGAGGCCTACGAGTTCCCGCAGCTGCCGGACATGCGCATCAACGGCAAGGTGGCGATGGGCGAGAACATCGGCGACCTCGGCGGCCTGACCATCGCGCTGGAGGCGTACCGCCGCTCGCTCGACGGCAAGCCGGCGCCGGAGATCGACGGCTTCAGCGGCGAACAGCGCCTGTTCCTCGGCTGGGCCCAGGTCTGGCGCACCCTGTGGCGCGACGACGCCCTGCGCCAGCAGCTGGTCAACGGCACGCACTCGCCCGGCCATATCCGCGCCTTCGCACCGCTGCGCAACATCGACGCCTGGTACGAAGCGTTCGACGTGAGCGAAGGCGACGCGCTGTGGATCGCGCCGGAGGATCGCGTGCGGATCTGGTGAGGCTGTTGCAATCCAGCCGGGCCGGAGGAGTGCCGGTCCGGCGGGAAGCGAAGCAGTGGAGCCCTCCCCTTCAAGGGGAGGGTGGGGATGGTGTTGTGCAGTAACGATTGGATGGCAACTATGCCTGTATCGCGAACACCATCCCCACCCCGGCCCTCCCCTTGAAGGGGAGGGAGAAGAGCTGCGCTTCCCGCGAAACGGGCTTTGTCATATCGTGCCGCTTCCTTCCTCCTGATGGACCCGCCCCATGATCCAGCGCATCGACGGCGGCCCGCGCATGTCCGAAGCCAGCATCCACGGTGGCGTCGTCTATCTCGCCGGACAGGTGCCGGAAACCGACGGCGCCGACATCGAAACCCAGACCGCGGAAGTGCTGGCCGCGATCGACGCGCTGCTGGCGCAGGCCGGCAGCGACAAGACCCGCATCCTGCGCGCGCAGATCTACCTGGCCGACATCGCCGATTTCGCCGGCATGAACCGCGCCTGGGATGCCTGGGTGGCGGCGGGCAACGCGCCCTCTCGCGCGACCGTGGAAGCGCGACTCGCCCGGCCGGAGTGGAAGGTCGAGATCGTCGTGACCGCCGCGGCCTGAGGAAAACCACCGCGTAGCCCGGATGCGCTTCGCTTATCCAGGCTACGCCTGCTGGTACGAGGCGTTCGGCGTGGAGGAACGCGATGCGCTGTGGATCGCGCCCGGGGAGCGTGCGGATCCGGTGATCCACTGCGCGACGGGCGTCGCGATTCAGTGATCGCCGTGGTCCTCGGGAATGACCACGATGACGTTCTTCCCGCGCGTGCGCCCCTGTTCGAGATAGTCGATGGCCGCAGCGGTGTCGGCCAGGGGGAAGCGGCGGTCGATCACCGAACGCAAGGTTCCTGCTTCGAGCATGCCGCGCAGGATCTCCAGATCCTCGGGGTTCAGTTCCGCAAACAGCGAGGCCTGGCGTTGCGCGACGAAGGGTGAGGTGGCCTTCGCCCACAGCAGGCGTCCCAATGGTCCGAGCCAGCGGTTGCGTTTCGGACCGGTGACCATGACCAGCGTGCCGTCCAGCGGCAACACCAGTCGGTACGCGGACAGCGGACGATTGCCGACGTTGTCGATGATCACGTCGTAGCGCTTGTCGCCCGCGGTGAAGTCCTGCTGCGTGTAGTCGATGACCTCGTCCGCGCCGAGCGAACGCACCAGTTCGGTATTGCGTCCACTGGACACGCCGGTGACGTGGGCGCCAAGGGCTTTCGCGATCTGCACCGCATAGCTGCCGACGCCACCCGAAGCACCGTTGATCAGCACGCGCTGCCCAGCACGGACGCCGCCGGCATCGCGCAGCGCCTGCAACGCCGTGGTCGCGGCCACCGGCACGGCGGCGGCTTCGTCGAAACCGATGCCGGCGGGCTTGATCGCGATGTTGCGCGACTCTCGCACCACGACGTATTCGGCGAAGGCACCTGCACGTGCCCCGAACACGGCATCACCGGGACGGAAGCGATCGACGTCAGCACCCACCGCAACCACGGTGCCGGCGAAATCGACGCCGGTCGAACTGTCGTCGGGGCGACCAATGCCGGCGCCCAGCCGCATCACGTAGGGCTGCCCGGTCATGTTGTGCCAGTCCAGCGGATTCACGCCGGCGGCGTGCACCCGTACCAGCACTTCATCCTGGGCCGGAACCGGCAACGCGACCCGTTCCAGCGCCAGCACCCCACTGCCGCCATAGCAGCGGGCGCTGACCGCCTGCATGGCGCTGGCGCCGTCGGCGACGGTCGGAGCGGGCGGGCAGTCGCCGTCGTAGGCAAGCACCACCGCCAGCACGCCGACCGCCACGACCAGAAGCAGCAACAGGCCCAGCAGGAGTTTCCTGATGCGTCGCATACGAGTTCCCCTGGCGTTTCGGGTTGGCAAACCACGACCGGTCGCCGTCCGGCGTCGAGCGCATCGTACGGCTGCTGTCTGCCATGACCACCTGCCTGTCCTCATCCTGACTTCCGTCATGCGCCGATCGGTGGCGGCAGGTGCAAGACTTGGCCACCACCAGCCTGGAGCCCGCCATGCGTGCGACCCGTCGCGACCTGTTCAAGCTCGGTGCCCTGGCCGCCGCGTCGGCGGCGCTGCCTGCCTTCGCCGTGAACGCGATGACGCCCGCGAATACAGGACGCGCCGAGAAGCCGCTCGACATCCTGATCCTCGGCGGCACCGGCTTCACCGGCCCGTTCCAGGTGCAGTACGCGCTTGCGCGCGGCCACCGCGTCACCCTGTTCAACCGCGGCCGCCGGCCGTCGCCGGAATGGCAAGGCGAAGTGGAGCAGCTGCACGGTGACCGCGATACCGGCGATCTCGCCGCGCTCGAAGGCCGCCGCTGGGACGTGTGCATCGACAATCCCACCACGCTGCCGTCCTGGGTGCGCGATGCCGGCCAGGTGCTCAAGGACCAGGTCGGCCACTACCTCTTCATCTCGACCATCTCGGTCTACGCCGACGGCTCGAAGCCGAACATGACCGAAGACGCGCCGCTGCTGCCGTACACGGGCAGCGATGCGATGGCCGAGACGCGCGAGACGCTGATGGCCACCGTCGGCAATCTTTATGGCCCGCTCAAGGCGCTGAGCGAGGCGGAAGCGCGCAAGCAGTTCGGCCCGCGCGTGACCATCGTGCGTCCCGGCTACATCGTCGGTCCGCGCGACCAGACCGACCGTTTCACCTGGTGGCCGCACCGCATCGCGCAGGGCGGGGAGATGCTGGTCCCGGGCGACGGCGCCGACCCGGTGCAGATCATCGACGGCCGCGACCTCGGCGAGTGGATGATCCGGCTCGCCGAGAACGGCACCACCGGCACCTTCAACGCCTGCGGCCCGGACTACGCGATGAGCACCGACGCGATGGTGCATGGCTGCCACGCCGTCACCGGCGGACCGGCGACATTCACCCACGTCCCGGCCGACTTCCTCGCAAAGCACGAGGTCGGGCTGCCGATCTGGGTGTCGCGAGACGACGCGACCTACGGCGGCTATGGCGCGGTGAGCAACGCGCGCGCGATCGCCGCCGGCCTGAGCTTCCGCCCGCTGGCGACCACGGTGCAGGACCTGCTGGCCTGGTTCCGCGAACTGCCGGCGGAGCGGCAGGCCAAGCTGGGCGCCGGCATCAGCCGCGAGCGCGAGGCGGAGCTGCTGGCGGCCTGGCGTTCGCAGGCTGGATAGGCGCCGGATCCTCCGTTCCACCCGTGATTGCAGGAGCGGGCCATGCCCGCGACCGGGTACCGATGGTGCACCGGCCGGCACGGGTCGCGGGCATGGCCCGCTCCTACGCTTTCTTGGGATCAGACCGGCTCATCGCCGATCTCCCCCGGCGGAAAGTACTTCCGGTACGGACGCGCCTCGTCCACCGCGCGTGCGAACGACGGCCGCGCCAGCAGCCTCCGGCGATAGGCGTGCAGGCGCGCGCGCGTGTCGGGGATCGGATGCGTCCAGTGCGCGTAGAACAGGAACGGCGCCGCGCCGCAGTCGGCGAGGGTGAAGGCGTCGCCCGCCGCCCAGGTGCGGTTGGCCAGTCGTGCATCGAGCCAGGCATAGGCGGTGTCCAGCATTGCCGTCGCGTCGGCCACGCCGTGGGGATCGCGCGCCTGGGCCGGGCGCAGCAGGTCGAACACGCATTTCTGCTGCGGCGTCGACACGTAGTTGTCGAAGAACCGGTCCATGATCCGCACCTCCAGCGCCGCCTCCGGATCGTCGGGAATCAGCCGGACGGGGCCGGGATGGTGCAGCTGCAGGTGCTCGATGATCGTGCTGGCCTCGATCACCATGCCGCCCGCGTCGACCAGGAGCGGGAAGCGCTTCATCGGCCAGAGTTCGGCCAGCTCGCGCATGTGGTCGCCCTCGTCGAGGTGGCGGTACTCGAACGGGACGTCGTTCTCGTACAGCGCCACCAGCACCTTCTGGCAGTAGGACGAGAAGGGGTGGGCGTAGAGGATCGGCGGCATCGGCTCGCTCATGGCGGGGTGTGTCGTGACGACGATCCAGCAGGCGCGGATTCGACAGTGTGCCGTGACGCGCGCTCATACCTACGCGCGATCGTAGGAGCGGGCCATGCCCGCGACCCGGTAGCGATCGTGCACCGGTCGGCACGAGTCGCAGGTCGGAATCAGCCGGCGGCGCGCGGATCGCCGATCAGCCGGAAGTAGTCGCGCAGGTTCGCCGGCCGGTAGCCCGGGTCGCGGTCCCAGCGGGTGAGCACGCTCGGGTGCAGGGACTGGGTGGGGTCGCGGGTGGAGCTCCCGGCGCCGGGTTGCTGCGTACTCTGTGCCGCCAGCCCGATCGCCCGGTCGATGCCGGGCGTGACCCGGTACAGGCCCTTCTTGGAATTGTGCAGGACCGCCATCGGGTCGGTGTGCGGCGGGTAGGCGGCGTCGACGTCGGGGTCGATCTCCAGCCCTGCGCTCACCGCCCGTTCGCGCATCCACTGCAGGGCGATGTTCGACAGCCCCGATTCGGCCAGCGGATAGCCGCCGCCGATGTCGCTGTGCACGCCGCAGAACCAGACCTGCTCGATCGTCTGCCCCGGCTTGGGCTGGTAGGCCCAGCGCGCCGCTTCGAACGGCGCCCGCCGCTCGTCGATGGCCAGCGCCTGGCAGGCGTGCTGGACGGTGCCGCTGAGCTCGACGTCGTGGAAGCGGTACTTGTCGGCAGTCAGCGAACGCAGGCCGCGCACCGGGATGCCGAGCGAGCCGACGGTGTCCCACACGCCGATGAAGCGGATCGGGATCTCGCGCATCCCGGTGACCGAACACTCGCTGCGGAACTTGCGCGCGTGGTCCTCGTCTGGATGGATGTCGTTGCAATACAGCTGCACCGCCTCGTGGTAGCGCGGCGCATAGCGCAGGCGCAGGATTCCGCACTTGCGCACCATGCCGGCCAGGCTGCGCGCGGTGTAGGCGCCGCGGCTGAAGCCGAACAGGAAGATTTCGTCGCCTTCCTCGTAGTTGAGCACCAGGAAGCGGTAGGCCGCGTACAGATTGTCGTCCAGCCCCTTGCCGAAGGCGCCGCCGGTGAGCTTGTCGACCGAACCGCCGGTGCCCACGCCCTGTCCGTAGTACACGATCTGCGACGTGCCGCCGTCACGGCGCGCGGCGCGCAGGGCGAGCTTGATGACATTGGTCGGACAGGGCGCGCCCTCCTTTTCCTGGTCGGCGCTGCTCCAGGTGCCATCGCAGAAGACCACGATGCGCTTCATGTCTCGCCTGCGGGGCAGGGCGCGCGTGCGCCGTCACTGTGTCGAACGCGGCCCCGCGGCGGGGACGGACAGGGCGGCCTCAGCCAGGCGGCACCAGCTTCAGCAGGCGTCCGCCGCTGCCGTCCTCCAGCAGCCAGATCGCGCCGTCCGGCCCCTGTTCGACCTCGCGGATGCGCCGGCCCATGGCGTAGCGCCGGTACTCCGCGGCCGCGGTGCCGTTGAAGCGCACCCGCACCAGCGCCTGCGACGCGAGGCCGCCGATGAAGGCATCGCCGCGGAAGGTCGGGAACAGGTTGCCCGAGTAGATGATCATCCCGGCAGGCGCGATCACCGGCGTCCACCAGGCCTTCGGCGCTTCCAGGTCCGGGCGGGTATCGTGGTTCGGGATCGGCGCGCCGCCGTAGTGGTTGCCGTTGGAGACCAGCGGCCAGCCGTAGTTGCGCCCGCGCAGGATCAGGTTGAGCTCGTCGCCGCCTTCCGGCCCCATCTCGTGCACCCACAGCCGCCCCTCGCCGTCGAAGGCGATGCCCAGCGGATTGCGATGGCCCAGCGTCCACACCTGCGCCGCCACGCCGCCCTGGCCGAAGAAGGGATTGTCCGACGGCACGCTGCCATCGTCGTTGAGCCTCAGGATCTTGCCGAGGTTGCCGCCCATGTCCTGTGCCGGATCGAACTTCTGGCGGTCGCCGGAGGTGATCCACAGCTTGCGGTCCGCGTCGAAGGCGAGGCGGTGGCCGAAATGCCCCTGGCCGGTCACCTTCGGCACCTGCTCCCAGATCCGTTCGACATTGGCCAGGTGGCCGCCGCCACCCGTGTCCGGATCCAGCCGCGCCCGCACCACGACCGCGCCGTAGTTCGAGCCGCTGCGCTCGACGTGGCTGAGGTAGACGAGGTGGTTGCTCGCGTACTGCGGATGCAGGATGACGTCGCCGAAGCCACCCTGGCCGCCGTAGGCGACCGCCGGCACGCCGCTGACGGTGCCGACCTGCCCGGTCGCCAGGTTGACCAGGCGCAGGCTGCCGCCCTTCTCCGTGACCAGCAGGCGCCCGTCGGGCAGGAAGGCCATCGCCCAGGGCTCGTTGAACGTCGCCACCGGCGTCGAGCGGAACGGCGGATCCGGCTCGATGATCCGCCGACGCGGGCCATTGCCACCGGTGCCGCGCGGGCCGGCGGCTGCCGTTGCGGAGGCGCGGGCTCGTGCAGGCGCGTGGGTCGTCACTGGGGACGTCGACGACACCGCCGGGTCGGAGGATGACGCCCGCAACGCCGCGACCGTGCCGCGCTGCGGCATTGGCGCCGCGGCGGCCGTCCGGTACTGCACGGCCGGCGTATCAACGATCACCTCGTCGTCGCAGGCCGACAGCAGCAGCGCGGCGCAGATGCAGGCAATTGCGGACAGGACAGGGCGCATTCCATGACTCCCCGGAGACCTCGGCAGGGGCGAGGTTGCCACAACCGGCGTGCTCCCGACAGCAGTAGCCCCGGCTGCGTTATCGCGACGTGATTGCGGCGCGGCGGGCGACGGGAGCGTCTTCAGCACATGTGCCTGACCTCATGTTGGGGCATTCCCCGACAGCAAGCCGTTCGCCGCAGCTGGATGGTTTGTTCAGTCACCCGTTGTGGCTTGGGCAGGAAACTCGGTGGTGTCGCCAGGGCGCTTGCCGTCTATACCCGAACAGGTATAATCCATGACTGGAAAACGCTAACCGCTGTTCTGGGAAGGCTCCTCGAAGAAGGATTTCAAGGCATTCCCGGTTCCCGTCCAGAAGGACATGGGCGTGGCGCTGTTCGTGGTGCAGTTGGGCTGAACGCCGGATTCGGCCAAGCCCTGGAAGGGGCTCGGTTCCGGAGTGTACGAACTGGTGGAGGATCATCGCGGAGACGCCTTCCGTGCGGTCTACACCGTTCAGATCGATGATGCGGTCCATGTACTGCATGCGTTCCAGAAGAAGTCCAGGTCCGGCATCGCCACGCCGCAGCCGGATGTGGCGTTGATCGAGAAGCGGCTGAAGGCCGTGCTTGCCCGCTACTGGAGATCGTGATGACCCGCAAAGACAATCCCCGAGGCGCCGACAACGTGCTGTTCGATCTCGGCTTCGAGGATGCCGGGGAACTGTCGGCGAAGGCCGCCCTTGCGGTCAGGCTCAACGAACTGATCGACGCGCGGGGGCTCAGTCAGACCGAAGCGGCCCGCATCACCGGCATGACCCAACCCAAAGTGTCCCAGGTACGCCGCTACAAGCTGCAGAACATCTCCCTGGAACGACTGATGCAGGCCTTGGCGTCGTTCGACCAGCGTATCGAAATTGTCGTGCAACCCGCAGGCCGCAAGCATGCGGCCGGTATCGCGGTCGTGGCGTAGGAAGGCGGATTGCAACTGGACGATTGCAGGCGAATCAGCAAGTAGGGCGGGTCTTGACCCGCCATCGTTCACGCCATCGTTCAAGCCGTCATCACCCAAGGCGTACACGTGGCGGGTCAAGACCCGCCCTACTTGCTGTTCCATGGTTTGATCGCGCGTTGCGATCAGCGCAGGTGCGGAATCACCTGGGCCAGCAGGTGCGCGTCCTTCAGCGCGCCATGCAAGTCCCGGTTGTGGGGGATGCGCAGGCGCTGGAGCACGTCGTCGAGCCTGTTGGGCATGCGCGGCCAGCGGGCGCGGGCCAGCCTGAGGCTGCAGGTGATGCGGCAGTAGCTGGCGAGGCCGTGATCGAAGCCGGCAAAGCGCAGCTCGTTGTCGATGAAACCGACATCGAAGCTGGCGTTGTGGGCCACCATCTCGGCGCCGGCCAGGAAGTCCAGCAGCTCATTCGCCTTGCTGGCGAACAGCGGCTTGCCGACCAGCATCGCATCGCTGATGCCGTGCACCTGTTGCGCGCTCCAGTCCACCGGGCGCTGGGGCTGCAGGTAGGTGTGGAACTGGCGGCCGGTGATCCGGCCGTCGACCAGCTCCACCGCGCCGATCTCGATCATGCGGTGGCCGAAGCGGTAGGAGATGCCGGTGGTTTCGGTGTCCAGCGCGACGACGCGGGTCATGTGTGCATATCTTCCCGGGTGGGCGGCATCTGGCGAAAAGCCAGGCGGATCGCCTGGCTTTCGAAGTCCTGGTGCCGGAGGTGGGACTCGAACCCACACGCTTTTAAGGGCGGCGGATTTTGAGTCCGCTGCGTCTACCGATTCCGCCACTCCGGCGCGGGGACGCAGTATAGCGGAGGCCGCCAGGCCCCGGCCGGGTCAGGGCGAGAGGCCGCCGTGGCGAGCCATTGCCGCGGCGCAGACCAGGATCACCGCGATCAGTGCGGTCTCGACACGGATGATGGTGCGTACGCGGGCGATCTGGGCGGTATCGGGAAGCCGCTGCGGGTGCGTGGCCTGGGCGCGGCGCCAGCGCACGAAGGCGAGCGTCGGCCAGATCGACAGCAACGCGGCCAGCAGGAAGGCGCCGAGCTTGGCGTGGAACCAGGGGTTGTACAGGTAGAAGTCGGCGCCCTTGACGCCATGGAACACGCGGACCAGGCCGACCACGAGCAGCAGGACGGCGGTGATGCCGTAGCCGCGGTCGACGCCGACCAGGCGCTTGAGCGCTGCGCCGTCCAGCGGTCGCGAGAGCAGGGCCGATTCGATCGCGAGCATCGCGATCAGGCCGAAGAACAGCAGGTGGTGGGCGGAGGCGAGCAGGAAGTCGCGGAACATGTCGGGATGGGAGCCCCTGAAAACTGTCATTTCGAGCGCAGCGAGAAATCTGCGTTGTTGATTCTCAAGATTGACCAGCTTCGCTGTTGCAAAGCGCTTCTAGCTGCGCCCGGAATGACAACATCGACTTGATCAGCGTTGCGTTGGATGCTCCCTCAGCGCTTGAGAAGCAGATTTCTCACTGCGTTCGAAATGACAAATCCGGGGTTTTCAGGCGACATGACAGACTCGGGGGCTTTCAGGGTTGCCTGATGTCGGAAGGGGAACGAGGGGATTGTGTGCCGGTTGCCGCTCAGGCGGCCTGGTCGACCGCCAGCCGGGCATCGACGCGCCGGTACCACTCGTTGCCGAGCGGTTCGAACTTGCAGCAGTGTTCGATCGGCGCCTGGTAGATATGCACCGAAATCGCGGTCCGGTCGGCGCTCGCGTTGGCGATGCTGTGGTATTCGTGCGGCGGGATCAGGCTGCCGGCGCTGCCTGGGCCGGCCTGCATGCCGCCGGCGGCGCGGAATCGGCAGCGGTCGCCGTCGCTGTCGAGCAACTGGTACTGGGTGATCTCGAGTTCGCCGTGCCAGACGCCTTCCACGCACCACAGGCCGCAGTGGTCGTGCACCGGCGTGCCCTGGCCGGGGCCCCAGGTCATGGCGACGATGCTGTAGCCGTGCTCGGGGCTGCGGTAGAGCTCGCGGCGGGCGTAGTGGTCGTCGATGCGGGCGTGGACGCAGTCGGGCAGGCGGATCGCGGGGTCGCGGATCAGGCCGCACAGGGTGTTGCGCAACGCCGCGGTGACGGCGTGTTCGTCGCCGCTGCGGACCGCACTGTCGATCGCGGCGATGAAGCGGTCGCGGCCTTCGAAGGCGATGCCGGGCGGGCAGGCGGTCTCGGTCATCGCCCCATACTAGACAGTCCCGCCTGCAACCATGCAAGGGTTTCGTTATGTCGCGTGCCGTCATGAGACCCGCGCGCGATCCGCAGGAGCGGGCCATGCCCGCGACCCTCGGCGCCGAGGCATCATCGCCATCCGGTCGCGCCCATGGGGCGCTCCTACACAAGCTCAGAGCGAGTCGAGGAAACCACGCACCGCCGGGCCGAAGCGGTCGAAGTCGACGAGGAAGGCGTCGTGGCCCTGCGGCGATTCAAGGCCGAGGAAGTCGGCGTCGGCGCCGCCGCGGGCGAGGCCTTCGGCGACTTCCTCCTGCTGCTCGACCGGGAACAGGATGTCGGTGCGGGCGCCGATGGCGAGCGCGCGTTCGACGCGGATCTGGGCCAGCCCGGCCAGTGCGTCGCCGCTGGCGTACTCGGCGAGGTCGAACCAGTCCATCGAGCGGCTGAGGTAGAGATAGCTGTTGGGGTCGTAGCGGCGCACGAAGCGGCGGGCGTGGCCTTCGAGGTAGCTCTCGACCTGGAATTCGAGGCCGAAGGGTTCCTCGTCGGGGCGGTCGGATTCGAGCCGCACGCGGCCGAAGCGGCCGTCCCACTCCAGCGCCGAGCGGTAGGTGATCACGCCGAGCTTGCGCGCGATGCGCATGCCCGATTCGGGATAGGTCGACTCGTCGTAGTCGCCGTTGTTCCAGTTCGGATCGAGCCGGATCGCTTCGCGCTGCAGCGAGCGCACCGCGATCGAGAACGGCATCGCGCGCGCGCTGCCGGAGATGTTGACGTGGGCACGGGCGATGCCGGCATGGCGGTGCAGCAGGGCGAGCGCGGTCATGCCGCCCATGGAATTGCCGATCACGCAGGCGAGGCGTTCGATGCCGAGCGCGCGCACGACGTGGGCGGCACTGTCGGCGATGTCCTCGATCGAGACGTCGGGGAAGCGCAGGCGCCAGGGCGTGCCGGTGGCCGGGTCGATCGACGCCGGCCCGGTGGAGCCCTTGCAGCTGCCGAGCGGGTTCACGCAGATCACGAACCAGCGGTCGCTGTCGATCGGCTTGCCGGGGCCGAGCATGGCTTCCCACCAGCCGGGCGTGGGGTCGGCCTCACTCGATGCCGCGTGCGCGTCGGGAGAGAGGCCGGTAAGGATGAGCAGGGCGTTGTCGCGCGCCTCGTTCAGCGTGCCCCAGGTTTCAAACGCGACGCGTGCGCCGTGCAGGGTGCCGCCGCGTTTCATCGGGAACGGCGAGGGCAGCTCGATCCATCGGGTGGCGGGCGGGATGAACTCGGTCATCCGGGGATTCTAGCGGGGATCGGTGCGGCTGCCGGACGGGGTTTGTTGTGCAGTGCTGTAGGAGCGCCCCATGGGCGCGACCGGATCGCGATGATGCTCCGGCGACTGCGGGTCGCGGGCATGGCCCGCTCCTACGGAGACGGAGTCAGGGCGACGGCGCGCCGATCACCAGTTCGACCGGGCCGCTTGCCGGCTGCTTGACCTGCACCGCCGGCGATTCGAGGTCGCCTTCGCCGCGGTTGGCGCTGCCGCTGGCGGAGATGCGGGCGACGAGTTCGACGTCCGGCAGCGAGGACAGGGAGGCGGTCGGCATGAGGTTGTCGCTGTCGTCGAGGACGATGTCGAGCGGCAGGTCCTGCACTGTGTGGCGTTCGACCGCGACCGGCATCGGCGGGCCGCCGGCGGCGCGGGCGATGACGAAGACGACGGCGTCGCCGCGCAGGCGCGCGCGCGCGGCGAAGTCGGGGTCGAGCGAGACGCGGACGCGGATGCCGCCGGATGCTGCAGGCGTGGCGCTTGCAGGCGTGGCGTCAGCGCCAGGCGCGGCGGTGGCCGGTGCGGTCGCTGCGGGCGTCGCCGGCAGCAGCGCCATGCCGGCCGCGGTGCGCGCTTCGTTGATCTGGACGCGCAGCGCGGCGGCGGTCGATGCGTCGACCACGGGCAGCAGCGCTTCCCAGGTGGCGACCGCGGCGGCGTCCTCGCCGCGCTGGCGCTGGACCACGCCGATGAACCATTGCGCGCGCTGGCTGGCCGGGTCGAGCACCAGGGCCTTGCGCAGCATCGCCAGCGCCTCGTCGTCGAAGCGGTTGCCCGGCTCGGCTTGGGCGCGCGACTGCGCGGCTTCGACCAGCAGCTCCGGGTCGTCCGGGATGTGCTGCAGGGCGGTCATGTAGGCGTCGCGCGCCTTGGTGTGGTTGCCGAGCGAGGCGTGGGCGCGGGCGAGCAGGCGCCAGCCTTCCGGCTGCGCGGGATCGCGCGCGAGCGTGGCCTCGAGCTCGGCGACGGCCTGTTCCATCGTCGGCGCGTCCTGCGCGGACGCCGTGGCCGCGACGGTGTCGGCATCGAACGCGGCCGGGGTGCCGACGATCCGGTACAGCGCGACCGCCAGCAGCGGCGTCACCAGCACCAGCGCGGCGAACGCCCGCGGCGAGGACTTGCGCAGCGGCGCGGCGACCAGCGCCGCGAGCGCGAGCGCCGCGACCACCAGCAGCACATGGAAGATGACGCCACTCACCATTCCTGATCCTCTTCGACGGGCAACGACTGGCGCCCGCGCGAGCGCACGATGCGCACCACCACGAACGCGCCGGCGAGCAGCACCAGCGCCGGGCCCAGCCACAGCAGCCAGGTGCGGCCGCCGAAGCGCGGCCGGTACAGCACGAACTCGCCGTAGCGATCGACCAGGAAGTCGCGGATCTCGGCATCGCTCTTGCCGCTGCGCATCAGGTCGAACACCTCGCGGCGCAGGTCCTGCGCGATCAGGGCGTTGGAGTCGGCCAGCGACTGGTTCTGGCACATCACGCAGCGCAGCTCGACGACCAGGTCGTGGAAGCGACGCGCCTCGGCCTCGTCCTGGAACTCCAGCGGCGTGGCATCGCGCGTGGCCTGGGCCTGCGCCGGCGCGGCAAGGGCCAGCGTGGCCAGCGCCAGCAGCAGCCCTGTCAGCAGCGCCTGCAGCAGGCGCGCGCTCACTTCGCCACCCCGAGGCGGTCGAGCACCGGTCCGAGGCTGTCGGCGATCACGGTGTCGTCGACCGGCCCGACGTGCTTCCAGCGCACGATGCCGTCGCCGTCGACCAGGAAGGTCTCGGGCGCGGCGTAGATGCCCCAGTCGATCGCCTTGCGGCCTTCGTAGTCGACCAGCACCAGCCAGTAGGGATTGCCGAACTGCTCCAGCCAGCGCATCGCGTCGGCGTGCTCGTCCTTCCAGTTGTAGCCGACCACGCGCACGCGCCTGGTTTCGGCGAAGCGGGTGATCACCGGGTGCTCGACCTGGCAGCCGGGGCACCAGCTGCCCCAGACGTTGAGCAGGTAGGGCTGGCCGCGCAGCTCCTGCGAGGACAGCAGGCGGCCGGGTTCGTGCAGCAGCGGCAGCTCGAACTCCGGCGCCGGCTTGCCGATCAGCGGCGAGGGCAGGGACTCGCGATCGGCGCGGTCGGACACGACCACGCCGTACAGCAGCAGCGCGATCACGCCGACGAACACGCTGCCGATCACGATCGCGGTGGCGCGGCCGCGGCCGGGCTGCTTCTCTGGGGCTGGCGCGCTCATGTCCGCTCCTTCGGGATGCGGCGGAAGCGGCGATCAGTGGCGGTGACGAAGCCGCCCAGGGCCATCAGCAGGGCGCCGGCCCAGATCCAGCGCACGAACGGCTTGACCTGCAGGCGTACCGCCCAGGCGCCGTCACCCAGCGGTTCGCCCAGGGCGACGAAGACGTCGGCGAACAGGCCGCCGTGGATGCCGGCGTCGGTCATCACCTGGCCGCCGCTGGCGTAGGCGCGCTTCTCCGGGTGCAGCAGTTCCAGCGGCTTGCCGTTGCGGAAGGTCTGCACCAGGCCGCGGTCGGCGAGATAGTTCGGACCCTGCACGCGTTCGACGCCGTCGAAGCGGAACTCGTAGCGGCCGATGGTGTCGCTGTCGCCCGGGTGCATCGGGATTTCACGCTGCACGTTCTGCGCCTCGACCAGCAGCGCGCCGGCGACGAACACGGCGACGCCCATGTGCGCCAGCACCATGCCCAGCATCTCCGGCGTGAAGGCGCGGCCATTGGCGCGGAGCCGGCTCCACACGAAGCGCAGCGTGCCGAAGCAGACCCAGGTCGCGGCAAAGACGCCGGCGGCGCTCTTCAGCGGCCCCTGCGGCGCCATGAAGTAGCCGATCACGCCGAGTACCAGCGCCAGCCCGAGCCACGGCGCCAGCATCGCCATCACCCTCGAGGCCTGGTCCTGCTGCCAGCGCGTGAGCGGGCCGAAGGGAATCAGGAACACCAGTGGCGCCATCAGCACGATGAACAGCGTGCCGAAGTAGGGCGGGCCGACCGAGACCTTGCCCAGGTCGAGCGCATCGGCCAGCAGCGGGTACAGCGTGCCCAGCAGCACCATCGCGCAGGCCGAGGCCAGCAGCAGGTTGTTGACCAGCAGCAGGGTCTCGCGCGAGACCGGGGCGAAGGCGCGGCCTTCCGGGAATTTGGGCGCGCGCAGCACGTACAGCACCAGCGCACCGCCGATCACCGCGGCCAGGAAGACCAGGATGAACAGCCCGCGCGCCGGATCCGCGGCGAAGGAGTGCACGCTGGTCAGCACGCCTGAACGCACCAGGAAGGCGCCCAGCAGCGACAGCGAGAACGCCGCGATCGCCAGCAGCACCGTCCAGCCGGCGAAGCTGCCGCGCTTCTCGGTGACCGCCTGCGAGTGGATCAGCGCGGTGCCCGCCAGCCAGGGCATGAAGCTCGCGTTCTCGACCGGGTCCCAGAACCACCAGCCGCCCCAGCCCAGCTCGTAGTAGGCCCACCACGAGCCGAGCATGATGCCGAGCGTCAGGAACGCCCAGGCGACGTTGGTCCAGGGCCGCGACCAGCGCAGCCAGCGCGCGTCGAGTTCGCCTTCGAGCAGCGCCGCGATCGCGAACGCGAACGGCACCACGAAGCCGATGTAGCCGATGTACAGCAGCGGCGGATGGATGATCATCCCCGGGTCCTGCAGCAGCGGGTTGAGGTCGTGGCCTTCGAGCGCGGCCGGCAGCAGGCGTTCGAACGGGTTCGAGGTGAAGATCATGAACGACAGGAAGCCGACCGCGACCAGGCCGATCACGCCCAGTGCGCGCGCGCGGAAGCGCCAGGGAATCCCGCCCGACAGCGCGGCCACCGCCGCGTTCCACACCGCCAGCATCAGCGCCCACAGCAGCAGCGAGCCTTCGTGTGCGCCCCAGACCGCGGTGTAGCGGTAGACCAGCGGCAGCAGCGAGTTGGAGTTGTCGGCCACGTACTTGACCGAGAAATCCTGCATCACGAAGGCCAGCGTGAGCGCGATGTAGGCGGCGAGCACCAGCACCAGCTGGGCGAGCGCCGCTGGACGCGTGACCGCGGCCAGTTCCTCGCGCCCGCGGGCGGCGCCGGCGAGGCCGGCCACGCCCTGCAGCACCGCGAACAGCAGCGCCAGCAGCAGCGCCGCCTGGCCGATCTCCGGCAGCACTAGCGCACGCCTTCTTCGGCCCGCGGCGCGGACATGTCGACGTTGTGCTTCTCGTGCGCCAGGCCCATCTTGTCCGCCACTTCCTTGGGCACGTAGGTTTCGTCGTGCTTGGCGAGCACATCGTCGGCGACGAAGGTGCCGTCGTCGCGCATGCGGCCGGTGGCGATCACCGACTGGTCCTCGCGGAACAGGTCGGGGAGGATGCCCGAGTACACCACCGGCATCAGCGCGTCGCCGTCGGTGACCATGAAGTGCGCCTCCATCGAGCCGGTCGGGCGTTCGAACGAGCCCTTGGCGACCATGCCGCCGAGGCGGAAGCGGGTTTCGCCGGAGGCGACGTCGGCGCCGGCGCGGCCGTCGAGGACTTCGGCCGGGGTGAACAGGTAGGCGACGTTGCGCTGCAGGGCCATGGTCACCAGCACCGCCACCAGGGAGGCGGCGACGACGACGGCGAGCACGAACCAGAGGCGCCTGCGGCGGGTGGGGTTCATCGACCAAGCTCCGTGGGAGTTTCGTTGCGGGTTGGGCGCGCGGCCTTGCGCGCGGCCAGCCGGCGCGCGGCGCGCAGCTCGCGCGCGATCGCCAGGCGCGGGACGACGTAGTCCCAGACCAGCATCAGGGCGAACACCGCGTAGGCGGCGATGACGTATTCGCGATAGCTCATGCCTTCGCCTCGGCGAGGCGGCGCACCCAGTCCTTGCCGGCCTCGCGGTGCAGGTTGTCGGCGCGTGCGCGCGTCAGCAGCGAGCCGGCGAACCAGAACTTGGTGCCGATCACCATCCAGATCAGCGGCGGCAGCATGCTCGCGTCCATCGAGGACTCGCCGAACACGCGGATGGTCTGGCCCTGGTGCAGCGAGTTCCACCACACCACCGAGTAGCGGATGATCGGCAGCATCACCACCCCGACCAGGGCCAGCAGGCCGGCGGCGCGCGCGGCGGTGCGGCGATCGTCGATGGCGTGGTACAGGCCGATCACGCCCAGGTACAGGAACAGCAGCACCAGCTGGCTGGTCAGGCGCGGGTCCCAGTCCCACCAGGTGCCCCACATCGGCTTGCCCCAGATCGAGCCGGTGGCCAGGGTGACGAAGGTGAAGGCGGCGCCGATCGGCGCGCAGGCCATGGCCAGGATCTCGCAGAGCTTGATCCGCCAGACCAGCGCGATCGCCGAGTACAGCGCCATCAGGCCGAACACCATCAGGCTCATCCAGGCCGCCGGCACGTGGATGTAGAGGATGCGGAAGCTGTCGCCCTGCTGGTAGTCGGCGGGCACCTGGAACAGCGCGCCGTAGGCGCCCCAGGCCATGATCAGCAGGCCCAGCCCATAGCCCCACGGTGCCCAGCGGGCCGCGAACCGGTCGAAGTAGGGCGGTGAGCCGAGCTGGTGGAACCAGCGGATCACCGGGTTCATGTCGGACATCTGTTCTTCGCTGGCAGGAGGTGGGCTGGCCGCGGCTGGGCCGCTCCAGACCCTGGCGGCCGCCGTCGGCGACCGTCAGTACATTCTTTCAGGTTTGGCCCCCCGGGCCAAGCGCGCGGGATGGCTTGCGACGGCCATCCCGCGGGAGTTTCGACCTGGAGCGCTTACGGCTTCAGGGTGATCGTGCCCTTCATCAGCGCTGCGTGGCCGGGGAAGGAGCAGAAGAACGAGTACGGGCCGCCGCTGAGCTTGGCCACCGGGAAGGTCACCGAGGTGCTCTCGCCGCCGCCGATCATCGGCGAATGGGCGATGACGCGCGCGTCGTCGGGCTTGACGTAGTTGTTGGGCAGGCCGGCCTTGATGCCGTCGGTGTCGACGCCCTTCATGTCCGAGGTCGCGGCGATGACGACGTTGTGGCCCATCGCGGCCTTGGGCAGCTTGCCGGTGTGCTTGAGGTTGATGGTGAAGTCCTTGCAGGCCTTGCTGACGTCGATGTTGGCGAGGTTGAACTTCATCTGGTCGTTGCCTTCGATGTCGACCGAGCAGGTGGCCGCCATGGCGGCGGGGGCGCCCAGCATCAGGATCGAGGCAAGGAGGAGCTTGCGAAGCATGGTGTGTCTCCGGAAGGAAAGTGTAACCGCGAGTACAGTTTATCCCCGCAAGCGCAACGCCGGCTGACCGGGGTCAGCGCGGCAGCGAGGACAGCCAAGCGGCGAGGGCCTCGACGCTGGCCGGGTCGAGGTGCTTCGCGGCCCCGATCATCACGAAGTCGGTGGACAGGCTGGTGTGCTTGCCGCCCTGGTACTCGGCGATCCGCGTCATCAGGTAGGCGTCGCGCTGGCCGCGCAGGGCCGGGTAGGCGGCGTAGGGCGTGAAGCCGGCGCGGTCGACCTTGCCGGCCTGGGGATGGCCAAGCGCGTCCCCGCCGTGGCAGGCCTGGCAGGGGGGAATGCCTGCCGCGGGGTCGCCATGCAGGTAGAGCTGCTCGCCGCGCGCCAGCAGTGCCGGGTCGCGCGGTTCTTCGGCCTCGGCGGGCTCCTCGCCCGGCGCAGGCGGCGCACCGGCATAGGGCAGGCTGGCGTAGTACTGCGCGAGGTCGCGCATGTCCTGGTCGTTGAGTTCCTCCAGCGCCACGGCCATCACCGTGCCGCCGAAGCCGGCGTCCTTGAACTTCACCATCTGCCAGTACATGTAGTCGGCGCTCTGCCCGGCGATGTCCGGGTAGATCGGCACGATCGAGATGCCGTCGTCGCCATGGCAGGCGCTGCACAGCTCGGTGCGGGTCTTGCCGCGCACGGGGTCGCCGCCGACCGGGGGAGCGCGGCGGAGGTCGAAGTAGTGCCTGCCTCCGGCCGCCTTGGCGTCCGTGGCGGACGTCCCTTCGGCGGGTGCTTCCTGGGCCGCGGTCGCGGCGACGACACCCAGCAGGGCCGTGGCGGCGAACGCCAGCAGGCCGACCTTCATGCGTGCGCTCACAGCCGCACCTCCAGCATCATGCCGACCATGTTGACCGAATAGCTCGACGGGCCGGCGTCGAGGTACACGCGGTTCGAGGTCACCAGTCCGCTCTCGAATCCGAAGTAGTGCCAGTCGGCGAGCCGCGCCGTTTCATAGGTGTCGAACAGGCGCAGGTCGATGCGACGGGTGATCGGGAACGTCCAGGACACGTTGAAGCTGTTGACCCGGTGCGTCATCGGCGAGAAGCCGTTGCCCGCGGCGGCGGCCAGCGCCGGATAGGCCAGGGCGGCGGGCGAGTTGAAGCGGTAGCCGGTTTCGCCGCGCGAATCGCTGTAGTTCCAGCCCAGTTCAAGATGGCTGCGGTCGAAGCGACGGCTGAAGTTGACGCCGGCGTAGTAGTTGCGCTGGTCGTCGTCGACCCACCAGCGGCCGGCGTCGACATAGGCATTGCCGCCGAGGTTGGGGTCGCTGCCGAAGCCCGCCATCTCGTTGATGTTGGCCATGCCCAGCTCGGAGCGGTCATAGCCGAGGAAGACGTTGGCGGTGGTGCGCTCGTCGCGCTGCCAGTCCCAGGACAGGCTGGCGCCGAGGCTGTCGTAGTCCTGGCGGCCGAAGTCGGCGTCGTAGTCGTTCCAGTCGCCGCGCACGGTGCCCGACAGGGTCTGGTTGGCCGGCAGCGCGAGGGTCGCGATCAGGGTCAGCTTGTGCTGCTTGCGGTCGCCGACGTCGTACTTGCGCAGCTGGGCGATGGTGTGCGGCGGCAGGTTGCCCGGGTCGATGAAGTCGGGCAGGTCGGTGGAGAAGGTGAAGTGGTAGGGATCGTAGTTGTAGTCGCTGCCGGAGCGGTCCAGGTAGGAGTAGTTGGCGCGCAGGGTCAGGTCGTCGATCGCGCGGCTGCTCCAGCTGAGCTTGAGCAGGGTGTCCTCCTGGCGCTCGACCTCGCGGTGGTCGCGGTCGGTGCGGGTGAAGGTCAGCGAGGCGCCCAGCGTGTTCTTGTCGTTGACGCGCCAGTCGACCGCGGCGTGGGCCTCGAGGATGTCCTTGTCCAGCGGCAGGTTGCGCACGCGGGTCAGCACGCTGGGGAACAGCACCGGATCCCACACGCCCATTTCCAGCGGCACCGAGCTGCCCTGGGCGCCGTTTTCGGCGATGTAGCCGTACTGGCCGGTCAGCGGATTGAAGGCGAAGTAGTCGCCCTTGTAGTCCTGGCGGTGGTACTTGAGGTTGCCCTGCACGGTCACGCGGTCGGCCGGCTGCAGCACCAGGCGGGCGTTGACCAGGGTGCTGTCGATCTTGAGGTCGGCGCTGGTACGCGAGAGCGAGGCGGTGCTGTTCCAGTCGGAGCAGTTGAAGGCGAACGGCGGTACGGTCAGGCCGAACTGGTTGCCGCTGGGGCAGTTCATCGGCGCCAACAGGTCGTCGTCCTGGCGCGAGCTGGAGAACGAGGCGGTGATGCTGAACTGGCCGTTGCCTTCGAGCTTGCGGGTCGCGGTGGCGCGGAGGTTGTGGTAGTCGTTCTCGGGCTCGTAGGCGAACTCGCCGAGGGTCAGCGGGAAGTTGCCGAAGCCCGGCACCAGCGCCGGGAACGCGAACGGCACTTCGTAGCTGAAGCGGCGCATGCCGTTGCGGAACATCGAGCCACTGTAGCCGACGTCGAAGTTCCAGTCGTTGCCGACGTAGCGCACGCCGCCGTTGAAATTGAAGGTGCTGTCGTCGATCGGGCGCGGGGTTTCGTACGCGCCGCCGAAGCCGGGGGCGATGAAGGCGAAGAAGAATGGACCGCCGAACGGACGCGAACCCTCACGCTGCTCGTGGCTGGCGCCGAAGTAGGCGCTGAGCCGGTGGCTGAACATGTAGCTGCCGGACAGGCCGAACTTGTCGCGCACCACCTTGAGTATCTGCGGCGGCGTCCCGCCGGAGACCGCGGCGACCTGGGCATGGGTGCTGCCGCCGGGCGTCAGGCCCGGCTTGAGCGCGAGGTAGTCGCTGCCCAGGCCGTCCCAGATCGAGCGCGCGGCGCCGCTGGTGACGTTGGGCTGGCTGCGTCCGAAGGCCTCCAGGCGGAAGTGTCCGGCGCGACCCCAGGTGGCCTTGATGTACTGGTTGTCGGAGTTGATGTGGCTGCCGCGGACCTCGACATAGCTGCCGTCGGCGGGCCGGGTATAGGCCAGCGAAAGCCGCGCGATGATGCCGTCGGACCAGTTGTTGAAGCGCAGCCAGTTGGTGTTGTTCTCGTCGTTGATGTCGATGTAGCCGATGCCCAGGCTGCCCGAGAACAGCCAGCCGCTGGCCAGTTCGCGCTGCTGCTCGAAGTCGGGCACGCAGGGATACAGATGCCCGCTGGGCGAGCGCTTGCGTTCGGCGCTGAGCCAGCTCATGCCGTCGGGATGGCAGGCGGGGGCGCCGAAGGCGTCGAAGGCGTTGCCGAGCTGCAGGTCGACGCCGACGCCGCTGTCCTGCGCCGTCGCCGGGAAGGCGAATGCGGCGAGCAGGGCCAGCATCAGCGGGTGGTGACGTGCGACCGTTCCGTTGCGAGGACTCATGTCCTGACCTCCTGAGCGTCGTTGCGCCGCTTATTTGTGCAGCCGCGGTCCCGAGGGATGGTTGGAGCCGTGTACCTGCGAGTGGCAGGTGAGGCAGCCGCGCGCCATCAGGCGCTCGTCGGCTGCGCCGCCGTCCCGCTGCGAGGTGCTCGTGAACAGGTCGTTGGGATGGCGCACGTGCGAGTGGCACTGCTGGCACAGGAAGGGCACCGGCGCCACCAGCAACGCCTGCTGGTTGGAACCGTGCGGCGAGTGGCAGTTCAGGCAGCTGTCGCGCACCGGCGCGTGCTCGAACAGCATCGGGCCGCGCTTCTCGGCATGGCACTGGTAGCAGGTCTCGTTGACCGTGTCGGTCTTGAGCAGGCTCGCGTTGATGGTGCCGTGGGGGTTGTGGCAGTCCGCGCAGCTCATCTGGCCCTCGGGCAGCGGCATGTGCGAGCGGCGGTTGAACTGGTGGCGGATGTCGCGATGGCAGCCGGCGCAGGTTTCGCTGATCGACTGCTTGGCCAGCAGGCCCTCGCCGGACAGCTTGGCCATCGGGTTGTGGCAGTCGCTGCACGACAGGTCGTTGCGCTGATGGACCGAGCCGGTCCACTGGTCGCGCTGGCCGCCGGCGTGGCAGCCCAGGCAGGCACCGGCCTGGGTGGCGGTGTCGCTGCCGCCGTCCTTGGTGAAGGCGATGATCGAACCGGGCCTGCCGGGCGACTCGATGTGGACCGAACCGCCGCCGTGGCAGGCCTCGCAGGTGGCGGTGCGGGGGTCGGCCGCAAACGCCGCGCTCATGCCCAGGGCGTGGACGGTGTGGGCGAAGTTCGAGGTTTCCAGGCTGTGGCAGGACGCGCACACCTGTTCGCCGACCGTGCGGGCTTCGGGACTGCCGGGGTTGTGCGCGGCCGGGGCATGGGCGAAGCCCGGGGCACCGGCGAAGCCGTGCGCCGACACCGGCTGCTCGCTGCCGAAGTTGGTGGAGGGCAGGTTGATGCGCGACGCCTGCTGTGCGGCGACCGGCGCCAGGAACCCCGCGCCTATCAGCACGGCGACAGCGATCGCAAGCAGGCCCCCGATGAAAATCCGCATTCGCCCTCTCCCGTTTGGCTTGCCCGATCCCTGGATCGGCTGGCGTGTAATCGGCGTTACGGGATTGTTGGCGCAGGTTCAGATTTCGTCAAGCGGCACCGCCGCACGTGATGCGATGGTGGTGCGGGGCCTCGGTGGGGCCTCAGCGGGGGAGGATGCCGCGCAGGAAGGTTTCGGCGGATTCGCGGGCTTCGGCACGCACCTTGTCCAGATCGTAGATGCCGACCTTGCCGCTGGTGGTGAGGATGATCGTTTCGCCGAAGGCGGCCATGTAGAACTGGCGGGCGGCGACGTCCGGATGTTCGATCACGAGCGTTCCCGTGGCGGCGTGGCGGCTGAAGTACCCGGCAAGACGGACATGCGCAGGGTCCACGCCGTGTTCGAAGAACCAGTCGCGCAGTTCGGGGAAGGCGAGCGCTTCGCCGATGATGATGCGGTGGCTGACCGTCCGCTCGGGCGAGAGCATTTCCGCGGCGAGGCGCTCGGCGGCCGCGGGCAGGGCTTCGGCCGGCGTGAGGTCGGGATTGTCGAGGATGTCGAGGCCCTCGCCGAAATGGCGGATGCTCAGCTCCATGATCGCGTGCACCAGGCCTTCCTTGTTGCCGAAGCTGGCGTAGAGCGTGGACAGCGAGCCGCCGCTGCGGGCGACGATGTCGGTCAGCCGCGTATCGCGGTAGCCCTTCTCCAG
Organism: Luteimonas sp.; assembly: GCA_035444805.1. Taxonomy (GTDB): domain Bacteria; phylum Pseudomonadota; class Gammaproteobacteria; order Xanthomonadales; family Xanthomonadaceae; genus Luteimonas. Next base: position 17,990 of record DAOMPM010000020.1, on the reverse strand, counting down.
GAAGACCTCGGTGGCGACTTCAAGGAAGCGGTCGACGCGCAGCTTGGTGCGCCCGGTCGGCTGCGTCCGGGACCGCTTGCCGCCGGGCGCAGGGGGGACGGGCCGTTTGGGTGGTTTGCGTGGTTTGGAGGGGGTGTTCACCATGGCCTGGTTCCTCCGCCAGAGCCTACGCCAGTGCGATGCGGATCGCAGCCGCCGCCGCCAGCGGCGCCAGCACCAGGGCCGCCACCAGTCCCGCGGCCAGCAGCAGCAGGCCGCCGACCGGATCGAAGCCCTGGCCGGCTGCGGTGACGCTGCCGGCGCCGAACACCAGCACCGGCACGTACAGCGGCAGCGCCAGCAGCGCGACCAGGATGCCCGAGCGGCGCATGCCCACGGTCAATGCCGCCACCACCGCGCCCAGCAGGGCCAGCAGCGGCGTGCCCAGCAGCAGCGAGCCGAACAGCACCGGCCAGTCGCTGCGCGGCAGGGCCATCAGCTCGGCCAGCACGGGCATCGCCAGCACCAGCGGCAGCGCCGTGGTCGCCCAGTGCGTGGCCACGCGCACCAGCACCAGCCAGGCCAGCGGCACCGGTGCCAACAGCCATTGTTCGAGCGAACCGTCCTCGGCGTCGCCGCGGAACAGGGTGTCGAGCGCGAGCAGGCCTGAAAGCAGCACCGCCACCCACAGCGCACCCGGGGCGACGCGCGCCAGCATCTCGCGGTCGTTGCCCAGTGCCAGCGCGAACAGCACCAGTACCAGCAGTGCGAACAGCGCCGGCTGCAGGCTGTCGCCGCGCCGGCGCCACAGCAGCTGCAGGTCGCGGACCGCCAGCGCGCGTGCGGCCGACCACATCATGCCGGTCGCTCCAGCACCAGCAGGCGCGTACGCACCGGCGGCGCGGCATAGGCGCCGTGGGTGGTGACCATGGCGCCGCCGCCTTCGCGCAGGTGCGCCTGGACCATGCGGTTGACCAGTTCGATGCCCTCGAGGTCGAGGTTGGCGTAGGGCTCGTCCATCAGCCACAGCGGTGCCGGCGACAGCCACAGCCGCGCCAGCGACAGGCGCTTTCGCTGGCCGGCCGACATCTGCCGCGCCAGTGCGTCCTCGTAGCCGGCCAGGCCGACGGTGGCCATCGCGTCCTCCAGCGACATGCCCGGGCGGCTGCCGTGCAGGCCGCAGAGGAAGCGCAGGTTCTCCAGCGCGCTGAGGTCGGCCTTCTGCGCCGGCAGGTGGCCGAGGTAGCCGACCACGCGCGCGCGCAGCGCCGGGACTACCGGCTGGCCCTGCAGGCGCACCTCGCCGTCGTCGGCGCGCAGCAGGCCGGCGAGCACCTTGAGCAGGGTGGTCTTGCCCGAACCGTTGTCGCCCTGCACCAGCAGCGCCTCGCCGGCGTCGACGGCGAAATCCAGCGGGCCGAACACGGGCTGGTCGTTGCGGGCGAAGCGGAGCCCGCGCACGGCGATCAGCGGTGCAGCGGCGGCGGGATTTGGGGACATGGCAGGCGTATCGGCCGGACCTCGGCCATCGCCGGTCATTTTAGGACCTGCCAACGCTGTTGGCATGGGCCACGCCAACAGCGTTGGCAGGCCCCAGCCAGTCGACATGCGGCGTGCCCGCGAAGCCTTCGGGCGCGGCCGCGTCCATGCGCAGGCGCACCGGCCGCCCCGGGCGCCACCACAGCGTGCCGAGCTGGCCGAAGCGCCGCGACAGCGCGTCGAAGGGCTCGACCCGCATGCCCATCACCAGCCAGCCCGGTTCGCGCCAGGTGCGGTTGCTCGCCGACGAGAAGGCGGGGAGGAAGGGAAGGCCGAGCGCGTCGAGCGCCTCGTGCAGCCTCGTGTCCTCGCGCTCGTTGTCCTCGCGGCTGCGCTCGACCGACAGCGGGTTCCAGGCCGACAGCAGGCCGAACGAACTGGCGTTGGGCCAGGCCAGTTCGAGCCCCGGCGTGGGCAGGCCGACGACGATGTCATGCCAGTGGCCGGCATGCTGCCACCGGTATTCGGCGGCAAGGAAGGCATGCAGGAGCTGGACGACGCGCGCGTCGCCGAGGGCGGGGGAGGGGCTCGGCATCACGGGATTTTACCGATTGGACCCGAAACGTACACTGCGCGCTACACACGCATCGACGGAACCCGGATCCAGATCATGATCCAGACCAAGCTGCCAAAGGTCGGCACCACCATCTTCACCGTGATGTCGCAGCTCGCGCAGGAGCACGGCGCGGTCAACCTCGGCCAGGGCTTCCCGGATTTCGCCGTGCCCGCGCGCCTGGTCGAGGAACTGGACGCGGCGATGCGCGCCGGCCACAACCAGTACGCGCCGATGACCGGCGTGGCCGCGCTGCGGCAGGCGATCGCGGCCAAGACCGCGCGCGTCTACGGCCATCTTCCGGACGCCGACGCCGAGGTCACCGTCACCAGCGGCGCCACCGAGGCGATCTTCAACGCGATCCATGCCGTGGTCCGCGCCGGCGACGAGGTGGTCGTGCTCGACCCCTGCTACGACTGCTACGAGCCGGCGATCGACCTGGCCGGCGCGAAGGCGGTGCACGTGCCGCTCGATCCCGCCACGTTCGCGCCCGACTGGCAGCGCGTGCGCGACGCGATCACCCCGCGCACGCGGATGCTGATGATCAACAGCCCGCACAACCCCTCCGGGGCGATGCTCTCGGCCGACGACATGCGCGAGGTCGAAGCGATCCTCGCCGGCACCGGCATCTTCCTGCTCTCGGACGAGGTCTACGAGCACATCGTCTTCGACGGCGCGCGCCATGAGTCGGCGCTGCGTTACCCGGCGTTGCGCGAACGCGCCTTCGTGGTGTCGAGCTTCGGCAAGACCTACCACTGCACCGGCTGGAAGCTCGGCTACTGCATCGCGCCGCCGGCGCTGGGCGCCGAGTTCCGCAAGGTCCACCAGTACAACGTGTTCTGCAGCTTCGCCCCGGCGCAGCACGCCTTCGCGGCGATGCTTGAGCACGAGCCGGAGCACTACGAACAGCTTGGCGCCTTCTACCAGGCCAAGCGCGACCGCTTCCGCGAACAGCTGCTGGGAACGAAGCTGCAGCCGCTGCCGGTGTCGGGCGGCTACTTCCAGCTGGTCGACTATTCCGCGGTCAGCGATCTCGACGACGCCGCGTTCTGCCGCTGGTTGACCATCGAAAAGGGCGTGGCCGCGATCCCGCTGTCGCCGTTCTACGACGTCCCGCCTGCCGGCCAGCGCCTGGCGCGGCTGTGCTTCGCCAAGAACGAGGCCACGCTCGACGCGGCCATCGAGCGCCTGCGCCTCCTGTAGGAGCGCCCCATGGGCGCGACCGTGCCGCGACCGCCCCGCAGGGATAACAGGTTGTCCACCCATCTCGCGCGTTGCGACGCGTTCATCCGGGTCGCGTCGTCCAGTGTTTCGCGGCGCGGCCCGCTCCTACCCACGTCATGTGGCTTCGTTTAGGCTGCCGGCATGGACAACCTCCGCATCTCCCTCGTCCAGGGCGCCACGCTCTGGCACGATCCGGCCGGCAACCGTGACTACTATGGCGAGCTGATCGCGCCGCTGCATGGCATCACCGACGTGGTGCTGCTGCCGGAGACCTTCACCAGCGGTTTTTCCAACGACGCCATCGGCAATGCCGAGACCATGGACGGGCCGACGGTCGAATGGATGCGCCTGCAGGCCGCGCGCCTGGACGCGGCGGTCTGCGCCAGCGTGCAGTTGCGCGTGGGCGGGGACGTGTTCAACCGGCTGCTGTGGGCCACGCCCGATGGTGGCCTGGAGAGCTACGACAAACGCCACCTGTTCCGCTACGCGCGCGAGCACGAGCGCTATGCCGCCGGTCGCGACCGGCTGACCGTCGAATGGAAGGGCTGGCGGATCTGCCCGCAGGTCTGCTACGACCTGCGCTTCCCGGTGTACTCGCGCAACCGCTACGACGTCGAGCGCCCGGGCGCGCTCGACTACGACCTGCTGCTGTATGTCGCCAACTGGCCCTCGGCGCGCGCCTACGCCTGGAAGACCCTGCTGCGCGCGCGCGCGATCGAGAACCTGTGCTACGTCGCCGGCCTCAACCGCGTCGGCAGCGACGGCAACGGCCTGCACTACGCCGGCGACAGCGCGGTGATCGACTTCCTCGGCCAGCCGGTGAGCGAATGCACCGATGCCGAAGTGGTGGTGACCACGACCCTGCTCGCCGCCGAGCTGGCGGCGCACCGCGAGCGATTTCCGGCGATGCTCGACGGGGATGCGTTCGAGCTGCGCTGAACGCAAAGCGTTCGTAGGAGCGCCCCATGGGCGCGACCTGACTTCCGAAGCGCCGTAGCCACCCGGTCGCGGGCATGGCCCGCTCCTACAAACGGTGGTGCGGCTTTCATGCGGGCTCGCCCCGCGCGTGGAAATAGATCCGCTGCGCCACCCAGCGCAGCGGCGGCGTGCCGATCAGCAGGTTGAACGGCCAGTCGCGCTGGGCGTGGTCGAAGGCTCGGCGCAGCAGGCGCTTGCCGCGGTAGCGTGGCGCGGCGCGTTCGGCGACGCCGGCCGGATCGGGGCCGCCATGCAGCAGGTGGTCGGCAATCGCGGTGCCCACCGCTTCGCCATGCCGCCACGCCGAGTGGATGCCGCCGGCGGTGACCGGCGAGACGATGCCGGCCGCGTCGCCGCTCAGGATCACCTGCGCCGCGGCCAGCCGGCGCACGGGACCGCCGCAGGGGATCAGGCCGGCGCGGGTGGCGGTCGGCGCCAGGGCGGGATCAAGGCCAAGCGCTTCGCCCGCCTTCTCGCGCAGGCGCGCGATGTCGGGGACGCCGGTGCGGTCCGGGCGATGCCGGAACGCCAGTCCGAGCTGCACGCCGCGCGGATTCTGCGTCGCCCAGCCGATGTAGCCCGGCGCCAGCTGGCGGTCGATGAAGCAGTGCAGGCGATCGGGTTCGCGCAAGCTGGCACCGTCGAACTCGTGCTCGACGCCATAGAGGAAGTCACGCACGCGGCCGAGGCCGGCGCGCATCGCCACGCGCGACTTCGCGCCGTCGGCGCCGACCAGCCAGCGGCAGCGGCCGAGGCCGGCGACCTGCCAGCCGGCGTCGCTGCGGCGCGCGTCGGTGAAGGACTGCATCAGCCGCAGTTCGGCGCCGGCGCGCTCGAGTTCGCCGGCCAGCCAGCGCATCACCGCCGGCGTGTCGGTGGACAGGAAGTAGTAGCCGCGCGACTGCAGGTCCATGCTGCGCAGGTTCGGCGCGTACAGGCGCACGCCCTCGACGCGGCGGACCAGCGCCGGCGGGATGCGCGCCAGCGCCGTGTCCTCGGCGGCCTCGCGCACGATGATGCCGGTGGTGTGCAGCCGCATGCCGGGGTCGCGCTTGCGCTCGAGCACGCATACGCGCAGGCCCGCGCGCCGGGCCGCCAGCGCGCAGGCCGCTCCGGCGAAGCTGGCGCCGACCACCACCACGTCCCATGTCGTATCCGCTGCCGCCATCGTCCCGCCCGGGGTCTGTCGAGGTGGCGCCAGCGTGTTGCTGCAGGGTGTCCGCAGGATGGGATGCGGGTGAAGCGGGGGTGAAGCGGGCCTGCCGCGATCAGCCGTCCTTCGGCGGCGGCAGGATCTGGTTCACCGACTGGCACAGCACCGCGATCTTGCCGGCTTCGTTGCGCGCCTCGGCGTGGATGTGCAGGGTGTTGCGGGTGCGTTCGACCAGCCAGGCGCTGCAGGTGATGAAGTTGTCGGCGGACGTGACCGGGCGCAGGAACTGCGTGCCCAGGCTGGCGGTGGCACTCGGCGGCGCAATCAGGAACGAGAGCGGGCCGATGGTGTTGTCCAGCGCCGAGACGATGAAGCCGCCCTGCATGTTGCCCAGCGGATTGCGGTAGCGCGGCAGCACCGGAAAACGCATGCGCAGGCGCCGGCCTTCCTCGTAGTCGAGCATCTCGCCCTGCATGTCGGTCAGGCACGGCGGCGGGATCAGCGCGTGCAGCGCGGCGGGTACGGTGGCGCGGATCAGGGCGCTGATGTTGGGTGGCGTGGGCATGCGGGGTTCCGTGGCGGCCGAGTGGACGAGGATGTCATGGATCGGTCTGTCATCCCGAGCGCAGCGAGGGATCTGCTTCTGCGGGTGCTTGACAAGCAGATCCCTCCCCCGGATCGAGTCCGGGGTCGGGATGACAGCATCGTCGGGTGGCGTTGACTCGGCGCAAGACTATTCCTACAGCGACGGCCTGCGATTCCCGATGCCGGCGGACGACTGCGGGGGCGAGACTGGCGATCGTTCCCGCTTTCTTCAACGCCGATGCATCCGACCACGGAAGGTCCGACATCCGGCCGCGCCGACTGCGCCCCGTTCGGCGTCGGCGTCGCCGCACTGCTGGTGGCCGGGGTGCTGGCGTGCTCGCGGCTGCCGATCCTGCCGCCGACATGGCTGCTGGTGGTCGCATTGGCCGCGGGCGCCTTCGCCTGGTGGTGGATCGCGGACTGGCGGCGGACACTCGACGCGATGCTGGTCGGGTTCGCGCTGTTCGGCCTGCATGCGGACTGGACGCTGTCGCGGCAGCTGCCGGTCGCGGACGAGCGCGGCGATTTCGAGGTCGCCGGTCGCGTCGTGCAACTGCCGGAGCACGAATCGCGGCGCACGCGTTTCCTGTTCCGCGTCGATCGCGATGAAGCGCAGCCGCCGGCGCTGCGCGGGAAACTGCTGCGCCTGTCGTGGTACGACGATCGCGACGGCGAGGTTGCTTCCGCGCGCTTCGACATCGAGCCGGGCAGCCGCTGGTGCTTCACCGCGCGCCTGCGTGCGCCGCGCGGGCTGCGCAATCCGGGCTGGCAGGACAGCGAGAAGCACATGCTCGCCGGCCGCGTCGCCGCCACCGGCTACGTGCGCCAGGCGCAGGCCTTCGAGCGGATCGGCGGCAGCGCCGGCATCGACGGCTGGCGTGGGCATATCGCCGAGGCGATCGAGGCCTCGGTGGCGCGCCCGTCCTCGCGCTTCGTACGCGCGCTCGCGCTGGGCGACACCCGCGGCCTGGACGACGTCGACTGGGAGACGCTGCGCGCGACCGGGCTGACCCATCTGATCGCGATCTCCGGCTTCCACGTCGGGCTCGTCGCTGGCTTCGCGGCGCTGGCCGTGGCCGGGCTCTGGTGGTTGCTGCCGGGGCTGGGCCGGCGCGTGCCGAGGCCGCAGGCGGCCGCGCTCGGGGCGCTGCTGGGCGCGGCCGGCTACGCCGCGGTGGCCGGCTTCGCGCTGCCGACGGTGCGCACCGTGCTGATGGTCGCGGTGATCGTGCTGGCGCGGCTGTGGCGGCGGCGCACCGGCGTGGCCGATTCGCTGGCGCTGGCGGCGATCGCGGTGCTGCTGGTCGATCCGCTGTCGGTGCTGGCGGCCGGGTTCTGGCTCAGCTTCGCCGGCGTGGCCTGGCTGGTCTGGTGCCTGCCGAGGGTGCAGACGCAGCCGCTGCTGCGCGGCTTCGTATCGGCGCAGTGGGTGGCGACCCTGGGCCTGCTGCCGCTGACCGCGATCCTGTTCGGCCAGGCCTCGCTTGCGGGGCCGCTGGCCAACCTCGTCGCGATCCCGTGGTGGAGCCTGGTGGTGGTGCCGCTGGCCCTGGTCGGGACCGGGCTGGAGGCGCTGCAGGCCGGCTGGGGCGGGCCGGCGTGGCGGCTGGCGGCGGCCTGCTTCGATCTGTCCTGGCCGCTGTTCGAGTGGATGGCGTCCGGGCGCCTGGCGCTGTGGTGGCTGCCGGAGGCGCGCTGGTTCGCGCTGCCGCTGGCGCTGGCCGGCGCGTTCTGGCTGCTGCTGCCGCGCGGGGTGCCGGGCAAGGCCTTGGCCGCGCTGCTGTTCCTGCCGCTGCTGTGGCCGGACCGGCAGCTGCCGCGGCCGGGCGCGTTCGAGGTGGTGGTGCTGGACGTGGGGCAGGGCACCTCGGTGCTGGTGCGCACCGCCCGCCACACTTATCTATATGACACCGGCCCGGCCATGCCCGACGGCTACGACGCCGGCGAACGGGTGGTGGCCCCGGCGCTGCACGCGCTGGGCGTGCGCCGGCTCGACGCCACGATCGTCAGCCATGGTGACGCCGACCATGCCGGCGGCTTCGGAGCGGTGAAGCGGCGCTTCGACACCGGGCCGGTGTTCGCGGCGCGCGGCGCGGGGATCGACGCCGCCGCTCCCTGCATCGCCGGTACCCGCTGGCGCAGCGACGGCGTGGACTTCCGCTTCCTGCATCCGGACCTGCACTTCCCGGAGATGGGCAACGAGTCGAGCTGCGTGCTGAAGGTCGACTCGGCACACGGCGGCGTCCTGCTCGCCGGCGACATCGGCAAGGTGGTCGAGCGGCTGCTGGTGCACGACCATCCCGAGGCCCTGCGCAGCGACGCGGTGCTGCTGGCGCACCACGGCAGCGGCGGCTCCTCCGATCCGGCCTTCATCGCCGCCACCGGCGCGCGCCTGGCCCTGGCCTCGGCCGGGCACGGCAACCGCTTCGGGCATCCGCAGGCGGCGGTCATCGAGCGCTGGAACGCGGCGGGGGCCGAAGACGCGCTCACCGCCCGCGACGGCGCGATCACGGTCCGCATCGGCCCCGGCGGCCCCGGCATCGAACACCGGCGCAGCACCTGGCCGCGCCTCTGGGACGCCGTGCGCAGGCTCGAAACCGTGCGCTGAGGCAGCCGGCGCGGTGCAGGCGGCGGGGTATCCTATCCGGCGATGTGACCAGGCCCGCGGGCCGGAGGGGAGTGCGTGCTCGAACTGGTGAAGGCCGGCGGTTGGCCGATGATTCCGCTGCTGCTGCTGTCGGCGGTCGGACTGGCGATCATCATCGAGCGCCTGTGGGCGCTGCGCCGGAAGGCGGTGCTGCCGCCGGGGCTGGGCCAGGAGGTGCGAGCCTGGGCGGCGGGCGGCAAGCTCGACCCGGCCCACATCGACTCGCTGCGCCGCAACTCGCCGCTGGGCGCGCTGCTGGCGTCCGCGCTGGACGTGCGCCATCGCCCGCGCGAGGAGATCCGCGAACGGGTCGAGGACGTCGGCCGCCACATCGCACACCGCATGGAGCGCTACCTCAACGCGCTGGGCACGATCGCCGGTGCCGGCCCGCTGCTGGGCCTGTTCGGCACCGTGGTCGGCATGATCCAGATGTTCCTCGGGGTGATGGACCACGGCGTGGGCGACGTCAACCAGCTCGCCGGCGGCATCGGCAAGGCGCTGGTGTGCGCCGCGGCGGGCATGATCGTCGCGGTGCCGGCGCTGATCTTCCACCGCTGGTTCCGCGCCCGCATCGACGGCTACATCGTCGACATGGAGCACGAGGCGATCCAGCTGATGGACGTGATCGACCCGCGCGCGCGCGCCGCCGCCGCAGCAGTTGCCGCCGCCGCCCAGACACGAGCAGACTGAACCCATGCGCATCCGCGACCGCCGGGCTGAAGACGTGCCCGAGATCAACCTGGTGCCGCTGATCGACGTGATCCTGGTGCTGATCATCTTCTTCGTGATCACCACCACCTTCGACGCGCGCTCGGTGCTCAAGCTCGAGCTGCCGCAGGCCAATGGCCAGCCCAACGATGCGCAGACGCAGTCGCTGAGCCTGTTGATCAACGCCGACGGCCGCTACTTCGTCGACGACCGCGAGGCGCTGCGCACCGACGTCGAATCACTCAAGCGCACCATCGCCGAGGTCGCCGGCGACGACCGCGACCGCGTCGTGCTGATCCGCGCCGACGCACGCACGCCGTGGCAGGCGGTGGTGACCGCCTACGACGCGCTGGGCCAGCTCGGCTTCCGCCGCATCGCCAACGCCACCGCGCCGGAACAGCCGGCGGCCGCGCAATGAGTTCCCCCGCCGCGCCGGACAGTGAAGCAGCGCGCGCCTGGCCGATCTACCGCCGGCTGCTCGGCCACGCCGCCGTCTACTGGCCGTTCCTGCTGGTGGCGATGGTGGCGATGGTCATCGAGGCACTGGCCGGCGCCGCCTTCGTGTGGCTGATGGAGCCGCTGACCAACGACGGCTTCGTCGATCCCAAGCCGGAGATGGCGGTGGTGCTGCCGCTGGCGATCATCGGCCTGTTCCTGCTGCGCGGCGTGGCCACCTTCGCCACCGACTACGGCATGGCCCGGGTCGGCCGCAGCGTGGTGCGCGACCTGCGCGAACTGGTGCTGGGCAAGTACCTGCGCCTGCCGAGCACTCGCTTCGACAGCGAGTCGGTGCCGGCAATGGTCAGCCGCCTCAACTTCGACACCGAGCAGGTGACCCAGGCCAGCTCCGACGCGCTCAAGGCGATCCTCACCGACGGCCTGACCGTGCTGTTCCTGCTCGGGCTGATGCTCTACACCAGCGTCAAGGTCACGCTGGCGATGCTGCTGATCGCGCCGTTGATCGGCGTGCTGGTCTGGTACGTCGGCGGGCGCTACCGCAGGATCAGCCGCGGCATCCAGGACGGCATGGGCGCGCTGGCCGCGAGCGCCGAGCAGTCGCTGGCGGCGCAGCAGGACGTCAAGGTGTACGGCGCGCAGGCCTTCGAGCGCGGCCGCTACTCGAACTTCGCCAACCGCATCCTGCGCCTGAACATGAAGGTCGAGACCACGCGCGCGGCCTCGTCGGCGATGGTGCAGATCCTCGCGGCGCTGGCGCTGGCGGCGATCGTATGGGTGTCGGTGCACGAGGCCCTGGCCGGACGCCTGAACCCCGGCCAGTTCGTGCAGCTGATGACGGCGATGATGGGCATCATCCCCTCGCTGCGCCGGATCACCAACGTGCAGAGCGTGATCGGCCGCGGCGTGGCGGCGGCCGAACGCCTGTTCTCGATCCTCGACGCCGAGGAGGAACAGGACACCGGCACCGTCACGCTCGGCCGCGCGCGCGGCGAACTGGTGTTCGACCGGGTGTCGCTGCACTACGCGCGCGACGACGGCCGCTCCGCGCTGGAGGACATCAGCTTCAGCGCGATGCCCGGCACCGTGACCGCGATCGTCGGCCGCTCCGGCAGCGGCAAGACCAGCCTGGTGCGGCTGGTGCCGCGCTTCTACGAGCCCAGCTCGGGCACGATCACGCTCGACGGCGTGCCGCTGCACGAGTACCGCCTGGCCGACCTGCGCCGCCAGATCGCCCTGGTCGGGCAGCGGGTGATGCTGTTCGACGACAGCGTCGGCGCCAACATCGCCTACGCCGCCGAAGCCGATCCGGACGCGCTGCGCGCCGCGGCCGAGGCCGCCAATGCCTGGGAGTTCATCGAACGCCTGCCGCAGGGGCTGGATACGCCGGTCGGCGAGAACGGTTCGATGCTCTCCGGTGGACAGCGCCAGCGCCTGGCGATCGCGCGCGCGATCCTGCGCGACGCGCCGATCCTGATCCTCGACGAGGCCACCGCCGCGCTCGACACCGAATCCGAACGCCTGGTGCAGGAAGCGCTCAACCGGCTGATGCCCGACCGCACCACCCTGGTCATCGCCCACCGCCTGTCGACCATCGAACACGCCGACCAGGTCCTGGTACTCGACCAGGGACGGCTGGTGGAGCGCGGCACGCACGCCGAACTGCTGGCGCAAGGCGGCCTGTACGCGCACCTGCACCGGATGCAGTTCCGCGAAGGCGCGGACGCGTGAGCCGCGGGCAAGGGCGGGTGCCGGCACACTGGTACGACGGCGCGCGGGTGCCGCTGTACGCGCGCGCGCTGGCGGGCGTGTACGGCGCGCTTGCCGGGCTGCGCCGGGGGCTCTACCGGAAAGGCCTGCTGCGGCAGCGCCGCGTCGACGTGCCGGTGGTGGTGGTCGGCAACCTCGTCGCCGGCGGCAGCGGCAAGACACCACTGACCATCGCCCTGGTCGAACGCCTGTGCGCGGCCGGCTGGACGCCCGGTGTCGCCAGCCGCGGCTACGGGCGCAAGGAGCCGGGCACGCCGCGCTGGGTCGAGGCGACCACGGATCCGGACCTCGGCGGCGACGAACCGGTCCTGATCGCCCTCCGCACCGGCGCGAAGCTGCGCGTGGACGGCGACCGCGTCGCCGCCGCGCGTGCGCTGGCGGCCGCGGGCTGCGACATCGTGGTCTGCGACGACGGCCTGCAGCACTACCGGCTGGCGCGCGACCTGGAGATCGAGGTCGTCGACGGCCGCCGCCGCTACGGCAACGGTCTGCTGCTCCCGGCCGGCCCGTTGCGCGAACCGCCGGAGCGCGGCGAGCGCTGCGATTTCCGGGTGATGAACGCCGGCAACAGCACCGATCTCGTCGCCGGTTTCGGCGAATGGCCGATGTGGTTCGAGCCGGGCGCGGCGCGGCCGCTGCGCGGCGGGCGGCCGAAGCCGCTGTCCGCGTTCGCCGGCCAGCGCGTGCACGCCATCGCCGGCATCGGCGACCCCGAGCGATTCTTCGCGATGTTGCGCGACCACGGCATCGCCGTCGTCCCGCACGCCTTCGCCGACCACCACCGCTACGACGCCGAGGACCTGCGCTTCGGCAGCGACCTGCCGGTGCTGATGACCGAAAAGGACGCGGTGAAGTGCGCCACCCTCGCCAACGACCGCTATTTCTCGGTCAGCATCGACGCGCGACTGCCCGAAGCATTCTGGATCGCCCTGCTCGACCGCCTCGCCAGGCTTCGCCCCGTTTTGTAGCAGCGGGCCATGCCCGCGACTGGTGAGACGCGATCGCCACGGAAGCGAGGTCGCGCGCATGGCGCGCTCCTACGTAGAATCACCGGAATGGACTCCCTCGATTTCGTCGTCGCCATCCCCGCCCGCCATGACGCCACGCGACTTCCCGGCAAGCCGCTGCGGCTGCTCGGCGGCGAGCCGCTGGTCCTGCACGTGGCGCGCCGGGCGCTGGCCGCCGGTGCGCGCGAGGTCTGGGTCGCGGCCGACGACGAGCGCATCGCGCGCGCGCTCGACGGCAGCGGCGTGCAGGTGGCGATGACCAGCACGGCGCACCAGTCCGGCACCGACCGCCTGGCCGAATGCGCCGACATCGCCAGCTGGGGCGACGACACCATCGTGGTCAACCTGCAGGGCGACGAGCCTTTCGCGCCGGCCGCCGGCATCCGCCGCGTTGCCGAACTGCTGGCCGACGGCCGTGCCGACATGGCCACGCTGGCCGAACAGATCATCGAACCGCGGGTGCTGTTCGATCCGAACACGGTCAAGGTCGTGGTCGCCGACACCGGCCTGGCGCTGTACTTCAGTCGTGCGCCGATTCCGTGGCACCGCGACGCGTTCGCGCGCGAGGGCGAGGTCCAGGTGGCGGGCGAATGGCTGCGCCACATCGGCATCTACGGCTATCGCGCCGGCTTCCTGCGCCGCTACGCGAAGATGCCGCCGGGGCGGCTGGAGCGGATCGAGTCGCTGGAGCAGCTGCGCGTGCTCGAGGCCGGCCTGCCGATCGCGGTGGCGCTGGCGCCAGAGCCGTTCCCGCAGGGCGTCGACACGCCGGAAGACCTGGCCCGCGCCGAGGCGCGGCTGGCGGGCGGGCATGGCTGAGCCACTGCGCCTGCTCGTGGTCTGCCTCGGCAACATCTGTCGCTCGCCGCTGGCCGAGGGCGTGCTGCGCGAGCGTATCGTGCGGGCACGGCTCGAACACCGGATCGTGGTCGATTCGGCCGGCACCGGCGACTGGCACGTCGGCCAGCCGCCGGACCGGCGCACGATCGCGAATGCGCATGCCCACGGCGTCGACCTGGGCGGCCTGCGCGCACGCCAGCTGCGCGCGGCGGACTACCGCGATTTCGACTGGCTGCTCTGTGCCGACCGCGACAACCTCGCCGACGTGCACCGTCGCGCCCCGGCCGACGCCACCGCGCGCAGCGCCCTGCTGCTGGAGTGGGCCGGGCAGGGCGCCGGCGCGGAAGTACCCGATCCGTATTCCGGCGGGCCCGAGGCCTTCGAGCAGGTGTGGACCCTGGTCGACCGCGCCGCCGATGCCATCGTGTCCGGCATCGCCGGCCGCACGCTGCGGTTTGGCGCATAATCCGGCGTCATGGACGCGACCACCGCACCCGAGTTCCCGGCCAGCGTGGAATGGCTGAACCTGATGACGCCGCTGCGCATGGCGCAGCTGCGCGGCAAGGTCTGCGCGCTGGCCTTCGTCAACGCCGGCTCGGCCTGGTGCCAGCAGCGGCTGGCCGACCTCGCGCGGCTGCGCGCGCGCCACGGCGACCGAGTCAACGTGATCGCGGTGCACGTGCCGAAGTTCGACAGCGAGCGCGACGGTCGCCGCGTCGGCAAGCGCCTCAATCGCCAGCGCCTCGATTTTCCCCTCGGCCACGATCCGGACTGGGCGCTGTGGCAGCACTACGGCATCGAAGCCTGGCCGACGGTGGTGCTGATCGACGGGCTGGGCAGGATCCGCGAGCGCATCGTCGGCGATGGCCCGATCCGCGAACTGGACGCCCGCATCACCGCGCTCGCCAGCGAACTGGTGCCGACCCTGCCCAACGCCGATCCGATCGAGATGCGCCGTGGCGGCGAACCGCCGCTGCCGCTGCGCTTCCCGACTGGCCTGGTACTGGCCGGCAACTGCCTGTACGTGTCCGACAGCGAGCACCATCGCGTGCTCGAATGCGACCTGTCCGGGCGCGTGCTGCGCCAGTTCGGCAGCGGCGGTCCAGGCTTCATCGACGGGCCGATGGAGCTGGCCGCGTTCAACCGCCCGCATGGCCTGTGCGCCTGGCGGGACGCGCTGTACGTCGCCGACAGCGGCAACCACGCGATCCGCCGGGTGGAACTGCGCAGCGGCGACATCGACACCATCTGCGGCGCGGGACGCTCGGGCACGCCCGTCGAGGGCGCGATCCGCGATCCGCGCGCGGTCGCGCTCGACCAGCCGCGCGCGGTGGTGCTGAGCGGCAGTGCGCTGTTCATCGCCACCGCCGGCGACAACCGGATCTGGAAGTACGACCTGGGCGCGCCCGCGCTTGCGCTGGTGGCGGGCTCGGGTCGGCTGGCGGTGACCGACGGCAGTGGCGTCGGCGCGGCGTTCGCCGAGCCCTGCGCGATGGCGGCGGTGCAGCAGGCGCTGTACGTCTGCGACGCGGCCGGTTCGGCGATCCGCAGCGTCAACGTGCGCACCGGCGCGGTCACCACCCTGGTCGGGCAGGACACCTGGCAGTTCGGCAGCGCCGATGGCGTCCGTACCGAAGCCCGGCTGCAGCAGCCGCAGGCGATCGCGCTCGACCCCGATTCACCGCTGCTGTGGATCGCCGACAGCGGCAACGACTCGCTGCGCTGCATGCGCCTGGGCGGCGGTGAGCTGACCACGGTCCAGTTGCCGCAGCGGCTGCACGGTTCGGCCGGGATCGCGGTCGGCCGCGGCGCGGTCTGGATCGCCGACACCGACGCCCACGCCGTGCTCCGCTTCGACCCCGGCAACGGCGCGTTGCGCCACTTGCCCATCGGCGAATGACCACGGCGGCATCCGGCCCCGGTCCCGACGCGGACCACCACGGCGCCCCCTTCGACGGCAAGGCCTACGCCCGCGGACTGAGTACCGCGCCCGGCGTCTACCGCATGTTCGCCGCCGACGACAGCGTGCTCTACGTCGGCAAGGCCGGCGCCCTGCGCAAGCGCGTGGCGAGCTATTTCAGCGGCCAGGCGAAGCCGGCGAGGACCATGGCGATGCTGGCCCAGGTCGCGCGCATGGAAGTGACGGTGACCCGCACCGAAGCCGAGGCGCTGCTGCTGGAGAGCCAGCTGATCAAGTCGCTGCGGCCGCGCTACAACGTGCTGCTGCGCGACGACAAGGGCTATCCCAGCGTGCTCCTCACCCAGGAGCCGTGGCCGCGACTGGCGATGCATCGCGGCCCGCGCAACCTGCCTGGGCGGTATTTCGGTCCGTATCCGGGCGTCACCGCCGTGCGCGACACGCTGAACATGATGCACAAGCTGTTCAAGCTGCGCAGCTGCGAGGACAGCGTGTTCCGCAACCGTTCGCGGCCCTGCCTGCAGCACCAGATCGGGCGCTGCACCGCGCCCTGCGTGGGCCTGGTGCCGGCGCGCGACTATGCCGACGCCGTGCGCCGCGCCACCCTGTTCCTCGAAGGCCGCAGCGACGACCTGACCAGGGAACTGGGCGAGGCGATGGAGGCGGCCAGCGCGCGGCTCGATTTCGAGGAAGCCGCGCGCCTGCGCGATCTGCTTGCCGGCGTGCGCTCGCTGCAGGCGCGGCAGTACGTCGACGGCAGCGCGGCGGAGCTCGACGTGCTGGCGGTGGCGATGCAGGGCACCAATGCCTGCGTGCTGCTGCTGTCCTTCCGCGACGGCCGCAACCTCGGCACCCGCGCGTTCTTCCCGAAGACCAATGGCAGCGACGATCCGGCCGAGGTGCTGGCCGCCTTCGTCTCGCAGTACTACGCCGAGCAGCCGCCGCCGCGCGAGATCGTGCTCGACCGCGCGATCGACGAGCTGCCGCTGCTGGAGCAGGCGTTCAGCGCCGCGGTCGGGCGCAAGGTACAGGTCCGCCACAGCGTGCGCGGCGAGCGCGCCGGCTACGTCGACCTCGCGCGCCGCAACGCCGAACTGTCGCTGGCGACCGAACTGGGCAGCCAGGCCGCGCAGCAGGCGCGGCTGGAGTCGCTGCGCGAACTGCTGGGGCTGGCCGAAGCGCCGAAGCGCATCGAGTGTTTCGACATCAGCCACACCATGGGCGAGGCGACGGTCGCCTCATGCGTGGTGTTCGACGGTGACGGTCCGGTCCGCGGCCAGTACCGGCGCTACAACATCGCCGGCATCGAGCCCGGCGACGACTACGCGGCCATGCACCAGGCGCTGCAGCGGCGCTTCCGGCGCGCGGTCGAACAGCAGGGCGTGCTGCCGGACCTGCTGCTGATCGACGGCGGGGCGGGGCAGGTGGCGCAGGCGCGCGGCGTGCTGGAGGACCTCGGCATCGACGCCACGCCCGGTGCCGATGGCGGGATCATGCTGGTCGGCGTCGCCAAGGGCGAGGAGCGCCGCGCCGGCCACGAGCGGCTGCTGCTGCCGGACGGCCGCGAGCTGCGGCCGGGCGCGGATTCGGCCGGCCTGCAGCTGATCCAGCAGGTGCGCGACGAGGCGCACCGTTTCGCCATCACCGGCCACCGTGGCCGCCGGCAGAAGGCGCGCAGCGTCAGCCGGCTCGAGGACATCCCCGGCATCGGACCGCGCCGGCGCGCCGCCCTGCTCAAGCACTTCGGCGGACTGGCCGGGCTGAAGGCGGCGGGAACCGAGGAGATCGCCAAGGTCGAGGGCATCAACGCGGCGCTCGCCGGTCGAATCTATGCGACCCTTCATGGATTGCATGACGCCGGCACGGCCCCCGACACCAAATGAAGTTGACCATTCCCACCCGGCTGACCCTGCTGAGGATCGTGCTGATCCCGGTGCTGGTCATCGTGTACTACATGCCCTCGCAGTGGACCAACTTCGCGTCCGCCTTCGTCTTCATCCTGGCCGCGGTCACCGACTGGCTCGATGGCTGGATCGCGCGGCGCTACAACCAGCATTCGGCGTTCGGGGCCTTCCTCGACCCGGTCGCGGACAAGCTGATGGTGACCGCAGCCCTGTTCCTGATCGTCCAGGGGCACCCGACGCCGTGGATGGCGTTCTGGGCGGCGGTGATCGTCGGTCGCGAGATCGCGGTCTCGGCGCTGCGCGAATGGATGGCCGAACTGGGCCAGCGGGCGACGGTAAAGGTGGCCACGATCGGCAAGATCAAGACCATCGCGCAGATGGTGGCGTTGGCGTGCCTGCTGTATTCGATCAACCCGCGCTACCCGCTGCAGCCGGGCACCGACATCTGGATGGGCAAGGAGATATTCCACATCGGCGACTGGCTGCTGGGCGCCGCGGCGCTGCTGACCCTGTGGTCCGGACTGGCCTACCTGCGTGCGGCGTGGCCGGCCCTGCGTGCGGCCGAGCAGTCGGCAGTTGACACCTCCAAGGCAGGCAGTAAAATGACCGGCTCAATGCGGGAATAGCTCAGTTGGTAGAGCGCAACCTTGCCAAGGTTGAGGTCGCGAGTTCGAGTCTCGTTTCCCGCTCCAGTTCGACGCAGGCCCCGGCATCGCCGGGGTTTTGTTT
>DAOMPM010000019.1:9708-46704 GCA_035444805.1 Luteimonas sp. | reverse complement strand
CGGCCCGCGAAACGGCGCGCATTGTAGCGGACCGGCTGCGACGGTTCCGCGAGCGAAGCCGCTTGTCTCCCTCCCCTTCAAGGGGAGGGCCGGGGTGGGGATGGTGTGGATCCGGCCGGGTCTGTTCGACCATCGCGTCTACGCCAGCAACACCATCCCCACCCAACCCTCCCCTTGAAGGGGAGGGCTCTTTACTACGAACCCTCGCCGTAACACATGCCAATCGAACAGACACGCCCTACGATGCCGGAAACACGTGGGGGCACGATGGCAGAACAGGACAAAGACGGGCGACTGCACCTGCTGGCGCTGGCAGCGCTGGGCTATGGCGTGGTCGGTGGCCTGCTGCTGCTGGCGCTGTCGCCGTTCGTGCTGGTCGCCGTGCACCTGTTCGTCAACGGCGCCGCGCTGGCGCCGCAGCACGCCTTCGTGCTGGTGCTGCCGGCGGCGATCGCGGCGGTGGTGATGCGCACGCTGTGGGTGCGCTTCGCGCCGCCGGAGGGCCACCTGCTCGCGCCCGGCGAGGCGCCGGAGCTGCAGGCCGAGGTCGAACGGCTGCGGCGGGCGATGGCGGCGCCGGCGCTCGACGGCATCCTGGTCGACGCCGACTTCAACGCCAAGGCCGCCAGCGTGCCGCGCGCGCTCGGCCTGTTCGGGCACCGCCACTACCTCGTGCTCGGCCTGCCGCTGATGCGCGCGCTCGACCGCGAGGAGCTGGCGGCGGTGATCGCGCACGAGTTCGGCCACTTCAACGCCGACGATGGCCGCTTCGCCGCCTGGGTGTACCTCTCGCGCGGCACCTGGTACCGGCTGCGCGACGGCATGGCCAACCACGATTTCGCCTTTGCTTTCTTGCTGGCGAAGTTCTACGCCTGGCTGGCGCCGCGCTTCGACGCCGCCAGTCGCGCCCTCGCCCGGCGCCACGAGCTCGCGGCCGACGCGGCGGCCGCGCGGGCGGTGGGCGCGGAGACGACGGCGAGCGCGCTGCTGCGCGTGGAGATCGTCGCGCGGCGGCTGCAGGCGCGCTTCTGGCCGCGCGTCTGGGCGCGGGCGCGCACGCAGCGGCATCCGCCGGCGCAGCTGCAGGCGCCGCTGGCGCAGGCCACGCACGGCGGCGGGGTGGACATCGAACGCCTGCTCGCGGTGGCCGCGCGCGGGCACGATCCGCTCGACACCCATCCCACGCTGCCGCAGCGGCTGGACGCGCTGCAGGCGCCGGCGAGGCTGCGGGTCGCCGGCGCGCCGTCGACGGAACTGCTCAGGCCACTGGAGGACACGCTCGAACGCCGCCTCGACGACGCCTGGCGCGAGTCGATCCGCGGCTACTGGGAGGCGCTGCACGCCGCGGCCGCCGGCGATCGCGCGCGCCTGGACGAACTCGACGGCGTCACCGCGCCGACGCCGGAACAGCTGGCCGAACGCGCGCTGCTGGTCGAACAGGTGCGCATCGACTTCGACCCGCTGCCGCTGCACGAGCGCGCGCTGGCCGCGGACCCCGATCGGGTGCTGGCGCTGTTCCGCACCGGCCTGCTGCAGCTGCGCCGCGGCGAGGCGGAGGCCGGCATCACCCGCCTGCAGCGCGCGCTGGCGCTCGATCCGGGTGCGGCGCGGCCGCTGCTGGAGGAGCTGCGCGGCATCGAGGACGATCCCGACCTCGACCCGGCCACCGCGGCCGCAATCGAAAACCTGCGCGCCGCGCTGGCACCACTGGCCGCCGCCCAGCCCGCGCCCGCCGCTGCCGCGGACAGCGACGCGCTGCTGCCGCACGACCTCGACGCCGCCGCCCTGCACGCGCTCGTGCGCCGGCTCGCCTGCGAAGCGCGCGTGGCTCGCGCCTGGATCGCGCGCCGGCCGCTGGCCCTGCGCGAAGCCCCGCCGCAGTACCTCGTCCTGCTCGACTGGCGCGGCTCCGTCGCCGGCGAGGCCGCGGGCCTGAAGCCGCTGGCCGAAGCCCTCGGCGCCCGCCACACCCTGTTCACCGGCAGCGACCAGCGCGCGCTGGCGCGGCAGGTGCGCGCGGCCTGCGCCGAGCCGGTTTATCGCAAACGCGGGCGCTGACGCGGGATCAGCGGTCGCGGGCATGGCCCGCTCCTACGGCAGCAGCGCCACGCTCTTTCGTAGGAGCGCCCCATGGGCGCGACCCGGAACTGTCGCGGGCACAGGCCGCTGCGGCGGTTCGTTACGCCACGACGCCGGCTGGATCAATAGAATGTCCCACCCACCCCCACCCCCGGACGCCCGCCGATGACCGCCTGGTCGACCGACCACGCCCGCAAGACCTATTCGATCCCGCACTGGTCCGAGGGTTACTACGACGTCGATGGCGCCGGCCGCGTGATCGTGCGCCCGCTCGGCGCCGACGGGCTGGCGATCCCGCTGCCGGAGATCGTCGACAAGGCGATCTCGCGCGGCGCCAAGCTGCCGCTGCTGCTGCGCTTCCCCGACATCCTCGGCGACCGCCTGCGCCGGCTGCAGGCCGCGTTCGCGCAGGCGCAGGCCGACTGGGACTACGCCGGCGGCTACACCGCGGTCTATCCGATCAAGGTCAACCAGCACGCCGGCGTCGCCGGCACCCTGGCCTCGCACCACGGCGAGGGCTTCGGCCTGGAGGCCGGCAGCAAGCCCGAGCTGATGGCGGTGCTGGCGCTGTCCCGCCCGGGCGGGCTGATCGTGTGCAACGGCTACAAGGACCGCGAGTACATCCGCCTCGCCCTGATCGGGCGCAAGCTCGGCCTCGACACCTTCATCGTGGTCGAGAAGCCCTCCGAGCTGCCGGTCATCCTCGAAGAGGCGCAGGCGCTGGGCGTCGAGCCGGGCATCGGCGTGCGCATGCGCCTGGCCTCGCTGGGCGCGGGCAAGTGGCAGAACAGCGGCGGCGACAAGGCCAAGTTCGGGCTCTCGCCGCGCCAGGTGCTGGACCTGTGGAAGACCCTGCGCGACGGCGGCATGGCGCACTGCCTGGGCCTGCTGCACTTCCACATGGGCTCGCAGATCTCCAACGTGCGCGACATCGCCAACGGCATGCGCGAGGCGACGCGCTACTTCGTCGAGCTGTCGAAGCTCGGCGCGACAGTGACCCACGTCGACGTCGGCGGCGGCCTCGGCATCGACTACGAGGGCACGCGCTCGCGCAGCTTCTGCTCGATCAACTACGGCGTGGACCAGTACGCCTCGACCATCGTCCAGCCGCTGGCCGATGCCTGCGCCGAACACGGCCTGCAGCCGCCGCGCATCGTCACCGAGTGCGGCCGCGCGATGACCGCGCACCATGCGCTGCTGGTCGCCAACGTGGTCGAGGTCGAGCAGGCGCCGGAAGGCCGCGTGCCCGACGCGCACGACGACGAGCCGAACGTGATCCGCCACCTGCGCGAGATCCACGGCGAACTCGATGCGCGGCCGCCGCTGGAGCTGTACCAGGAAGCGCAGCATTTCCATGCCGAAGGCCTGTCGGCCTATGTCCTCGGCCAGATCGACCTGGTGCACCGCGCGCGCATCGACGACCTGTTCTACGCCATCGCCCACGGTGTACGCGCGCGGCTGAGCTACGACGAGCGCAACCACCGCCCGGTGCTGGACGAACTGGCCGAGCGCCTGGTCGACAAGTACTTCGTCAACTTCAGCGTGTTCGAGTCGATGCCCGACGTGTGGGCGATCGACCAGGTGTTCCCGATCGTGCCGATCGATCGCCTGGACGAGCTCCCCGAGCGCCGCGGCGTGATCGCCGACATGACCTGCGACTCCGACGGCAAGATCGACACCTACGTCGAGAACGAAGGACTCGACACCTCGCTGCCGCTGCATCCGCTCAGGCCCGGCGAGAGCTACCGCCTCGGCTTCTTCCTGGTCGGTGCCTACCAGGAGATCCTCGGCGACATCCACAACCTGTTCGGCGACACCGACGCGGTCGAGGTGCGCCTGAACGGCGACGGCTACGCCATCACCCAGCAGCGCAAGGGCGACACCACCGACGTGATGCTCGACTATGTCGGCTACAAGCTCGACGACCTGCGTCGCATCTACAAGGCGCGCGTGGGCGCGGTCGACCTGAGCAAGGGCGAGGCGGCGAGGCTGAACGAAGCGCTGGAGGCGGGCTTGACCGGCTACACCTACCTGGACGACTCGCCGATGGAGTGAGGCCGACCGATTCCGACACCTTTCCCCACTGGAGAACATGCGATGAAAAAGGGCTACGTCGACAACATCGAAGACCGCACGCTTGAGAACACGGATTTCCGCCGCGTGCTGTACACCGGCGCACACCTGCAGCTGGTGCTGATGTCGCTGCAGCCGGGCGAGGAGATCGGCAAGGAAGTGCACCCGGGCACCGACCAGTTCTTCCGCGTCGAGCAGGGCAAGGCCACGGTGCTGATCGACGGCGTCAGCCACACGCTGGAAGATGATGAGATCGTCATCGTGCCGGCGGGTGCCGAGCACAACGTGATCAATGCCGGCGACGCGCCACTCAAGCTCTACACGCTCTACGCCCCGCCCGAGCACCGCGACGGCACCGTGCATGCCACGACCGCGATAGCGAAAGCACAGCACGACGCCGACCATTACGACGGCAAGCCGACGGAGTAGATCGGCTTCGCCGGTCAGCCTTCCGTACTCGCCTGACCCCTCCCCTTACCCGCGAAGCGGGCAGGGGGAGGTTGGGAGGGGGTGCTTGCAGCGGCAGGGGAAAATTCGCCGTCAAAAGTACGCGATGGCGTAGGAGCGCCCCATGGGCGCGACCGGGGCGCGATGATGCCCGGCCGCCATGGGTCGCGGGCATGGCCCGCTCCTACATTCACCGCTTTGATCGAGAACTGGTATCAGACGTCGCGATGCACCTGGAACCCGGCGAACGACTGCGTCACCGGCATGATCTCGAGCCGGTTGATGTTGAGGTGCGGCGGCAGCGTGGCGACGTAATGGATCTGGTCGGCGATGTCGTCGGCGGTCATCGGCTGCGCGCCGGCGTAGAGCGTGTCGGAGGCGGCCTGGTCGCCTCCGGTGCGGACCAGGGTGAACTCGGTCTCGGCCATGCCCGGCTCGATGCTGGTCACGCGCACGCCGGTACCGTGGAGGTCCGAGCGCAGGCCGAGCGAGAACTGGGTGACGAAGGCCTTGGTGCCGCCGTAGACGTTGCCGCCCTGATAGGGATAGCTGCCGGCGATGGAGCTGATGTTGATGATCGCGCCGCGGCGCTCGATCAGGGTCGGCAGCAGCTTGTACGTCAATGTCGCCAGCGCGGTGACGTTGGTGTCGATCATCTGCCGCCACTGTTCGAGGCTGGCGCGCTGCGCCCGCGAGGTGCCGAGGGCGAGGCCGGCGTTGTTGACCAGCACGTCGATGCCGCGGAAGGCCTCCGGGATCGCGTCGAGCGCGGCCTGCATCGCGTCGGCGTCGCGGATGTCGAAGGCGGCGACGTGGAGGCGTTCACTGCCGTGCTCATCGACCAGCTGCTGCAGGCGGTCGCTGCGGCGGCCGGTGGCGATCACGCGCCAGCCGTCGGCAAGGAAGCGCCGCACCGCGGCGGCGCCGAATCCGGCGGTGGCGCCGGTGATGAGGATGGTCCGGGTCATGTGTGCGCGCGGAAGGGGCGGGCCCCTATTGTAGGAGCGGGCCATGCGCGCGACCGGGGTGCGGCCCGGGACGATGGCGTCGGGTCGCGGGCATGGCCCGCTCCTACGGCTTTCTGGTGGCTTTCTTCGCTGCCTTCTTTGCCGCGGGCTTGTCCACCGCCGCTGCGGGCGCCTTGCGCTTGCGTCCCGTAGCCGCCTTGCCGCTGGTCCTGGCCTTGGTCGCGCGGTGCTTCTCCAGCATGTCCTCGGCCAGCACGATGTCCTCGGACAGGATGCCGGCGGCCTTGGCGATCGCGATCCGCGCCTGTGCCTTGTTCTCGTCGGGATTGGCCTGCAGCAGTTCGCGGATCGCCTCGCGCAGGGCTTTCTCGGCGTTGCGCTTGAGCTTGAGGTCGCTGCTCTCGCGGAACAGCGCCATCAGGGCATCGACGACGGGTTTGATCAGGGCGGTTTCGATGGCCATGGCGCATGCCTCCGTTCAGGCCTGCCAGTGTGCCGCAGGCCCTTCGCGCCGTCTGCGACCGGTCTGCGAAGGCGTGCCCGGTTCGTTGCAGGCTTCCGGGTTCTGGCCCCGTTCCGGGGCGGGCGTTCAGTCCGGCTCGTCGGGATGGAACAGGACGCTGATCCGTCCTTCGTCCACCTGCCAGCCCATGGGTTTGTCCGGGGAGCGCGGGCTGGAGGTGGCCACCACCAGCGGGACCGGGGCGTTGAGGCTGATGAAGACGTGGATCTCGGTGGGCTGCGGGTCGAGCAGGTGCGTCACCATCATGAGCGCCGCACGATGGCCCTTCGGCGGATCTCCCGATGCCAGGTCGATGCAGCCGTTGGTGAACGGGCGCCGGGAACGCAAGGCGCGTCCGCTGGCGTCGAAAACGAACAGGTGGTGCCCACCCGCCGGGAACACATCCGGCTTCGTCGTGCCGGGCATCAAGTAGACGTGGATCTCGTCGCCTTCTGCAAACACCACGCTGTTGTAGGTCCGCGAGCACTGCAGGAAGCTCTCCGACAGCGCGGCGGTCCGCGCCCGGACCAGCGCCTGCGCGTCCTCACCGAAGCTGGCGTCCGCGGCCACGTCCACCACGGTGCTGCGTCCGGTCTGGTCGATGTCGACGACGTAGACCGGCCGGGCCGGCTCCGATCCGTCATGGAAGCTGACGCGCGTGCCGGTGTCGGTGGCCTCGGTGATCCAGCCGCGTACCGAGCGGCGCAGCTTGCGCGCGGCGCGATCGGCCTGGATGACATCGGTGGCGATCCAGCCGGCGCGGTCGAGCCGCTGCAGGCGGCGGCCCGTTTCCTCCGCCGCCTGGACGGCGGGGAGCAGGTCGTCGGGAATCGGCGGCGGTGGCGCGTCCTCGGCGTGGATGGATGCCGCGGCCAGCAGCGTGCACGCAATCGCCGACCACATGACATGACGAATCCGCATGCGCCCCCTCCGGTGTTGTCCCCAAAGGCGGATCGTGCGTTCAGTTGGCGCGGATGGCCAGCGCCGGCAGGCCGCCGTTGCCGAGTTTCTGCTTGGCTTCGGCCAGTTCGGTGGCGGTGCCGTAGGGGCCCATGCGCACGCGGTAGACGGTCTTGCCGTTGGCTTCGCCCGATTCGACCCGCGCCGACAGGCCGAGCAGGGCGATGCGCGCCTTCAGGGCGTCGGCGTCGCCGGTGGTGCTGAACGAGCCGGCCTGGAGGATGTAGCGGGCGCCGTCGCTGGTGGCGGCGGTACTCGTGGCCGGGGCGGCTGCCGCCGCTGTCGGCGTCGTGGCCGCAGGTGCGATCGCGGCCGGGGTGCGGGTCGCGGGCTCGGCGGCATCCTGCTCGCGCTGGCGCTGCGCGGCGAGGGTGCGGCGCTGGCGCTCGGCCTCCTCGCGTGCGCTGGCGGCGAGTTCGGCGTCGGTCATCGCCACTTCCTGCTCGGGCAGGACGGTGTAGAAGTCGTACTCGGGCGCCTCGCTGGCGGGCTCGGTCGTGGCCGCCGGCGTGCGCGGGCGCGCCGGCGCGGGGGCGTCGGCGGTCGGGGCGGCGTCGCCGTCATCGATCGCGCTGACCGCCGGGCGGGCGTCTGGATTGGGCTGCGGGCGGAAGAAGCCGTCCTGGCTGCCGTCCGACTTGAGGTACTTCGGCACCACCGCCACCGCGACCAGCGCGATCACGATGCCGAGGATCATCCATGCCCAGCCCGGCAGGCCGTTGCCGCCGTTGCGCTTTGCCTGCGATTTGCCGCGTCTTGCCGCCATGTCCTGCTGCCTTCCCTTACATCCGTTCGGGCGCGTGTACGCCCAGCAATGCCAATCCGTTCGCCAGCACCTGGCGCACCGCCAGCGCCAGCGCCAGCCGCGCGTCGCGCGCATCCGCGTCGTCGACCAGGAACTGATGGTCGTTGTAATACGTCTGGAAGCCCTGCGCCAGTTCGAGCAGGTGGACCGCGATCAGGTGCGGTTCAAGCTGCTCGCCCGCGGCGGTGACGGTTTCCGGCCAGCGCGAGAGGTCGATCAGCAGGTCGCGCAGCGAGGCGTCGGCCAGGTCGAGCGGCTGTGCGAGGCCGTTGCCGAGGTCGAAGGCGAGGCCGCGCTCGTCGAGCTGGCGCAGCAGGCCGCAGATGCGCGCGTGCGAGAGCTGCACGTAGTACACCGGGTTGTCGAGCGACTGGCTGCGCGCCAGGTCGATGTCGAAGGTGAGCTGCGAATCGGGCTTGCGCGCGACCAAAAACCAGCGCACGGCGTCGCTGCCGGCCTCGTCGATCAGCTCGCGCAGGGTCAGGTAGCTGCCGGCGCGCTTGGACAGCTTCACCTCCTCGCCGCCGCGCATCACCGTGACCATCTGGTGCAGCACGTACTCGGGATAGCCTTGCGGGATGCCGGCATCGAGCGCCTGCAGGCCGGCCTTCACCCGCGCCAGCGAGCCGTGGTGGTCGGCGCCGAGCTCGGTGATCGCGCGCTCGTAGCCGCGCTGCCACTTGCTCAGGTGGTAGGCGACGTCCGGCACGAAATAGGTATAGCTGCCGTCGGACTTGCGCATCACGCGGTCCTTGTCGTCGCCGAAGTCGGTGGTCTTCAGCCACAGCGCGCCGCCGTCCTCGTAGGTGTGGCCGTGGGCGATGAGCTCGCGCACGGTCTCCTCGACCTTGCCGTCGGTGTACAGCGAGGATTCGAGGAAGTAGACGTCGAACGTCACGCCGAAGGCGGCGAGGTCGGCGTTCTGCTCGCGGCGCAGGTAGGCGACCGCGAACTGGCGGATGGTATCGAGGTCGTCGGCGTCGTTCTTGCCGGTGACAACGTGGCCTTCGACTTCGACCGAATCGCCGCGCAGGTAGGCCTGGGCAACGTCGGCGATGTAGTCGCCGTTGTAGGCATCGGCCGGCCACGCGTCGTCGCCGGGCTTGAACCCCTTCGCGCGCGCCTGGGTGGAGATGGCGAGGTTGTTGATCTGCACGCCGGCGTCGTTGTAGTAGAACTCTCGCTTGACGTTCCAGCCGTTGGCGGCGAGCACGCGCGCGATGCAGTCGCCGATCACGCCGGCGCGGCCGTGGCCGACGTGCAGCGGGCCGGTCGGGTTGGCCGAGACGTACTCCACGCCCGCGGTGCGGCCCTGGCCGCTGTCGTTGGCACCGTAGCAGTGGCCGTGCGCGAACACGGTGGCGAGCTGGCGCTGCCAGGCGCCGGGCGTCAGCCGGAAATTGAGGAAACCCGGGCCCGCGATCTCGACCGCGGCGATGTCGTCGTTCGCGGGCAGCGCATCGACCAGCGCCTGCGCCAGTGCGCGCGGGTTCGACTTTGCAGGCTTCGCCAGCAGCATCGCGGCATTGGTCGAGAAATCGCCATGCGCGCGGTCCTTCGGCCGCTCGACCACGAAGTCGGGCGCGGCGAGATCGGCGGGCAGGGTGCCTGCATCGCGCAGGGCGGCGATGGCCTGTTCGATCAGGCCGCGGAGCTGGGATTTCACGTGAGGCGCGTCGGTTTCGGCAGCCGAACATTGTACGCGAGCGCGCCCGCGACACCGGCCCTCACACCCAGCCGCGCGCCGCCAGCGACACCGGTGCGCCGTCGCCGATGACGAAGTGGTCGAGCAGGCGCACGTCGACCAGCGCCAGCGACTGCTTGAGCTGGGCGGTCACCGCGCGGTCGGCGGCGCTGGGTTCGGGATTGCCGCTGGGGTGGTTGTGGCCGACGATCACCGCCGCCGCGTTGTGCGCCAGCGCGCGCCGCACCACTTCGCGCGGGTGCACCTCGGCGCCGTCGATGGTGCCGCGGAACAGTTCCTCGAAGGCCAGCGCGCGGTGGCGGGTGTCGAGGAACAGCACCGCGAACACCTCGATCGCCTGCCCGCGCAGGCGCGAGGCGAAGTAGCGGCCGGCCGAGGCCGGGTCGGACAGCGCTTCGCCGCGCTCCAGTCCGGCGGCGAGCCAGCGGCTGCCCAGCTCCATGGCGGCGGCCAGCTGGCTGCTGCGTGCCGGCCCCAGGCCCGGGAGCCGGGCCATCTCGGCCGGGGACAGCTCCAGCAGGCGACGCAGCGGGCCGTGCGCGTTCAGCAGCTGGCGGGCGGTGGCGACCGCGTCCTGCCCGGGCAGGCCCGAGCCGAGGAAGATCGCCAGCAGCTCCGCGTCCGACAGCGCGCCGGCGCCGCGGCCGAGCAGCTTCTCGCGGGGACGTTCGTGGCTGGGCCAGTCGCGGATGTGCATGTCGCCGCCTGTGCAGGGAAGGGCGCTGGCGACCGGAGGGCGGCCCGGCGAAACAGGGGAGGTTCGCGTCGGGCCGCGCCCGCTCCGGTCGCCAGCGTCGGGACGATTGCAGCGCAGGCCGGCGCCCCACGCAGCCGGGCCGCGCCCCGGCATCGGGTAAGCTGTTGCCCGGATCCGGCGTAGGAATTCCCCGACGATGGCAGCCAAGCGCGGCCTGCAAGGACAACGCCTGCTGCTGTGCGTATGCGGCGGCATCGCCGCGTACAAGGCGGCCGAGCTGGTGCGCCGCCTGCGCGACGCCGGCGCCGAGGTGCAGGTGGCGATGACCGAGAACGCGCAGCGCTTCGTCGGCGCGCAGACCTTCCAGGCGCTGTCGACCCGGCCGGTGCGCACCTCGCTGTGGGACGCCGAGGCCGAGCAGGCGATGGGCCATCTCGAACTCGCGCGCTGGGCCGGCCGGGTGGTGGTCGCGCCGGCCACCGCCAACACCATCGCCAAGCTGGCGCAGGGCTTCGCCGACGACCTGGTCAGCACCCTGTGCCTGGCCACGACCGCGCCGCTGACCATCTGCCCGGCGATGAACCACCGCATGTGGCTGCATCCGGCGACGCAGGCCAACGTGGCCCTGCTGCGCGAGCGCGGCGCGCAGATCGTCGGGCCCGAGGACGGCCCGCTGGCCGAGCGCGAATCCGGCCCCGGCCGCCTGAGCGAACCGGCGGCGATCGTCGCGGCGCTGGAGGCGGCGTGAGCGCGGCGCTGGCGGGCCGGCGCGTGCTGGTGAGCGCGGGGCCGACCTACGAGGACATCGACCCGGTGCGCTTCGTCGGCAACCGCAGCAGCGGCAAGATGGGCTTCGCCGTGGCCGCCGCCGCGCGCGCGGCCGGCGCTGAGGTGGTGCTGGTCGCCGGCCCGGTGCACCTGGACACGCCGACCGGCGTGCAGCGCGTCGACGTGCGCTCGGCGGCACAGATGCACGCCGCGGTGCTCGGCGCGCTGCCGGCCGATGTCTACATCGCCGCCGCGGCGGTGGCCGACTTCACCCCGCGCAGCGTATCCGCGCACAAGATCAAGAAGACCGCCGGCAGCGAGACCCTGGTGCTGGAGCTGGTGCGCACGCCGGACATCCTCGCCGCGGTCGCGACGCATGCGCGGCGGCCGGCGCTGGTGGTCGGCTTCGCCGCCGAGACCCACGAGGTCGAGCGCTACGCGCGCGGCAAGCTGGAGAACAAGAAGCTCGACCTGATCGCCGCCAACCTCGTCGGCGGCAGCGAAGGTGGCTTCGAACGCGACGACAACGCGCTGTCGGTGTACTGGACCGGCGGCGAGCGCCGGCTCGGCCCGGCGGCCAAGACCGAGGTCGCCGCGCAACTCATCGACCTGATCGTGGAACGACTCGCCGCATGACCCGCAATCCCGCCACCGTGCTGCAGGTGAAGCTGCTCGACCCGCGCTTCGGCGGCGACTGGCCGCTGCCCGCGCACGCCACCGAAGGCAGCGCCGGCATGGACCTGCGCGCCGCGCTCGACGAGGCGCTCACCCTGGCGCCGGGCGATGCCGCCCTGGTGCCCTCGGGGCTGGCGATCCACATCGGCGATCCGCAGCTGTGCGCGGTGATCCTGCCGCGCTCGGGCCTGGGCCATCGCCACGGCATCGTGCTCGGCAACGGCACCGGCCTGATCGACGCCGACTACCAGGGCCCGCTGCTGATCAGCGTCTGGAACCGTGGCCGCGAGGCCTTCACGATCGAACCGGGCGACCGGATTGCGCAGCTGGTCATCTTTCCGGTGGTGCGCGCCAGCCTGCAGGTCGTGGATACTTTCAGCGACAGTGCGCGCGGCGCCGGTGGCTTCGGCCACACCGGCGTGCGCTGACCCGGAACGACACAAGCCCATGAGCGATAGCCAAGGATCGAACCGCGCACGCGTCTTCGCGCAGCTGCGCCCCTACCTGCCGCTGCTCGCCGCGGTCTGCGCGCTGCTGGCGCTGTGGCTGGTCTGGTGCGGCTGGCGCGACCTGCAGGGCGAATCGCGCCGCAGCAGCGCGATGCTCGCGCGCGATGGCGCCGCCGGCATCATCTCCACCACCCTGCAGGGCGAGCTCAAGCGCCTGCGCACGCAGCTTGAACTGCCGGCCGTGCAGTCGGCGCTGGACGCGGGCGACCTCGACGCCGCCGCCGCCGCGCTGGCGACGGACTGGCCGAACCTGGAGCGCGCCGAAGTGCATCCGGCCGACCTCGACGTCGCCTACGCCGCGTTGCCGGCGGCCGGCTTCGGCACGCTGTCGGTGATGGAGACGGCGCTGGCGAACAACGAGACGGTGACCGCGATCATCCGCGTCGACGGACAGCCGCGCGTGGCGCTGGCGACCCCCGTGCAGGCCGGCGGCGCGGCCGCGGTGGCGCTGGTGCAGCTGCCGGCGTCGCGGGCGACCTCGGGCCTGGAGGCCGTCGACGTCGATCCGGCCACCTACGTCGCGCTGCGCCAGGGCGGCTTCACCCTGCTTGAGCGCGGCGACGCGAGCCTGACCGAGGCCGCCGAACGCATGGCGGTGCCGGTGGCGGGCACCGGCCTGCGCATGGTCGCGGCGATCCCGCACGTGGCCGGCGCGCCGTTTGGACTCGCCGGCCTGCCGCTGATCGTGGCGATCGCGGTCCTGCTGCTGCTGGCCTACGTGCTGTGGCGGCTGCCGGCGAGGGTCCAGCGCGCGATCGCGGGCGCCGGGACGGACGAAGACCACGCGCCGGCGCCGACCCTGGCCGAGGCGCTGGAGCTGCCGCCGGAGCCGGACGCCGATACGACGGCGGAGGCGACGGCGACCACGGCTGGCGTCGTCGTCCGCGACCCGCCGAAGCCGGTGCCGGTACAGATCGACCGCGGCATCTTCCGCGCCTACGACATCCGCGGCATCGTCGGGCAGTCGCTCGACATCGGCGTCGCCGAAATGATCGGCCGCGCGGTCGGCTCGCTGATGCACGAGCAGGACCTGACCGACATCGTCGTCGGCCGCGACGGCCGCCTGTCCGGCCCCGACCTCGTCGCCGGCCTGGTCAGCGGCCTGCGCAAGGCCGGGCGCAACGTCATCGACATCGGCATGGCGCCAACGCCAGTCGTCTACTTCGGCGCCTTCCACCTGCGCACCGGCTGCTGCATCTCGGTCACCGGCAGCCACAACCCGCCTGACTACAACGGCTTCAAGATCGTGGTCGGCGGGCACACCCTGTCCGGCGACATGATCACCGACCTGCACACGCGCATGGGCGATGGCCGCCTGCACGATGCGCCCAGCCTGGGTGGCGCGGTCGAGCGCGACATTTCCGACGCCTACGTCGAGCGCATCGCCTCCGACATCCAGCTGGCGCGGCCGCTCAAGGTCGTGGTCGACGCCGGCAACGGCGTCGCCGGCGAGATCGGCCCGCGGGTGCTCGAAGCGATCGGCGCCGAAGTGATCCAGCTGTTCTGCGAGATCGACGGCACCTTCCCCAACCACCACCCCGACCCGAGCGAGCCGCACAACCTCGAGGACCTGATCGGCACGGTCAAGCGCTTCGACGCCGACCTCGGCATCGCCTTCGACGGCGACGGCGACCGCCTCGGCGTGGTCACGCGGGACGGCGAGAACATCTTCCCCGACCGCCTGCTGATGCTGTTCGCGGCCGACGTGCTCGACCGCAATCCCGGCGCGGTGATCGTCTACGACGTCAAGTGCACCGGTCGCCTGCCCGGCCACATCCTGCGCCACGGCGGCAGCCCGCTGATGTGGAAGACCGGGCACTCGCTGATCAAGGCCAAGATGCGCGAGACCGAGGCCGAGCTGGCCGGCGAGATGAGCGGCCACTTCTTCTTCGCCGAGCGCTGGTACGGCTTCGACGACGGCATCTACGCCGCCGCGCGCCTGCTGGAGATCCTCGCGCTCGACCCGGCCGACCCGAGCGAGACGCTCAAGGCCCTGCCCGGCGGCGTGTCCACGCCGGAAATCAAGGTCGAGGTCGCCGACGGCAATCCGCACGGCTTCGTCGCGCGCTTCCAGCAGCAGGCCAGGTTCGAGGATGCACGCGCCTCGACCATCGACGGCCTGCGCGTGGACTGGAACGACGGCTGGGGCCTGGTGCGCGCCTCCAACACCACCCCGGTGCTGGTGCTGCGCTTCGACGCCGACAGCGAGGAAGTGCTCGGCCGCATCCTGCGCGACTTCAGCGCCCAGCTGCTGGCGGTGGATCCGGAGCTTAAGCTGCCGTTCTGAGGATGCCGCTTCCCTGCGCTATCGTCCGGTAACGCCGCCGAAGTCGAGTTTGTCATCCCGGACACAGTGAGGAATCCCACCTGATCCATGCACGGAGTTCCGGCCTGTCGTGCGCGTGACGCGCAGCGCAGGGACAGGCCGGATCACGACGATCGCAGCGATCGTGGCGGCGCTACTTGAGCACCACCTCGCGGATCATCTCGTTGCCGAGGATGGTGCGCATCTTGCCGCGATCGACCGACGCTGCCGTGGCCTTCTCCCGGCTCAGCCCGGTGACCTTGGCTGCGATCGCCTCGCTCTTGTCTTCCAGGCCGTCGAAAGCGGCCATGTTGGGATACGTGACCACCAGGTAGAGGTCGGCCTCCTCGCTCGCGTGTCGGAAGCGGTCGTACACCCTGTAGGCCAGGATCAGGCCAGCCTCCTTCTGCGCCTCCATGACCGGCTTGTAGGTCTTGGCCAGGTAGGTGATGTAGTTGTCGTACTGGCCGTCCTTGATCTTGACCGAGGTGACGACGGTGACGGGGCCTTCGCTGTAGCTGCGCTCCTGCGCGCTGGCAGAAGAGACGACGAAGGCGAGCAGCACGGCGAACACTGCAAGCATGCGGTTCATGGCTTTTTTCCTTCAGGGGAGTGAAACAGGCACCGGAGGATTTCCGGTCGATGGACGCTACGCCTGCGTGTTCAGGCCAGTCAACAAAATGTGACGTGTCGCACATTGCGCGGCGTGCGCAACGGAAAATCGGAATGGAAACGGACAAAGGAAACACAGTGCTTTGGTGTCAGGGACACAGGCACTTCAACCACCACGCCTGCCCGAGGGAGTCGTACAAGCGAGAGGGTCTGATCGGCACGTTCAAGCGCTTCGACGCGGACAACGAGGAAGTACAGCTGCTCGCGGTCGATCCGGAGTTGAGGCTGCCGTCCTGAACCAGGGGCGGTTTGCCCGGCGGGTGTCGATCGCGGGGATCGCGATTCGTCGTTCCGGAAACGCCGCCATTCGACAACGCCGCGCCCCGCGGCGTCCGCATGGCCGCGACGAGGACCGGCCATGACCGCCACTCCCGCACCCCGGGCAACCCGACGCGAATGGATGGGTCTGGGCGTCATCGCCTTGCCCTGCCTGCTGTACTCGATGGACCTGACGGTGCTCAACCTCGCGGTGCCGCACCTGACCGCCGACCTGCGGCCAAGCGCGGCGCAGCTGCTGTGGATCGTCGACATCTACGGCTTCCTGCTCGCCGGTGCGCTGATCACGATGGGGACGCTGGGCGACACTCGGCGGCGCGTCGACTCCGGAGCCGATCCGGCAGCGGTCGATGCATGAGCGCAGGGGCGAGGTCGGTCTCACCGCATGGTGGACGCCCACCCGCTCGCTGCAATGGCTGTCCGCAGCAGCGGTGATAATGCGCGGATGCCTGGCCCGGAACACCCGCGTCGCGTTGCAGTGATCGGCGGTGGCCCCGCCGGGCTGTTCGCGGCCGAG
The DNA here is from genome assembly GCA_035444805.1 of Luteimonas sp. Lineage (GTDB taxonomy): Bacteria > Pseudomonadota > Gammaproteobacteria > Xanthomonadales > Xanthomonadaceae > Luteimonas. The sequence continues at coordinate 30,746 of DAOMPM010000019.1, read as the reverse complement.
CGCCTGTGCGCCGCCGGGCTGCAGGTTGACCTGTACGAAGGCAAGGGTTCGGTCGGGCGCAAGTTCCTGATCGCCGGCAAGGGCGGGCTCAACCTGACGCATTCCGAGCCGCGGCCGGGCTTTGACGCGCGCTACCGCGAACGTGCCGGCGAAGTCGGCCGCTGGCTTGATCGATTCGATGCCGATGCCCTGCGCGAGTGGGCGCGCGGGCTGGGCGTGGACACCTATGTCGGCAGCTCCGGCCGGGTGTTCCCGCGCGACCGCAAGGCCGCGCCGCTGCTGCGCGGCTGGGTGCGGCGGTTGCGCGAGCAGGGCGTGGCCTTCCACGTCCACCATCGCTGGGCGGGCTGGAGCGACGATGGCGCCCTGCGCTTCGATACGCCGGGCGGCGAGGTGCTGGCCACGCCCGACGCGGTGCTGCTCGCGCTCGGCGGCGGCAGCTGGCCGGAGCTGGGCAGCAACGGCGGCTGGGTGCCGCTGCTGGCCGCGCGCGGGGTCGGGCTGGCGCCGCTGCGGCCGGCGAACTGCGGCTTCGACATCGCCTGGTCGGCGCATTTCGCCCAGCGCCACGCCGGCGCGCCGATCAAGCCGGTGGTGCTGCACTGGTGCGATGCCGGCGGCCGCGAGCGGATGCTGCAGGGGGAGTGTGTCGCGACGCAGTACGGCATCGAAGGCAGCGCGATCTACGCGGCTTCGGCGGATCTGTGCGAGCTTGTCGACCGCGACGGCCACGCGGACCTGGCGCTGGACCTGGCCCCGGGGCGCGACGAAGCCTCGCTGCGGCAGGCGCTGGCGCGGCCACGCGGTGGCCGCAGCGTGTCCGAACACTTGCGTCGGGCGGCAGGCGTGCGCGGCGTCAAGGCGGGCCTGCTGCACGAAGTCCTGTCGCGCGAGGCGATGGATGACGCGGCGCGCCTGGCCGCGACGATCAAGCGCCTGCCGCTGCGCCTGGCGCGCCCGCGCCCGATCGACGAGGCGATCAGCAGCGCCGGCGGCCTCCGCTTCGAGGCGCTGGACGAGAGCCTGATGCTGCGCGCGCTGCCGGGCGTGTTCGCCGCCGGCGAAATGCTCGACTGGGAAGCCCCGACCGGCGGCTACCTGCTCACCGCCTGCTTCGCCAGCGGCCTGGTCGCGGCCGAGGGCGTGCTCGACTGGCTGCAAACAAAGGCATCCGCGCCGGCGTGATGCACCGCACTGCCATGTCGACCGAAGGGAGACATCTCCGCGGTCGCGACGGATGTGCCTTCAACCGCAACCGCCCGACGCGTCGCCCGACCTACCTGCGCCAGTAGTCGTTGGCCGCCGCCACCGTCTGGAAATTGAGCGCGATCACGTGCGACGCCGCGGTCAGCGCGTCCGCCGAATGCGCGTACTCCGGACGCAGCTGCTTGAGGACATCCGCATCGGGCTGGGTGTACTTGACGCCGCGGCGGCTGAGCGCGATGGCCAGCTCGAAGCCTTCCTGTGGCGTGGCGGTGATCAAGGTCGTGAGCCATGTGTCGGTCATGTCGATCTCCCTGGTTGCAGGTGGAGGACTTCGGCGGCGCCTGCCGCCGCTTCAGGCCGGGCCGCGAAGCGGTGTCGGCTGGAATGGATTGTCAGGCACTGCCGCGCGATGCCGCAAACGCGATCACCGCCGCGCCGGTGCCGACCAGCGCGATGCCGAGCCAGCCAAGCGCACTGGGCCGCTCGCCGAGGAACACGACCGCAAACAGTGCGACCAGCACCACGCTGAGCTTGTCCAGCGACGCGACCTGCGCCACCGGACCGAGCTGCAGCGCACGGAAATAGCAGACCCACGACGCCCCGGTCGCCAGCGCCGACAGCACCAGGAAGCCCAGCGCCCGCGGCGGCAGGTCCAGCGGGTTCGACCACTTGCCCGACAGGAACACGAACGGCCCCAGCAGCACCAGGACCACGGCCGTGCGCACGAACGTCGCCAGGTCGCTGTCGATCCGGGCAACGCCGACCTTGGCGAAGATGGCGGTCAGCGCCGCAAACACGGCCGAAAGCAGGGCCCAGCTGATCCAGCTCATGGCGAGTGCCTCCTGTGGTGCCTGACGCCTGGATCAAGCCGTGCCGCGAAGCCGCGTCGACTTGAATGAACAACCCCGCCCCAAGGGGCGGGGTATTGGGGTGTCATCCCGAGCGTAGCGAGGGATCTGCGCTTGAGAAGTCTCCGGAAAGGAGATCCCTCGCTACGCTCGGGATGACAAGACCACTTTCCGCCGACCATCAATTGCACCACTGCGTCTCGCACGGAACTCCATCACGGTCACCGTCCATCCTGGTGTTCGGGCAGTTCTGGATGAAATACTTCGCCTCGGCACATGAATGCATTTGGGAACAATGCGTTCGACCGTCGCATTTGTACGGCGACGAGCTTGCCACAGATGGTGACCTTGCAGGCTGCTGGCCCCAAGGGGGATCAAACTGCGACGCGGCTGGTGCGGCACGCGCCACGGGTTTGCCCGGCTCCACGGACTGCGAAGCGCTGACGATCTTGAATCGATCGTAGACATAAAGACCGCCTGCGCCCATCGCAACCATCAAGAGCAGGCTTGTCAATTTCACGATGATCTCTAAGGTGATGGCTAACGCTTGAGTCAAGCCGCGCCGCGAAGCGGCATCGGCCTGAACGAAGTGCTAGCCATCTTCACGGGACAACTAACCAAATAGCGAGGGGCGTCACGAGGTAAAGCGCCAGTAGCGGCCATAGACCGGCAATAAGCAGCTTGGGTGGCGGCAGCGTGAGCGCATCGCCGGAGAGGTGCAATAGCTCTGTGAGCTCGTCTTGCTCGGATTCGTGCAACTTGTGTCCGACCGAGCGCTTCACCGCAAGGTCCGAGAGGCGGTTGTGCGCTACAACAACCCGGAGCTTTGACAAAACAAATGCCGCGTCAATAAGGAGGGCACAGAGGCTCAGACTGATCGAAATCGGCAAGAGAGACTGAAGCACATCCGAGCTGCTTACAACTTCAGCCAGCTTCGATTCCTTGCCAATGAAAAACGTGAGCATTCCATAGAGAACTGCGACATAGCCCGCGCGGATCTTCCAGGCGATTTCGTTGTACCGAGCCAAAGCAACAAGTTTTCCAGCCAGCTGGCGTCGAATAAGCTCGTCCAGGGTGATGGGAGTTGACGCAGGTTCGGAGGACGCCTGACGTTCGGCCGCGGGCATGTTGGATCCTCGAAGTTCGAGATGGCTACCGCCTCTTCGGCCCCTTCATCGCCCGATAGCGCTCGACCGCGTACTCCAGCTCGCTGTCGAGCGAGGCGCGTTCTTCCTGCTGCTGCTGCATGATCGACTGCTGGCGCAGCAGGTCGGCGTGCTGGGACTGGATGCTGCCGGCCAGCGACTTGCCTACCGGCAGCTCGCGCAGTTCGAAGTCGTTGGCCTGGCGCAGCAGCGAGGCCAGGCTCAGGCGCAGGTTGGCGATGCTCATGTGCGAGGTCTTCAGGCCTTCGTCGACCAGCACGATGCGGTCGCCGAAGGCGTTGCGCAGGTCGTCCTCGGTGGCGTAGGACTCGACCATCGCCAGCTCCCGGCGCTGGCGCGCGGCGTCGGCGTTGGCGGCGATCGCGGCCTGGCGCGCGGCCTCGTTGGCGGCGGCGCGCTCATCGTCGCTCAGCTGTTCGTCGAGTTCGCCGAGCTTGCGCCCGCTGCGCACGCTCAGTTCGGTGCGCGCGCTGTCCACGGCGTGGGCCGGCAGGGCGTCGCCGCAGACCTTGCGGCCGTCCTCGTTCCAGCAGTACAGCTTCTTCTCGACGTTCTGGCTCGCGGCCTTCTGCGCCGAGACGCCGGCGGACAACGCGCACAGCGCCACGGCGGCCAGCAATGTCTGGATCTTCATCGACTGGATCTTCATCGACGTCCGCCCCCTGCGGTTCGAATCAGTGGTGGCTGTTACGGAGGCCATATTGCGCCCGGTAGGCCTGCAAACGCGAACGCTCGTCGGACAGGGCCGCGCTTGCGTCGGTGAAGGCCAGCAGGTCGGCCAGGGTCGCCACCGCGACCACCGGCACGCCGCTTTCGGCCGCCACCGCCTGCGCCGCCGACAGCGACTGGCCCTCGCCTGCCGGCCTGTCGCCGGCAATTTCCTGGCGGTCGAGCGCGATCACGATACCCGCCGGGGTGCCGCCGCCTGCGCGGATGATGTCCAGCGCCTCGCGGATCGCGGTGCCGGCAGTGATCACGTCGTCGACGATCAGCACCCGGCGCCCGGCCAGCGGCGCGCCGATCAGGCTGCCGCCCTCGCCGTGGGCCTTGGCTTCCTTGCGGTTGAACGCCAGCGGCAGGTCGCGGTCGCGGCGCGCGTACTCGCAGGCCAGCGCGGTCGCCAGCGGGATGCCCTTGTAGGCCGGGCCGAACAGCAGGTCGAAGTCGAGCCCGGCCTCGTCCAGCGCGTCGGCGTAGCAGCCGGCCAGCGCGGCCAGCGCCGCGCCGGAGTCGAAGCGGCCGGCGTTGAAGAAGTACGGGCTCACGCGCCCGGACTTGAGCGTGAACTCGCCGAAGCGCAGCGCCTGCGCGCGCAGCGCCAGCTGCAGAAAGCGGGTGCGGTGGTCACTCATGGCGGCATTGTCCCACGCCGGGCCGGGCGGGCGGACCGGGGATGCGACAATGGTCGGTTTCCAGACGCCACGGAGGCGCCCATGTCCGGCCTGCCCGCCTGCCCGCAATGCGGATCCGGCTACACCTACGAAGACGGCGCGCTGCTGGTCTGCCCCGAATGCGCGCATGAATGGTCGCCGGCCGAACAGGACGAGCAGGCGGCCGCGGCCGAGGCCGCCGCACAGGTGCGCGACGCCAACGGCACGCCGCTGGCCGACGGCGACAGCGTGGTCGTGATCAAGGACCTGAAGGTGAAGGGCTCCTCGCTGGTGGTGAAGGTCGGCACCAAGGTGCGCAACATCCGCCTGGTCGAGGGCGATCACGACATCGACTGCAAGATCGACGGCATCGGCCAGATGGGGCTGAAGTCGGAGTTCGTGCGCAAGGCGTAATGCCAGCTCGCGATCAGAAGCACGGGATGTTGTAGGAGCGCCCCATGGGCGCGACCGGGCGGCGACCATGCACCAGCCGCGGGTCGCGGGCATGGCCCGCTCCTACCGTTCATCTTCATGGTCGCGGATGGGCATGAAGCCCCGGCCGCCGACGGTTTCCGCTAGGCTTGCCCGATCCCCGCCACCGCCTTCCGCATGCGCATCATCAGCTTCAACGCCAACGGCATCCGCTCTGCCGCCAACAAGGGCTTCTTCGGCTGGCTGGAGGCGCAACAGGCCGACATCGTCTGCCTGCAGGAAACCAAGGCGCAGGAGGAACAGCTGGCCGACGCCTGTTTCCGTCCGTTCGGGCATTGCTTCTACCGCGACGCGATCACGAAGAAGGGCTACAGCGGCGTCGCCATCTACAGCCGGCGCGAGCCCGACGAGGTGCGTACGGCGCTGGGCTGGGCGCCGTTCGACGACGAGGGGCGCTACATCGAGGCGCGCTACGGCAACCTGAGCGTGGTCTCGTTCTACATCCCGTCCGGCTCCTCGGGCGAAGAGCGCCAGAGCTTCAAGTTCGAGGTGATGGACTGGCTCAGGCCGATCCTTGATGAGTGGCTGGCCAGCGGCCGCGACTACGTGCTGTGCGGCGACTGGAACATCGTCCGTGCACGCAGCGACATCAAGAACTGGACCTCGAACCAGAAGAATTCCGGCTGCCTGCCGCCCGAGCGCGCCTGGCTCAGCGGCATGATCGCCGATGCCCATGGCGACGGCCTGGTCGAGCCGCCGGCGCAGGGCTGGAAGGACAGCTTCCGTGTGCTCAGGCCCGAGGCCGTCGAATACACCTGGTGGAGCAACCGCGGCGCCGCGCGCGCCAACGACGTCGGCTGGCGCATCGACTACCAGCTGGTGACGCCGGAGCTGGCCAAGCGCGCCAAGGCCTGCGCGATCCACCGCGAGCCGCGCTTCTCCGACCACGCGCCCTACGTCGTGGACTACGACGCGTGAGCACCGCCACGGACGCGGCTGCAGCGCCACGCAAGCCTTCCGCTTGGCGCGCCTTCGCGCAGCCGTCGGCGTGGACGATGTTCTTCTTCGGCTTCGCCTCGGGTATGCCGTTCCTGCTGGTCGCCGGCACGCTGGCGTACTGGCTGAAGGAAAACAGCATCGAGCTGAGGAACATCACCCTCATCGCCAGCGCCGGCATGGCCTACACGCTGAAGTTCCTGTGGGCGCCGCTGGTCGACCGCTGGCGGCTGCCGCTGCTGGGCCGCCTCGGCCAGCGCCGCGGCTGGCTGCTGCTGGCGCTGCTGGTGGTGATCGCCGGCCTGCTGCTGATGGCCCAGCTCACGCCCGACCGCCTCGCCGCGTTCGTCTGGATCACGCTGATGACCGCCTTCGCCGGCGCCACGCTCGACATCGCGGTCGACGCCTACCGCGTCGAGATCGCGCCGCAGGCATCGCAGGGCGCGCTGGTCGCCACCTACTCGCTCGGCTATCGCATCGCCCTGATCGTCACCGGTGCGCTGGCGCTGGTGCTGGCCGACCACGTCGCCTGGCCGGTGGTGTACCGGGCGATGGCGGCGGTGATGATCGTCCCGGTCGCGGCGGTGCTGATCGCGCGCGAGCCCGACGTGGTGCGGGTGCGCATGGAGACCTGGGCGCAGGGCCTGCGCGAGGGCGTGGTCGAACCGTTTGCCGACTTCTTCCGCCGCTTCGGCGGGTCGCTGGCGCTGGCGCTGCTGGCCTTCATCCTGCTGGCGAAGATCTCCGACCAGTCGCTGGGCGGCGGCATCATGGCCCCGTTCTACCTCGACCAGGGCTTCACCAAGACCCAGATCGCGGCGGTGTCGAAGGTCTACGGCATCTGGATCGGCATCGTCGGCGTGTTCCTCGGCGGCATCGCGGTCGCGCGCTGGGGGGTGAAATGGCCGCTGCTGGCCGGCGTGATCCTCGGCGCGGCCAGCAACCTGCTGTACCTGTGGCTGATCGGCGCCGACGGCGACGTGTGGAAGCTGACCTTCGTGATCTCCGGTGAGAACCTCGCCCAGGGCTTCCAGGGCACGACCCTGGTGGCCTTCCTGTCGGCCCTGGTCAACAAGCGCTTCACCGCGACCCAGTACGCGCTGTTCTCCTCGCTGGTGATGCTGCCGGGCAAGGTGCTGAGCGCCGTGTCCGGCGGGATCGTCGAACACACCGGCTATGGCGTGTACTTCGCCATCACCACCGCGGTGGCGATCCCGGCGGTGCTGCTGTTCTTCTGGTTGAAACCGAGGCTGCACCTGTCGGACGATGGTGCCGCCACGTCCGCCGGAGGGTCGTCGCCATGACCGACATCATGCTCAGGGACGCCGACCCGGTGCTGGTCGACCGCATCCAGCGCATTGCCGACGCCCGCGGCTGGACCATGCCGCGCGCGCTGCAGCACCTGCTCGAACAGGGCCTGCACGTGGTCGAAGGCGACGGCCGGGTGCGCTTCGACAACTCCGAGGCCGACGTGCTGCAGGCCGCGATCGCGGCACTGGAGCAGGTGCCCGACGACCCGGGCTACGCGGCGATCGGGCGGGCGCCCACACCCGTTCGCGATCAGAAGGAAACGTAGGAGCGGGCCATGCCCGCGACCTGCGGCGGTCGGGGCAACGTGGCGCCCCGGTCGCGCCCATGGGGCGCTCCTACGGCATCCCGTGGTTTGATCGTATCTGGTATCAGGCGCTGGTGCCCGAAGACGACGGCGAGGCAGGGGGCTGCGCCTGCGCCTGGCGCAGGTCGCGCCGGTGGCGCGCGGCCGCCTCGCGCCGGATCTCATCCGGCGTCCGCGGCTGCAGCGGCGGCACCGGCGTCGGCTGGCCGTCGTCGTCCAGCGCCACCATGGTGAAGAAGCAGCTGTTGGCGTGGCGCACCGACCGCTTGCGGATGTCCTCGGCCACCACCTTGATGCCGACCTCCATCGACGTGCGCCCGGTGAAGTTGACCGAGGCGAGGAAGGTCACCAGTTCGCCGACGTTGATCGGCTGGCGGAAGATCACCTGGTCCACCGACAGCGTGACCACGTAGCGACCGGCGTAGCGGCTGGCGCAGGCGTAGGCGACCTGGTCGAGCAGCTTGAGGATGTCGCCGCCATGGACCTTGCCGATGAAGTTGGCCATGGCCGGCGTCATCAGCACGGTCATGGAGAGCTGGTGGCTGGGCAGGGAGTCCATGTGCCGGTGTCCGCGAGGGGCCGGTGCCGATGCTAGCGCGTCCGCCGCTTCTCCCGCCCGCCCTGCAGGCGTTGACGACAGCTACAGCAAACTCGTGTCAAACGCCTACAACATCGTCATTCCCGCGAAAGCGGGAATCCATGTCCGGTGAGCCGAAAATGGATTCCCGCTTTCGCGGGAATGACGAGACTGTAGACACTTGAGTCGAAAATGCTCTAGCGACCGCCCGGTGCGTAGGACGACGGGCCGGCAAGGGCATAGATGCAGGCCTCCACGATCGTCCCGTCCGCCAGCCTGGCCGGAATGGGTACGCGGACGTAACCCGCGCCCTCGAACGCGTCCAGCCGGTCCCAATGCGCCGGCAGCTCCTCCGAACTGAACAGGAAGCCGTGCACCTCGTCGCCGTCCGCGGCGGGCACGATGGCCGGGTAGCCGGCCTCCGCGCCCCAGCCCGCTTGGACCAGCGTCCCCCGGGCCGTGGCCGGCGCCCAGGTGCCGGGCACGTCGGCGAGCACGTGTTCGTTCGGACGACCGGGCGCCAGGGTGCCGTAGACGAAGAGTCGGTCCGTCATGTGGTTCCCTCTGCGGCGATCATGCCGGATACACCCCGCCCAGCACCCGCAAGCCGTCCGCGCCGGTCACGCTGGGCAGGTTGCCCGGCAGGCCGAGCAGGGTCTGCCGCGCCAGCCAGGCGAAGCCCATCGCCTCGACGTGGTCGGGGTCGATGCCGTGCTCGGCGGTGGATTCGACGATGGCCGCGGGCAGGGCCTCGGCCAGCGCCGCCATCAGCACCGGGTTGTGCACGCCGCCGCCGCAGGCGATGACGCGGCCGGTGCCGGGCTGCGTGGCCAGCAAGGCGTTGGCGACGGTGCGCGCGGTGAGGGCGTTGAGCGTGGCCTGCACGTCGGCAGGCGGTTCGTCGCCGCGCAGGCGCGCTTCGACCCAGCCGAGGTGGAAGTGGTCGCGTCCGGTCGACTTGGGCGGCGGCTGGCTGAACCAGGGATCGTCGAGCAGGCGCGCGAGCAGGGCGTCGTCGACGCGTCCGCTGTCGGCGAAGCGGCCGCCGTGGTCGTAGTCCTGTTCGAGGTGGCGCAGGCTCCACGCGTCCATCAGCGCATTCGCCGGCCCGGTGTCGAATCCGCGCACCTCGCCGTGCGCGGGCAGCAGGGTGAGGTTGGCGATGCCGCCGAGGTTGAGCACCGCGCGGTCCTCGTCACCGGCGTGCAGCAGGGCGGCATGCAGGCCGGGCAGCAGCGGCGCGCCGTGGCCGCCGGCGGCGATGTCGCGCCGGCGCAGGTCGGCCACGACCGTGATCCCGGTGCGTTCGGCGATGGTCGACGGGTCGCCGATCTGCAGCGAGTACGGATACGGACCCCACGGCCGGTGGCGCAGGGTCTGCCCGTGCGAACCGATCGCGCGCACCGCGCCGGCCGGCGTGCCGCTGTCGGCCAAGGCGAGGTTGGCGGCCTCGGCGAAGGCGCGGGCGACGCGCACGTCGAGTTCGGCGATGGCGTCGAGCGACAGCGAGGCACCCTGCTGGCCCAGTGCGATCAGCTGCGCGCGCAGCGCCGGGTCCCAGGGATAGGTGCGGCCGAAGGCGAGGTGGGCGTGGCCGTCGTCGTCGAAGCGCACCAGCGCGGCGTCGATGCCGTCGGCGCTGGTGCCGGAGATCAGGCCGAGGAACAGGGAAGGGTCGGGCATGCCCGCGATTCTAGGATGGGGCGGGGACCAAACACGACAGGGCGACCGTCCCCAAGGCTGTCATCCCGAACGCAGTGAGGGATCTGCTCTCCGGGCACGAGATCCCTCACTGCGTTCGGGATGACAGTCCGGTTGGGATGGCGCGTGGGGAGATGGCCGGCTGGCAGCGAACCGACGGGCGGCGAAAGCCCCGCTCAGCCCTTACTTGCCGCGGACCGGCGTCGCCGCAGCGACCTGCGGATCGTCCTGCGACGGCTGCGCCGGCAACACCGCGTAGATGATCTCTTCCACTTCGCGGATGCGCTCGAGCGCCGGCGCGGTCTGCTTGCGGAACTGGGCCAGGGCGGCGCCGCCCAGCGGCTCCGGCGGCGGCATGGTGTGCTGCAGCGGGTTACGGTGCACGCCGTTGATGCGGAATTCGTAGTGCAGGTGCGGGCCGGTCGACATGCCGGTGGAGCCGACGTAGCCGATCACGTCGCCCTGCGCCACGCGCTGGCCGCGCTTGAACTTGCCCAGCCGCGACATGTGCCCGTACAGGGTGGTGTAGCCGCGGCCGTGGTCGAGCACCACCGCGTTGCCGTAGCCGCCCTGCCAGCCGGCCGAGACCACGCGCGCGTCGCCGGCGGCCATGATCGGGGTACCGGTCTTGGCGGCGTAGTCCACGCCTTTGTGCATGCGCGAGGTGCCCAGCACCGGGTGCCGGCGCGTGCCGAAGCGCGAGCTCAGGCGCGCGTACTGGATCGGGCTGCGGATGAAGCTCTTCTTCAGCGGCCGGCCGTCGGCGGTGAAGTACTCGGCCTTGCCGTCGCGCTCGAAGCGGATCGCGGTGAACGGCTTGCCCTTGGCGGTGAACACCGCCGCGGAGACCGGGCCGGTCTTGATCAGCTCGCCCTCGCGCCAGGTCTGCTCGACCACCACCGAGAAGCGGTCGCCCGAGGTGACGTCGCGGTCGAAGTCGATGTCGTACTTGAACACGTCGTCGGTCAGGGTGTTGATCACCGACGGGCTGAGGCCGAGCTTGCGCGCTGAATGGAACAGCGACTTGCCGACCTTGCCACTGACCACCGCGGTGCGGACCTCGACCGGGCGCTCGATCACCTTCTGCGCGACCTCGTCGCCGGCCAGCGACAGTTCCACCCGCTGGGTGTCGCTGCGGTCGTAGCGGAATGCGAGCAGCCGGCCGTCGGCGGCCTGCTCGAAGCCCAGTTCGACGCCCGGGCGCAGCCGCGTCAGCAGCGTCTTGTCGTCGCCCGCCGCGTCGAGCATCCGGTGCAGGGTGGCGGCGGCGACGCCGCGCTTGTCGAAGATCGCGCCGAGCGTCTGCCCGGACTCGACCTTCACCAGTTCCCAGTTGTGCAGCGGCTGTGCGGCCTTCTGCGCGGCGGCCGACAGCGGCGGCAGCGGCAGCGCCATCGTGGTCAGCGCCGGTACGTCCTCGCTGATGCGCATCGCGTTGGAGAAGCCGGGCACCAGGCCGATGACCAGCGCACCGAGCGTGGCGAACACGCTGGCATGCGCCCAGTCGCGGCGGGTCCAGCGGCCGTTGAACGGGAAGCGCGCCGCCGCGTCGCCCGGATCGGCGAGGCGCTGTTCGTTGGCGGTGTTCTGCGCAGCGGCCCGGAGATTGTGCTCGCGGACGGCCTGACGATGGGCGTCGTCCGGTGACGTCTGGGGCGACTGCATCATGGCGGTGGTCCGGGATGGCGTGACGGGCGCGTCAGCGCGGTACCATAAGCACATGAAAAGGGCGCGTCAAACCCTTGTTGGCCAAGGGTTTTCCGGCGTCACGCACATTAACGTATCTTTAATTGTTTCTTTTGACCGGCGTCACATGGCTGAACCCGGTCGCCTGCCGAGTTCCTCCGCCGATGAGCCGACCCGCCTGTGACCCGTCCGTGATCGAGACCCTCGCCCGCGGCGCCGACGAGATCCTCAAGCGCGAGGAGCTGGAAGCGCGCCTGGCGGCGTCCATGGCGCCCGGCGGTCGGCCGCTGCGGGTCAAGGCCGGCTTCGACCCGACCGCGCCCGACCTGCACCTGGGCCATACCGTGCTGCTGAACAAGATGCGGCAGTTCCAGGACCTCGGCCACCAGGTGATCTTCCTGATCGGCGACTTCACCGGGATGATCGGCGACCCCTCCGGCAAGAGCGCCACGCGCAAGCCGCTGACCCGCGAGGACGTGCTGGCCAACGCCCAGACCTACCGCGACCAGGTGTTCAAGGTGCTCGACGAGGCCCGCACCGAGGTGCGCTTCAACAGCGAATGGTTCGGGAAGATGTCGGCCGCGGACATGATCCGCCTCGCCGGCCAGCACACGGTCGCGCGCATGCTCGAGCGCGACGATTTCGCCAAGCGCCATGCGGCGCAGCAGTCGATCGCGATCCACGAGTTCCTGTATCCGCTGGTCCAGGGCCACGACTCGGTGGCGCTGGAGGCCGACGTCGAACTCGGCGGCACCGACCAGAAGTTCAACCTGCTCATGGGCCGCGGCCTGCAGGAAAATGCCGGGCAGAAGCCGCAGGTGGTGCTGACGATGCCGCTGCTGGTCGGGCTGGACGGCGTCAACAAGATGAGCAAGTCGCTCGGCAATTACATCGGCATCAACGAGCCGGCAATCGACATCGTCAACAAGACGATGAAGATCGGCGACGACCTGATGTGGGACTGGATCGAGCTGCTGAGTTTCGACATTTCCGCCGACGAGGCGAAGGCGCTCAAGGCCGAGGTGGCCGCCGGCCTCAACCCGCGCGACGTCAAGCTGCGCCTTGCGCGCGAACTGGCCACGCGCTTCCACGACGCCGCCGCGGCCGACACCGCGATCGCCGGCTGGCACGCCGCCGTGACCGGGCAGGGCGACACCAGCGTGCTGCCGCTGCAGGAGGTGGCGATCCCCGCCGACGGCATCCGCATCGCCGCCCTGCTCACCGCCGCCGGCATCACCCCGTCGAACTCGGAAGCGAACCGCAAGTTGAAGGAGCGCGCGGTGAAAGTCGACGGCGTCGTGGTCGAGGATCCGAACACCAGCTTCGCCCCCGGCTTCGAGGGCGTGCTGCAGGTGGGCAAGCGCAACTTCGCGCGGGTGCGGCTGGTGGCTGGCTGATACCAACCTGCAGTCAAGGATGGAATGGCGTAGGAGCGCCCCATGGGCGCGACCGGGTGGCGACGATGTCCTGGTCACCACGGGACGCGGGCGTGGCCTGCTCCTGCGCTGATCCTTGATCGCGAATGCGTATCAGGCAGCGTTGAGCGCCGCCATCACCAGCAGCGCGACCACGCAGCCGAACCCGGCCGTCCACGCCAGGCTGCGCATCAGCGGCACGTCGGCGAGGTAGAGCACGCCGTGCAGTATGCGGAAGACGACGAAGGCGATCGCCAGCATCGCGATACGCGCCGGGTCGACGCCGGCCAGCTGCGCCAGCACCACGCCGGCCGCGAACGGGGCGAAGGCCTCGAAGGCGTTGAGGTGGGCGGCGTTGGCGCGCTGCACCTTGTAGTTGTCCGCCTGCTTCCCGACCCAGGCGCGCGGCAGGCGGTTGTTGTAGTTCGGTCCGCCGGCCTTGGCGAAGTAAACCCACACGTAGGGCAGCACGGCGGCGATCAGGACGCACCAGTAGGCGGTGGCAAGGGTCATGGCGTGGGTCCGGGCGGGAAAGCGACAGCGTAGCGCGCCCGCCCGGCCGCGGCACAACGGAAAACGGCGCCTTGCGGCGCCGTTCCGTCACACACCCGTCGTGCGAGGGCTACTGCCCTGCACGCTGCGCGTCGCGCGCGGCCTTGAACGGGTTGCCTTCGTACCAGTTCGGCCACTGGCCGTCGTCGGCGAGGTTGCGGCCGACGCCGTAGAGCAGCTGCAGGTCTTCGACGATGCCGTCCCAGCGCCAGCCCTCGTGGATCTCGTCGCTGGGCTGGTGGTAGCGTTTGGCGTACTCGTCGCCAGCGGCCTTGCCGGCGGCCTTGCCACCGTCGAGCAGGTCGCTGCCGCCCTTGGCGTACAGCGCCGGCACGCCGGCCTTGGCGAAGTTGAAGTGGTCGGAGCGGAAGTAGAAGCCGCCAGCGGGGTTGCCTTCCTCCACCAGCACGCGCTGCTGCGCGTCGGCGTGGGTCTTGAGCAGGTCCTCCAGCTCGGAGTTGCCCTTGCCGGTGACGACCACGTCATGCGCGCGGCCGCCGACGCTCATCGCGTCGAGGTTGACCACGCCCACTGTCTTCTCCAGCGGGAACGACGGCTGCGCAACGTAGAACTTCGAGCCGAGCAGGCCGGATTCCTCCAGCGTCACCGCCAGGAACACTACCGAGCGCTTCGGCGGCGTGGCCGCGAACTGTTCGGCGATCTCGATGATGCCGGCCACGCCGGTGGCATTGTCGACCGCGCCGTTGTAGATCGTGTCGCCCTCGCCCTCGTGCTTGCCGAGGTGGTCCCAGTGCGCGAGGTAGATCACGGTCTCTTCGGGCGCCTCGGTGCCGGGCAGGTAGCCGATCACGTTCTGCGAGGCTTTCTCGCTGACCGTGCTCTTGAGGTCGAACGAGACCTTCGCCTTCAGCGGCACCGCCTTGAAGCCGCGCTGGTTGGCCGCGGCGTACTGCGCCTGCAGGTCGAGGCCGGACTCGGCGAACAGCTGCGTCGCGACCTCGCCGGTGATCCAGCCCTGCGCCGGAAGGCGCGGTTCCGGGTCGTCGCTGGCGCGCAGGTCGAACTGCGGGCCGGACCAGGAGTTCTTGACCACGTCCCAGCCGTAGGACGCGCCCTCGGTGTCGTGGATGATCAGCGCGGCGGCGGCGCCCTGGCGCGCGGCTTCCTCGAACTTGTAGGTCCAGCGGCCGTAGTAGGTCATCCGGTTGCCGTCGAACAGGCTCTCGTCTTTCGCGTGGAAGCCCGGATCGTTGACCAGGATGACGACGGTCTTGCCCTTGACGTCGAGGCCGGCGTAGTCGTTCCAGTCCTGCTCGGGGGCGTTGACGCCGTAGCCGACGAAGACCAGCTCGCTGTCCGTGACCTTCACCTCGGACTCGCCGGTGCGGGTGCCGATCACCATGTCGCTGCCGAACGTCAGATCGCGCGCCTGGCCGTTGCTGTCGAGGTGGAGCGCCGTGGATTCGTCGGCGGTGGTCTCGACCATCGGCACGGTCTGGAAGAAGCTGTTGTTGTCGCCGCCTGGCTGCAGGCCGATGCGCTCGTACTGCGCCTTGATGTACTCGACGGTCTTCTCCTCGCCGTCCGAACCCGGGGCGCGGCCCTCGAACTCGTCCGAGGACAGGGTGGTGACCATGGTGCGGAAATCGTCGGCGTCGATCGCAGGCTTGAAGGCATGGTCGGCGGGCGCTGGCGTCGCGTCGGCGGCCGGCGGCGCCGGCTCGCGGCTGCAGGCGACCAGCAGCAGGCTGGCGGCGCAGGCGAGGAACAGGGGAGAACGCATTCGGTGGCTCCAGGACAACAGGAACCGCCAATTCTACGCCGGGAGGCAAAAACAGGGGTCAGAGTACTGTTTCCACTTGCGGAAACAGTACTCTGACCCCTGTTTTTTGCTCAATCCCGCGGCGCCCGCGGCGTGCTGTAGGGCGTCGCCGTCGCGCCGGTGATCGGGCCGGTGCGCGCGGTCTCGTGCACGTACAGGGTGACCTCGCGCTCGAACTTCAGCGCGCCCTCGACCACCGCGCCGGGGCCGACGATGATCCGCGGCTTGCGCTTGTTGATCTGCACCGGGAACCAGTTCGAGCCGGGCTTGGTGACGGTGATGCCGCCGATGACGTGCGAGCCGACGCCGACGGTGATGTCGCCGTTGACGGTTTCGATGCCGCCGGCGAGGTCGACGTCGACCAGGCCGATCGCGCCGTTGACCGTTTCGATGCTGCCGCCGACGCTGCCGCCGCGATCGATGAAGATGCCGCCGTTGACGGTCTCGATGCCGCCGCGAACGCTGGCGCGCTCGCCGATGCGGATGCCGCCGTTGACCGTCGCCAGGCTGTCGGCGGTGATGCCGTCGCCGGCGCGGATGCTGCCGTTGACGGTCTCGGCGTCCTCGACGGTCGCGCCGGACTCGATGCTGATGCTGCCGTTGACGGTCTCGACGTCGCCGTAGGCCTTGCCGGCCTCCGCGACGACGCTGCCGTTGACCTTGCTGATGCTCTCCTGCGCCAGCGCCGGCGCGGTCGACAGCAGCGCGGCGGCGGCGAGCAGCAGGGCGAGGGGGTGGTGCTTCATGTCCGGATCTCCCGATGGCGCGGCGGCGCGGGCCGGAACAACGAGCCGCGCCGCGCAACTGCGTGATCAACAGCTTGCACCGGCTTGGCTACAATCGCACCGGTCGAAAGTCACCGGGACTCCCGTCCGTGCCTGCAGCCCCCGCCGCGTCCTCCGCCCGTCCGAAGCCCGTCGTCCTGCTGATCCTCGACGGCTGGGGCCATCGCGATGACCCGCGCGACAACGCGATCGCACTGGGCAACGTGCCCGTCTGGCGCCGCCTGCTGGCCGACCACCCGACCACCCTGATCCACACCGAAGGCCGCTTCGTCGGCCTGCCGGACGGGCAGATGGGCAATTCCGAGGTCGGGCACATGAACATCGGCGCCGGCCGCATCGTCTACCAGGACCTGACCCGCATCGACGCGGCGATCGAGGACGGCAGCTTCTTCACCAACGCCGAACTGGACGCGGCTTGCGACGCGGTGCTAATGGGGTCAGGTTCATTTATGCCCGACGGCAGACAGCTTTCGGGGGGTGCGCAACGCATAAATGAACCTGACCCCATTAACACCCTGCACGTGATGGGCCTGCTCTCGCCCGGCGGCGTGCACAGCCACGAGGCGCACGTGTTCGCGATGCTCGATCTGGCGAAGCAGCGCGGCGTGGCGAAGGTCGCCGTGCACGCCTTCCTCGACGGCCGCGACATGCCGCCGCGCTCGGCCGAACCGAGCCTGCGCGCGCTGCAGGAAAAATGCGACACGCTCGGCAACGCCCGCATCGCCAGCGTCTGCGGCCGCTACTACGCCATGGACCGCGACAAGCGCTGGGAGCGCGTGCGCAAGGCCTGGGATGCGATCGTCGAGGCGAAGGGCGACGCACCTGATGCGCTGTCGGCGCTGCAGGCGGCGTACGCGCGCGGCGAGAACGACGAGTTCGTCGAGCCCACCGCGATTGCCGGCGCGCGGCCGATGGCTGACGGCGACGCGATCGTGTTCATGAACTTCCGCGCCGACCGCGCGCGCCAGCTCAGCGCGGCCTTCGTTTCGCCGGACTTCGACGGCTTCGGCGCCGGCGTGCGCCGTCCGGCGCTGGCGCGCTACACCTGCCTGACCGAGTACGACGCCAGCCTGCCGGCACCGGTGGCGTTCGCCCCGGACAACCTCGCCAACACCCTCGGCGAGGTGCTCGGCGCACGGGGACTCACCCAGCTGCGCATCGCCGAGACCGAGAAGTACGCACACGTCACCTTCTTCCTGAGCGGCGGCCGTGAGGCGCCGTATCCGGGCGAGGAACGCATCCTGGTGCCGAGCCCGAAGGTCGCCACCTACGACCTGCAGCCGGAGATGAGCGCGCCGGAAGTCTGCGCACGGCTGGTGCAGGCGGTGGCGGACGAGCGCTTCGACGTGATCCTGTGCAACTTCGCCAATCCCGACATGGTCGGCCATACCGGCGTGCTGTCGGCGGCGATCACCGCGGTCGAGACCGTGGACAAGGCGGTCGGCGAGATCGTCGCCGCGGTGCGCGCCAAGGGCGGCGAACTACTGGTCACCGCCGACCACGGCAACTGCGAGATGATGCGCGACCCCGAGACCGGCGAGCCGCACACCTCGCACACCGTCGGCCCGGTCGACCTGGTCTACGTCGGCAGCCGCGACGCCGTGCTGCGCGCCGGCGGTGCGCTGCGCGACCTCGCGCCGACGATCCTCGACCTGCTCGGCCTCGACCAGCCCGCCGAGATGACCGGCGCGACCCTGCTGGTCGCCCGGGAATGACTGCAGCGCAGCGCCCGCAGCTGGCGTGGCTGGCGCTGGCGCTGCTCGCGGTCGGGTTCGCCTGCGCGCCGGTGCAGGCGCAGAACAGCCGCGACGCCGAGCGCCGCCTCGAGCGCGTGCGCAAGGAGCTGAAGGATGTCGCCAGCGAGCGCCGGCGGATCGAGGGCCAGCGCGGCGAAGCGGCGCAGCAGCTGCGCGCCGCCGACGAACAGGTCGCCCGCTCGGCGCGCACCCTGGCGCAGACCGAGGCCGAACTCGCGCGCCAGCAGGAGGCGCTCGCCGGACTCGACGCGAAACGCGAGGCGCTGCGCGAACGCATGGACGCGCAGCGCGGCGAGCTGCACGCCCTGCTGCGCGCCAGCTACGCCGCCGGCGACGCGGTGCCGCTGAAGCTGATGCTGGCCCAGGACCAGGTGGCCGACGCCAGCCGCGCGCTCACCTACCACCGCTACCTGCAGCGCCAGCGCAGCGAACGCATCGCCGTGCTGCGCGGCGAACTGGCCGGCCTGGAGGCGATCGAGCAGGAGATCGCCGGCCGCCAGGCCGAGCTGGAGCGCACGCGCGAGGCGCAGCGCGTGCAGGTGTCCGGACTCGAGCGCGAGCGCAAGGCGCAGGCGCAGTCCGTCGCCCGGCTCGACAGCCGTTACCGCGACCGCAGCGCGCGCGAACAGGCGCTGGGCCAGGACGAGAAGTCGCTCGAACGCCTGCTCGCGCGACTGCGCGCCGCCGCGGCGAAAGCCGAGGCCGAGCGCAAGGCGGCGGCGGCCCGCGAGGCGCAGCGCCGGGCCGCGGGGCAGGGCACCACGACCCCGCGCGCGACGCAGCAGCGGCCGGCCCAGGTCGCGCGCGCGGCCCCGGTCCAGGTCGGCGGGCTCGGCTGGCCGCTGTCGGGTGCGCTGCTGGCCGGTTACGGCGGGCGCATGCCTGACGGGCGCAGCAGCAGCGGCGCACTGATCGGAGCCGCGTCCGGCACCCCGGTGCGCGCGGTCGCCGACGGCACCGTGGTCTTCGCCGAGTGGATGACCGGCTACGGCATGATCCTGATCGTCGACCACGGCAACGGCACGATGAGCCTGTACGCGCACTGCGAGACCCTGCTGCGCGAGGCCGGCACGCCGGTCAAACGCGGGGATCCGGTCGCCACCGTCGGCAACTCCGGCGGCCAGGGCCAGCCGGCGCTGTACTTCGAGCTGCGCCGCAACGGCCAGCCGGTCAATCCAGTGCCGTTCCTGCAGAACCGCTGAAGCGGGCTTTTTGCCCCCTCCCGTTCGCGCAGCGAAGAGGAGGCCGGGAGGGGTGCCTTGCGCACGATAGCCATCACGCGATGCGCGAAAAACACCCCTCCCCAGCCCTCCCCTGCGCTACGTGCAAGGGAGGGAGCAAGGCTTGCCAGCTGAAACCCGTGGTTTGATCAGTCGTCAACTTCACCCGAAGGCTGAACGCGCCCGCATAATCGGCTGAACCCCGCGCGCGCCACGCGGTCCGATCCTGTTCCGCCCCGGAGTTGCCGATGCCTGTCCGCCCGTCGCCGCTGCTTGCCCTCCTGCTGCCGCTGGCGCTGGTGCTGCCACCCGCCTTGGCGCAGGAAGCCGTGCAGGAGACGCCGGCAGCGCAGGACGAGGCACCGCCAGCCGATCCGGCGGCGCCGGTATCCAAACCGCCGGCTGACGAATCACCCGCGAACGACGCCGCGCCGGAGCAGGAGCCGCCCGCGGCCGACGCGCCACAGGATGCCGCCCCGCCCGGCGACGACGACACCACGGTCGACGACCTCGCCGCCAGCAACAACCCCGACGCCACCGAAAGCAGCGTGACCGGTGTGCCGCTGGAGGAGATCCGCCGCTACGTCGGCCTGTTCAACGCCATCCGGCTGGGCTACGTCGATCCGGTCGAGGACCGCAAGCTGATGGATTCGGCGATCCGCGGCCTGCTGCTCGACCTCGACCCGCACAGCGCCTATCTGAAGCGCAGCGACGCCGAGGCCTTCAACGAGGGCACCACCGGCGCCTACGACGGCATCGGCGTCGAGGTGCTGCAGCTGCCCGACGGCAAGGTGCGGGTGATCGCGCCGATCGACGACACGCCCGCGGCCAAGGCCGGCATCCGCGCCGGCGACACCATCGTTTCGGTCGACGGCAAGCCGCTGACCCCGGCCGATGCCGAAGGCAGCGGCCCGCTGCGCGGCCCGTCGGGCACCGTGCTGGTGCTGGGCGTGGTGCGCGAGGGCGAGGCCGCGCCGCTGGAGATCAGCGTGCGCCGCGAGACCATCAAGGTCGCCAGCGTGCGCGGACGCATGCTCGAGCCCGGCTACGGCTACGTGCGCATCAGCCAGTTCCAGGTCGAGACCGCGGACGACTTCGCCCGCACCGTCGAACGCCTGCAGGGCGAGGCCGGCGGCCGGCTCAAGGGCCTGGTCATCGACCTGCGCAGCAACCCCGGCGGCCTGCTGACCTCGGCGGTGCGCATCGCCGACGACCTGCTGGACAAGGGCGCGATCGTCAGCACCCGCGGCCGCATCCGCGTCAACGACACCGAGTTCAACGCCACCCCCGGCGACCTGCTGCGCGGCGCGCCGGTGGCGGTGATCATCGACGCCGGCTCGGCCAGCGCTTCGGAAGTGCTGGCCGGCGCCCTGCGCGACAACGGCCGCGCGCGCATCGTCGGCAGCCGCAGCTTCGGCAAGGGCTCGGTGCAGACGGTGATGCCGCTGGGCAACGGCGACGCGGTCAAGCTCACCACCGCGCGCTACTACACGCCCAGCGGGCGCTCGATCCAGGCCCGCGGTATCGACCCGGACGTCGTGCTCAAGCCCGACAGCCGCGGCCCCGAACTGGTCTCGACCCTGCCCGGCTACACCGAGGCGACCCTGCCCGGCCACCTGCGCGGCGACGAGGAGGACGGCAGCACGGCCGGCGACGTGCTCGACGGCGATGGCCCGATCAACGCGGCGCTGGCGGAGCTGAAGAAGCCGGCGGTGGCGGTGGTGCCCGCCCGCGAGTAACCGAGAAGGGATCGGTTGGGGTAAGCGCAGCGCACCCCAACACACGCGCAACGCCGGGACCCCGCTGTTGGGGTGCGCTGCGCTTACCGCAACCTATGGTGGCTCTGGCCCGAAGGCGCTCAGCCCGCCGGCGCGGCCAGGCGGAAGCCGACCAGCACCAGCGCCAGCCCCAGCAGCACGCTGCCGCCGA
>DAOMPM010000019.1:0-9608 GCA_035444805.1 Luteimonas sp. | reverse complement strand
CCGCGGCGCAGCAGCTGCACGGTTTCCAGGCCGAAGGCCGAGAACGTGGTGAAGCCGCCGAGCACTCCGGCGAACAGCAGCAGGCGCATCTCGCCCGACAGCCACCCGGGATGGCGTTCGGACAGCCCCAGGAGCAGGCCTGCGACGAGGCAGCCGGACAGGTTCACGACGAAGGTGCCGAGCGGGAATTTCTGCGGCGCGGCCGCCTGCATCGTCCAGACCGACAGCAGGTAGCGCGCGATCGAGCCGAACGCGCCGCCGAGGCCAACCAGTGCGACCCCCTGCAGCGTCAACGCGGCTTGGCCGGCAGTGGGAACGGCGTGACCACCTTCTCGCCCGACTCCGCGTCGCGGATCGCCGACTGTCCCTTCTTCTCGACTTCCTCGACCCGCAGCACCGCCTGCATCGGCAGGTGCAGGGTGCGGGTATTGCCGAACTCGTCGCGCAGCCGCTCCTCGGTCGGGTCGACCACCAGCCCCTCGTGCACGTCGAACACCAGCTCGGCGACCTCGACGAAGCCCCACAGCCGACCACTGTCCACGCGCCGCGCGTACAGCTCGTAGACCTTGCCGTGGCTGAGGAAGCTGACCTTGTAGAGCGTCTTCGACATGGGTGGATTATAGGGAACGGCGGCCGGAGATCAGAGGAAAAGAACGGTAGCCATGCGCTCGAATTTGTCATCCCGAGCGTAGCGAGGGATCTGCTCTTGCACGGTGTTTCGGGAAGCAGATCCCTCGCTACGCTCGGGATGACAAACAAGGCAGCGTGGCGATCATTCCCCGGTCCCCGGTCTTCAATACCCCTTCAATTTCCGCAATCGCCGCGCGATCGCCCCGCGCGAGGCGATCGCGAACAGGATCCCGAAGCCGAAGCCGGCCGCGTGGGCGGCCCAGGCCACGGCGCCGAAGGCCGGGCCGATGTAGGCGAACACGATCTGCAGCAGCGCCCACATCCCGATCAGCAGCGAGGCCGGCGCGCGCACGAACTCCAGGAACAACCCCAGCGGCACCACCACTCCCAGCCGCGCCTGCGGAAACAATGCGAGATACGCGCCGATCAGTGCCGACACCGCGCCGGAGGCGCCGATGATCAGCCGGTCGGGGATGCCGATCACCAGCGCCGCGAACAGGTTGGCCAGGGTGCCGCCGAGGCAGAACAGCGCCAGCAGGCGCCACGGTCCCATCACCCGCTCGGCGGGCAGGCCGAAGATCAGCAGGAACACCAGGTTGCCGAGCAGGTGCGCCCAGTCGGCGTGCAGGAACAGGGCGGTGAACAGGCGCAGCCAGCGCTGCGGGTCGGCCCAGGCCTGCCAGGGCGCGAGGTCGCCGGGGCTGGCGGTGAGCGCGCCCCAGTCCAGCATCAGCGCCTGCCGGCTGGCGTCGGGCAGCGACTGCGCCCAGACGAAGGCGGCCCACAGCAGCGCCGCGAGCAGGGGCGTGGCCCAGCGCCGCGAGGCGCGGGTCCGGGTGGGGACGGACACGAACATGGCGCCACCTTACCCGCTCCGCGCAGCCGTCGGCGCAGCGTCGGCAATGCGCCGGCCGTGCCGGAATGCACATTCACCACACGCCCCGGTACGGTATAGTGCGCGCCGCATCGCGGCCCGGGAGGGAGAGCTCCGGCGGCGACGGGCGGGTCGACCGGATCCGGCCGTTGCGCACGATGCAGCACCGTCCCGTCACCGGAGAAAGGCACCGCCATGCGCAAGACCCCCCACATCGCCGTCCTGGCCACCGGCATCGCCGGCGCGCTGGTCTTCGCCTCCGGCGCCCACGCCGCCGGCTTCCAGCTCAAGGAAAACAGCGTCAAGTCGATGGGTGCCGCCTTCGCCGGCACCGCCGCCAAGACCGGTGACTCCTCGGTCGTGGCCAACAACCCGGCGGTGATGACCCAGTTCGAGGGCAGCACCTTCCAGTTCGACGTCACCGCGATCGACCTCAGCTACGAGTTCGAAGGCACCGCCACCGACGCCTTCGGCCGCCCGATGACCGGCGGCAACGGCGGCAACGCCGGCGCCGTGACCCCGGTGCCGGCGATGTCCTACATCCGCAAGTTCGACAACGGCCTCGCGTTCGGCGCCATGGTCAGCGCCCCGTTCGGCCTCAAGACCGAATACGACGACAACTGGGTCGGCCGCTACTTCGCCCACACCTCCGACGTGCAGATCGTCGACCTGACCCTGTCCGGCGCGATCGACGTCACCGACCGCTTCTCGGTCGGCATCGGCGCGATCATTTCGCGCGCCGACGTGACCCTGTCGCGCTCGGTCGACTTCGGCACCCTGCTGTACTCCAACCCGGCCACGCGCCCGCTGCCGTTCGCGCAGCCGCAGGCGGCCGACGGCTTCATCGAGGTCCAGGGTGACGACACCGGCTTCGGCTGGGTGGTCGGCGCGCACTTCCGCCCGACCGACGCGGTCGCGATTGGCGTGAGCTACCGCTCCGAGATCGACTACGAGCTGACCGGCACCGCCGACTGGACCGTGCCGGGCAACGTCGCGGCGGTGTTCGGCGCCAGCCCGATGACCGCGCCGCTGTTCAAGGACGGCCCGGGCGGCGCCAAGCTGACCACCCCGGCGACCCTGTCGGTCGGCGCCACCTGGAACGTCACCGACCGCTTCATGCTGGCCGCGAGCTGGGCCGAGACCGGCTGGGAGTCGCTGCAGGAAGTGCGCATCGAGTTCGGCAATCCGGATCCGGACGCGGTCGAGCCCTTCGGCTGGAGCGATTCGACCTTCATGTCGATCGGCGCCGAATACAAGCTCAACGACCGCTGGACCCTGCGCGGCGGCATCGCCCAGGACGAAACCCCGACCCACATCGAGCACCGCACCCCGCGCCTGCCCGATGACGACCGCCGCTGGTTGTCGGTCGGCGCCACCTGGGCGATCAGCGACGCGCTCGACCTCAACTTCGGCTTCACCCACATCAAGCCCGACGACCCGAAGATCGACGTCACCTCGGGCGGCAGCCGCATCGCCGGCCCGTTCGACGGCAGCGCCAACCTCTACGGCGTGTCGGCGCAGTACCGCTTCTGATCCGCGGCCGCGGCTGGAATGACGAGGAAGCCCCGCTCCGGCGGGGCTTTCCGTTTGGCGCTGCGGTTCGCGCGCATGGCGCGCTCCTGGCACAGCCCATAGGTTGGGGTGAGCTTGCGAACCCCAACACTCGGGTCGGCAAGCGGCGTGCACGTTGGGGTGCGCTGCGCTTACCCCAACCTATGGGCTGATCCGCGGCAGCGCAGGCAGCGCCTCCGCCAGCGGCGGTCAGGAGTCGATCGGGACCGCCACGGCGTCGACCGGCCCGCGGGCGTCGACTTCGCGCAGCTGGATGCGGTTGCGGCCTAGTCGCTTGGCCTCGTACAGCGCCTCGTCGGCGGCCTGCATCAGCGCCTTCATGCCGACCGCGGCGCTGCCGTGGGCGATGCCGAAGCTGCAGGTGACGCGCACGCCGGCGCCGACATCCTCCAGCGCCAGCGCGTCGATGCGGGCGCGGATGCGCTCGGCCATGTGCTGCACCTCGTCCGCCGGCAGCCGGCGCAGCACCAGCACGAACTCCTCGCCGCCCACCCGCGCGAACAGGTCCTCGCCGCGGATGCTGGCGCGCACCGCGTCGGCGAAGCGCTGCAGCACCGCGTCGCCGGCGGCGTGGCCGTGGTCGTCGTTGATCGACTTGAAGTGGTCCAGGTCAAGCGCCAGCACCGCGACGTGGCCGGCGCGCGGGAGCCGCAGCCGCGAGGCCAGTTCGGCGTTGAGGCCGCGCCGGTTGAGCGCGCCGGTGAGCGGATCGAACAGCGCGCTCTGGCGCAGCGACTCCGCGGCGCGGAAGCTGGTCAGCATCAGCATGCAGAAATTGAGCAGGTACCAGGTCGACAGGTCGATGTTCACCCAGTCCTCGTTCGGACCGTAGTCGCCGGCCACGGCCTGCCACAGGTCGCGGCCGTAGAGGACGCCCAGCACCACGCAGCCGGCCATCATCAGTCGCGCCGGCAGGTGGTCCGGCGCGGTGTCGAGCCGGGCGAGGTGGAACACGATCAGCGCCAGCGCGATCACCTCGGCCGCGCTCATCGCCGCGCCCTGCGCGTCCACCGTGCCCCAGGCCAGCCAGCCGATGAGCGAGAACCCGAGGAACAGCGGCATCAGCGCCAGCTCGGCGCGGGTCAGCGGCCGCTGGCGCACGAACAGGATGATCGACCAGGCCAGTCCGGCCAGTCCGCCGCAGGCGAGCAGGCCACCAATGCCCGAGATCCACTGGCTGGCGGCGAGGTTGCCGGTGCGCACCAGCTCCTGCGAGGTGCCGTCGAGCATCGACGCGCCGAGCGAGTAGACCAGGTGGGCCACGCCCCAGGACGCGATCCCGCGCAGCCCGGGCGAGATCCGCGAGACGTACCAGAACAGCGCCAGCAGGATCAGCGCCAGGGCGCAGTCGCTGAGCAGCAGGTTGTAGAAGTCGGTGGTCATCCGGCGCCATTCTAGGGCCGGGGTGCGCGGGAGGGGCGGCTCGCGCCCGTGGCGCGCTCCTACCGTAGGAGCGCGCCATGCGCGCGACCGGGTTACTCGCCGAGCGTCAGCAGGCTGGCGTTGCCGCCGGCGGCGGTGGTGTTGACCGTCACCGTCTTCTCGGTGGCGAAGCGCGGCAGGTAGTGCGGGCCGCCGGCCTTGGGACCGGTGCCGGACAGGCCCTGGCCGCCGAACGGCTGCACCCCGACCACGGCGCCGATCTGGTTGCGGTTGACGTAGATGTTGCCGACCTTCGCGCGCTGCACGATCCGCTCCACGGTCTCGTCGATGCGCGAGTGGATGCCCAGGGTCAGGCCGAAGCCGGTGGCGTTGATCGCGTCGACCACCGAGTCCAGCTCGCCCGACTTCCAGCGGATCACGTGCAGGGCCGGGCCGAAGTTCTCGCGGGTCAGCTGCGACAGCGAGGACAGCTCCCAGGCGCGCGGCGCGAAGAAGGTGCCGTGCGCGGCGTCTTCGCCCAGGCGGGCCTCGGCGATCAGCCTGGCACCGCCGCGCATGCGCTCGGCGTGCTCGTCGAGCAGGCGTTTGGCGTCGCCGTCGATCACCGGGCCGACGTCGGTCGAGAGCAGGGCCGGGTCGCCGACGGCCAGTTCGGCCATCGCACCGGCGAGCATGTCGACCACCTTGTCGGCGATGTCGGCCTGCACGAACAGCACGCGCGCGGCCGAGCAGCGCTGGCCGGCGGAGGTGAACGCGGAGGCCAGCGCGTCCTTGACCAGCTGCTCGGGCAGGGCCGAGGAGTCTGCGATCAGCGCGTTCTGGCCGCCGGTCTCGGCGATGAGCGTCGCAATCGGACCGGACTCGCGTCCGGCCAGGGCGCGGTTGATCGCGCGCGCGGTGTCGGTGGAGCCGGTGAAGGCGACGCCGGCCACGCGCGGATCGGCGGTGAGCGCGGCGCCGACGGTGGCGCCGTCGCCGGGCAACAACTGCAGCACCGCCGCCGGGATCCCGGCTTCGTGCAACAGCTTCACCGCCTCGAAGCCGACCAGGTTGGTCTGCTCGGCGGGCTTGGCGATGACGCTGTTGCCGGCGACGAGCGCCGCGGCGACCTGGCCTGCGAAGATCGCCAGCGGGAAGTTCCACGGGCTGATGCACACGAACACGCCGCGGCCGGACAGCTGCAGGCTGTTGGCTTCGCCGGTCGGCCCGGGCAGCGCCTCGACCGTGAACGCGGTGCGCGCCTGCGCGGCGTAGTAGCGCAGGAAGTCGACCGCCTCGCGCACCTCGGCGACGCCGTCGGGGATGGTCTTGCCGGCTTCCTTCGTGCACAGCGCGATGAACTGCGGCAGGCGCTGCTCCATCAGGTTGGCGGCGTGCTCGAGGATCGCCGCGCGCGAGGCGGCGGGCGTGGCGTCCCAGGCCGGCTGCGCGGCCACGGCATTCGCCAGCGCCTGCTCGACGGTGGCGGCGTCGGCGGCCTGCCACTGGCCGATGCGCTGGCGGCGGTCGGCGGGATTGGTGACGGCGATGTCCGGGCCGGCGGCGGTGGCGCCGGGCACCAGCGGGCCGGCGCGCCAACCGTGTTGGCCAGGGCTGGCCACGGCGGCGTTGACCTGTTCGGCCAGCGCGCGCAGGCGGTCGTCGTCGGCGAGGTTGACGCCCATCGAATTGCTCCTTTCCAGGCCAAAGCTGCGGTACAGGTCGACCGGCAGCGGAATGCGGGGATGCGGGATCGCGTCGAACCCGGCGACGACTTCGACCGGGTCGCGCACGAGGTCGTCGATCGACACGTCCTCGTCGCTGATCCGGTTGACGAAGCTGGAGTTGGCGCCGTTCTCGAGCAGGCGGCGCACCAGGTAGGGCAGCAGGTCCTCGTGCGAACCGACCGGCGCGTAGACGCGGCAGGGCACGTCGAGGCGGTCGGCCGGGACCACCTCGGCGTAGAGGTCGTCGCCCATGCCGTGCAGCTTCTGGAACTCATAGGGGTGCTTGAAGCCCCTCTCCCGCCGGGAGAGGGGTTGGGGTGAGGGTGCGGCGCGAGCGACACCATCCCCGTGCTCCGTACCCTCACCCGAAGCGGCTGCGCCGCTTCGACCCCGGATCAAGTCCGGGGCAGGCTCTCTCCCGAAGGGAGAGGTAGGGAGCAATGCCGCCGCCATGCGGTGGATCGCCGCGATCGTCTGCGCGTTGTGGGTGGCGAACATCGGGTAGATCGCGTCCACGTTCGCCAGCAGCCGCGCGGCGTTGGCCTGGTAGCTGACGTCGGTATTGGGCTTGCGGGTGAACACCGGGTAGCCCGGCAGGCCGTCGACCTGGGCGCGCTTGACCTCGCTGTCCCAGTACGCGCCCTTCACCAGCCGTACCGGGATGCGGCGGCCGCCGCGGTGGGCGAGGCCGGCGATCCAGTCGATCACCGCCGGCGCGCGCTTCTGGTAGGCCTGCACGACGATGCCGAAGCCGTCCCAGCCGGCGAGCGAGGCGTCGCTCCAGGCTTCCTCGATCACGTCCAGCGACAGCTCCAGCCGGTCGGCTTCCTCGGCGTCGACGGTCAGGCCGATGCCGTGGCCCTTCGCGCGCTGCGCGAGCTGCAGCAGGCGTGGCGCCAGTTCGGCCAGCACGCGGGCGCGCTTGGCGTGCTCGTAGCGCGGATGCAGGGCCGAGAGCTTGACCGAGATCGAGGGCGCGGTGATGGCGTCGGTGTGCGGGCCGGTCGCGCCGATGGCGTCGATCGCGGTGGCGTAGGCCTTGAGGTAGCGGTCGGCGTCGCGCTGGGTGAGCGCGGCCTCGCCGAGCATGTCGAAGGAATAGCGGTACGCCGCATTGCCGCCCTTGCGCGAGCGCGCCAGCGCCTCGCCGATGCTCCGGCCCATCACGAACTGGTGGCCCATGATCCGCATCGCCTGGCGCGTGGCCAGGCGGATCACCGGCTCGCCGACGCGGCCGACCAGCCGCTTGAAGGCGTTGTGGACGTCGCGCCGGGTGTCGTCGGCGAGGTCGACCAGGTGGCCGGTCAGCATCAGCCCCCAGGTGGAGGCGTTGACCAGCACCGAATCGGACTGGCCCATGTGCTTCTTCCAGTCGGCCTCGCCGAGCTTGTCCCGGATCAGGCGGTCGGCGGTGTCCTGGTCCGGGATGCGCAACAGCGCCTCGGCCACGCACATCAGCAGCACGCCCTCCTCGCTGCCGAGGTCGTACTGGCGCATGAAGGCCTCGATCGCGCCCTGGTCCTGCGTGCGGGCGCGGACCCGGCGCACCAGATCGGTGGCGGTGGCGTGGATCGCGGCGCGGTCGGCCTCGCCCCAGCCGGGCACGGGCTCGCGGACCACCGCCAGCAGGTCGCGCACGTGGGCGGCCTCGTCCAGCGTCCAGCCGGCGGTGATCGCGGCGCGGAGGGGGGCGGGTGCCGGCGTGGGTTCGATGGACATCGGTCGGGTCATGGCGGGAGGCAGGATACGCCCGGGCGCCGTGGGGCGCCGGAGGACAACGGCTCGCGGGCGCAGGGTTCGGGTCGGTATTCTCGCCCAGACCGGTGCGGCGGGATTGCACGATTCCCGCGGATCCGGCGGCGGGAGCGGCACAGGCCGGCGCCCGCAGGGCCGCTTTCAGTGTCCCCTCGCAGGGTTCGCGTGCCGGTCCGCGACGGCTTCGGCTTGCCCATGCAGGCCGCTGGCCGATACCATTCGGGAGTTTTCGTGCGCCCGTGAGCCGGGTGCACGAGGTTCCGACGCGGTCTCCGCGGCGGCTCCGTCCCCGGACGGACCGGCCGAGGGAGTCTTTTGGATAGGTGTGCTGGCGGCCGGCGGGCCGCGACCGAAAACTGGGGTCCAGGCAATGAGGCAGGCG
Source organism: Luteimonas sp. (assembly GCA_035444805.1). GTDB lineage: Bacteria > Pseudomonadota > Gammaproteobacteria > Xanthomonadales > Xanthomonadaceae > Luteimonas. The sequence continues at coordinate 1,306 of DAOMPM010000019.1, read as the reverse complement.
CGTTTTTCGCGGTGGGGTTTGGCGGTTCTGGCGTCGTTGCCGTTCGCGGCGCTGGCCGCGGATCCGGTGCCGTGGCAGCTGAACATGGGGCGTGGCGTCACTGCCTCCTCGCAGAACGCCTACGAGGCGCACATGCTGGCGCTGTGGATCTGCGTTGGCATCGGCGTGATCGTGTTCGCGGCGATGGGCTACGCGATGTTCAAGTTCCGCCACTCCAAGGGCGCGGTGCCCGACACCAACTTCACCCACAGCACCAAGCTGGAGATCCTGTGGACGGTGATCCCGGTGATCCTGCTGGTGCTGATGGTGATCCCGGCCACCGCCAAGCTGATCAACATGTACGACACCCGCGAATCGGAGATGACCGTCAAGGTCACCGGCGTGCAGTGGATGTGGAAGTACGAGTACATGGGCGAGAGCGTGGCGATCACCAGCCGCCTCGACCGCGAGAGCGACCGCCTGCGCCAGAACAGGGCCACCACCCGCGCCGAGCTCGACGCGCACCCGGCCTACCTGCTGGACGTGGACAACCCGCTGGTGCTCCCGACCGATACCAAGATCCGCTTCGTGATCACCGCCGATGACGTGATCCACTCCTGGTGGGTGCCGGCGCTGGGCTGGAAGCAGGACGCCATCCCCGGGATCATCAACGAGGCCTGGACCGACATCTCCGTGCCGGGCGTGTACCGCGGCCAGTGCGCCGAGCTGTGCGGCAAGGACCACGGCTTCATGCCGATCGTGGTCAAGGCCGTGCCGCGCGCCGAGTTCGACACATGGCTTGCCGCGCAGAAGGCGAAGAACGCGCCCGCCCCGGCGCCCGAGCCGGTGCCGGCGACGCCCGCCGAGGACGCCGAGCCCGAGGCGGTCGACGCCGCCGAGGCCACCGCGCAAGCCACTTCCGTTCCCGCCGCATCGCCGGCCGGCTGATCGCATTCCGAGGCTGATTGTCCTATGTCCACGCATACCGCCACCGCCGACCACCACGACGACCACGGCCACAAGCAGTCGTTCGTCGAACGCTGGTTGTTCTCCACCAACCACAAGGACATCGGCACGCTCTACCTGCTGTTCAGCTTCACGATGGTCATCATCGGCGCGGCGATGAGCGTGATCATCCGCACCGAGCTGATGGTGCCCGGCCTGCAGCACGTCAGCCCGCACTTCTTCAACCAGATGACCACCATGCACGCGCTGGTGATGATCTTCGGCGCGGTCATGCCGGCCTTCGTCGGCCTGGCCAACTGGATGATCCCGCTGCAGATCGGCGCGCCGGACATGGCGCTGCCGCGCATGAACAACTGGTCGT
>DAOMPM010000018.1:0-48431 GCA_035444805.1 Luteimonas sp. | reverse complement strand
CCCGGGTCAGTTTTAAATCGGCGCGGCGGGTCAGTTTTAAGTCGGCGCCAACAGATACGCCGTGGACCCGCTCGGGAGTAGGGCTGATCCCAGTTCTGTGTCGCTCAAACGCTTGCTTGAAATTCAAGCGCTTGCTTGAGCGCTGGGACAAAATTGGGGCAACTTTGGGTGCATGAAGGTGCCTGAATGGGGATCGAGCCCACCTTCGCGATCGACTCGGTGCTGCCGTGGTTCAATAAAATCAATAACTTGTACTGCGCCCTGTATGAACAGGCAGCCATTCCTTGAAATTAGGAGGGGGACGCTCTATCCAGCTGAGCTACGGGGGCGGAGTGCGCGCATTTTCGCACGGCCGGGCGGGCAAGCCAAAGGACATCGCGGGCGCGTGCCCGTCGTCGCGGCTTGCGCAGGCCCCGAAACGGACAGGCCCGCCGGAGTGGCGGGCCTGTCGTCTGTCGCTTGCGTGGGGCATTTGCGTTACGGGGTCACGACCACCTTGCCGCGCATCAGGGCCGCGTGGCCCGGGAACGAGCAGAAGAAGGAGTAGTCGCCGCCGGCCTTGAGCTTGCCGCCGGCGATCGAGCCGGTGGTGGACTCGCCGCCGCCGATCATCTTGGTCGAACCGAACACGCGGGCATCGCCGGCGGGCAGGTAGCCGGCGGCGGCGCCGGCCTTGATCCCGTCCTTGGCGACGGCGTCGAGGTCGGCCGTGGTGGTCACCACGATGTTGTGGCCCATCGCCGTGACCGGCAGCTTGCCGGTGTGCTCGAGCTCGAGCTTGATGGTCTTGCAGGCGGCCGAGACGGTGACCGTCTTCTGGTCGAACTGCATCCTGTCGTCGCCCTTGAGCTTGATCGTGCAGTTGGGCGCGGCCTGGGCCATGCCGGCGAGGCCGAGCAGGACGAGGGCGAGCAGGGACTTCTGGATGGTCATGGCGGTTCTCCGTGTGGGCTGCATGGGTAATTCCAGGATGGGGCCATGGTGCGCTTTTCCACCCCGCAAGGTCTTGATCTGGATCAGGCGTGCGGAGGTCCTGCGCTGCATGGAGGCGCTGGTGCAACGCGGCTGGGCGCAGTCTGGCCACTTGATTTCAACGCATGCTGAACGCAGTTCCAGTGGAGTGGGTGTGTCGACATTCGCCTCCTCCCTTCATCGAGTCCCGCTGCACCATGGAATCCACCGTCTCCCCGCCGATGCCCGGCCCCGACCTCTGTACCGAGGAGGACGTGGTCCGCCTGGTGCACGCGTTCTATGCGCGAGTGCGCGAGGACGAGCGACTGGGCCCGGTGTTCGAAGCGAACGTCGACGACTGGCCGCAGCACCTCGCGCACCTGGTCGACTTCTGGTCGGCGATGCTGCGCGGCACGCGGCGCTTCAGTGGTGCGCCGGTGCAGCGCCACAACGCGCTGCCGGGGCTGGACGCGGCGATGTTCGATCGCTGGCTGATGCTGTTCCGGCGCACCACGGCCGAACTCGGCCATCCGGCGATGCAGGTGCTGGCCGACGAGATGGCCGAACGCGTCGCCGGCAACCTGCTGGCGCGCTATCGCTCGCCTTTGTAGGAGCGCCCCATGGGCGCGACGCCTTTGCCCTGCGGCGGAACCCGGGTCGCGCGCATGGCGCGCTCCTACAAGGGCAGCGGCTGGCAGCCGAGGGCGGCGAGGATGTCGTGCAGGGCAGGCACGCGCATCAGCCAAGGGCCGGCGATGGTCAGCAGGCCCATCGCCAGTACCAGCACCGCGGCGACGGTGCGCAGGCCCGGCCGCTGCAGCCAGCGGCCGACGCGCTGGCCCGACCAGGTCAGCGGCAGCATCACCGGCAGGGTGCCGAGGCCGAAGGCGAGCATGGTCAGGGCGCTGTTGCGCGGATCGGCCTGCAGCCAGGCCACGGTCAGCAGGCTGAAGCTCAGGCCGCAGGGCAGCCAGCCCCAGAGCGCGCCGATGCCCAGCCGCTTCGGCCAGGTGTCGGCCGGCAGCAGGCGCCGCTGCAGCGGCCGCAACCAGGACCAGGCGCGGGTACCGGGTCGGCTGAGGAAGCCGGGCAGGGCGCGCACGCCGAGCAGGCGCAGCGCCACCACCACCAGCGCGACGCCCACCAGCGCGCGCAGGGCGATGCCGATCCACGGGTCGCGCAGCAGGCCCACCAGGCCGTGTCCGAACAGGCCCACCAGCAGTCCCGCCAGGGTGTAGCCGCCGACCCGGCCGAGGTTGAGCTGCAGCGCGCCGCCCCAGCCGCCGCCGGGCGCGGTCGCCGACAGTCCGGTGGCGATGCCGCCGCACATCGCCGCGCAGTGCAGGCCGCCGAGCAGGCCGGCGGCCAGCGCGGCCAGCAGCACCAGCCAGTCAATCGGCATCGCGTGGTCCCGGGCGCTCGTCGTGCGGCGTGGACGTTTCCGCGTCGGGCAGGTCAGGACGAGCATCGTCATCCCCGCGCAGGCGTTGGGATGACGGTTCGGGGTTGGGTTGCGCGGGCCTGGCTTCGCGCCTGTCGTCCTCGTCGTCGGTGAGGATGTCGAGCGCGGGCGTGTCGAGGTCGTCGAACTGGCCGCGCCTGACCGCCCAGACGAAGGCCCAGATCGCGAGCCCCAGCAGTACCAGGCTGATCGGGACGAGCAGCAGCAGGACCCTCATGGGCGGCTCCGTGTCAGGCGCAGGGCGTTGAGGGTCACCACCAGCGAGGATCCGGCCATGCCCAGCGCCGCGACCCAGGGCGTGACCAGGCCGGCGGCGGCCAGCGGCACCGCCAGCACGTTGTAGCCGAGCGCCCAGCCGAAGTTCTGGCGGATGACGCTGCGGGTCCTGCGCGCCAGCCGCACCGCGACCGGGATCCGCGCCAGCGTCGGTCCGGTCATCACCAGGTCGGCGGCGCGCTGCGCCAGCGCCGCGCCGGTGTCCATCGCCAGCGAGACGTCGGCGCCGGCCAGCACCGGGGCGTCGTTGAGGCCGTCGCCGACCATCGCCACGATCCGCCCCTGCGCCTGCAGGCGGCGCACCAGCGCCAGCTTGTCCTCGGGCAGCTGCCGTGAGTAGGCGTCGTCGATGCCGAGCGCGCGCGCGACCGCCTCGACCGGCGCGGCGGCGTCGCCGCTGGACAGGTGCACGTCCAGGCCGAGGTTGCGCAGCGCCTGCAGTGCGGGGGCGGCGTCGGCGCGGATCGTCTCGTGCAGTTCGAAGCGGGCGATGGCGCGGTCGCCGTCGCCGAGCCAGAGCGCGCCGTCGTCGGTGCCGTTGCAGGCGTAGTCGGCGCGGCCGAGCTTCCAGCGGCGGCCGTCGAGATCGCCCTCGATGCCGCGGCCGGCCACGGCGAGCACCGATGTCGCCGACGCGTCGCCGCCGACATGCGCAAACGCGGCCGCGAGCGGATGGTTGGCGTCGTGCTCCAGCGCCGCAGCGATGCGCAGGGCGTCGGATTCGGAAACGCCGTCGAAGGTGTCGGTCCTGGCCAGCGAGGGCCGGTCGCCGGTCAGGGTGCCGGTCTTGTCGAAGACGATGTCGGTGGCGTCGGCCAGGGTTTCCATCGCGTCGGCGCGGGTCGCCAGCACGCCGGCACGGGCCAGTGCGCCGTGGGCGGCGGCGAGCGCGGTCGGCACGGCCAGCGACAGCGCGCAGGGGCAGCTGATCACCAGCAGTGCCAGCGTCACCTCGAACGCGCGCGAGGGGTCGTACAGGCGCCAGCCGGCGTAGACCAGCAGCGCGACCAGCAGCAGCGAGACCACGAAGCGGCTGCCGATGCGGTCGGCCGCGCGCGCCAGCCGCGGCCGGTGCGACTGCGCCTCCTCGACCAGCCGGGTCAGCTGCGACAGCCGCGTCTCCGGACCGGTGCAGGTCACGCGCACCCGCGCCGGGGCCTCTCGGTTGATGGTGCCGGCATAGACCGGATCGCCGGCGAGCTTGCGCACGGCGCCGGATTCGCCGGTCAGCAGCGATTCCTCCAGCCGGGCCTCGGCGTCGAGCAGCACGCCGTCGGCCGGCACCGACTCGCCCACCGCGATGCAGGCGACATCGCCGGGCCGCAGCTCGGCCAGCGCGACCGACTCGCGGCCACCGCTGGCGGTCTCGCGGGTCGCGAACGCCGGGCGCGCCCGCGCCAGCGCGTCGACCTGGGCGCTGGCGACGTTGCGCGCGCGCTGCTCGATCATGCGCGCAGCCAGCAGCAGGAACACGAACATCACCGCCGCGTCGTACCACACGTGGGGACCGCCGCGGATCGTCTCGACCAGGCTGGCGAAGTAGGCGAGCAGGGTGGAGGTGGCGATCAGCGTGTCCATGCCGATGTGGCGCGCGCGCAGTTCGCGCCACATGCCCGACAGGAACGGCCAGCCGGAATAGAACACCACCGGCGTCGACAGCAGGAAGGCGATCCAGCGGAAGAAGTCGCGGGTCGCGACCGGCATCTGGTTGTCGAAGTCGAGGTACAGCGCCTCGGCCATCATCATCGCCTGCACCGAACCGAGCCCGGCGACGCCCAGGCGCAGCAGCCAGCGGTTGCGCTCGGCGCTGCGCGCCCGCTCGCGCGCGTCGCCGCCGGCCAGCCAGGGCCGGTAGCCGAGCGCCGCCAGTCGCTGCAGCACCGCCGACAGCGGCGTGCGTGCCGGATCCCAGTCGATGCGGATGCGGCCGGTGACGGCATTGGCGGTGACGTCGGCGACGCCCGGTTCGCGCGCCAGCGCCTTCTGGATCAGCCAGGCGCAGGCGGCGCAGCGCATGCCGTCGGTGAGCAGGGTGATGCGGCGCCCGCCCTCGATGGCGTGCGCGTGCTCGCGCAGCAGGTCCTCGCGGTCCCAGGCGGAGAGGTCGACCGGCTCGGCGTCGACGCGGCCGGCGGCGGCGGTGCGCAGTCGGTAGTAGTCGCCGAGGTCGGCGTCGCGAATCCAGCGTGCGGCGCCGGCGCAGCCGTCGCAGCAGTAGGCGTGGCCGTCGTCGTCGAACACGCGCTGCGCCGCGGCCCGCGGCAGGGCTTCGCCGCAGTGGTGGCAGTTGCTCGTGGGCCGCGCGTCCAGGTCCGGTGCGACGTCGTGGGCAATCGTTGTCTGCGGCACTGTCATCCCGGACACAGTGATGCCAATTCACGACCAAAGTGATGAACGTAGGAGCGGGCCATGCCCGCGACCCGCGCAACGTCGCTCGCCGGTCGCGCCCATGGGGCGCTCCTACGCCATATGCCAAGCGGACAACCGGAGCGCCCGATCGTTCGCCAACCGGCGTCGCGCAACACGGTTGCGGCCCGCTACTGCGCCAGCGACGGAGCCAGGCGCGTCGCGTGCTGCTGCTTGGGCAGGCGTCCGTGCAGGCGCCATTCGCCGTCGACGGGTGCCATCTGCACGACCCAGTCGTGGCTGTCGTCGAGCGGCCGCTCGGCGCGCCAGCCGGTGTCGCTGGGCGCGAGTTCGATCTCGACGTCCTCCTGTGTCCGGCTGGGATGCTGCAGCACCAGCTTCATCGGCGCCGTGCGCCGGAAGTCGCCGGTGACGGGGATGACTTCGAGCACGCCATCCTCCGCGCGCAGCACCGCGCTCAGGCCGAGCGTTCGCGCCTGCTGGTCCTGGCCGAGGTCGGTGGTCTGGATCTGGGAGACGCGGCGCACATCGTCACGCACCACGTCGGCGCCGCCGCTGCGGGTGGCGATGATCACCAGCGCCATGCCGGCGAAGACGGAGGCCAGCGGCAGGCCGATCACCAGCCACATGATGCCGGTCTTCCAGAAGGGTCTGTTTTCTTCCTGCTGATCCATCACATCGGTCCGAAGAAGCTGCTGTCGACGACCTCGCGGCTGGTGCCGTCGTCGCCTTCGACGATGAAGCGGACTTCCTGGCGGCCGGAGGCACCGTCGCGCGCCACGAGCACCACCGGAACGGAGGCCACCGCCTCGGCCTTCGCATGCACGAGGCCGTCATTGTCGCGCAGTTCGATGCCCGGCGCGCCGGATTCGACCGAAATGCGGAAGTCCCGGTCGCGGTCGGACTTGTTGACCAGTTTCAGCGTGTAGCTGTTCTCGATGCTGCCGTCGCCGGCCTCGCGGTACAGCGCGTTGCGATCGCGCAGGACTTCCACGATCAGGTCGCTGCGCACGCCCACGCCCACGCCCCAGGCGACGATGAAGCCCAGCAGCAGCAGGCCGTAGACGAAGATGCGCGGGCGCAGCACCTTGGTCGACTTGCCGTCGATGGCGTTCTGGGTCGAATAGCGGATCAGTCCCTTCGGGTAGCCGACCTTGTCCATCACCTCGTCGCAGGCGTCGATGCAGGCGCCGCAGGCGATGCACTCGTACTGCAGGCCGTTGCGGATGTCGATGCCGGTCGGGCAGACCTGGACGCAGATCGTGCAGTCGATGCAGTCGCCCAGTTCCTCCGGCGCGAACTTCGGCAGCGGCTGGACCTCGCCATGCTCGCCGTCCCAGGTGATCGTGCCGGCGGCATGGGCGGCCTGGGTGGCGGCGGAGGGGTGCATGCCGGCGCGGAACACGTAGTCGTAGGCGAGGGCCTTGTCGAGCAGGCCGCGGCCGCGCTCGACCACGCCGCCGAGGCCGCGCCTGCGCGGGCCACGCGGCTCGCCGCGCATCGGGTCGTAGGCGATGATCAGGGTGTTGCGGTCGAACATCGCGCTCTGGAAGCGCGCGTAAGGACACATGTACTTGCACACCTGTTCGCGCAGGAAGCCGGCGTTGCCCCAGGTGGCGAGCGCGTAGAACAGCACCCAGAAGATCTCCCAGCCGCCCCATGCGAACGGATACAGGCGCGCGCCCAGCTCGGTGATCGGGGTGAAGAAGCCGACGAAGGTGAAGCCGGTCCATAGCGCGAACACCGCCCACAGCGTGTGCTTGGCGCCCTTGCGCAGGACCTTCTCGCGATTCCACGGGCCGGCGTCGAGCTTGATCCGCTTCGGCCGGTCGCCCTCGGTCCAGCGCTCCATCCACAGGAACACCTCGGTCCACACCGTCTGCGGGCAGGCGTAGCCGCAGAACAGGCGCCCGGCGAGGGCGGTGAAGAAGAACAGCGCCAGCGCGGCGATGATCAGCAGCAGCGCCAGGAACAGGAAATCCTGCGGCCAGAAGGTCAGGCCGAAGACGTGGAACTTGCGCGCCGGCAGGTCGAACAGCACCGCCTGGCGTCCGTCCCAGCGCAGCCACGGGAACAGGTAGAACATGCCCAGCAGCCAGAACACCGCCGCCACCCGCAGCCGGTTGAGTGGGCCGGAGACGTCGCGCGGGTAGATCTTGCGCTCCTTGACGTAGGCCGAACCGCCTTCGTCGATGACGTCGATGGGAATGTGGCGGCTCATCGCGTCGCCCCGGCGGATCCGTTCGGGGGTTTGCTGGAGGGGTGGGGGACTGGGCGTTTCATTCTCGGGGCTCCACCGGCGCGGGCACGGCGTGGCGGGAAACATTGGCGCGGCGGCGCGCCGGCACCGCCCATTATGCGTGGTCGCGCCGTTGGCGGACGCGACAGAGTGTTCCGGTGCCGGCCGTCACTCGGGCGGAAGCGCCCGGTTGAAGCGGCTCGCCGGCCGCAGCAGGATCCAGGTGAACAGGCTGGACGAGGCCGTCGCCAGCCAGAACATGAAGAAACCGATGGTGTAGCCCAGCTGGCGCGAGACCGGAAGGTCGGGGAAGGTCATGTCGCGCAGCTCGATCGGGTCGATGAAGGCGAAGAAGACCATCGTGCAGATGCCCGCGGCGAAGAAGCTCGGCCACAGGATGGCACCCACCCGCTGCGCCATGGGGCGCGGCGGGTGGTCGAAGCGCGGCTGGGTGAAGTCGGTCATTGCTGTTCCGTGGAAGCTCCTGCCTCCGCGGATTGTGACAGCGACCAGACGTAGGCCGCCACCAACCGCGAGCGGGTCTCGCCGAGCAGGTCGCGGTGCGCGGGCATGACGCCGTGGCGCCCCTCGATGATCGTCGTGCGGATGCTCTCGAGCGTGTTCGGATACAGCGGGGTGCTGTGCGAGGTCAGGTCCGGTGCACCGAGGTCCTGGTTGCCCGTGCCGTCGATGCCGTGGCAGGCCATGCACAGGCCGTCGAAGTACTTCTTGCCGCGCGCGGCCATGAAGTCGTTGCGCAGCGTGGCCTCGATGTCGTCACTGCGCAGGGCGCGCACGTAGGCCGCGGCCTGGGTGATCGCGACATCGCCGCCCATGCCCGTCAAAACCGTGCCGAGCGGGGCCATGACGCCTTCGCGGCCGTCGAGCACGGTCTCCAGGATGCGGTCCGGCTCGCCGCCCCAGTTCCAGACATTGTCGGTCAGGTTGGGATAGCCCGGCGCGCCCTGCGCGGACGAGCCGTGGCAGGCGGCGCAGGTGTTGGCGAAGATCGATCGGCCCAGCTCCATCGCCTTCGGATCAGCCGCCAGCTGCGCGAACGGCTGGCCGGTGTACTGGCCGAAGGTTTCCTCGAGCTGTGCATCGCGGCGCGCCTTGTCGGCATCATGCTCGCCGGCCGAGGTCCAGCCGGCGATGCCGGGCAGGTTGCCGAAGCCCGGGTACCAGATCAGGTAGCCGATGCTGAAGGCGATGGTCAGGTAGAACCCGATGATCCACCAGCGCGGCAGGGGCTTGTTGTATTCGGTGATGTCGCCGTCCCAGTAATGGCTGGTTTCCTCCGGCTTGGGATCGCCGGGGCGGCGGCGCGCGGTCCACCACAGCAGCCAGGCGCAGCCGCCGATGTTCAATACCACCAGGAAGATGACGTACCAGGACCAACCCGTGCTCATCAGGACTGCTCCTCGTCATCGTTGAACGGCAGGCGGGCCGCGGCGTCGAAATCAGGTTTGCGTTTCGGGCTCCAGGCCCAGATGCAGCCGCCGACGAAGCACAGCAGCAGCACGATGGTGACGATGCCCTGGATCATGGCGCTTCGCCTCCCTTGGGCGCGTGGCGGCCGAGGCCCTGCAGGTAGGCGACCACGGCGTCGAGTTCGGTCTTGCCGGCGACCTCGTCGGGCGCCAGCGCGATGTCCTCGTCGCTGTAGGGATCGCCGATGCGGCGCAGCGCCTCCATCCGACGCAAGGTCTTGTCTCGGTCGACGTTGCGTTCGGCCAGCCACGGGTAGGCGGGCATGTTCGACTCCGGCACCACGTCTCGCGGGTTGATCAGGTGCACGCGATGCCAGTCGTCCGAGTAGCGGCCGCCGACGCGGGCGAGGTCCGGCCCGGTGCGCTTGGAGCCCCACTGGAACGGGCGGTCATAGACCGATTCACCGGCCAGCGAGTAGTGGCCGTAACGCTCGGTTTCGAAGCGCAGGGTGCGCACCATCTGCGAGTGGCAGTTGTAGCAGCCCTCGCGCACGTACACGTCGCGGCCCGCGAGTTCCAGTGCGGGGTAGGGCTTGACCCCCGGCAGCGGTTCGATCGCCTCGGCCTGGTACATCAGCGGCACGATCTCGGCCAGGCCGCCGAAGGACACCGCGACCGCGATCAGCACCGCCATCAGGCCGATGTTCTTCTCGACCTTCTCGTGGCCGTGGGGTTTCTGCTCGCTCATGCCTTGGCTCCTGCGCGTGCCTGCGCCGCGGCCGGTGCGACCGCATGTGCCGGGTCGGGTGGCAGCACCGGCTGGTCGGCGGCGACCGCCTGGCCGAGGCGGTAGGTCTTCCATAGGTTGAACGCCATCAGGAACATGCCGGCCAGGATCACCACGCCGCCGAGCAGGCGCACCAGGTAGTACGGGTACGTCGCGTTGAGGGCCTCGACGAAACTGTAGGTCAGGGTGCCGTCGTCATTGGTGGCGCGCCACATCAGGCCCTGCATCACCCCGGCGATCCACATCGCGGCGATGTACAGCACCACGCCGATGGTGTGCAGCCAGAAGTGCCAGTCGATCCACTTGACCGAGTACATCTCGCGCAGGCCGAGCAGGCGCGGCAGCAGCGCGTAGATCGAGCCGATCGAGATCATCGCCACCCAGCCCAGCGCGCCGGCGTGGACGTGGCCGACGGTCCAGTCGGTGTAGTGCGACAGCGAGTTGACCGTCTTGATCGACATCATCGGCCCCTCGAAGGTGGCGATCATGTAGAAGCTGAGCGCGACGATGAGGAACTTCAGGATCGGGTCGGTGCGCAGTTTGTGCCACACGCCCGAGAGGGTCATGATGCCGTTGATCGCGCCGCCCCAGCTGGGCGCCAGCAGGATCAGCGAGAACACCATGCCCACCGACTGCACCCAGTCGGGCAGGGCGGTGTAGTGCAGGTGGTGCGGGCCGGCCCACATGTACACCGCGATCAGCGCCCAGAAATGCACGATCGACAGCCGGTACGAGTACACCGGGCGCCCGGCCTGCTTGGGCACGAAGTAGTACATCATGCCGAGGAAGCCGGCGGTCAGCAGGAAGCCCACCGCGTTGTGGCCGTACCACCACTGCACCATCGCGTCGACCGCGCCGGTGTAGATGCTGTACGACTTGTCCAGCCCGACCGGGATCGAGATGTTGTTGACGATGTGCAGCAGGGCGATGGCGATGATGTAGGCGGCGAAGAACCAGTTCGCCACGTAGATGTGCTTGACCTTGCGCTTGGCGATGGTGCCCAGGAACAGCACCGCGTAGGCCACCCAGACCACCGTGATCAGGATGTCGATCGGCCACTCCAGCTCGGCGTACTCCTTGCCCTGGGTCCAGCCCAGCGGCAACGTGATCGCCGCGGCGACGATCACCGCCTGCCAGCCCCAGAACACGAAGGCCGCCAGCTTGTCCGACAGCAGGCGGACGTGGCAGGTGCGCTGGACCACGTGCAGGCTGGTCGCGAACAGCGCGCAGCCGCCGAAGGCGAAGATCACCGCATTGGTGTGCAGCGGCCGCAGGCGGCCGTAGCTGAGCCACTCGATGCCATGGGTGAGGTCCGGCCAGTACAGCTGGGCGGCGATGATCACCCCCACCAGCATGCCGACGATGCCCCAGACCACGGTCATCACCGAGAACTGGCGCACCACCTTGTCGTTGTAGGTTTCTGTACCAGCCTGCTGCATGGTCATCCTCACGGATCAAACGGCGTGAACGTTAATCGGAACGGACATTTTACGTCGTTGATTGGAATCAAGGCACGTTCCGGGCGGATGTGGTCCGCTCCGCAGGCAAGAGATTCCCACTTTTGGCGCTTTTGTCAAAGCCGCGCGTCGGCGGTGCCCGGGCCCCGTGCGTTGGCAGGCCGGCATTCCCGCGCCGGCGGGCTGCGGGAAGCATTGCCCGGCGCGCCGCCGGACCCGCGGCCGGCCAGCCCCGGCGGGAACGACGGAAAGCCCGGCGCTGGTCCGCGCGACGACCGGCCACGGGCCTTGATCAGGGTCAAGGCGCCGGCGCCGGACACCGTCCGATACTCCGCCACATGCAGACGCTATCGCCCGTCAATCCACCGCGCACCTGGCACTTCGACGCCGACCTGTTGCGCCGCTACGACCGGCCCGGGCCGCGCTACACCTCGTATCCGACCGCGCCGCACTTCGCCGAGGGCTTCGGCGAGGCCGATTTCCGCGGCCTCGCCCGGCGCAGCAACGAAGATCCGATCCCGCGCCAGCTGTCGCTGTACGTCCATATCCCGTACTGCCAGAGCCCCTGCTTCTACTGCGGCTGCAACCGGATCATCACCCGCGACGAGGCCAGGGGCCGGATCTACCTCGACCGCCTGCAGCGCGAGATCGCCTCGATCGCGCCGCTGTTCGACCGCGACCGCGAGGTGATGCAGCTGCACCTGGGCGGCGGCACCCCGAACTTCCTGGCGCCGCGCCTGCTCGGCGAGCTGGTCGGCAGCCTCGGCCGCCACTTCAGCTTCAGCAGCGCGCTGGACCGGGATTTCTCGATCGAACTGGACCCGCGCTTCGTCACCCCGGCCGACGTCGAGCTGCTGTCGGCCATTGGTTTCAATCGAACCAGTCTCGGCGTGCAGGACTTCGACCCGGCGGTGCAGAAGGCGGTCAATCGCGAGCAAAGCGTCGACGAAACCCTCGCCATCATCGACGCCTGCCGCCGCTTCGGCATGCGCTCGGTCAACGTCGACCTGATCTACGGCCTGCCCAAGCAGACCCTGGAAGGCTTCGGCCGCACCCTCGACACGGTGGTCGCGGCGCGCCCCGACCGGCTGGCGATCTACGGCTACGCGCACATGCCGCGCCTGTTCAAGGCGCAGCGCCAGATCAAGGACGAGGACCTGCCGAGCCCCGAGGACAAGCTGGCCCTGCTCGGGCTGGCGGTGGAACGGCTGGGCGAGGCCGGTTACGAATACATCGGCATGGACCACTTCGCGCTGCCCGGCGACGAGCTGGCCCGGGCCCAGCGCGAGGGCGGCCTGCACCGCAACTTCATGGGCTACACCACCCACGCCCAGACCGACCTGATCGGCTTCGGCGTCAGCGCGATCAGCCACGTCGGCGACAGCTTCACCCAGAACCACCGCGACCTGCCGTCGTGGGAGGCCGCGGTCGACGAGGGCCGGCTGCCGATCTGGCGCGGGCTGATGCTTGGCAACGACGACGTCCTGCGCGCCGACGTGATCCAGCAGCTGATGTGCCAGGGCGAGATCGACGTGCGCCGCGTCGAGAAGGCCTACGGCATCGATTTTGGCGTGTATTTCGCCGACGCGCTGGCGGCGCTGCGACCGCTGCAGGATGACGGCCTGGTGCAGTGTCCGCCGGGCACGATCCGCGCCACGCCCCGCGGACGGGCGCTGTTGCGTATCATTGCCATGTGCTTCGACCGGTATCTCGGGACTCCCTCCGAAGGGGCGCGCTATTCCCGGACCATCTGAGAAGCGTCAGCCAGGGCGGTGAGCGTGCGTGAACAACCATTGACCGTGCTGTCGGGCACCCCGATTGCCGACGACGGCGACGAGCTCAACTTCTGCAGCACCTGCGCGTTTTCCTCCGCGTGCCTGGCCGAGGGTTACGACAAGACCCAGCTGCGCGACCTGCACGTGCTGGTCGAGCACGTCGGCCCGTTCCGCGAGGGCGACCACATCTTCCGCGAGGGCGATCCGTTCAACGCCATCGCCGCGGTCCGCGCCGGCACCGTCAAGACCTATGTCAACGATGCCAGCGGGCGCGAGCAGGTGCTGGGCTTCTTCCTGCCCGGCGAGGTGATCGGGCTCAGCGCCATCGCCAGCTCGCGCTATCCCTGCAACGCGGTGGCGCTGGACACGGTGATGCTGTGCCGGTTCTCGTTCCCGATGATGGCCACCCTGGCCAGCCGCATGCCGGGCCTGCAGCGGCACCTGTTCAACCTGCTCAGCCAGGACATCGGCAAGGCCTCGCTGCTGGCCGGCAACTTCACCGCAGACGAGCGATTGGCGGCGTTCCTGGTGTTGCTGTCGCGGCGCTTCGCCGAGCGCGGTTTCTCGCCGAACCGGATGCGGCTGACGATGGCCCGCACCGACATCGCCAACTACTTGAGGCTGGCGCCGGAAACGGTCAGCCGCGTGCTGCGCCGCCTGCAGGACGAGGGCGTCCTGGAAGTGGACCGGCGCGACATGCGCATCCTCAAGCCGGCGGTGCTTGACGACATGGCGCACCACGTCCTGCGCAGCTGATCCCAAGCTTCGATCAAGGCATGGAATCGTGCAGGAGCGCCCCATGGGCGCAACCGCGCCGCGAAACACTGGACGTGCGACACGGATGAACGCGTTGCCACGCGCGGGACGAGGCGTACAACGTCGTCGTCCCCTGCGGGACACCGGCACCGGGTCGCGGGCATGGCCCGCTCCTACGTTCGTCTTCTTGATCGCGCGTGGCATGAGCGTCATCGCGGACGCCCCCGCGCCTGATCCAGGCTTGACGCAGGTCAAGGAGGCGGCCGGGCCGGGGGGCGAGGCTGTGGCCATGGTGGAGCGGCTTCCCGCTCCGGCGGAATCCGCGCTGCCCGACGGAGGAACGCGACATGTCCAGGACCATCCCGATCGAGCTTGCCGGCGTGCCGGAGATCGAGGTCGACGGCGAACTGGTCGCGCGCGGCTTCGGCCTCGACGTCGACGAGTTCCGGCGACTGCTGGACCAAGGCAGGATCACGCTGCTGTGCGAGCGTGGCACCGGTGATGACGCCGGCCTGTACCGCGCCAGCTTCTATCACGGCACGAAGCGCGTGCGCCTGGTCGTCGACGCAGCGGGCGCGCTGATGCCCGGCAGCTTCAGCGTCGAGGACATGCCGGTAGCTGGTGGGCGGAACACTGTGTTGCCTCCGATGGGGTAGGGGATCCTCTGAACAAGTTGGAATTGTCATTTCGAGCGCAGCGAGAAATCTGCTGTGCATCCCGCATCGCACCGAAAGCAGATTGACCAGCTTCGCTGTTGTAAAGCGCTTCTCGCTGCGCTCGAAATGACAGTACTTCAGAGGTTCCGTCGGGGATCCGCGATGCGGTTCGCGAGGATGCAGGCATCCACGAATCCCCGGACTTGACCTGCATCAACCCCGCGGGCGCGCCATCGCGCGATGATGTCGCGCATGAACTCGCAAGCCGCCACACCTTCGCCGAGCCTGCTGGCCGCCGCGCCGCACCGGCTCATGTTCTTCATCGGTGCCGGAAACCTGCTGCTGGCGATGGCCTGGTGGGCCGCCTGGCTGGCCGCGCAGCGCTGGCCGGGGCTGCTGCAGGTGCCGCAGGCGGCGACGTATCCGGGCTGGCTGCATGCCTTCGTGATGCAGTTCCAGGTGCTGCCGAGTTTCTTCTTCGGCTTCCTGCTGACCGTGTTCCCGCGCTGGATGGGGCTGCCCGACATCCCGCGCTGGCGCTACGTGCCGGTGGGCGTGGGCATGTTCGGCGGGCAGGTGGCGATGCTGCTCGGCGCGCTGGGGCTGGAGGTGGCGCTGGTGGTCGGGCTGTTCATGACCCTGGCCGGCTGGATCAGCGGGGTGTGGATCCTCGCCCGGCTGGTGCTCGCCGAGCGCGGCCGCACCTGGCATGCGCGCTCGTGCCTGGCGGCGATGCTGCTGGGACTGGCCGGCGTGCTCTGCTTCGGCCTGTTCCTCGCCACCGGCTCACCGTGGTGGGTGCTGGGCGGGATCAAGCTCGGCACCTTCGGCCTGCTGCTGCCGGTGTTCCTGACGGTGGCGCACCGGATGTTCCCGTTCTTCGCCGGCAACGTGGTGCCGGGCTACGTCGTCTGGCGGCCGATGTGGGTGCTGGCGGCGGTGTGGGTGCTGGCGATGGCGCACCTCGTGCTCGAACTGCTGCACGCCTACGGCTGGCTGTGGCTGGTCGACCTGCCGATGCTGGCGCTGTCGCTGTACGTGCTGTGGCGCTGGTGGCCGCGGGGACGTGCGCCGGGGCTGCTGGCGGTGCTGTTCATCGGCCTGCTGTGGTGGCCGGTGACGTTCGCGCTGTTCTCGCTGCAGAGCCTGCTGTACATGGGCAGCGGCGAGTTCCTGCTCGGCCGCGCGCCGGCGCACGCGCTGTTCATCGGCCTGTTCGGCAGCCTGGTGGTGGCGATGGTCAGCCGCGTGACCCAGGGCCACTCGGGACGGCCGCTGAAGATGTACGGGCTGGCCTGGTTCGCCTTCGTCGGCATCCAGTTCGTCGCCGCGATGCGCATCGCCGCCGAGGTGATGCCCGACGTGCTGCTGTGGCAGGCGCTGTCGGCGCTGGGCTGGCTGCTGGTACTGTCGCCGTGGGGGATGCGGATTGGTGGCATCTATCTGTCGCCGCGGGTGGATGGGAAGCCGGGGTGAGGGAGGACTCGCGTCAAAGTCAAAACCGGGGTCAGAGTCGATTTTCCCGGGAGCCAGTCGGCAACTGGCGGTTCCAGGGGAAAATCGAATCTGACCCCTTTCGCCAGGCCGGACGTTCATGATTGAGTTCTACCCGCAGATCAAGCACGCGCACATCGGCCTGGCCCTGCTCAGCGGCGGCCTGTTTGCGCTGCGCGGGGCGCTGCTGCTCGGCGGTGCTCGCTGGCCGAACGCCGCGCCGGTGCGCTATCTCAGCTACGGCATCGACACCGCGCTGCTGACCGCGGCAATGATGCTGCTGACCATCCTGCCCGGTGCGCTGTACGCCAACGGCTGGCTGACGGTGAAGGTCGTGCTGCTGGTGGTCTACGTCGTGCTGGGCGTGTTCGCCCTGCGCCGCGGGCGGACCCGGCGCACGCGTGCGATCTGCTACGTGGCTGCGCTGCTGGTGTTCGCGCAGGTCTACTACATCGCCCGCGCGCACCACCCGCTGGGCGCGTTCTTCCTGTTCGGCTGAGCCGACTCAGGCGGAATCGCCGCCGCGTGGCAGCGGCAAGCGCCAGCCGCGCCGGATCGCCAGCCAGCGCAGCAGGAAGCAGGCCGAGGCACCGACGACCGCGACCGGAGCGGCGGGCAGCGCCAGCGCATACCCGGCGACCACCACCAGCGCCCCCACCAGCGCGGCTACCGCGTACAGCTCGCGATGCAGCACGCTGGGGATCTGCGCCACCAGCACGTCGCGGACAATGCCGCCGCCCACGCCCGACAGGATGCCGAGCATGATCGCGCCCACCGGCCCCAGGCCCGCGACCAGCGCCTTGGCGGTGCCCAGCACCGCGAACACCGACAGCCCCACCGCATCGCTCATCTGCACCGGGTTGCGCAGCCGCTCCACCAGGTCCTGGCGATAGAAGGTCAGCAGGCCCGCGGCCGTCGACACGGCAACATAGCGCCAGTCCACCACCGACACCGGCGGCGTGGCCCCCAGCAGCACGTCGCGCACGATGCCGCCTGCGGTCGCGGCCGCGAACGAGAGCACGAGCACGCCGAACAGGTCGAGACGATGGCGCACCGCCACCATCGCACCGCTGATGGCGAAGGCGAAGGTGCCGACGAAGTCTAGGATCTGGGAGAAGGTGAACGTCATCGCTCAGGGGAAAGACCGCGCGGACCAACCCGTGAGTAGACACCGCAGGAGGCCACGAGGGAAGCCTTCAGTGCGAGGGTCGTTCAGGCTGTCCGGCCGGTCAGCGCATCGCGTGGACGTCGTACCAGCCCTGGCGGCGATTGGTCTCGCCGCTGCGCTTCCACTTCTCGAGCAGCACCGCGGCCGGGTACCAGTCGCCGTCGCTTTCCCACGGGCCCGGGCCGCTGCTGTGCATGAGCGGGAACCACTGGCCGTTGCGCCGGGTCAGGCCCGGCTCGTCGTAGCCGAGCCACTTCATCACCCGGTTGCGGAAGCGATAGCCGAAGCCATGCTCGCGGTCCATCTCAAGGAAGCTGGTCTGCCCGATCAGCTTGAACTTCGTGTAGCCGATCGCCTCGGCGTGCTTCACCAGCTCGACCACGTCCTCGTCCACCTCGAAGGAGAGGCAGCGTGGTGCGGTGTCGGCGGTCAGCGGGAGGATGCAATGCCGGTCCGCGCCCTCGATGTCGATCTTCATGAACTCCGGCATGCCGTGCCTGGCGATCAGCGACAGGATCGTCGTCGTGGCCACCCGCAGCGTGCCCGCGTGCCGCAGGCCGCCCAGCTTGTCGGCGACGATCGAGCTCGAGCCGATGTCGTCGCTGCACAGCGACAGTTCGGTTTCGCCTTCTTCCCCGGCGATGGCCACGTTGGCGATGCTCAGGCGGCCTTGCCCGATTTCCGTCGCAAACCGCTCCGCCGCCCGACTGCAGAGCTGGGGATGGGCTTCGATGGCGACGACCCTGAAGCCGGACCGCAGCAGATAGTCCGTATCCGCGCCGTCATACATGCCGATATCGAATGCCAGCTTCAATGTCCCCCCTTCGGGCATGCAGCGCCGGCATGCCATTGACACAACAACGCGGAAAGCCCCGCGGAACGGTCAGGGCGGCAGCACGCGGCAAGAGCGCGCCACGCGCGCGGCCGGCGTGTCCGATGCATTGATGCCGGAGCGCAAGCGCCTGGTCACCGCATCAGGACATCGGCTCCCGCTCCACCATCCTGCCGATCTTCGGCGGCAGCGGGATGAACTCGTCGTTGTCGAGGTCCGGCAGCTTCATCCGTCCAGCGGCCCAGTCGGCGCGCGCCTGCTCGATGCGCTCCTTGGACGAGGACACGAAGTTCCAGTCGATGTAGCGCGGCCCGACCGGTTCGCCGCCCAGGGCCATGACCACGGCATCGCTGCCCGCCGCCACCGTCGCTGCCTTGCCGGCGGCCAGCACCGCCATGCTGCCGACGTCCACGCGCTGGCCATCGACCTCCACCTCGCCACGGGCGACATAGACCGCGCGCTCGCTGTACTCCGCCGGCAGCGAGGCGCGCGCACCCGCGCGCAGCTGCCAGTGCACGTAGAACTGCGGCGAGTCGACCTTCACCGGCGACGCCACGCCCGCCAGCCGCCCCGCGATCAGGCGGCCGCTGACGCCGTCACCGTCGAACACCGGCAGCACGTCGCTGGCGTAGTGCCAGAACCCCGGATCCATCTCCTCGCGTTCGTTCGGCAGCGCGACCCAGAGCTGCACGCCGTCGATCGGCCCGCCTTCGCGGCGCAGCCGCTCGAAACGCTCGGAGTGGGTGATGCCGCGGCCTGAGGTCATCCAGTTGACCTCGCCCGGGCGCACCAGCTGCTCCGAGCCGACGCTGTCGCGATGCATGATCTCGCCGTCGTAGAGGTAGGTGATCGTCGACAGGCCGATGTGCGGATGCGGGCGCACGTCCGCCTCCGGCGGCAGGCCCGGCGCCAGGTCCTTCGGCCCCATGCGGTCGAAGAAGATGTACGGCCCGACCATGCGCCGCTTCGCCGACGGCAGCACGCGGCCGACCTCGAACGCGCCGAGGTCGCGGCGCCGCTGCGGGATGACCAGCTCGATCATGGCCTCATGCCCCGCGCGGCAGTACCGCCAGCACGCGCGCGATGAACTGGTGGAACTCCTCCAGGTAGCCGGCCAGGAACTTCGCGGTGCCGGGGTCGGCGATCTCGCCTGCGTCGTTGAGGAAGCCGTCCTTGAACTGGATGTAGGCCTCGGGCGAGTTCATCTGCGGCGAGTTGAGGAAGCCGAGGATGCTGCGCAGGTGCTGCTGGCCGACGGCGGTGCCGATCGCGCCGGGCGAGGTGCCGATCACGCCGGAGGGGATGTGGGCGAAGGAATTCGTGCCCCAGGGGCGGCTGGCCCAGTCGATGGCGTTCTTCAGCGCGCCCGGGATGGAGCGGTTGTACTCCGGAGTCACGATCAGGATCGCATCCGAGCCTTCGATCGCCTTCTTGAAGTTGCGGCCGGCCTCGGGATAGTCGGCGTCGTAGTCGTAGCTGTAGAGCGGCAACTCGGCGAACGGGATCTCCTTGAACTTCAGCTGCTCGGGCGCGAGCTTGAACAGCGCCTGGGCGAACCTGCGGTTCATCGAATCCTTGGCAAGGCTGCCGATCAGGTAGCCGACGTTGTAGGTCTTCATCGTCAATCTCCAGGTTGAGGCAACGTTGAACAAGTTGGGATTGTCATTACTTTGGACCACTCCCGGCGTTACCGCGGCGTGAGCCGGCGCCGGGTCGGGATCAGGCCGGCGGGGCCGCGGCCGGCGTCAGCTTCAGCAGCCAGCCATTGCCTTCGCGCGTGCCGTCCTCCAGCAGCCAGATCGCGCCGTCCGGACCCTGTTCGACTTCGCGGATGCGGCGCTGCATGTCGAAGCGTTCGGCCTCGCGCGCGGTCTCGCCGTCGAACGCCACCCGCACCAGCGCCATCGACGACATGCCGCCGATGAAGCCGTTGCCCTTCCAGGCCGGGAACGCGTCGCCGTCGTAGATGATGAAGCCCGCCGGCGAGATCACCGGGGTCCAGGAGATCACCGGGGCGCGGAATTCCGGATGCGTGGCGTGGTCGGGGATCACGGTGCCGTCGTAGTGGTCGCCGTTGGATACGACCGGGTAGCCGTAGTTGGTGCCCGCTTCGATGCGGTTGAGCTCGTCGCCACCCATTGGCCCCATCTCATGCGCCCACAGCTGGCCGTGGCCGTCGAAGGCCATGCCGAGGATGTTGCGGTGGCCCAGCGTCCACACCTGCGCGGCCACGCCGCCCTGGTCGGCAAAGGGGTTGCCCTCGGCAGGCGTGCCGTCGTCGTTGAGGCGGACGATCTTGCCCAGGTTGGTGCCCATGTCCTGCGCCGGGTCGAACTCCTTGCGTTCGCTGGAGCTGACGAACAACTTGCCGTCGCCGTCGCCGTCGAAGGCGATGCGGTAGCCGAAGTGACCGTCGCCGCTCTTCTTCGGGTCCTGGCGCCAGATCACTTCCAGGCCTTCGAGCGCGCCGCCGCCGGCGTCGTCGAGCGCCAGCTTCGCGCGTGCGATCGCGGCGCCCATCAGGCCGTTGTCGCCGCCCTCGGCGAAACTGATGTAGACCAGCTGGTTGCTGGCGTACTGCGGGTGCAGCACGACATCGCCGAGGCCGCCCTGGGCCACGTGCCGCACTTCGGGCACGCCGGTGATGGTGCCGGTGGTGTTGTTCGCGGGATCGTACAGGTGCAGGGTCCCGGCCATCTCGGTCACCAGCAGGCGGCCGTCCGGAAGGAAGTCCATGGCCCACGGCGAGGTGAACTTCGCCACTTCGGTGGTCTCGAACGCAGCGACACCGGACTCGACAGCCGCAGGCGCTGTGGCGGAAGGCGTGGCGGCGGTATCTGCCGTGTTGCCGCAGGCCGACAGCAGCGCGCTCGCGATGCCGGCGAACAGCAGGTACCTGGGCTGGGTCATGGTCGTCGAGCCTCCAAGCGTCGCGGGAAGTCCAAGCATAGCGCCGCACGGCGCACGGTCGGCGCCGGCCGTCGTGACCCGGCATCCCGTGGCGCAAGCCAGCGCCCCGGTCGGGGCGTATGCTGCGGGCGCCAGGTCGCGTCGAACCGCGATGCAGGCGGAGAACCGCCATGATCGACTGGAACGCCTATCGCGAAGCACTCAAGGGCCGGATTGGCGAGATCGGCAAGCTGTCGCCCGATACCGTGCGTGGCTACGCGACGCTCAGCGGTGCCGGTGCCAGGACCGGGCACCTCGACCCCAAGACCCGCGAACTGATCGGGCTGGCGGTGGCCGTGACCACGCGCTGCGACGGCTGCATCACCGTCCACGTCGACGCCGCGCTCAAGCATGGCGCGAGCCGCGAGGAAATCGCCGAGGCACTCGGCGTCGCGGTGGCGCTGAACGCCGGTGCGGCGCTGGTGTACTCGGCGCGGGTGATGGATGCCGTGGATGCGCACCCTGGCGGGTGACCACGGCATCCTCCGGCCTCAGGCCGGCTCGGCCTCGGCCTCGGGTTCGGATTCGCTGCGATACGCCGGATAGTCGGTATATCCGACCTCGCCCCCGCCATAGAACGTGGCGCTGTCGCTATGGGCCAGCGGCCAGCCGTTGCGCAGGCGCTCGACGAGGTCGGGATTGGCGATGAAGGGCCGGCCGAAGGCGACCAGGTCGGTCAGTCCAGCGGCAACATCGGCCTGGGCGCTGTCGCGGGTGTAGTTGCCGGCGAGGATGAGCGTGCCGCCGGCGTATGCCTCGCGGAACGCCCGCAGGAAGGCCACGCCGGCTTCGTCGAGGATGGCTTCGCGGTTGCTCAGGTGCACATAGGCAAGGTCGCGCGCGGCCAGTTCGCGGGCCAGCGCCAGCCAGGTGTCGGCTTCGCCGTCGAAGGCCGGCATGTCGAAGCCGCGGTTGAACGGCGACAGGCGGATGCCGACGCGGCGGCTGCCGATCGCGGCCGCGACCGCGTCGACGGTCTCGAGCACCATGCGCAGGCGATCGCCGATGTCGCTGCCGCCGTAGCGGTCGTCGCGCGTGTTGAGCCCGCCGTTGATGAACTGCTCGAACAGGTAGCCATTGGCGCCGTGGATCTCGATGCCGTCGAAGCCCGCCTCGATCGCGTTGCGCGCGGCGGCGGCGAAATCGGCGGCAATGCCGGGCACTTCGTCGGTGGCCAGCGCGCGCGGCGTGCTTGCCGGCATCTGCCCGGGCGTGCCGTCCTCGCGGTAGCCGAAGGCCTGCACGCCTGCCGCGGCCCTGGCGACCGAGCTCACCGGCTCGCGATTACCGGGCTGTACGGAGCTGTGCGCGATCCTGCCCACGTGCCACAGCTGCGCGAAGATCGCGCCGCCACGCGCATGCACCGTCGCGGTGACCGCCTTCCAGCCGTGCACCTGGGCGGCCGTGTGCAGGCCCGGCGTGAACAGGTAGCCGCGCGCCTGCTCCGATACCTGCGCGCCCTCGGAGACGATCAGGCCGGCGCCTGCGCGCTGCCCGTAGTAGGTCGCGGTCAGCGCGTCGGGCACGGTGGTGACGGCGCGCGAGCGGGTCATGGGGGCCATGACGATGCGGTTGCGCAGCGGCAGGCCGTGCAGGTCGTAGTGGTCGAAGAGCGTGCTCAAGGGGGGCGGTCCGATGGTTGCAGTGACGTAGCCGGCCAATCTACGTTGCCGGCACCGCCCGCGGGGGCACGGCGATGGAACGATGGGTTCCGGATGCCGCGTGCCGCCACGCCCCGGCCGCGACGCGGGGATCAAGGAATCCCTTTCCTTTGGTGCCACTGGGGCTTTTTCCGCTTTGTTTACGCGGCATGGTGTGTACTGACGGTCCGGGCGTGACGCGTCGTTGTCTGGTACGTGCCATGAAGCTGGGCCGATGGGTATTCCTTCCGGCGTGGGGGCTGGTGGCGTTCGGATTGCTGCTGCTGTCGCCGGCGCACACGGCCGCGCCCGCCACGGATGCCACCGCGGACGTCGTGCTGCTGGAGATCCAGGGCGGCATCGGCCCGGCCAGCCACGACTACCTGCGCCGCGGCCTGGCGCGCGCCGCCGCCGACGGGGCGCCGGCGGTGGTCCTGCGGATCGACACGCCCGGTGGCCTGGATGCCGCGACCCGCGACATCAATCGCGCCATCCTGGCCTCGCCGGTGCCGGTGATCGCATGGGTCGGGCCGTCAGGCGCGCGCGCGGCCAGCGCCGGGACCTACATCGTCTACGCCAGCCATCTGGCGGCGATGGCACCGGCGACTTCGCTGGGCGCGGCGACGCCGGTTCCGCTGGGCGGTGCGCCGAACCGGGAAGCCGAACCCGAACCCGAACCCGAACCCGAACCCGAACCCGAACCCGAACCCAAGATAGACGGCGAACGCAGTCGCGACGCACCCGATGCCAAGCCGTCGCGCGGCCGCGACGACGGTGCGATGTCGCGCAAGGCGGTCAACGACGCCGTCGCCTACCTGCGCAGCCTGGCCGAACTGCGCGGCCGCAACGTCGACTTCGCCGAGGCCGCCGTGCGCGACGCCGCGACGCTGACCGCGAGCGCTGCCCTGGATCAGGGCGTCATCGAGATCCTTGCCACCGACATCGACGACCTGCTGCGCCAGGCCGATGGTCGCGAAGTCCAGCTGGGCGATCGCCGCCAGGCCTTGTCCACCGCCGAGCGGACAGTGACGCCGCTCGCGCCCGACTGGCGCAACCGCATCCTCTCGGTGATCACCGAGCCCGCGGTCGCCTACCTGCTGCTGCTGGTCGGTCTGTACGGGCTGACGTTCGAGGGCTACAGCCCGGGGGCGATCGTGCCCGGCGTGGTCGGCGGCATCTGCCTGCTGCTGGCGCTGTACGCGCTGCAGGTGCTGCCGGTGAACTACGTCGGCGTGGCGCTGATCGTGCTGGGCGTGGCGCTGATGCTGGCCGAGATCGCCAGTCCGAGCTTCGGCGCGCTCGGCATCGGCGGCATGGTGGCGCTGGTGGTCGGGTCGGTGGTGCTGTTCGACACCGAGGATCCGGGCTTCGGCGTGCCCGGTGGCCTGATCGCCGGCATCGCGGTCGCCAGCGGCCTGGTGTTCATGACCACGCTGTGGCTGGCAGCGCGCTCGCGCACGCGGCCAGTGGTCACCGACGTCGACGAACTGCTCAGCGAGCCTGCGACCGCGCTCGACGACTTCCACGGCCGCGGCCGCGTGGCGATCCGCGGCGAGACCTGGCAGGCCGACAGCGCCACCCCGGTGCGTCGCGGCCAGCGCCTGCGCGTGCTGCAAGTCGATGGCCTGGTGCTGCGCGTCGCGCCCGCGGCCGCCGAAGCATCCACCCGCCCCGAAGGAGACAAGCCATGACGACCATCGCGTTTATGCCGGTGCTGCTGATCCTGATCGTGCTGCTGGTGAGTGCGATCAAGGTGCTGCGCGAATACGAACGCGGCGTGGTGTTCCAGCTCGGCCGCTTCTGGAAGGTGAAGGGACCCGGCCTGATCCTGCTGGTGCCGGTGGTGCAGCAGATGGTGCGCGTGGACTTGCGCACCATCGTCATGGACGTGCCGGAGCAGGACGTGATCTCGCGCGACAACGTCTCGGTCAAGGTCAACGCGGTGGTCTATTTCCGCGTGGTCGACCCGCAGAAGGCGATCATCAACGTCGAACACTTCTACGAGGCCACCAGCCAGCTGGCGCAGACCACGCTGCGCTCGGTGCTGGGCAAGCACGAACTGGACGAGATGCTGATCGAGCGCGACAAGCTCAACGACGACATCCGCGGCATCCTCGACGCGCAGACCGACGCCTGGGGGATCAAGGTCGCCAACGTCGAGATCAAGCACATCGACCTCAACGAGACCATGGTCCGCGCGATCGCCCAGCAGGCCGAGGCCGAGCGCGCGCGGCGCGCCAAGGTGATCCACGCCGAGGGCGAGCAGCAGGCGGCTGCGAAACTGGTCGAAGCGGCGAAGCTGCTCGCCGGTGATCCGCGCGCGATCCAGCTGCGCTACCTGCAGACGCTCACCGAGATCGCGGGCGAGAAGAGTTCGACGATCGTGTTCCCGCTGCCGATGGACCTGCTCGAGCCGATGCTGGAGCGGCTGCGCGGCGGGCAGGGCTGAGGGCGATCGTCCCGGCGTCGCCCACGACGAACGGTGAGGTTCCGCGATCAGGCCGAATCAGTGCGCGGCGACGGAAACTTCCAGCCGCCGCCCCAGCGCCCGGAGCGCGTCGGCGATGGTGTCGACCTTGGTGGCGTGGCCGAGATCGACGATCCGCGTGACGGCCTGGGGAGTCGTTCCCAGCCTGCGGGCAAGTTCCGCGTTGGTGACGTGCTGGGCGAGCATTTCATTGAGCAGCAGCACCTTGGCCGCGAGTGAAGCGGGCAGTTCGATGCCGATCTCGCCGCGACGCAGCGGCGATGGCGTCGGCACCTGGCGCCGGTCCTCGAAGTAGAACTCCATCGCGGTCGCCAGCGCATCGGCCGCCATTTCCTTCGCGTCGTCGAGGGAGTCTCCCCACGTCAACGCCTCCGGGATATCGCGGAACGAAACGGAATAGCTGTTGCCGTCCCGGGTGATTTTCGCTGGATAGATCATGTCGATTTCAGTCCCAGGGCTTTCAGGATGGCTTTGCGCGTCCCCTCGGGGATCTCGCTCTTGTGTCGCGCCAGGGTGGTCTGCCTGCCGTCGAGATACAGCTTGGTGTGTTTCGCCCCCTCCCTCATTTCCACACCATGGGCCAGCAACCATCGCCTGAACTCGCTTGTCTTCATCGGACTCCATTCCGTGTCGTCCTGCGGCGTCAGTATACACACAAAAATGTGTATATATCAACAATATTGATTGCATCCAGGACGGGGAGGCGAGAGCGCTGCGTAGCCGATGGGCGGGGCGCTTTCAGGGATTGAAGTGGCACAGGGTCACGGTCTCGTCCTCGCCGAATCCGGGGTAGTGGATCCTGAGTTGGGCGAGGAGGCCGTGCGGCGTGCGGCAGTCGGGGTCGTGTTCGAAGCGCAGGGCGTCTTCGTCGAGGTCGCGGAAGCTGCGCAGTTCGGTGTCCAGCGCGACCGGGGGCGAC
The DNA here is from genome assembly GCA_035444805.1 of Luteimonas sp. Classification (GTDB taxonomy): domain Bacteria; phylum Pseudomonadota; class Gammaproteobacteria; order Xanthomonadales; family Xanthomonadaceae; genus Luteimonas. The sequence continues at coordinate 22,785 of DAOMPM010000018.1, read as the reverse complement.
AGGCTGCCGTCGCCGAGGCGCAGGCGGGCGACGGTGACGCCGTGCCAGCGCGTGCCGCGGCGGACGGTGGTGTTGCGGCCGGGCAGGAAGCTGGGGTTGGCGAATTCGAGGATCGGGAGGTCGGCGGGCATGGTCGTTCAGGCCGCGCCGAACCTGTCGTCGCGCGAGAGCGGCCCCGGACTGGCCGCGAGAACGTCGGCGATGGCGCTGTCGCTGTCCCTTGCGTGTTCGGTGTCTGCCAAGTCGGGGCCGGGCCTCCCCGGCCCACGGTGCGTGCGTGCGGGGAGGTTACCGGATCAGGGACGGCGGCGGGCCGCGTATGCAATCCGGCTCGCGATCGGGAAACCGGAATCGCGTAGGAGCGCCCCATGGGCGCGACCGGCGAGCGGTGGTGCCTGGGATTGCGCGCGTCGCGCCCATGGGGCGCTCCTACAAGAAGCACGGCGACGGCTCAGCCGCAGGGGCGGTCCTTCGCGAAGGGATTGAGGCGGCGCACCCAGCGGTTGCCGCAGTCGATGTCGACGGGCGCCTGCGCGGCCGCGTGCGCCGCGGCGCGCTGCGCGGCCTTGTCGCTGCGTGCCTGTTCGGCGGCGGCGATCTTCGCGCGGATCTGCGGCATCGCCGCCAGTGCGGCGCGCTCGCCTTCGAGGATCGCGGCGTTGCGCTGCTCGAAGCTGACCGGGCCGATGTCGTTGACGCTCGGCCGGATCACCACGTCGGCGCGCGCCAGTTCCTGGCGACCGAGGGTCTGGCCCATGATCGTGATCGACTGGTTGACGATGCCGGCCATGCCGGTGGGCGTGGTGCCCGGCGCCTTGCTGGAGATGTCGACCGCGATCACCACATCGGCGCCGAGCTGGCGCGCCGCATCCACCGGCACCGGGCTGACCACGCCGCCGTCGACGTAACTGCGCTCGCCGATGCGGGCCGGTTCGAACACGCCGGGCACGCTGCTCGACGCGCGCACCGCCTGGCCGGTGTTGCCGCGCACGAACACCACGCGGTCGCCGTTGTCCAGGCGCGTCGCCACCGCGGCGAAGGGCTTGCTCATGCGTTCGATCGGCAGCCGGCCGACCTCGGCGTTGACGTAGTCCTGCAGCGCCTGGCCCTGGACCAGGCCGCCGCCGAACAGGCGCACGTCGCGCAGGCTGGATTCGTCCAGCGCCATTGCACGTTCCTGCATCTTGAACGGATCCACGCCGCTGGCGTAGAGCGCGCCGACCACGCTGCCGGCGCTGGTGCCGGCGACCACGTCGGCCTGGATGCCGTTGGCCTCGAGCATCTTGATCGCGCCGATGTGCGCGAAGCCCTTGGCCGCGCCGCCGCCGAGGGCGAGGCCGATGCGGATCGGCTCGGGCTGCGGCGCAGGGTCGATGGCGGCAGGCGCGGGCGGCGGATCGGCGCGGACGGCTTCGCCGCCGCCGCAGGCGGCAAGCAGGGACAGGAGCAGTCCCGCGGCCAGCGGGCGGCGGGTGTACGAGGCGGTGGGGCGCATGTCGATCCGCGGACGGGAAGCACGGCGAGGATAGCGGGCGCCGGCCTGTCGCCAGCTGAAGCGGCGGGGCGGCAGCGGCGGGGAATCGTGGATGCCGGATGCGAAAAAGGCCGGGAGCGTCCCGGCCTTCCGCGGTGAAACAGGAGTGGTGGAGCCAGGGAGGATCGAACTCCCGACCTCGTCATTGCGAACGACGCGCTCTCCCAGCTGAGCTATGGCCCCACGTGAGAATGGGGATTATACGGAGGTCGCGCGGCTGTCGCCAAGCGCGTCCAGCAGGGGCGACAGCGCCGGTTCGAGTTCGGCGCGGCGCCAGCCCGCGAGCAGGCCGGGCCAGTCCTCGCCGTCGAGCAGGGTTTCCAGCCAGCGGCGCGAGGCCAGCACGCCATCGGGCAGGCCGAGTTCGGCGCTGCGCGCGGAGACTGCATCCTGCAGCCGCTTGAGCGCCTTGCGGTCGCGGTCCTCGGCGCGCGGTTCCGGTGCCTCGTCCTCGTCGTCGAGCGGGGTGTGCAGCGCTTCCAGGATCGCGCCGGCGAGCTTGCGTGGCGCCTTCGGGTGGCGGTCGATGAGGTGATCGAGGGCGCTGCGGTCGGCCGGGGCCTCGCGCGCGAGGGTGGTGGCCAGTTCGTTGTCGAGGATCCAGTTGCGCGGGCGGTCGCTGCGGCGGGCCTGCACGTCGCGCCAGCGCAGCAGGCGCAGCAGGCGGACGCGGCCGGCGTCGTCGAGGTACTGGACGCTGCGCAAGGACAGGTGCGGCCAGCGCTCGCCGTCGTTGTCGCGGGCGTTGTCGAGCATGCGCGCGCTGTCCTCGGCCAGCCAGTCCGCGCGGCCGAGGTCATCGAGCCTGGTCGACAGCGCATCGTGCACGTCGAACAGGTAGCGCACGTCGTCGGCGGCGTAGGCCAGCTGCGATGGCGAGAGCGGGCGCCGCATCCAGTCCGAGCGGGTTTCGCCCTTGTCGACGGTGATGCCGAGCAGGTCCAGCACCAGCCGCTGGTAGCCCAGGCCGGCGCCGATGCCGCCCAGGGCGGCGGCGACCTGGGTGTCGAACAGCGGTGTGGGCACGACGCCGCAGGCGTGGCGGAAGGCGACGAGGTCCTCGCTGGCGCTGTGCATGACCTTGGTGATTGCCGGGTCCGACAGCACCGGCGCCAGCGCGTCGGTCATGCCCGGCGCGAGCATGTCCAGCAGGAGGATGGCCGGCGCTTCGCCCGATGCATGCTCGACGGCGATCTGGGTCAGCGAGAGCTGCGGCCAATAGGTGCGCTCGCGGACGAACTCGGTATCGACGGCGATGCGGGAAACGGCGTGCGCGAGGTGCGTGCGGAGGAGGGATGGATCCGCGATCCAGATCACTTGCGATGACGACATGGGCGCCAGCCTAACGGTGTGTGGGGCGGCGTGGCAATCCTTCGGGAGGGCCTGGGCAGGGCCGCTTCCGCCTGTCATCCAGGCCTTCGCAGGGATTGCGATACCTGTCCAGGGGCTCCCTCGCGTGGCGCGGAGGCACTTTTCGCACGCACTACCGCGATGCCTTGTACCCACTTGCGATCAAAAGTATGGAATGGTGTAGGAGCGCCCCATGGGCGCGACGGGGCCGCGATGATGCCCCGGTCGCCGCGGGTCGCGGGCATGGCCCGCTCCTACATTTTTCGTCTTGATCGCGAATGGGTATTAATCTGGCGCGGATGCCGTCGAGGATGTCCGCTTTGCGAGGAACCTGGGTCGCGTGGGCGGTCGCGGTGGCGCTCTGCGCGGGCTGTGCCCGTGACGGCAGCGATGCCGCCGGTCCGCAGCAGGCCGCTCCGGCCGCGGGCGATGGCGCTGGCGTCGTCGAGGGCAGGGTCACGATCAGCGGCGACGACAGCGGCGTCGCCTCGCTGGCCTGGCAGGTGCCCGCGGTCGAGGTCACGGCGGAGAACGCGGCCGAGCTGCGCCGTCGCGCCGAGGCCGCGCGCCGCGACGGGCATCTGTACGAGGACGCGGACGCCGCGGTTCCGATCTACCTCGCACTGTCGACGCAGCCCGAGCACGCGCCGTTCGCGGAGGCGGGCCTGCGCCGTGCGCTGCGCCAGCTGCTGGACGAGGGGAGCTCGGCGCTGGCCGATGCCGGCGACGATCCGGAGGCGCTGCGGCGGGCCCTGCAGCTGGCTGCAGTGGTGCGCACGGTGGACGCTGTCGACGAGGAGGTGGAGGGCTTCCTGGGGCGCGTCGGTGCCGCCGCGCGCGCGTGGGCGCTGAACGAGAGCGGGGAACAGGCGCTCGCGGCCGGCGCGCTCGGTGAAACCGGCGGCGGCGCCCTGGCCGCGTTCCGCGAGGCGCTGGTGCAGTGGCCGCTGCAGCCGCGGGCGATGCAGGGTCTGGCGGCGGTGGAAAGCGCCATGATCCGGCGCGCGGAGGACGCGGCCGCGGTCGGGGATTTCGAGACCGCGCAGCGCTGGCTGGCGCATGCCGCGGGCGTGCGGCCGGATGCGGGGCTGACGACGGTCAGCGATGCGCAGGCGCGGATCGCGACGCTGCGGGCGACGCGGATCGCCCGCCTGCGCGACCTCGGTCTCGCTGCGCTGCCGAAGTTCGGCGGTGTCGACCTGGCGCGGCGCCACCTGGCCGAGTTGCTGCGCATCGCCGATCCGGGCGACCCGGTCGCGAGCGAACTGCGCGAGCGCATCACCCTGGCCGTGCACTACGGCCTCTACGCGCCGGGCCAGGTGTTCACCGATGCGCTCGCCAACGGCGGCCGCGGTCCGCAGATGGCGGTGGTCCCGCACGGCGCCTTCACCATGGGCGCCGGCGACGACGAGCGCGATGCCAGCGACCACGAGCGGCCGCAGCACCCGATCCGCTTCGCACGCGGCTTCGGCATGTCGATCCGCGAGGTGACGGTTGGCCAGTTCCGGCGCTTCATCTCCGCGACCGGGCACCGCACCCGCGCCGCGCGCCGCGGCTTCTCGATGGCCTACGACGAGCGCACCGGCAACTTCGTGCGCCGCAGCGGCGTCGACTGGTATTCGGACTACCTCGGCCGGCCGGCCGACGATGGCCAGCCGGTGCTGCACGTCAGCGCCCGCGACGCGCAGGCCTACGTGGAGTGGCTGTCGGCACAGACCGAGCGCCGCTACCGGCTGCCCAGCGAGGCCGAGTTCGAATACGCGCTGCGCGCCGGCGGTAGCGGCCGCTATCCATGGGGCGATGGCGAGCCGCCGCCGATGGTCGCCAACACCACCGGTTCGCTCGACCGTTCAGCCAGCGGCCGCAACTGGGCGAACGCGTTCACAGGCTACGGCGACGGCTACTGGGGGCCGTCGCCGGTCGGCAGGATGGCGCCGAATGCATGGGGCCTTCACGACCTGGCTGGCAATGTCAGCGAGTGGGTGGCCGACTGCTGGCATGATAATTACCGGCGGGCGCCGGGGGACGGTTCGGCCTGGGTCAACCCCGGCTGCCGCGACCAGGTGATCCGCGGTGGATCATGGGCCAGTTCGCCGGCGCAGACACGTTCGGCGTGGCGCGCGCCGGCGTCGGTGGACACTACCAATGCCCGGATCGGCTTCCGGGTCGTGCGCGACCTGTAGGACTCTGGAGGACAGCATGCGGCGCGATCCTTTCGGCGGGCGTTACCCGCAACAGCAGCAGCCTGCGCGCAAGCGCGGCATCAACCTGCGCTTCATCATCCTGCTGCTGTTCGCCGGCTACGGCCTGTTCTACTGGTTCAGCAACCGCGTCGTCGATCCCTACACCGGCGAGAAGGTGCTGATCGACGGCTCGATCGGCATCGCCGAGGAAAAGGCGCTGGGCCTGGAGGCCTACCAGGAGATCCTGTCGCAGGAAAGTCCGGTCGACCCCAACTCGCAGATCGCGCAGCAGGTGCGCACGATCGCGCAGCGCCTGATCGCCAAGGTGCCGGAGGTGGCCAACGCGATCGCGCAGGAGAAGGGCACGCGGATCGAGCCGATCTGGGAGCAGTTCGACTGGGCGGTGACCGTCATCCAGTCCGACCAGGCCAACGCCTTCTGCCTGCCCGGCGGCAAGATGGCGGTCTACACCGGCCTGATCCCGGTGGCGCAGAACGCCGACGCGGTGGCGGTGGTGATGGGCCACGAGATCGCCCACGCCCTGCTGCGCCACGGCGCCCAGCGCATGTCGCAGCAGAAGCTGACCCAGATCGGGCAGATGGCCGGCGCCATGAGCGGCATGGACCCGCAGCAGCAGCAGATGGTGATGGCGGCCATGGGCTACGGCTACCTGCTGCCCTACGCGCGGACCCATGAGACCCAGGCGGACGAGGTCGGGCTGATGCTCGCCGCCGCCGCCTGCTTCAACCCGGAGGAGGCGGTGCCGCTGTGGGAGCGCATGGGCGCGGCCAGCGGTGGCCAGTCCCCGCCGGAATTCTCGTCTACCCATCCGAACCCCGGGACCCGCATCCAGGCCCTGCAGGCACTGATGCCGAAGGCTCGGGAATATCGTCAGCGGTTCTGCCGCGAGGGCGGACAGGGGGGAACATGAACATCATCGCCAGGGTCGCCGCCTTCCTGCTCGCAACCTCGCTGCCGATGGAGGATGCGACCGCCAAGGCCAAGTCCTGGCCGGGCGGCGGCCTCGTCGTCGAGAACTCCGAATGGGTGGAGGCGGATCCGCAGGCGGTCTGGAAGGCCTTTGTCGAGGACGTGGACAAGTGGTGGCCGGCCGACTTCACCCGCGGCGGCGACCCGTCGACGCTGTCGATGGAGGCGACCGCCGGCGGCGGCCTGCACGAGGGCGAGGGCGAGGGCGAATCGCGGCAGATGACGATCATGTTCGTCGTCCCCGGCAAGCTGGTGCGCACCGCCGCCGACCTCGGCCCGCTCAGGGGCCTGGACCCGCGCGGGGCGCTGGAATGGCGCTTCGACAGCGAAAGCGGCGGCACCCGGATCACGCTGCGCTACCGGGCAGGCGATTCCTCGCCGGACGACATCAGCGAAATCGCGCAGGTCATCGCTGGCGTGCAGGCGATGCAGCTCGCCGGCCTGGTGACCTGGCTCGACCATCCCTCCGACGAGTATCCGGAAGCCGGCTGACGGGTGCAGGAGCGCCCCATGGGCGCGACCGGGTCGCGACTGATGCCACGCAAGTGCGGTCGCGGGCATGGCCCGCTCCTGCGATCGCGATTGGGGCTCAGAAGCCCATGTACAGGCCGCCGTTGACCGGGATGTTGGCGCCGGTGATGTAGCCGGCGTCGTCGGCGCCGAGGAATTCGACGGTGCGCGCGATCTCCTCCGGCTGGCCGAGGCGGCCGATCGGCACCTTGTCGACGATGCCCTGGCGGATGTCCTCCGGGATCGCCGCGACCAGGGCGGTTTCGCAGTAGCCCGGCGACACCGAGTTGACGGTCACGCCCTTGCGCGCCACCTCGCGCGCCAGCGCCATGGTGAAGCCGTGCATGCCGGCCTTGGCGGCCGAATAGTTGGTTTGCCCGAACTGGCCGGTCTGGCCGTTGACCGAGCTGATGTTGACGATCCGGCCGAAGCCGCGCGCGCTCATGCCCTCGACCGCGTGCCGGCACAGGTTGAACACGCCGTCGAGGTTGACCGAGAGCACCGCGTCCCACTGCGTGCGGTCCATCTTGCGCAAGGTGGTGTCGCGGGTGATGCCGGCGGCGTTGACGAGGATGTCGAGCGAGCCGTGGCGCTGTTCGATCTCGCCCACGAAGGCGCCGCAGGCATCGAAGTCGGTGACGTCGAGGGCGGAGAAGCTGACATCGAGCCCGTCGACCTCGCTCTCGAAGCGCGCGATGCGCTCCGGGTTCGAGCCGAGGTCGGCGGCGACCACGCGCCGCCCGGCGCGGGCGAGGGCGATGCAGATGACGGAACCGAGTCCGCCGATGCCGCCGGTCACGACGGCCACGCGTTTGCTCATGGATGAATCCGGTTGATTGGAGAGGGGCGGCCCGCGGCGACGTGCCACCGGCGGGCGTGGGACGGAGCGCGTGTGTTCAGCGCCCGCGCCGGTCCGGATCCGGCTTCTGGCCGACGCTGCCGGTCAGGTTCTTCTGCATTTCCTTCCACATTTCCATGTTGCGCTCGGTGAGCTGGTTCATCATGGTCCACGGCGTCTGCCCGAGCGCGCCGCCCATCTGCTGTCGGAACTGCTGCTGCTGGTCGAGGAACACCTGCATCGAGCGCTCCAGGTAATTGCCCATGAAGCCCTGCAGGGAATCGCCGTAGAAGCGGATGATCTGGCTGAGCATCTGGGTCGACAGGACCGGTTCGCCCTCGGACTCGTGCTCGGCGATGATCTGCATCAGGACCGATCGGGTCAGGTCATCGCCGGACTTGGCGTCACGGACCTCGAACTCCTCGCCATCGACGATCAGCTGGCGCACGTCCTCGATGGTGATGTAGCTCGAGATCTCGGTGTCGTACAGGCGCCGGTTGGGATACTTCTTGATGATCCGGGTTGCGGCCATGGAGCAATTGCTCGAACGATTGATGCCTCGCAGCATGGCGCACCGCAGCACGGCTTGCAAGCCGATGGGGGCGGGGACAGCAAAAAGGCCGGCAATGCCGGCCTTTCGCGGTGCAACGGGATTGTCCGGGGCCTACCAGCCCATATGGTGGCCACCATTGATGTCGAGGTTGGAGCCGGTGATCCAGGCGGCCTGTTCATCGACCAGGAAGGACACCGCGTAGGCGATCTCCTCCGGCTTGCCGAGGCGGCCGGTGGGGATGTCGGCGGCGATCTTGGCGCGGACCTCCTCCGGCACCGCCATCACCATGTCGGTGGCGACATAGCCGGGCGAGACCGTGTTGACGGTGATCCCGAGCTTGGCGTTCTCGCGCGCCAGCGAGATGGTGAAGCCGTGCATGCCGGCCTTGGCCGCGGCGTAGTTGGCCTGGCCGTACTGGCCCTTGAGCCCGTTGATCGAGCTGATCTGGATGATCCGGCCCCACTTGCGGTCGCGCATGCCCTCGATCACCGGGCGGGTCACGTTGTACACCGAGTTGAGGTTGGTGTTGATGACGTCGCCCCACTGCGAGGGGGTCATCTTGTGGAAGGTGCCGTCGCGGGTGATGCCGGCGTTGTTGACCAGGATGTCGACCGGGCCGAGCTTCTGTTCGAGCTCGCGGATCATCGCCGCCGCTTCCTCGGGCGAGGTGACGTCGCCCTTGACCAGGGTGAAGTCGTAGCCGTCGGCCTTCATCTGAGCCTGCCAGGCCTTCGCCTTCTCCTCGCTGCGGTAGTTGGTCGCCACCTTGTGGCCCTGATCCGCCAGTTTCTTGCAGATCGCCGTACCGATTCCACCGGTCCCGCCGGTCACCAGAGCCACGCGTGCAGTCATGTCCCACTCCTTGCTGTTCGCCGTCGTCACGGCCGTCAGCGGAGTCTAGTCCGGCTGCGTGGCGGAGTCGTTGTGCATCGCGGCGTTGGCGACCGGCATCGGCGTGCGCGGAATGCGCGCCGGGTCCAAACCGGCGACCGCTGCAGCGAGGAAGCCGTCGACCGTCGTCGCCCGCGGTACCGGGCCGTCGCCTTGTCCGAGCACCTGCCAGGCACGCCGCAGCGCGGGCAGGGGCGCGGCGTCGTCGACCGGCAGCGCCGCCAGCGACTTCGACAGCTTGCGGCCGGCGCCGTCGAGCACCAGCGGCAGGTGGGCGTAACGCGGCGTCGGCAGGCCGAGGCGCTGCTGCAGCAGGATCTGGCGCGCGGTGGAGTCGAGCAGGTCGGCGCCGCGGACCACGTCGGTGATGCCCTGGTCTGCGTCGTCGACCACGACTGCGAGCTGGTAGGCCCAGAGCCCGTCGGCGCGGCGCAGGACGAAGTCGCCGACCTCGGCGGCGACGTCCTGGCGGACCGGGCCACGGAGCAGGTCGTCGAAGGCGATGGTGCAGCCGTCTGGTACGCGCAGGCGTACGGCGGGCAGGCGGGCGGCGGGATCGTCGCGGCGGGTGCCGGGCAGGCAATGGCGGTGGATGCGGCCGTCGCCGGCCAGGGCGCTGCGGCTGCAGTGGCAGGCGAAGGCATCGCCGCTGGCCAGCAGCCGCTCCAGCGCCGCCCGGTACAGCGCGCCGCGCTGGCTCTGATGGAGCACCGGACCGTCGTGGTGCAGGCCGAAGGCCGCCAGCGTGCGCAGCTGCGCGGCGGCCGCGCCGGGCACCTCGCGCGGGGGGTCGAGGTCTTCGACCCGCACCAGCCACTGGCCACCGGCCTGGCGCGCCATCAGCCAGCTGCCCAGCGCGGCGACCAGCGAGCCGAAATGCAGCGGGCCGGTGGGCGAGGGCGCGAAGCGGCCGCGGTAGGGCGTTGGGGGCTCGGGCATGGACGGCGGCTTAACGGGAGGGTCGCAGGCCGTCGGTCCGGGCGCTGATCGGGCCTGCGCAACTTGAATTTCACCTCATGCAACCATAATCGATAGCGGAGGCGGGCGCCCCATGACGCCCGCGTGGAAACGAACGGACATGTTCAAGCGCATCACCCTGTTCCTGATCACCAACCTCGCGGTGCTGGCCCTGATCAGCATCGTCATGTCGATCCTCGGCGTGAACCCCTCCACCTACTCGGGACTGCTGGTGTTCGCGGCGCTGTTCGGCTTCGGCGGCTCGCTGGTCTCGCTGATGATGTCGAAGTGGACCGCCAAGCGCTTCAGCCGCGCGATGGTGATCGAGCAGCCGCGCAACGAGACCGAGCGCTGGCTGGTCGAGACCGTGCGCCGCCAGGCCGAGGCGGCCGGCATCGGCATGCCCGAGGTGGCGGTCTACGACGCCCCCGAGATCAACGCCTTCGCCACCGGCGCCAACCGCAACAACGCCCTGGTCGCGGTGTCGACCGGCCTGCTGCGCTCGATGGAGCGCGACGAAGCCGAGGCCGTGCTCGGCCACGAGGTCGCGCACGTGGCCAACGGCGACATGGTGACCATGGCCCTGCTGCAGGGCGTGCTCAACACCTTCGTGATCGTGCTCTCGCGCGTGGTCGGCCGCCTGATCGACGGCTGGCTCAGCGGCGGCCGCAACGACGGCGGCGTGGGCATCGGCTACTACGTCTCAGTGTTCGTGCTGGACATGTTCTTCGGCCTGTTCGCGAGCATGATCGCGATGTGGTTCTCGCGCCATCGCGAGTTCCGCGCCGACGCCGGCGGCGCCGCGCTGGCCGGCAAGCACAAGATGATCGCCGCGCTGGAGCGGCTGGCGCAGAACCACGGCCATAGCACCTTGCCCAAGCAGATCGCGGCGTTTGGCATCAGCGGCGGCATCGGCCACGGCCTGAAGCGCCTGATGATGAGCCACCCGCCGCTGGAGGAGCGCATCGCCACGCTGCGCAACGCGCCGCCGGAGGCGTTGCGCGGGGGCGTGGTGGCCTGAGGCTTCGCGCGTCGCAACGGAAACGAAAAGCCCGCCGAACGCGGGCTTTTCTGTCCGGGCGAGAAAAAACAGTTGTCATCCCGAACGGAGTGAGGGATCTGCTTTTCCCCGCCTGTTCGGGGCCTTCCCGCGGAGATCCCTCGCTACGCTCGGGATGACAGCGGCTTTACGCCTCTCCCTAGTCCCTAGTCCCGCCTCACTCGAAGTCGTAGTTCATCGCCGGCCCCGGCGTCGCCAGGAAGTGTCCTTCGACGTAATCCACGCCGGTGGTGAACAGGATCGACATGCTGGCCGCGTCCTGCACGTGTTCGGCGATGGTGCGGATGCCCAGTTCGCGCGCGCGCCGGGCGATGTCGCGGACCTTGATCTGGTTTTCCTCGTTGCGCGGCAGGTCCTCGATGAAGCTGCTGTCGATCTTGAGCATGTTCGGCTTGAGGTGGGCCAGCAGCTGGAACGAGTCGAGGCCGACGCCGAACTGCTCCAGCGCCAGGCGCGAGTCGAAGCGCCCGATCGCCTCGGCGAAGGCCTGGGTCGCCTTGAGGTGGGTGAACACCTTGGCCTCCGGCAGCTGCAGCACCAGGTATTCGCCGGGGACGCCGTGGGCGTTGAGCTGGTCGCCGATGAAGGCGGCGAGGCCGGGGTCGTCGAGCGCGGCCTGGCTGACCTTGACCAGCACGGTGGTCGGCCGGTTCGCCGCGAAGCGCTGGCCGATCACCGCGATCGCCTGGCCGAGCACGGCGCGGTCGATCTCGCCGAGCAGGCCGTGTTCCTGCGCGATCTTCATGAAGTTGCCCGGCGCGATCAGCTGGCCGTCGCCGGAGTCGAGTCGCATCAGCGCCTCGTAGGTGGCGCCGGTGTCGCCGAGCAGGCTGATGATCGGCTGGAAGTGCAGCACGAAGCGCTGGTTGTCGATCGCTTCGCGCAGGCGCGCCACCCAGGCGCGCACGTGCTCCTCTTCGGCGCGATCGGTCGCGGCCGGGTCGAAGATCTCGTGGCGGTTGCCGCCAACTTCGCCGGACGAGGCGACGCCCTGGGTGGCCTTGGCCAGGACCTGCGACACGCTGGCGATCTTCTCGCCGATCTGCACGCCGCCGATGCTGGCGGTGATGACGCTGGAGCGGGTGCCGATCGAGAACACGTCGGCGCTGAAGGAGGCGAGGATCTTTTCGGCCACGGCCGAGGTGGTGGCGTAGTCGCTGCCGCGCAGCAGCACCGCCAGGGTGTTCTCGGAGAAGCGGGCGCCGACCACGCGCCCCGCCAGCGCGGGATCCTCCGGCAGCGCCTGCAGGCGCCCGGCGATCGCCGCCATCAGGTCGTCGGCCGAATCCAGGCCGATGTCCTGCAGCAGGCGGTGGTAGTGGTCCGGCTGGACCAGCAGCAGGCCGTGCTGGCCGTTGTTCTGGCCGGCATCGGCGACCGCGTCCTCGAGCGAGCGCAGGAAGGTCGCGCGGTTGAACAGGCCGGTGACCTGGTCGCGCTGGCGCAGTTCCTCCAGTTCCTGCGCCAGTTCGGGGTCGAACTCCTGGCGGCGGAACACCACCTGCAGGCAGGGCTCGCCCTCGTACTGGGCCTGGCTGAACTCCATCGATGCGGGGAAGGCGTTGCCGTCGAGGTCGCGCGCCTCCAGTTCGTAGCGCGGCGGCGGTGGCTCGCCCCTGGAAAGCGCCTTGAGCAGCTGCTTGAAGTCCTCGACGTGCTGCGGCCCGACCATGTCCAGCAGCGACATGCCCTCGATGTCCTCGAAGCTGTCGTAGCCGAACATCTCCAGGTAGGCGCTGTTGGCGCGGATGTGCATGCCCTCGTGGATGTAGGCGATCGGGTCGCGCGAGGATTCGATCAGGGCGTCGCAGCGGCGCTCGGTCTCGCGCACGCGCGCCTCCAGCCGGCGCTGCGCGCGGCGGGCCTCGAGGTCCTCCCAGGCACTGCGCACCTGCGACAGCACCTGCTGTGGCCGGTGGCGCAGGACCACGGTGCGGGCGCCGGCGCCGAGCACGGCGTCGTACTGCTCCTCGTCCAGCCGTTCGGCGATCGCGATCACCGGCAGGTCCTTGCCGCTGGCGGTGACCAGCTGCGTCGCGTCGGCGAATGGCAGCGACTGCGCCGCGAGCGCGGCCAGCACCAGGTCGGCGGGTCCGGACAGCGCCGACGCCAGCTCATCGGCGGAAGCCGCGCGCACCGGCCGCACCGCGATCCCGGCATTGCGCAGGCCGCTGACCAGCGCTTCGGCGTCCTCGACGCGTTCGTCGACGATCAGCAGGCGCAGCGCGTTGTCAGGCTTCTTCGACATTCGTATCTCCCCCCGGTACCCGGGTTATGCCATGCCATCGCCGGTGGCGTCCATGGCGGACCGCTCAAAGCGGGCGTTTGGACGCATCTCCCGCCACCTCGCGCACCAGCCGCGGCAGCAGGTAGCCGGGCAGGCGCGCGCGCATCGCCGCGTGCAGGGCCAGCGCCTCGTCGTCGGGCACCTCGAAGTGCGCGGCGCCGGCGACGCGGTCGAGCTGGTGCAGGTAGTAGGGCAGCACGCCGGCGGCGAAGCTGCGCTCGTGCAACTCGACCTGGGCGTCCAGCTGGTCGTTGACGCCGCGCAGCAGCACCGCCTGGTTGAGCAGGGTCGCGCCGGCCGCGCGCAGGCGCGCCATCGCCGCATCGACCCGGTCGTCGAACTCGTTGGCGTGGTTGGCGTGGATCACGACAGCGACCGGCCAGGGCAGGGCGGAGAGCCAGGCCAGCAGTTCGGCATCGACCCGCTCCGGCAGCACGACCGGCAGCCGGGTGTGGATGCGCAGCCGGCGCACGTGCCTGATCGTGGCCAACGCCCCGGTCAGCTCGGCCAGCTTGGGGGTGGCCAGCGACAGCGGATCGCCGCCGGAGAGGATGACCTCGTGCAGCGAGTCGTCGCCTGCGATCGCGTCGAGCGCCAGCCGCCAGCCGTCGGCCGCCGCGGTCTCCTCGGCGTAGGGGAAGTGGCGGCGGAAGCAGTATCGGCAGTTCACCGCGCAACTGCCGGTGGCGACCAGCAGGGCACGGCCGGCGTACTTGTGGAGGACGCCGTGGCCGGCCTTGGCGGCGCCATCGCCGACCGCATCCAGCGCGTAGCCCGGTGCGATCCGCAGCTCCTCGTCCAGCGGCAGCACCTGGCGCAGCAGCGGGTCGTCCGGGTCGCCTATGCGCATGCGCGCCACGAAGCCCCGCGGCACGCGCAGCGGGAACTGCGCGGCGGCTTCGGGACAGACCCGCAGCGCGGCCTCGTCCAGCCCGAGCATCCGCAGCAGCTCGCGCGGGTCGCGCACGGCCTCGCGCCAGAGCCGCTTCCAGTCGCGGTCGGGCAGCGGGGCAGGGCCCTCGACGGGCTGCAGGGAAGGGGAGGCAGCAGGTATCATGTGCGGTCTGTTTCGGGGACGTCGCCGACGTGCCGGAGCCCCACTCCACACATTCTAGCCGTCCCCGGGGCGGACCAGCAGGAGATCCGATGGCCAGTTTGGGCATGAACGACGTCAAGAACGGCCAGAAGATCCTGGTCAACAACGAACCGGCGATCATCACCGAGACCGATTACGTCAAGCCCGGCAAGGGCCAGGCCTTCACCCGCGTCCGCTACCGCCTGATCAAGTCCGGCCGGGTGCAGGAAATCACCATGAAGTCGACCGATTCGGTCGAAGCCGCCGACGTCATCGACACCGACATGCAGTACCTGTACAGCGACGGCGAGTACTGGCATTTCATGAACCCCGAGAGTTTCGAACAGGTGCAGGCCGACAAGACCGGCATGGGCGGCGCCGAGAAGTGGCTCAAGGGCGAGGAGACCTGCGTGGTCACGCTGTGGAACGGCAGCCCGATCGCCGTGACCCCGCCGAACTTCGTCGAACTGGTGATCGCGCAGACCGACCCGGGCGTCCGCGGCGACACCTCCGGCGGCGGCGGCAAGCCCGCGACCCTGGAAACCGGCGCGGTGGTCCGCGTGCCCCTGTTCGTCAGCCAGGAAGAAGTGATCAAGGTCGACACCCGCTCCGGCGAATACGTCAGCCGTGTGAAGTGACGCAACGGCCCACGCGCTTCGCGCGTGGCTGCCGTTGCGTCATCCCGAGCGAAGCCGAGGGATCTCCTCCCGAAGCGAGGAAGCCGCAACGGCCCACGCGCTTCGCGCGTGTCCGCCGTTGCGTCATCCCGGACGGTAGTCACATGGCGGGCAGCCTATCGCCGACGTAGGGCGGGTCTTGACCCGCCAAGGTACGACCGGTGCCCGCACACCTGCGCGAAACCGATCGATCCTTGCGCGCATGCAAGCATGCAGGCTGCGTGCAGTTGCGGCGGGTCAAGACCCGCTCTATGTCGGCTGCGTGCGGTCGCGGCGGGTCAAGACCCGCCCTACGGTCAGGAGGAAGATGGCGTCGTCATCCCTCGCCAAATGGGCCGTCATCCGCTTCGCCCGCAAGGGATGCCAGAATGACGCGATGACCAATCCCCAAGTCCCCCAATCCCCCCAACCCTGCGACCTCCTGATCGAAGCCGGCTTCGTCGTTCCGGTAGAACCCCACGGCGTTGTGCTCGAAGACCACGCCGTAGCCGTGAACGACGGCGTGATCCTCGCGATCCTGCCCATCGCCGAGGCCCGCGCGCGCTACGCGCCGAAGGAGACCGTCTCGCGCCCGGACGGCGCCCTGGTCCCCGGCCTGGTCAACGCCCACACCCACAATCCCATGACCCTGCTGCGCGGCGTCGCCGACGACCTGCCGCTCAAGGTCTGGCTGCAGCAGCACATCTGGCCGATCGAGGGCGCGGTGATGGGCCCGTCCTTCGTGGAGGACGGCGTGACCCTGGCGATCGCGGAGCTGCTGCGCGGCGGCGTGACCTGCGTCAACGAGAACTACTTCTTCCCCGACGTGCAGGCCGCGACCTACAGGAAGCACGGCTTCCGCGCCCGCATCGGCCTGCCGGTGATCGATTTCCCCACGGCATGGGCGAAATCCGACGACGAGTACTTCGACAAGGCCGGCGAAGTCCACGACCAGTGGCGCGACGACCCGCTGGTCGCCACCGCGTTCGCGCCGCACGCGCCGTACACGGTCAACGACGCCAACTTCGAGCGCGTGCGCCTGCTCGCCGACCAGCTCGACCTGCCGGTGCACCTGCACCTGCACGAGACCGCGCAGGAAGTCGCGCAGTCGATCGACGAGCACGGCCAGCGCCCGATCGCGCGCCTGGACCGCCTCGGCCTGGTCAACGACCGCCTGATCGCGGTGCACATGACCCAGCTGACCGAGGCCGAGATCCAGCTGTGCGCCGAGCGCGGGGTGAGCGTGGTGCACTGCCCGGAGTCGAACCTCAAGCTGGCCTCCGGCTTCTGCCCGGCCTGCGCACTGGAGCGGGCGGGCGTGACCCTGGCGATCGGCACCGACGGCGTCGCCAGCAACAACGACCTCGACATGTTCGGCGAGACCCGTACTGCCGCGATCCTGGCCAAGGCGGTCGCCGGCGACGCCGCCGCGCTTGACGCCTTCACCGCGCTGCGTGCCGCCACCCTCGGTGGCGCGAAGGCGATCGGCTTCGACCACCTGGTCGGTTCGATCGAGCCGGGCAAGCAGGCCGACCTGGCCTGCGTCGACCTGTCGGCGCTGGAGACGCAGCCGCTGCACCACGTGGTCTCGCAGCTGGTCTACGCCACCGGTCGCCAGCAGGTCAGCGACGTCTGGATCGCCGGCCGCCACAAGCTGCGCGAGCGCGTGCTGCTGGACATGGACGTGGCCGGCATCGTCGCCAACGCCCGCCAATGGCGCGAGCGCATCGCCGCGGTTGCGCTGCCGTAGGAGCGGGCCATGCCCGCGACCGACTCTGCATCGCGCTACATCGACACACAGGTCGCGGGCATGGCCCGCTCCTACGAGGACAGGATCCGATGACGACTTCCACAGGCACCGCCCCGGGCAGCAACTTCCGCCAGGAAGAGCTCGACAAGTTCGCCTCGCTGGCCAACCGCTGGTGGGACCCGGATGGCCCGCAGAAGCCCTTGCATGCGCTGAACCCGGCGCGGCTGGGCTACGTGGCCGCGCGCACCCCGCTGCGCGGCACGACCGTGCTCGACGTCGGCTGCGGCGGTGGCCTGCTCAGCGAGGCGATGGCGAAGGAAGGGGCCGAGGTCACCGCGATCGACCTGGCGCCGGAGCTGGTCAAGGTCGCGCGACTGCACGGTCTCGAATCCGGGGTGAAGGTCGACTATCGCGTGCAGGCGGTCGAAGACCTCGCCGCCGAACGCCCCGGCGCCTTCGACGCGGTGACCTGCATGGAGATGCTGGAGCACGTGCCCGATCCGGCGGCGATCCTGCGCGCCTGCGCGACCCTGCTCAAGCCCGGTGGGCGACTGTTCGTGTCCACCCTCAACCGCACGCCGGCGGCGTTCGCGCTGGCGATCGTCGGCGCGGAGTACGTCGCACGGCTGCTGCCCAAGGGCACCCACCAGTACAGCGAGTTCATCAAGCCGTCCGAACTGGCGGCGTGGCTGCGCGCCGCGGGACTGGAGCTGGAGGACGTCAGCGGGCTGATGTACGAGCCCTGGCGCAACACGGCGCGGATCGTGTCGCGCACGGACGTGAACTATGTGGCGTGTGCGGTGAAGGGCGTTGAGGGTTCGTAGTTGGTGGTTGGTGGTTGGTGGTCGGTGATTCGTCAGTCATCGGAGTCGTCATCCCGGCGGACGCCGGGATCCATTGTGATCTTGCCATTCGGCAGCAACGAGCTGACAGAAGACCCATGACCCAACCACCAACCACCAACCACCAACCCCGCTCCTTCCCCCGCGGCGTCCTGTTCGACCTCGACGGCACCCTGCTCGACAGTGCGCCGGACATGCTGGCCACGGTCAACCGCATGCGCGAGGCGCGGGGCCGGGCGCCGATGGTGCTGGAGGCGATCCGCCCGCATGTCTCGCGCGGCTCGCGGGCGATGTCGTCGGCGGCCTTCCCCGACATCCCGCTTGAGCGCGTGCCGGAGCTGGTGCCCGAGTTCCTCGCCATCTACCGCGAGGAGCTGGGCCGCCACAGCCGCCCGTTCGACGGCGTCGAGGCGATGCTGGCGGCGCTCGACGGCGATGGCGTGCGCTGGGGCATCGTCACAAACAAGCCCGGGCAACTGGCCAGCGAGATCCTGCCGCAGCTCGGCTGGCAGTCGCGCTGCGCGGTGCTGGTCGGCGGCGACACGCTGCCCGAGCGCAAGCCGCATCCGCTGCCGCTGCTGCATGCGGCAGCGGCGATCGGCATCGCGCCGGGCGACTGCGTCTACGTCGGCGACGACCGCCGCGACATCGACGCCGCGCGCGCGGCCGGCATGCCCTCGGTGGTGGCGCTGTGGGGCTACCGGCAGGACGACGACGATCCGGCCGCATGGCAGGGCGACGTGATGGTGGACGCCCCGTCCACGCTGCTCGATCCCGCAGTCTGGCCGTAGGCGCGGGCCGGTCCCGCGACCGCGTCGCGAAACACGGGGCCGTGCGACGCGATCACAACGCGGTCGCGCGCATGGCGCTCCTACAATGGGCGGATGACTGACCAGGCTTCGTTCGAGAGTTTCGTCGACAAGTGGCGGCAGCACTGGCCCGAATGGGGCCTGCTGTCGGTGTTCGTGCCGTCCGCGCAGCGCGCGCGGCTGGCGGCGTGGATGAGCCTGCTGCAGGAGCTGCGCGAGGCCGCCTGGGGCGGGCGCGATCCGACGCCGGGGCTGGCCAAGCTGGCCTGGTGGCAGGAGGAACTGCTCGGCTGGGCCAGGGGCGCGCGCCGGCACCCGCTGGGCGATGCGCTGCACCGGCTCGACGTGCGCTGGGACCTGCTGGGCCGCGCGCTGGCGGTGCTGCCGGCCACGCGCGCACCGGAGACGCCGGATGCGGACGAATCGGCGCTGCGGACGTTCGCGGCCGCCGTGCTGGCCTGCGAGGCGGACCTGTTCGACGGCGGCGAGCCGGGGCAGGAGGACGTCATCGCCAGCGTCCATTTCCTGCGCGCCGAGCGCGCGCTGGTGCAGGGCGACGATGTGGAACTGCGGGCCAGTCGGATGCTGCAATCGCTGGAGAATGCGCGCGGGGCGTCGCTGACCCGGCCGCGCCGGCTGCAGCACGCCATCGTCCGCGAGCGCCTGCGCCTGCTCGCGGCGCGTGGCGGGGCGGGGCGATCGTCACCGCTGAAACTGCTGCTGGCGGGCTGGCGGGCCGCCCGCGGAGGCTGAGGCAACGCAGCGTTGCGGCGGCATTCGGCGCGGAACCGCTAAACTGGCCGGCGTATTTCCCCCGAACTCCCAGCCGTGACCAAGCACTTCCTCCGCAAACTGCCCGACGTCGCCGGCGACGCCGCCCACGCCGCCCGCGCGCTTGACTGGGTCGGCATGGATCGCATCGCGCTGCCGGTGCGGATCGCCGGCGCGGATGGCGGGGCGTCGATCCTGACCCCGGCATCGGTCGACGTCGCCGTGGACCTGCGCGAGCCAGACGCCCGCGGCATCCACATGTCGCGCCTGTACCTGCGCCTGCAGGACGCGCTCGCCGCCGAGCCGCCGGGACATGCCGCCCTGCGCCGCGTGCTCCAGGACTGCATCGACTCGCAGCGGGGCCTGTCGACCCGGGCATACATCGCGATCCGCTATGGCCACATGCTGCTGCGCCCGGCGCTGGCCAGCGACAACAGCGGCTGGAGGACCTACCCGGTCGAGCTGGAGGCCGAGCTGGCCGACGGCCATTTCTCGCTGGACCTGTCGTTCTCGGTCGACTACTCCAGCACCTGCCCGGCGTCCGCCGCGCTGTCGCGGCAACTCAATGCGCAGCGCTTCGCCGGGGATTTCGCCGCGGCCGCGCCGCTGTCGACGGCAGTCGTGCACGACTGGCTGGCGTCGGAACGCGGGCTGGCGGCGACGCCGCACGCCCAGCGCAGCCGCGCCGACATCAGCGTGCGCCTGCGCCCGGCCTTCGACCAGCTGCCGCTGGCCGAGCTGGTCGACGCGATCGAAGCCGCGCTCGGCACGCCGGTGCAGACCGCGGTCAAGCGCGAGGACGAGCAGGCCTTCGCCGCGCTCAACGCCGCCAACCTGATGTTCTGCGAGGACGCCGCGCGCCGGGTGGCGGCGGCGCTGGCGGTCGATCCGCGGGTCGACCGCTTCGAGGCCACCGTCTCGCATTTCGAGAGCCTGCACGCGCACGACGCGGTCGCCAGCGTCAGCGGCTGAAGCGCCCCGAAGCGAAAACGTGACCGCGGCACGATTACGGGCGTGATCGCGATCGGCTACGATCGCAGCCATGGGAACAGGGGCCCGGCGACACGTGATGGCGTGGCGCAGCTTATGGCTGTGCCTGCTGCTGCTGTGCGCGTCCGCCGCCGGCGCGGCCGAGCTGACCGTGCGCGAGCTAGCCGACGATCCGCCGGCCGCCGACGTGCTGGCCGGCCGCCATGACGCGCAGCTGCGCACGCCGCATACGCGACCCTTGATCCAGCAGGCCGACCGCCAGGTGCAGTGGTGGCGCATTGACGCCTCGACCACGGTGGACGCCGATACGTCGCCGAAGCTCGTGCTGCGCTCGCCGTTCCTGTACCGGGTGCAGGCCTGGGTGCCGGGTGCGAGCGCGCCGACCCGGCACGCGATCTACGGCGACGATGCCGACGAGCGCTACTCGCATCGCGCCCTGGTGATCGACCTGCCGGCGGGCATCCCCGCGGGCGAACCGGTCTGGCTGCGGGTCGAGCCGGCTTCGTCGGTGGTGATGGACGTCTCGCTGGAGTCGATGGACCGGGTGCATCGCGAGGACCTGGTGTTCGTGGCCTGGCGCAGCATGATCCTGACCAGCCTGTCGGTGCTGGTGGTGCTGGCGCTGGCGTTCTGGGGCGGCACCGGCGAGCGCAGCTATGGCTACTTCGGCGCGATGCTGCTGTGCGCGATCGGCTACCTGGCGTCCATTGGCGGCGACCTGCGCTGGATTCCGGGCGCCGAGGCGCTGTTCGGCGGCAGTCCACAGGCCAACCGAGTCTTCGGCGGCGCCGGCGTGGTCTTCAGCAACCTGTTCCAGCGCGACTACCTCGAGCTGCCGCGCAAGCTGCCGATCTTCAGCCGGTTGCTCGGCGCGGGCACGGCGATGGCGGCCGCCACCGCTGTCGGTGCCCTGTTCACCTCGTGGAATGGCTTCAGCGCGATTGGCAACATCGCCCTGCTGTTCTCGTCGGCGGTGCTGCTGGTGGCCGCCAGCATCCTGTCGGTTCGCGGCGATCGCCCCGGGCGCGTGGTCCTGCTGTCGTGGACGGCGCTGATCGTGTTCACGGCGCTGGTGGCGTCGGAAATGATGGGGCTCTGGACCGGGCCGAGCTGGCTGGGGCAGGGGCTGGCGGCCAGCTTCGTGATCGCCAGCTTGCTGCTGGCCATCGGCCTGTCGGACAAGCTGCTGCAGCTGCGCCGCGACCGCGACCAGGCCAGCCGCCAGGCGACGATCGATCCGGTCACCAAGGCGATGAACCGGCACGGCATCGAGGAGCGCCTGTACCAGGAAGTGGAGAACGCGCGCGAACGCCAGGCGCCGCTGTCGATCGCCTTCGTCGACATCGACCATTTCAAGGTGATCAACGACCGCCACGGACACAGCGTCGGCGACCAGTGCCTGCGCATCGTCTCGTGGCGGCTGCGCAACCAGCTGCGGCGCAACGACGCCATCGGCCGCTACGGCGGTGACGAGTTCCTGGTCGTGCTGCCGGGGCGCAGCAGCGGGGACGCGCTGTCGATCGCCGAGCGGATGTGCGTGTCGGTGAACTGCCGGCCGCTGTCGATGGCCGACGCCAGCCTGTCGGCGACGCTCAGCATCGGCATCGCCGAGCTGGAGCCGGGGGAATCGATGGCCAGCCTGTTCGAGCGCGCGGACGCCGCGCTGTACGCGAGCAAGTCGGCCGGGCGCGACCGCGCGAGCGCCGCCGCCGCACAGGAAGGATTGTGGACCGTCTGACAGGAGGACAGCGACATGGACATCGAAGCGAACGCGGCACCGACACCCGAACTCCCGATCGAAGCACTGCGCACCGGCGACATCCTGCTGATGCTGGGCGATGGCCCGCTTTCCGACCTGATCGCCTGGGCCAGCGACGGCCCCTACAGCCACGCCGCGGTGGTCGCCGACGGCGGCGACCTGATCGAGGCGGCGGCTTCGGGCGTGCGCCGCTATCCGCTGGCGCGGCGGATCGCCAACCAGGCCGACTACCACTTCATCGACGCCTGGCGGATGCACGACGGCTGCGGCGAACCGCTGGCCGATGCCGACCTGGCCGACGTGCTGGCGAAGGCGGAAAGCCTGCTCGGCATCCCGTATCCGGTGGACCAGCTGGCGCTGCTCGGCGCGATCATGGCGGTGCGCGGCAAATGGCCCGAACACCCGTGGGCGCGCCTGCTGGTGCGCGAAGCACTGGACCACGTACTGCCGTCCGAAACCGACGGCATGGTCTGCAGCGAAGTGGTGTACCGCGCCTACGCCCAGTGCGCGGCGACGCCCGATGGGCGCCTGGCGCCGGTGATCGTGGTCGGCGAGCGCGGCACCGCACCGTTCCCCGACATCGACTGGAAAGCGCTGTTCGACGAGATCTGGCCGCTGCTCAATCCCGGGGGGCGGCAGCGGCTGCAGGCGCCGCAGGCGCGGCTCAACGCCATGAAGAGCGCCGACATCGGGCGGCTCGGCGTCGACCTGGCGGCGGTGCCGGAGATCGGCGACGAAGAGCTGGAGCAGGCGCGCCTGGCCGTGCTCGCGCAGTTGGGGCCGGAGGACGCTGGCGCCGAGGCACTGCGCGCCGGTCCCGGCCCCGTGGATCCGAAGCCGAACCCGCGGCTGGTGTCTCCGCAGGACCTGGCCGCCTCGCCCAGCGTCAGCCTGCTGGGCCGATTGATGCAGCGGCCGCAGGGTTGAACGTCGCTCGCAGGAGCGCGCCATGCGCGCGACCGACGTATCCGGGCTGTCAT
>DAOMPM010000017.1:0-48803 GCA_035444805.1 Luteimonas sp. | reverse complement strand
GTTTCTTCCTCGCCCTCGGCGTAGACCACGCGCTGGCGGTCGGCGCGGGCGCGGTCGTAGACCGGCTTCATCACCAGGCCGGTGCGGTAGATGAACTGGCCCAGCTTCTCGCGGTAGGCGGCCATGTCCGTGATCGGACGGGTGGCGATGCCCGAGTCCATCGCCGCCTGCGCCACGCACGGCGCCAGCTGGGTCAGCAGGCGCGGGTCGAACGGACGCGGGATGATGTAGTCGGGGCCGAAGCTGGGGATGTCCTCGCCGTAGGCGGCGCCCAGGTCGCTGGCCTCGCTCTTGGCCAGGGCCGCGATCGCGCGCACGCAGGCCAGCTTCATCGCCTCGTTGATCCCGGTGGCGCCTACATCGAGCGCGCCGCGGAAGATGTAGGGGAAGCAGACCGCGTTGTTGACCTGGTTGGGGAAGTCGGAGCGGCCGGTGGCGATGATCGCGTCCGGGCGCACGGCCTTGGCCTCTTCGGGCAGGATTTCCGGGTAGGGATTGGCCAGGGCGAGGATGATCGGCCGCTCGGCCATGGTCGCGACCATCGCCGGGGTGAGGATGCCGCCGGCGGACAGGCCGAGGAAGACGTCGGTGCCGGCGACGATGTCCGCCAGCTCGCGTGCGTCGGTGTCGCGCGCGTAGCGGCGCTTGGCGTCGTCCAGGTCGGTGCGCCCGCTGTGGATCACGCCGCCGCGGTCGAAGGCGATGATGTTTTCCTGTTTCAGCCCCAGCGCCACCAGCATGTCCAGGCAGGCGATGCCGGCCGCGCCGGCGCCGGTGGTGGCCAGCTTCACGTCCTCGATCTTCTTGCCGGCGATCTCCAGCGCGTTGACCACCGCCGCGCCGACGATGATCGCGGTGCCGTGCTGGTCGTCGTGGAACACCGGGATGTTGAGCCGTTCGCGCAACTTGCGCTCGACGATGAAGCACTCCGGTGCCTTGATGTCCTCGAGGTTGATGCCGCCGAAGGTCGGTTCGAGGCTGGCGATGATGTCGACCAGCTTGTCCGGGTCCTTCTCGTCGATCTCGATGTCGAACACGTCGATGCCGGCGAACTTCTGGAACAGCACGCCCTTGCCTTCCATCACCGGCTTGCCCGCCAGCGGGCCGATGTCGCCCAGGCCCAGCACCGCGGTGCCGTTGGAGATCACCGCCACCAGGTTGCCGCGCGCGGTGTAGTCGCTGGCCTTGGTCGGGTCGGCGGCGATTTCCTCGCAGGCGTAGGCCACCCCCGGCGAGTAGGCCAGCGCCAGGTCGCGCTGGGTCAGCATCGGCTTGGTCGCGACCACCTTGATCTTGCCGCGCGGCGACAGGCGGTGGTAGTCCAGCGCGGCCTTGCGGAAGTCGTCGGCGGATTCGGAGGTGGTGCTGGACTGTTGGTCGGACATGGTCGGCGGGGCGGCGGTGGAGACTTGATTCTAGGGCAAGGCCAGCGACCAATCTTGTCCGATCACAGCGGCGGGACTGCACAACGCGGACCGGCGGACGCCGGGAAGCGGCCGGACGCGCGCGGTGGTGGCGTTCAGGGCGGCAGGAAACGGCAGTCCGGGCCGGTGCCGGCGATCGCAAGGCAGGTGGCCTGCGTCGCACCCGCGTCGGGCCGTTCCCCCGTGTCCAGCCAGGACTCGAGCACGCGCAGGGCGGTGCGATAGGTCGCATCGTGCATCCGGCTGTGCTCGTGCTCGTCGGTTTTCGCCTGCAGCAGCAGGTGGCTGCGGCCGGCGTGCTCGACCGTGGCGCGGTAGGCCGCCAGTGCCGCGGCCGGGACGGTCGGGTCGTGCGCGGCGTGGATGTTGAGCGTCGGCCGCACGATCAGGCCGGACAGGTCGGCGTCATAGGCGAGCATCGCCACCGCGTCGGGGTCGGCGGAGAAGCGTTCGACCCCGTCGTTGAGCGCGTCGTCGTTGCGCGAGCCGCGGTAGACGGTGCCGGCGTTGTCGAACGGATTGCCCCCGTGCAGGCGGCGCTGCACGAGGTCGCGAAAAGTGAACGTGGCCCAGGACAGGTGGGCCACGAGGGTGTCCTCGCTCACGCCTGCCACGGCGAGGATGTCGGCCAAGCGTGCGGCCTGTGCGGCGGTGCGTTTCGCGGTCGGGGTCGCCACGCCGGTGCAGGCGTCGACGCGTCGCGCCAGCTCGCGCCGGTCCAGGCGCGCGTCCGGCGGCAGACCCTGCCACAGCGGGTACTGCACTTCGTCCGGCGCGGGGTGGTTGCGGCAGTAGTACTGGTAGACCGCGCGCAGGTCGGCGCGGAAGCCGTAGGCGCCGGTGCCGCCGGTGAGTACGCCGTTGGTGGTCAGCACCGCGTCGTAGTGGGCGCGTCCGTCCGGGTCCAGCGCATACAGTTCCGCGACCTTTGCCGCGACGTTGCCGCCCCAGGACTGGCCGTGCAGCAGGGTGCGTTCCGGCTGGCCCCAGCGTGCCACGAACAGGCGGCGGCTGTTCTCGACGTCGGCGGCGGCGCTGCGCACGCCGTAGCCGCCGCGGCGGTAGGTCGAACCGATCCAGGCGTAGCCCTCGCGCACCATCACCGAGTAGCGGTCGAGGTCTTCGGCGGAATCGCCGTCCTTCGGTGCCCCCAGCCGTGGGCCGCCATGGGCATGGACGATCAGCCGCCGGTTCCACTGCCGCGGGATCGCGGCCAGCAGCCAGGCGCCGTTGCCGTCGCGCGCGGCATGGCAGTCGGCGATCGTCGCCACCGACGCCGGGCAGGGCGCGGCGGCAAAGGCCGCCACCTGCCCCGTGGCGGCAGCCGGCGGCACCAGCAGGGACGAGAACAAGGCGGTGGCGAGTCGCACTGCCCACCGCCGTTTCGTCGCGTTCACGTCCGCCTCCACGTCAGAACGACTTGTTGAAACTCACGTACCAATAGCGTCCCCACGGCTGGTGCAGCGATCCACGATAGCCGTTGTCGGCCAGCGACGGGCCCTCGTCGGTCACGTCGTTCACGCCCAGGCGCACCGAGGTGCCGTCGTAGAACCGGTACTGGCCGTAGAGGTTGGTGGTCGTGCGCGAGTCGACCACCCACGGATTGCCCGAGCGCCCAAGCAGGCCCGGTTGCTCGACCGAGCTCATGTAGCGCGTCGACACGCCCGCACGCCACGGCCCGTTGCTCCAGGTGACCGAGGTGTTGATGCGCCATTCCGGGCGTCCGTTCTGGCCGATGAGCTGGCTCGGGTCCGGCAGCGGGGTCAGCGAATCGATCACACCGGCCGCGCGCGCGGCGTACAGCTCGTTGACGATCGGCCCCGGATCGCGCGTGAACTCGGTCAGCTTGGTGGCGTTGGCGCGGAGGGTGAAGTTGCCCAGCCGCGTGCGCCGCAGCGCCCAATGCAGGCCGAAGTCCAGCCCCGCGGCGGTCTGCGGCAACAGGTTGATGAACTGGTCGTTGAACGAGATCACCTCGCCGACCGGTGCCAGGCCACTGCCTGCGAACATGTCGATGTCGTCCTGGGTCGGCGCGGCGCGCACCACCGATGGGTTCGAACCGCCCTGCACGCGATCGAGGTAGTCCACGATCAGCGCGGTCTGGGCCCCGAGCAGGCCCACGATCTGCTCCTGCTCGATGCGCCAGCGGTCGAAGGTCAGCGTCAGTCGGCCGGCGGATTCGGGCAGGAAGGTAGGCTCGAACACGATGCCGTAGGACAGGTTGGTGCTCTCCTCCGGCTCCAGGTCGGGGTTGCCCGACACCAGCAGCGAGCCGCCCGAGGTGTTCTGCCCGCACTCGGCCATCGACGCCAGCGCGCCGGTGCGCAGCTGCGCCTCGCAGCGCACGAAGTCCATGCCGCCGGCCAGGCGTGCGTACTGGGTGGCGTGGGTCTGCTCGAGGTTGGGCGCGCGGAAGCCCTCGGAGTAGGAGCCGCGCAGGCGCACGCCATCCACCACGTCCCAGGCCAGCGCGATCTTGGGCTTGGCCACCGAGCCGAAGTCCGAGTAGTGCTCGTAGCGCCCGGCCAGCTGCATGTTGAGGCTGCGTACCAGGGGCACGCCCATCTCCGGCGAGACCAGCGGCACCGCGAACTCGACGAAGGCCGAACCGACGTTGCGCGAGCCACGGGTGTCGGGGTTGGGGCTGACCGCGGCGACGTTGCTGAGGTTGGTCTCGCCGGTCACCATGTCGGTGAAGGTATGGGTGCCGTCGAGGTTCGCGTCGCGGTCGTCGCGCTGGGTCTCACGCCGCGCCTCGACGCCGAACGCGATGCCGACGTCTCCGGCGGGCAGCGTGAACAGGTCGCCGCGGTTCATGCGGAAGTCGGCCATGGCCAGCGTGGTGCGCGAGCTGCGCAGCAGGTCCATGGTGATCGCGTCGACCGCCGCCTGCGAGTTGGGTGAGCAGTCGCCCCAGCTGGTGGTGGCGGCGCAGCCGCCGTTGAACGGGTTGTAGGCGTCGGGCGTGGACAGCGCCAGCTGCCGCTGCAGCGCAGTCATGTTGACGTTGGTCGAACGGTCGTCGGCCTCGGCCTCGGAATAGGTCAGCGCCGCCTCCCAGTCGAAGCCGTTCCATTCGCCGCGCAGGCCGGCCAGGAAGCGGGCCTGGTAGTTCTTCACCTTCACGTCCTGGAAGCCGACGTCGACGTAGCGGTAGTTGCTCAGCTGCACCGGCAGGCCTTCGCCGGGCACGCCGGTCAGGCCGGGCAGGCGGTTGGGGTTGGGCGTGCCATCGGCGAAGGTCGTCGGGCCGAACGGGTTCCAGTAATTGCTGGCCGGGATCCACAGGCTGTTGAGATTGACCACCGGCGGCTGCACCGCGTGGCTGGTGGCCTCGTAGTAGCCGACCTCGCCGAAGGCCTCGACGTGATCGCTGAGGTCGTAGTGGCCGGTCAGGTACAGGTTCACCCGCTCCACGGACGGGCGCACGGTGGTCCCGTGGCGCGTGTCGTAGCGCAGGTCACGGTGGGTGGTGTTGAAGTTGGTGTTGCCTGTGCCCAGGCACAGGCCGTCGCCGTAGCCGATCGCGCAGGCGCCGAAATCCGTCGCCGGCTTCACATGGAACGCGCCAGCGGCGTTGGTCAGGGCGACGCCGTTGCTGCGGATCACGGGTCGCCGGTCGACGTTCAGGCGCGCCCACGGCGTGTGCGACGAGCGGCCGTCGAGCGCATTCAGGTCGGCGAAATCAGGGTAGCCATCGAACAGCGGTCGCAGGTCGTCGGAGTAGGTGAAGTCCTGGTCCTCGGCCCACAGCTTGGCGCGATTGTCGTAGCTGGCGAACAATGACACGTTGCCGCGGTCGAAGCTGTGGCCTGCAAACAGGCTGGTCGAGAATTCGTCCATGCCGGTGCCCTCGGCCGTGCCGAAGCGCATGCCGACGGTGAGACCATCGAAGTCGCTCTGCAGCACCGTATTGACCACGCCGGCCACCGCGTCGGCGCCGTAGATCGCCGCGGCGCCGTCGAGCAACACCTCTACGCGGTCGAGTCCCGCCACCGGGATCGCGTTGGAGTTGAAGCTCTGCACCGGCACCGTGCCGGTGTCGGACGTGCCCTGGCTGGTCGGGTGCTGCACCAACCGGCGGCCGTTGAGCAGCACCAGCGTATTGCCGACGCCCAGCGAGCGCAGGTTCACCGAGTTGACGTCGCCGCGCGCGGCGTTGCTGGTCTGCGGGTTGTTGGATGAATCGAACAGCACGTCGCCCATCTGCGGGATGTCGCGCAGCAGCTCGTCTCCCGAAACCGCGCCGGCAGCGTCGATCTGGTCGGCGTCGATCACCACCACCGGCAGGGCCTCGGTGGTCGCGGCTCCGCGGATGTGCGAGCCGACCACGACCACCTTGTCGAGCTGGACCGCGGACTCGTCTGCCTGCGCGGTGGACGCTGCGTCCGGGGCAGATTCGGGTGGCGTCTGCGCCAGCGCGGTCTGGATCGCGGCGGCCAGCAGGGCGACGGCGATGGTGCCGCGTGCGGTTGTGGAACGGTTGCGCTTGTACATCGGTTGGCTCCTCCCTCGTGTGCGTGCTGGCGCCGTTGTCAGTCGGCATCCAGGGAAATCGGATCTCCGCGGCCCGCCGGATCCGGCGCGGCCGCGAGTGGGCGTGGCGGGTCCGACAGTGCGCGGTCGAGCGCGTCGCGGTCGAGCGCATTCTCCCAGCGCGCGACCACCACGGTCGCCACCGCATTGCCCATGAAATTGGTGATCGAGCGGCATTCGCTCATGAAGCGGTCGACGCCGAGGATCAGCGCCATGCCGGCGACCGGGATCGTCGGCACCACCGACAGCGTTGCCGCGAGCGTGATGAAGCCGGCACCGGTGACGCCGGCCGCGCCCTTGGAGCTGAGCATCGCCACCAGCAACAGGGTCACCTGCTGCCACAAGGTGAGTTCGGTATTGGTCGCCTGGGCAATGAACAGCGCGGCCAGGGTCATGTAGATGTTGGTGCCGTCGAGGTTGAACGAGTAGCCGGTCGGCACCACCAGTCCCACCACAGACTTCTCACAGCCAGCCTGCTCCATCTTCTCCATCAGCGACGGCAATGCCGATTCCGATGACGAGGTCCCGAGCACCAGTAGCAGCTCTGCCCGCAGGTATCGGATCAGCTTGAAGATGGAGAAGCCGCACATCCGCGACACCGTGCCCAGGATCACCAGGACGAACAGCAGCGAGGCGACGTAGAAGGTGCCGATCAGCCAAGCCAGGTTGGCCAGCGAGCCCACGCCGTACTTGCCGATGGTGAAGGCGATCGCGCCGAAGGCGCCGATCGGGGCCGCCTTCATCAAGATGTGCACCAGCTTGAACACCGGCGCGGTCAGCGCCTCGAGCAGGACCTGCACCGGCCGCCCGTGCTCGCCTACCACCGCCAGCGCGATGCCGAACAGGACCGCCACGAACAACACCTGCAGGATGTTGCCGTCGACGAAGGCGCCTACCAGCGTGGCGGGGATGACGTCGAGAAGGAAGCCGACCAGGGTCATGTCGTGCGACTGCTGCACGTAACCCTCGACTGCGGCCGTGTCCAGTGACGCCGGGTCGATGTTCATGCCCGCGCCCGGCTGCACCACATGCGCCACGACAAGGCCAATGATCAGCGCCAGCGTCGAGAAGAACAGGAAGTACGCCATCGCCTTGGCGAAGACGCGGCCGACAGTGCTCAGCTGGGTCATGCCGGCGATGCCGGTGACGATGGTCAGGAAGATCACCGGGGCGATGATCATCTTCACCAGCTTGATGAAGCCGTCGCCCAGCGGCTTGAACTGCTCGGCGAGCGCCGGTTCGAAGTGGCCGAGCAGCGCGCCGAGTACGATCGCCAGCAGCACCTGCACGTACAGCTGGCGGTACCACGGCAGTCGCGCCGGAACTCTGGCATCGGGTTGTGGGATGACGTGCATCGTCGGAGCCGTCCGGGGGACGGACAACGTTGTACCCGCGTCGAGCCGGCGTGCCGATAGCGCATTGGGACTAGATCGCGCCGCCACCGCACCCGCCGCCGGGCCACTACACTCCCGGCCATGCGACGAGATTGGCGCATCCGCAACTGGTTGCCGTTCCTGCTGTTCGCCGCGGGCGGGACACTGTTGGCCGCCTTGCTCGGGCACGGACTGGGTGAACGTCGCGAGCTGGACCGGCAGACGCTGCAGTCGCGCGCGCAGATCGGCCTGCATGCGCGCGCGCTCGAACAGCTTGTCGACCGCTACCGTGCCCTGCCGCAGGTGCTGGCGCTCGATCCGGAGCTGCGCGCCGCGCTCCTAGCGCCGGTCGACGAGGCGACGCGGCGGCGGCTCAACCTGCGGCTCGAGGAGGCCAACCGCACCGCGCGGGCGGCCACGCTGACCCTGATCGACGGGCAGGGCAACGCCGTTGCCGCCAGCAACTGGCGCGAGCCGGGCAGCAACGTAGGTGAGCACTACGGCTTCCGTCCCTACGTGCGCCAGGCCTTCAGCGAGGGTCAGGGCCGCTTCTACGGCATCGGTGTCACCACCGGTGTGCCGGGCTACTTCCTGTCGGAGCTGATCCGCGGCGGTGATGGTGCGCCGCTGGGGGTGGTCGTCATCAAGATCCACCTGTCCGCGCTCGAACACGAATGGCTGCGCGTCGACGGCACCGTGCTGGTCAGCGACCGCCACGGCGTGGTGTTCCTCGCCAGCCAGGACGACTGGCGCTATCGCCTGCTGCGGCCGCTCAGCGCGGAAGAGCGGAGCGAGCTGGAATCGACGCGCCAGTACGGCGCGCAGCCACTGCGGCCAATGGTGTCGCAGCGCCCGCGCGCGCTGGCGGATGACACCACCCTGGTCCGCTTGGGCGAGCCCGCGCGCCGCGACCCATGGCTGTGGGTACGCGCGCCGCTGCCCGAGCCGGGCTGGACGCTGCACCTGCTGCGCGATGCCTCGGCGGCCACCGCCGCGGCCGCGCGGCAGGCCGCGATCGCGACCGTGCTGCTGTGGCTGGCGCTGCTGCTGCTGGGCCTGTTCGTGCAGCAGCGCCGGCGCATTGCCGCCCTGCGCCAGCGCAACCGCGCCGAGCTTGAGGCCCTCGTGAAGCAGCACGCGCAGGAGCTGCGCACCGCGCGCGACGGCGTGATCGAAGCCGCCCAGCGCGCTGACAGCGGCCTCAGCGGCCAGCTCGAGCACCTGCCGCAGGGCGTGGTGATCATCGACGCCGAGCTGCGCCTGGTCGCATGGAACCGGCGCTATCTCGAGCTGTTTCGCTTTCCACCTGGCTTCATCCACGTCGGTCGGCCGATCGCGGACGCATTCCGCTTCAATGCCGAGCGCGGCCTGCTTGGCGCGGGCCCGATCGAGGACGCGATCGGGCGCCGGCTCGAGCACCTGCGCAGCGGCAAACCGCACGCGCGGGAAAGTGAAAAGGACGACGGCACCGTGCTCGAGATCCGCGGCAATCCACTGCCAGAAGGTGGTTTCGTCACCAGTTACGCCGACATCACCGGCTACAAGAACACCGCGCGCGAGCTGCGTTCGCTGGCCGACGCGCTGGAGCGGCGCATCGCCGAGCGCACCGCCGACCTCGACCAGGCCCGGCGCGAGGCCGAGCAGGCCAACCGCTACAAGACGCGCTTCGTCGCCGCCGCGGTGCACGACCTGCTGCAGCCGCTGAACGCGGCGCGGATGTTCCTGTCGGCGCTGCGTTCGCGCCTGCCTGCGGACGAACAGCGCGAAGTCGCCGACCACGTCGAGGCCGCACTGAACGCACAGGATGCGGTGCTGACCAGCCTGCTCGACATTTCGCGACTGGAGGCCGGTACCCTGCAGGTGGACATCCGTCCGTTCGCGCTGGACCCGCTGCTCGGCACGCTGGCCCGCGAGTTCGGCATCCTCGCCGCATCGCGCGGGCTGGAGCTGGCCTACGTTCCGACGCGCCTGGCGGTCCGCAGCGACGAGTCGCTGCTGCGCCGCATTCTGCAGAATTTCCTGTCGAACGCGGTGCGCTATACGCGCCGCGGGCGCATCGTGCTCGGCTGCCGACGCGATGGCGACCGCGTCCGCATCGAGGTCCACGATCAGGGACCGGGCATTCCCGAGCCCCTGCAGTGCGAGATCTTCGAGGAGTTCCGCCGCCTCGATGACGGCAACGGGGGCGATCGTGCCGCGGGCCTGGGCTTGGCGATCGTCGAGCGCATCGGTCGGCTGCTCGACCACCGCATCGGCCTGCACTCGCGGCCCGGGCACGGCAGTGCGTTCCGGGTGACCGTGCCGCTGGCGGACACGGCGGCGGTCCTGGCCCCGCCGCCTCCGTCGCCCGTCGAGCCCGCCCAGCAGGACGACAGTCCGTTGCGCGGATGCGTGGTCTGGTGCGTCGACGACGATCCGCGCGTGTGCGAGGCCACGCGCACGCTGCTGCAACGCTGGGGCTGCGACGTGCCGTTCGCCGACGGCCCGCGGGCGGCGCTGGCGGCGGCCGATCCCGCGCAAGCCCCCCAGATCCTGCTGCTCGACCTGCGCATGGGCGACATGGACGGGCCGGCGCTGTACCAGGACCTGTGCGTGCGATGGGGACAGGCGCCGCCGGTGATCCTAGTCACCGCCGAACGCGACGAGGCGCTGCAGCGCGAGGTCGCCGAACGCGGCTGGGGGTTCCTCGCCAAGCCGGTCCGCGCGCCGGCGCTGCGCGCCTTGATGAGCCAGATGCTGCTGCGGCACCGGTAACGGCATCCAGCAGGATGTCATCCCTCATCGCGCTCGGGGCGACAGGGTTCATGGCGACTCCAATGGCCCCAACGACTTGCCACGCCGCTCAGCCCACGCTTTCCGGCTCCAGCCCCTTCACCAGCACCGCCGCCTGGGTGCGGCTGTAGCAGTCGAGCTTCTTCAAGATCGCGGTGACGTGCACCTTGACCGTGTTCTCGGCCAGCCCCAGCTCGTGCGCGATCTGCTTGTTGAGCAGGCCGTCGGCCACGCATAGCAGCACGCGGAACTGCTGCGGCGTGAGCTGTGCCAGCTTCGCCGCCAGCTCGGCGTCGGCCTCGGAGCGCTCCGCGGCCATCGGCGGGAACCAACTGCCGCCGTCGAGTACCGCCGCCACCGCCTCGCCGATCGCCTCGGCCGGCGCCGACTTCGGGATGAAGCCTGCAGCGCCGAATTGCTGCGCGCGGCGGATCACGCGCGGATGGTCGTTCGACGATATCACCACCACCGGCACCTGAGGATGCTCGCCGCGCACGTGCAGCAGCACCGAGAAGCCGCGCGCGCCGGGCATCGTCAGGTCGAGCAGCACCAGGTCGGCCTGCGGATGCGCGAGCAGCGCCTGTCCCAGCGCTGGCGCGCTGGCGGTCTCGACCACGTCGGCCTGCGGCATCGCCGCGCGCAAGGCATGCAGCACGGCGGCGCGGAGCAGCGGATGGTCGTCGGCGACCAGAATCACGGGGGAACCCATGCCCCCAGTTTGCCATCCCGGCAGCCGACTGCGCACGACGATGTCCTCGCACCCACCGACCAGCGCCGCGTGAGGCAGATCCCCCGCACGCGCGCCGTCCGACGGGATCCACACGCACCCCTTGGCTCGGTGCGAGCGGCGACGGCATAACCCCGGGTTATGCGTGGCGGGCATCTTTTCAATGGCGTCGCGCGCCCGCAGGCCAGAACATGGGCTTCCTTCCCTTGCCCGGACCGGGCCACAGGACGTTCCCCCATGTCCATCGCCTCCGCCGCCACTGCAGACGCCTCGCACTGGCCGCCGCCGTTCCTGCTCTACCTGGGCAATGCGCCGGACGACCTCGCCGCCAAGACCGCGCGCGGGCTGGTGCAGTTCCGGCCGGAGTGGTGCGTGGGCCAGTTCCGCGGGCCGGAGTGCAGGACCAGCGTCGGCGTGCCGGACATGGACTTCGCCCAGGCCCGCGCCGCCGGCGCCAACACCATGATCGTCGGCGTGGCCAACGCCGGCGGCCGGATGGGGCCGGACTCGGTGGCGGACATCGTCGCCGCGCTTGATGCGGGGATGAACGTCGCCTCCGGCCTGCACGAACGGTTGGTCTCGCATCCGCCGATCGTCGAGGCCGCGCGGCGCAACGGCCGCCACCTGTTCGACGCTCGCAATCCGCCGGCGACGCCGGTGGGCAACGGGCTCAGGCGCGCCGGTCGCCGGCTGCTGACGGTCGGCACCGACTGCTCGACCGGCAAGATGTACACCACGCTGGCGCTGGAAACGGACATGCGCGCGCGCGGGCTGGCGGCCGACTTCCGCGCCACCGGCCAGACCGGCATCTTCATCGCCGGACGCGGGATCCCGATCGATGCGGTGGTCGCCGATTTCATCTCCGGCGGCATCGAATGGCTCTCGCCCGAGCGCCACGACGGCGGCTGGGACCTCATCGAAGGCCAGGGTTCGCTGTTCCATCCCTCCTACGCCGGCGTGTCGATGGGCCTGCTGCACGGCGCCCAGCCCGATGCGCTGGTGCTGTGCCACGAGCCGAACCGCCAGCACATGCGCGGCGTCAAGCACTATCCGGTCCCGGACCTGCGCACCACGCTGGAGGCCAACCTCGCCGCCGCGCGGCTGACCAACCCCGACGTGGTCGCGGTCGGGGTGGCGCTCAACACCTCGAAGCTCGACCCGGACGAAGCCGCGCGCGCTTGCCGCGAAGCCGAGTACCTGCTCGACCTGCCGGCGCAGGATCCGGTCCGCGACGGCGTCGCTCGCATCGTCGATCGGCTGCTGGAAGCCGTGCCGTGCTGAGCCTGGCCCACGCCAGCCACCCGCTGGCCACGCCGTTCCGCATCGCGCGCGGGGTGCGCACCTCGGCCGAGGTGGTGGTGGCGACGATCCGCGACGGCGATTTCAGCGGCCGCGGCGAAGCGATGCCGTCGGCACGCTACGGCCAGGACGTCGACAGCGCCATCGCCGAGGCCGGCGCGCTGGCGCAGGCGGTCGCCGACGGGCTCGACCGGCACCGGCTGCTTGAGCTGCTGCCACCGGGCGCGGCACGCAACGCACTCGACTGCGCGCTGTGGGACCTCGAATCGCAGCGGCAGGGCCGGTCGGTCGCGGACCTGCTCGGCCAGCCCGGGCCGCTGCCGGCGCTGGCCAGCGTACAGACCGTCGGCGTCGATGCGCCGGAGCGGATGGCCGCGACCGCGCGCACGCTCGCCCACCTGGGCCAGGTCAAGATCAAGGTCGACGCCAGCGATCCGGCCGCGCAGATCCGCGCGGTCCGCGGCGCGTTGCCCACGGCCCGGCTGATCGTCGACGCCAACGAAAGCTGGAACCTCGACCTGCTGCGATCGCTGCAGCCGGTGCTGGCCGAAGCCCGCATCGACATGCTCGAACAGCCGCTGCCGGCTGGCGAGGACGAGGCGCTGCTCGGTTTCGAATCCGTGGTGCGGCTGTGCGCCGACGAGTCCTGCCACGTCGCCGCCGACCTGCCGCGCCTGCGCGGCCGCTACCGGATGGTCAACATCAAGCTCGACAAGACCGGTGGCCTCACCGCCGCGCTTGAGCTGCTGGACGCGGCGCGCGCGCAGGGCTTCGGGATCATGGTCGGCTGCATGATCAGCTCCTCGCTGTCGATCGCGCCGGCCTGGCATGTGGCGCGGCACGCGGAGTTCGTCGACCTCGACGGCCCGCTGTGGCTGAAGGACGATCTTCCCGGCGGCACCGTGATGCGCGATGGCCTGCTGCAGCCGCCATCGCCTTCGCTGTGGGGCGGCGGCATGCGCGCGAAGGACGCGCACGCCGCATGAGCAGTCGCCGCGTACGCGAGCGCCGCGCACGTGACCGCAAGGCGAATCCCGGCAAGCCGCTGTGCAGGCTGGCGCGTTGCCTGCCCGGCCTGCCCGGCCTGCTGCTGCTACTCGCCGGCTGCGCCAGCCCGACGCAGGCGCCGACAACGCCGGCTGACGCCGACACCCTGATCCACGGCGGCCTGCTGTTCGACGGCAGCGCCGGCGACGGCCGGATCGCCGACATCGCCATCCGCGGCGACCGCATCCTCGACGTCGGCCCCGACCTGCGCCAGCGCTATCGCGCGACGCGCCAGATCGATGCGCGCGGCCTGGTGGTGGCGCCGGGCTTCATCGATCCGCACACGCATCCCGACACCTACCTGCGCTCGCCCGATCCGGCGGTGCGGCGCATCCTGCCGTGGCTGCACCAGGGCGTGACCACGATCTTCATCGGCATCGACGGCGGCGGCACGCCCGACGTCGCCGCCGAACGCGCCCGGCTCGAGGCCGCGGGCATCGGCACCAATGTCGCCGCCTACGTCGGCCTCGGCCCGGTGCGCACGCGGGTGCTGGCGCAGGATGCGCGCGCGCCGGACGCGGCGGAACTGGCGCGCATGCGCGGCCTGGTCGCGAACGCGATGTGCGAAGGCGCCTTCGGCCTGTCGACCGGCCTGTTCTACGCACCACAAAGCTTCGCCACGACCGACGAGGTGGTCGCGCTCGCACGCGAGGCGGCGGTGCGCGGCGGCGTCTACGACACCCACCAGCGCGACGAGTCGAGCTATTCGCTGGGGCTGATGGGCTCGATCGAGGAAGTGCTGGAGATCGGCCGGCGCGCGCAGCTGCCGGTACACATCGCGCACATCAAGGCGCTCGGCGCCGATGTCCATGGTAGCGCCGGCGAAGTGATCGCGCGCATCGAACGCGCGCGTGCGCAAGGGCAGCAGGTGACCGCCGACCAGTATCCCTGGCTGGCGTCCTCGACCAGCCTCGGCGCCGCGCTGCTGCCGGGCTGGTCGGTGGACGGCGGGCGCGCGGCGCTGTTCGCGCGACTGGACGATCCGGCGGCGGCGGCGCGCATCCGCGGCGAGATGCGCGACAACCTGCAGCGCCGCGGTGGCGCCGGATCGATCCTGATGACCGGCAGCGGCTGGCCATGGAGCGCGCTGACCTTGCAACGGTACGCCGACGACGCCGGCATCGACCCGATCGAGGCGGCGTTGCGCATCATTCGCGAAGGCGGTACCGGGCGCACCGGCTCGGCGCAGCGGATCGCCTCGTTCAACATGCGCCGCGACGACGTCGACCTGTTCATGCGCCAGCGCTGGGTGCTGACCGCCTCCGACGGTGGCGACGGCCATCCGCGCCAGCACGCGACTTTCCCCGAGAAGTACGCGCGCTTCGTGGTGCAGGACCAGGTGATCGACCTGGCGGCCTTCATCCACCGCTCGAGCGGACTGACCGCGACCACCTTCGGGCTCGCCGATCGCGGCTTCCTGCGCCCCGGCCACTTCGCCGACGTAGTGGTGTTCGACCCGGACGCCTATGCGCCCAAGGCCGACTACGTGCACCCCCACGTGCTGTCGGAAGGGGTGGTGCACCTGTTCGTCAACGGCGTGGCGATGATCGACAAGGGCCATGCGGCACATGCGTTGCCGGGCAGGATGCTCCAGCATCGCCCGCCAGCGGGCACCTGCCCCTGAGCGCCACCCGCCGCGCGCGGCTGGCGTGACACCGACAAGGAAACCCGATGCTGCAGCTCGACGCCGTCCAGACCCTCGCCCTCGCCGGCATCGCCCTGTTCCTGGGCTATGCGCTGTGCCGTGCGATCCCGGTGCTCGGACGCTACAACCTGCCGCCACCGGTGATCGGCGGGCTGGTGTTCGCGATCGCGGCGTGGATCGCGTACGAACAGGACGCGACCTTGTTCGTGCTCGACACCAGCCTGCAGGGCCCGCTGATGATCGCCTTCTTCACCACCATCGGCGTCAACGCCAGCCTGAAGCTGCTCAAGATCAGTGGCAAGCAGGTAGTGGTGTTCCTGCTGCTGGCGAGCCTGTTCGCGGTGGCGCAGAACCTGCTGGGCATCGCGGTCGCGGTCGGCTTCGACCTGCATCCGTTGTTCGGCGTGCTCGCCGGATCGACCACGCTGACCGGCGGCCCCGCGACCGGGCTGGCGTTCGCGCCGCTGTTCGAGGAAGCCGGCGTGCAGGGCGCCGAATCGATCGCGGTGGCCGCGGCGATGGCGGGCATCGTGCTCGGCGGGCTGGTCGGCGGCCCCGCGATCACGGTGCTGATCCGCCGCTTCCGGCTGGTGTCCTCGCGGCCGCAGGACCACGTCGCGCCGGACCTGGCCGAAGTGACGGCGCCGCTGACCGATGCACAGCGCGAGTACGGCGCGCTCAAGAGCATCGTGGTGATCCTGGTGGCGATGTGGCTGGGCAGCTGGATCAGCGAATGGATCTCGGCGACCGGCATCACCCTGCCGGCCTACGTCGGCGCGATGCTGGTCGGTGCGCTGATCCGCAACCTCGACGACGCCACCGGCTGGATCGGCCTGTCGGTGCCGACCACCGACCTGATCGGCAACGTCTGCCTGGCGCTGTTCCTGTCGGTGGCGCTGATGAATCTCAAGCTGTGGGAACTGGCCGGGCTGGCGCTGCCGCTGCTGGTCAACCTCGCGCTGCAGGTGGTGATGGTGGTCGCCTTCTGCGGCGTGATCTTCCGGGTGATGGGCCGCGACTACGACGCCGCGGTGATGGGCGGCGGCTTCATCGGCTTCATGCTCGGCACCACCGCGAACGCGATGGCGGTGATGCGCACCCTGGTCGAACGCTACGGCGCCGCGCCGCGCGCCTTCCTGGTCGCGCCGCTGGTGGGCGCGTTCTTCATCGACTTCAGCAACGCGCTGATCATCACCGGCTTCATCAATTTCTTCGACTGAGCAATGGCATCGTCGTCCTGACGCCAGCCAACAAGTTGAGGTGAGCCCGCGAACCCCGACACCCGGGGCGGCACGTTGCGTGCGCGTGGGGGGTCACTGCGTTCACCCCAACCGATGGGAGATGTTCGCGGACGCGTGTGAAGACCACGGCTGTCTGGAGGATGCCCGACCGGGATGCCCATCCCTGGACCTGTAGCCCCTCTGCGCCAGACCAGTTGTCGCCCCGATAGAACAGCTCGGGCACACCGTCAGATTGGCAGCGCACTCGACGACAGAGTGCCCAGGGTCCGAACCTACCAGGGTTCGTCAATGGCGGGCTTGCCGAAAACCATCACGTCCTGATGATCGGCCCACGCGCGCTCAGAGTAGGAGAACACTCTGACTCCATCAACGCGCTCAAGCATCTGGACCATGGTGCTCGGCTTGGCCAAGGATATCCCGTAGTTGCCAGGAACATGATCGACGGTTTCAGCCGAGACGTAGTCGCTGTATCCGTAGCCAGTCTGGCGATAGCTTTCAAGGATTGATTGCCAGCGGTCCTCGCCGATATAGGCCATTCGCTGGTGGACATGCTCACTCCAGCGGCCATGCATGGTTGCGACGACGATGCCGCGCGGGCTCAGGAAGCGGGCAAGATGGGCGAGCCAGCGATTGGTCTGTGAACGGTCTACATGCGTAAACAGCGAGCCGACCCAGATGAGGTCGTACTGCGTTCCGAAATCGACTTCCGTCAGGTCGTCCCGCGAAAGCACCGGGACCGCGCCGAAGCGGTCGGCACAGAACCGGATGCCGTCCGCATCCAGATCGCAGGCATGAAACTCGGCATCCGGGAACATCCTGACCAGATGCCTCAGAACGCGGCCATGCCCACAAGGCAGGTCAAGCACGCGTTGGACGCTCGCAGCGTAACTCGACATCATGCCGGCCAGGATCACTTCGACGGCACTCCTGCCAACCTCGAAATACCACTGGTTATTCATCTGATCGTTGGGCGAGATCTCCGGATCGACGGGGTGCTCGTTGTAACTGCTTACGCACTTCTCTATCAATGACAGGTTATACATTGCCGCAACGCTCCTCTGCGTCGTTCCCTGTGTTTGCGCCTCAGTGCGAAGCAGGCTTGGTCGTACTTTATTCCCTTGAAGCTGCCAGATATGAAGGCAGCCTCCAGGTGCAGTAGCAACACCTCGCTCGTTCCCGCCAGCCATTCTAGGCAATGTCGCCATCGAATGACATGAACGAAGGAACAGCCACTTTCCAAGCTGTTCCGTTGATCCTCCCGACATCGGTCCCGTGCACAGGAACGCGCCCGCTCAGCGCCGCAAGACCTTCGGATTCAGGCTGCCCCAGACCGTGTACTGGTCGGCGAGGATCACGCCGGTGACTTCCTCGATCTGCGCCTGGGTGATTTCGTCCTCACCCTGGCGGCCGAACAACACCACCTCGTCGCCGGGTTCGACGCCGGCGATGTCGGTCACGTCGACCATCGTGGTGTTCATGGTGACGCGGCCGACCACCGGCGCGCGGCGGCCGCGCACCAGCACCGAACCCTTGTTCGAGTAGGCGCGGCGGTAGCCGTCGGAATAGCCGACGGGCAGGTTGGCCAGCAGCGAATCGCGCTGCAGGGTGAAGGTGCGGTCGTAGCTCACGGTGCTGCCGGCGGGATAGGCCTGGACCGAGGCCACCGACGTGCGGAACGAGGCCACGTGCACGAACGGCGGTTTGGGCGTGCCGCCGTAGCCGTACAGCGCGCCGCCGGGACGCACCATGTCCAGGTGCGATTCGGGCACGTGCTGGATGGCGAACGAGTTGGCCGCGTGCAGCAGCACGTCCTCGCGACGCAGCGCTGTGTTGGCGAACAGCCATGCGGTCTCGCGCTTGAAGGTCTCCACGCCGTGCAGCAGGTCGGGCACTTCCTCCCCCGGGAAGTGGGTCATCAGGCCGACGATGCGCAGCCCTTCGGTCGCCACGATGGCCTGCGCCTCCCTGCGCCCGCGCTCGTTGCCGAGCTCCAGCCCGTTGCGGCTCATGCCCGCCGAGTTCAGCGCCAGGTGCACGCGCGCGGGACGACGGCGACGACGCTTGCCTGCGATCCGGGCAACCTCGCGCGCCGCGTCCAGGCCGCCGACCAGTTCCTCGACCTCGTGCGGCAGCGCGGCCTCGATCTCCACCGACGTCGCCGGGCGCACGCGCATCAACCGACCCTTGAAGCCGCAGGCCCGCGCCATCCGCGCTTCCTCGGTGCTGGCGATGCCGACGTAGGGAATGCCGGCCTGGATGACGCTGGGCATCACCAGGTCGATGCCGGTGCCGTAGGCATCGGCCTTCATCACCGCGCAGGTCCGCGCGCCACCGCTCAGCATCGCCTGGATGAGCTGCAGGTTGTGCTCGAAGACGGCCGGATCGACCTCGATCCAGGCATTGGACGCCAGCGATCGTTTCCGGTCCTGCAGGTTGAGCAACGGCGCGGCCCGCGCCGGGAGCGCGAGCGCCACGGCCGCCCCCGCGGTGGCCGCGATGAAGCGGCGGCGGCTGAACGGGGCAGGGCGGTCGTTGTGCACGGTATTGCTCCGGTTTGATACCAGTTTGCGGTCAACCACATGGATTGCCGTAGGAGCGCCCCATGGGCGCGACCGGCGAGCGACGGTGCGCCGGTTGCTCGGGTCGCGGGCATGGCCCGCTCCTACATTTCTTCGCGAATGGGTATGAAAGCCCGCTTTCTCCGGGATAGGAAAGGAGAAAAGCCGCCGCCGGTTGCCCGGCGGCGGCTGGCCTTGCGACCCGTCAGGCGATCGACCGCCTCACTCGAACCGGTACTCGACGATCAGCCCGTAGGAACGACCGCGCGGATCGCCGACGCGGACTTCCCAGGCCGCGCCCGAGGCGAAGTCGTTCTGGTGCGCGGTGAACGGCGGGTCCTCGTTCAGCAGGTTGCGCACCACGAAGGTGAACTTCGCATTCTCCAGGCCGGTCCAGGTCACGCCGTAGTTGTAGGTGATGTACTCGTCCACGTCGGGGTTCCAGTCCGGCGGCGTAAAGGTGCCGCGGACCATGCTGACCGGCAGCTCGTCCTTGTAGCCGTCGCGGTAGACCTGGGTCAGCGTGTGCGCCCATTTGCCCTTGACGTAGCCGAAGTTCAGGGTGTGCTTCCACTTCAGCGGCAGGTTGAAGAAGCGCACGTACTCGCCGACCTCGTTGTCGCCGTACGGCACCTCCAGCAGTACCCGCTGCTGGAAGTTGTCGACGTAGCTGCCGTTGAGGTTGATCTGCCAGGCACCGCCGGCCAGTTCGCCGCGCAGGTTGGCATCCAGCTCGACGCCGCTCGTCAGGGTGCCGCCGGTGTTGGCGTAAGTGCGGTCGAGATAGTCGAGCGACCCGTCCGGGTTGCGCACCCAGCGATCGCTGAACAGGTGGTAGAAGTCGCGCAGCATGTTGATGTCGGGCGCGCGGATGGTGTTGAGGCGCTCGATCTCCCACCAGTCGAGGCTGATGTTGAAGCGGTCGGTGGGCGCATAGACCACGCCGATGCTCTTCTGCTTGGATTCCTCCGGCTGCAGGTTGATGTTGCCACCGAACACCTGCTCGGGCCGGTTGATGAACTCGCAGCCCGGGATGCTGGAGTTGGGGACGCCGCCGGGGCAGATCGCCGGGTCGGCCAGGTCGAGGCCGGTGTACTC
Source organism: Luteimonas sp. (assembly GCA_035444805.1). Classification (GTDB taxonomy): domain Bacteria; phylum Pseudomonadota; class Gammaproteobacteria; order Xanthomonadales; family Xanthomonadaceae; genus Luteimonas. The sequence continues at coordinate 29,083 of DAOMPM010000017.1, read as the reverse complement.
GCCAACGAGCCGGCCACCGTACAGCCGGGTGAACTCCGGTGCCTTGAAGCCGGTGCTGTAGGCGCCGCGGAACGCCAGCGCGTCGAACGGTTGCCACTTGAACGAGTACTTCGGATTGGTGGTGCCGCCGAAGGTGTCGTAGTCGTCATGGCGCACGGCCAGGGTCAGCTCCAGGGTGTCGTGTACCGGCAGATAGGCCTCCAGGTACACCGCCTTGATGTCGCGGCTGACGTCGGGCTGGTCGTTGTTGACGTCGAACGGCGCCTGGTAGATGGCCCGGGTCGCGGCTTCGCCTTCCAGCTTGCCAGCGAAGCCAAACTCCTCGCGGCGGATCTCCAGACCCGTCGCCAGCTGCACCTCGCCGCCCCACAGGTTCCAGCCCAGGCCACCGGCGAAGGACGCGTCCAGCGTGGTGACGGTGGATTCGCCGCCGTACAGCTTGACGCCGGCCGCCGACGCGGCCTGCAGCATGGCCATGCCCTGTGGGCTCTGCTGCTCGCCGGGCATGATGAAGGGATTGATGTAACCGCTGCCCAGCGCCTGCTGGAACTCGGTGGTGAAGTAGTAGCCGTTGCCGAGGATGGACTCGCCCTTGCTGTTGGCGCGCGACAGGCCGACGTCGTAGTTCCAGGTGCCGATGTCGCCTTCCACGCCCATCAGCAGTCGCCAGGCCGTGGTGGTGGTCAGGACCTCGCGCGGGCCGCAGGCTTCGCAGCGCCAGCGGTATGGGATGCGGTTGCCGTAGACCAGGTTGCCGACGCTCGCCAGCGGTGTGGAGCCCGGGTAGAAGAATCCACGGATTGCCTCGAACACCTCGTTGTAGGTGTCGCGCGTGATGTTGTTGAGCGGATACCAGGTGCTCGGGTTGAGCGACCCGGTGGTTCCCGAGGTGATCTGCTGGAACTCGAACTGGCGGTTGGACTTGACCCGCGAGCGCATGCCCTCGATGTAGAACAGATGGCTTTCGCCGACCTTGAAGCTGGCGCGGCCCATCGTCTGCACGCTTTCCACCGGCTGCTGCATCACCCGCGCCGCCGGGTAGTCCCAGGCGCAGGCGTACTTGGCGCTGGCCACGCCCCACATCTGGTGTTCGTAGGGGCCCATCAGGTCGCCGCCGGCTTCGCAGCCGAGCCCGCCGGGCAGGTCGAGCGGGTTGATGAAGGACTGGTTGCCGCCGCCGGCGGGATCGGGCAGGGAGCCGGTGATGATGCCGCCGGCGGAGTTGGTGACGGTGGCGAACGGCGTGCCGCGGGTGTCCGGCGACAGGCCGCGGTTGGGCTGGAAGGTGGTGGCGAAGTCACGGTCGGAGCCGGTGAGGATCTCGTTCTTCTTCCAGTTCACCGTGCCCCACACGTTCCAGCGGTCTTCGTCGATGTCGCCGAGGCCGCCGAGGATGTTGTAGCTGTAGATGTTGCCGCCGCCGTCGTGGGTGACGTCGAAGCCGGCGTTGACGGTGATGCCCTGGTAGTCGTTGCGGGTGATGAAGTTGATCACGCCACCGATGGCGTCGGTGCCGTACACGGCCGAGGCGCCGTCGCGCAGCACTTCGACCCGGTCGATGGCGGCGAAGGGAATCGAGTTCAGGTCCACCGCCTGGCCGCGCAGGCCGTGGGTGGCCACGCGACGGCCGTTGAGCAGCACCAGGGTCGCGTCGGCGCCCTGGCCGCGCAGGTTGGCGCCGGACACGCCGTTGTTGCCGCGCATCTCGTCCGAGCCCACGCCCACCTGGGCGACGAGGTTGTCCGAGCCGTTGCCGGCGATGTTGAGGAACTGCAGCAGCTGTTCGGCCGAGGTGATGCCCTGCGCCTCGATTTCCTCTTTCTGGACGATGGTGATCGGCAGCGCGGTTTCGATGTCGGTGCGCTTGATGCGCGATCCGGTGACGCTGACCCGGTCGAGCGTGGTGGTCGTCTCCCGGCCGCTGTCCTGGGCCGCTGCGGGGGCAGCGATGGCCATCAGCAGTGCCGCGCAGAGCAGGTTCAGGCGGGGGTCTTGCTGGATTCGCATGATGTTACCTCGGATGGATGGGACTGCGGGCGAAAGAACAGGCGTGGTACGGAATCAGCGGGGGTCGGCGGGTTCGTCGTCGAGGAACAGCGCGCCGATCGCCAGCGCGGTCTGGTACGGGGTTGGATGGTTGCGGTTGCTCAGCAGGACGACGGTCAGGTGCTGCTTCGGCCAGCGCACGTAGGCGTTGCGGAAGCCGAGGCTCTCGCCGTTGTGCCACTGCCGGTCGCCGTCTCCGGTGACGCGCCAGCCGAAGCCGTAGTACGTCGCTTCCGGTTCGCTGGCGACCTGCACCTGCCTGCCGAAGGCCAGCGCGCGCGTCGCGTCACTGAACAGGCGATCATCGTCCAGTGCGGCGTCCCAGCGCGCGAGGTCGTCGATGCTGGAGTAGATGCCGCCGTCGCCGAGCACCGCGCTGTACGGGCTCTGGTCGGTCAGCACCCAGCCACCGTCGGCGGCGCTGTAGCCCCAGGCGCGGTAGCGGATGTCCGGGCCGCCGTCGACGCGCGCATGGGTGTCGTGCATGCCCAGCGGTTCGAAGATGCGGCTGCGCAGGTAGTCGGCGAAGCGCATCCCCGACGCGCGTTCGGCCACCAGCGCCAGCAGGGCGTAGCCGCTGTTGCTGTAGCGATAGCTGCTGCCCGGCGGGAAATGCAGCTGGAGCTGCTGTTCGAGCAGGGCCAGCACACCGGCGTCGACGATCTGGCCCTCGTAGGGCTTGGGCATCAGGTCTTCGTAGTCGGGCAGGCCCGAGCTGTGCTCCAGCAGGTGGCGCAGCGTGATGCCGTCGGCCGCGGCCGGCAGCGACGGCAGCCACTTGCGCACCGGGTCGTCGATGGCGAGCTTGCCGTCCTGCGCCAGCAGCAGGATCGCCGCCGCAGTGAACGGCTTGGTCACCGAGGCGAGCCGGTAGTTGGTCGCCGGGCCGGCTTCGGTGCCGCGCGCCAGGTCGGAACGGCCGTAGCCGCGGCGGATCACGGCCTCGCCATCCTTCAGGACCAGCAATGAAGCGCCCGGGGCGTCGCCGTCGTAGGGCTGCATCAGGCGCTCGATCTCCGCCTGCCGGCCCATGTTGTCTGGAATCGTCACCGGCACGTCGTACAGCGGCCCGGGCGGTAAGTCGGACCGCAGGCTGTAGTGCCACCACTCCATCGGATAGTTGCCGAAGCCCTCGGCCGCCATCGCGTCGCGCAGCAGGTCCCGGTTGGCGCGCTGCGTGGCGTCGACGTCCGCGGAGTCGGTATTGGCGCGGGCGCCGAAGAAGTCGAAACCCGTGCCCATGTCCAGCGGCTCGCAGCCGGCGTCGCGCGCGTCGCAGCGCAGCACGGTGAGGTCGACCGTGGTGCCGCGGCTGTGGCCGGACACCGGCGCGATGTACTCGCCGAGCAGCTGCGACTTGTCCAGGTCCGGGTAATGCGTGGCCTTGGTGCGCTGGTCGGCCGGGTCGTTCACCCAGCGCACGAAATGCGCCACCGCACGCGCCGGGCGGTAGCAGTCGAAGATGCGCAGGCGCATGTGCTGCCCACGCAGCGTCGCGTCCACCCGCGCCAGCGCCTCGGCCGCCTCGCGCTTGAGCCAGCAGCGCGGCGCCCCGTAGCCGTCCACCGGCGCGCCGACGAAGTTGTCATTCGTGGCGTAGGCGATCGCCTGCGACATGTCCGGCACCAGGCTGCGGATGTCGACCATCCCGGCCTGCTCGATCGTGGACGCGTCCGACACCACGGGCGCCTCGGCCGCCAGTGATGGCAGCGTGCAGGCCCACAGCGCGAACCCCCATGCTGTCTGTCTCAAGCCTGGAACCCCCGGTGCGTTGGATGCGGCCCCGGGGCCTGGGGCTCACTCCACCGGCGGTCCGGTCTCCGTGCCGGCGATGAAGTGGTCGAACAGGACCCGGTTGACCTCGTCCCGGATCCCCATGTCCCGGGTGCCATTGGTCATCACGACGAAACCATACTTCTTTTCGGCATCAAAAAACATGGAGCTGTACAGGCCGTAGGCGGAGCCGGTGTGTCCGGTCAGCACGACCCCGGGCAGCAGGGATGTTTCGGTGCGGATGGCCAGGCCGTAGCCGGACGCGCCGTCGATGTCGACGGTCGGCGTCTGCATCATCGCCGCATGCTCCGCGCCAAGGATGCGCACACCGTTCCATTCGCCCCGGTTCATGTGCATCAGCATGTAGGTGGCCAGGTCGGGCGCGGAGATCTTGACGCCGCCGGTCGGGGAGAACATCGGCGTGTCGTAGCCCATCACGTAGCCGTCCAGGCGCTTGCCCAGCGGCGCGTAGGCCGCATCCGAGCGCACGAAGCCCCCATCGTCGCGCCAGCGGTAGATGCGCGCGATGCGGTCCGGATCCAGCGCGTCCACCAGATGGCCGCCGTACAGCCCCAGCGGCTCGAGCACGTGCGCCCGGATGTAGGTGTCGAAGCGCTCGCCGGACACACGCTCGATGATCGTGCCGACCATGTTGTAGCCGAGGTTGGAGTACTCGTAGCGCTCGCCGGGCGCGCGGTCGGCGTAGCTGTCCCGCCAGGCCCTGCCGGCATCGGGATTGATGACGTCGAGACTGCCGTACTGCTCGCCGTCGGTGATCGACGAGGTATGGTTGAGCAGCATTTCCAGCGTGATCACCCGCTCGGGAAACGCCGGGTTGCGCACCTGGAAGCCGATCAGCGCGCCGACGTCGTCGTCCAGCGACAGCCGGCCCTGCTCCACCAGCTGCAGGATCGCGGTCGCGGCGAACGACTTGGAGATGGAGGCGATGCGGAAGACGTCGTCTTCGTCGAGGGGAATCCTCTGCTCCTGGTCCTTCCAGCCCAGGCTGTTGCGGTAGACGATGGCGTTGTCGCGGATGACCACGACCGCCAGTCCGACCGTCTCGTGTCCGGCCATCAGCTCGCGCAGCCGGTCCTCGATGTCCCGCGCCGACGCGAACGACGGCAGGGCGCACGACAGCACCAGCACTGCGCAGAGCAGGATGCGCCGCATCCTGCCGTGACCTGCCGTCGCGCGCCGGGCTTCATGCCAAGTAGCGATCAAGAGCATGGAATCGCGTAGGAGCGCCCCATGGGCGCGACCAGACGGCGACGATCTCTCGGCCGCGGCGGGTCGCGGGCATGGCCCGCTCCTGCCTTCAACGTTTGATCGCGAGTGGGTATCAGTCAAAGGACTTGGTCACCGTCAGGTAGTAGCCGCGGCCCAGGGCATTGTGCAGCGACGAACTGAAGCCCAGCGCGCTCGGCGTCAGCGGCGGTTCGCGATCACCGATGTTGCGTACCGTCAGCCGGACGCGGGTGCCGTCGAGGAAACTGTTGGTGTCGCGGAAACGGCGCTCCGCCCAGAGATTGGTGATGGTCCAGCTCGGCACCGGGTAGTAGTTGCCGAGGTTGGACACCGCACCGGTCGACTCGTATCCGTCGACGTAGCGGACGAACGTGCCCAGGCCCCAGTCGCCCTTGCGCCACGAGGCGCTGAAGGTCGCGCGCCATTCCGGACTGCCGTTGATGCCCAGCAGGTCGCCGGCGTTGCCGATCCTGAAGTTGTCGTCGATGAGGCCAGCTTGCTGTGCTTCGAGGATGCGGATCTCGTCCGCGGTCGACTCCTGCGTGATCTGGATCATGCGCGCCGCGTTGAGGTTGGCGTAGAAAGTCCCCGCGTTGTCGGTGCGCAGCCGCCAGTCGACGCCGAAGTCGATGCCGCGCGTGGTCCTGGGCAGGCGATTGATGTAGACGTCGTCGACGTAGTCGACCATGCCCACCGGCGCCAGCCCGGTGCCCTCGAACAGTTCGATCCGCGACTGGTCCGGGTCCAACCGCACGACGGCCGGGTTGTACGAGCCTTCCATGCGCAACAGGTAGTCCAGCGCGAGCTGGGTGGCCTCGCCGAGGATGCCGATCACGTCCTCCTGGTGGATCTCCCAGTAGTCGGCGGTGAAGGTCATGCGGGTCGACTCGGGCAGGAACTTCGGCTGGAACACGAAGCCTGCCGACCAGGTCTCCGCGGTCTCCGGTTTCAGGTCGCGATTGCCGCTGCGCATGGCCATGGTGCTGTAGCTGCGGCCGCAGCGATGCACGCCATCGATGGTGCCATTGCGGATGTCGGCCTCGCACACGTAGTAGTCGGTGCGGGTGTTGCTGACCGTGGTGCCTTCGGCATACATCTGCAGGATGTTGGGCGCAAGGAAGCTCTGCGACCAGTTGGCGCGCAGCATCAGGCCGTCGACGATGTCCCAGGCCAGCGACACCTTCGGCTTCGACACGCCGCCGAAGTCGGAATAGCGCTCGTAGCGGCCCGCGACCTGCAGGTCCAGCGCGCGCACCAGCGGCACCTCCATCGACGGCGACACCAGCGGGATCGCGAATTCCGCGTACAGCGAGCCGACGTTGCGGTCGCCGGAGTTGTCGCCGGCGGGGCTCGCGCCGAGCACGTCGCTGGTGATCGCGCCATTGGTCGGGTTGGTGTAGGTGAGCGTGCCGTCGAAGCGCGGGTCGCGGTCGTCGTCCAGGGTTTCGCGGCGCCATTCGCCGCCGAACGCGACGCCGACGTGGCCGGCGGGCAAGGCGAACAGGTCTTCCTTGATGAAGCGCGTGTCGACCTGGAACAGCGTCGCCTTGCTGTCGCGCACGACCGGCACCGTGAAGTGGTCGATCGCCGCCTGGTTCTGCGCCGGGTCCTTGGGTGCGCCCCAGTCCTCCAGGTTGCCGCCCCAGAACGGGTTGTAGGCGTCGGGCGTGTTCCACGACAGCGCCTCGGCGAACAGGGTGTTGCTGATCGATCCGTACTGCGTGTCCCGGGTGGTCGCGGCCGAGTACAGCACCGCGGCCTCCCAGTCGAAGCCGCCGACCATGCCGCGCACGCCGGCGAGCACGCGGTACTGGTCGTCGTCGACGGTGTACGGCCGCGAGCTGTCGGTCGCACGATAGCTGGTCAGGCGCACGTCCAGGCCACCCACCGGCGCATTGATGCCCGGCAGGCGATACGGGTTGAGCGAACCGTCGGTGCGGTACATGGCGCCAAACGGGTTGTAGTAATTGTTGCGGGACACGATCATCGGCGCCGCACCCAGCGACGCGGCCTGTTCGCGCATGCCCTCGTAGCGCGACTCGTAGTACGAGATCTCGCCAAAGGCGATGAAGTTGTCGTTGAGGTCCTGTTCGATGGTGCCGAACAGGTTCATGCGGTCGATCTCGCCGAGGATGTTGCGCTGGTGGTTGGGGCTGAAGCGCAGTGGCCGGTCGATGGTGGTGTTCTGCGCGCCGGACATGATGCAGACGTCGCTGTTGATCGCTGCGGTGCAGTTGTGCAGTCCCACCGGATCGATGTGGAACTGGCCGCTGGTATTGGTGACCAGCGCGTTGCCGGGACCGCGCACGGCGACGTTGCCCACGGTCTGGAACACGCCCCAGGCGGTGGCGGTGATGCGGTCGTCGAACGCGGCGACGCCTTCGAACTCGGTCCCGTCCATCAGCGCGCGACGGTCCATGTTGGCGCTGTAGTCGCGCGCGTCGGCCGGAAGGTCGGTGCGGTGGGTCCAGCCGCCGATGAGCGTGGTCCGCGTACGACCGTCGTTGAACCACTTGCCGGCCTTGAAGTTGAGGTTGCCCTGGCGCAGGTCGACATCCTCGGAGCCGCCGTACTGGCCCTGCACCTGGAAGCCCTGGAAATGCGTGTCGAGCACCACGTTGACCACGCCGGCGACGGCATCCGAGCCGTACAGCGCGGAGGCGCCGCCCAGCAGCGTTTCCACCCGGCGGGTGCCAAACAGCGGGATCGCGTTCATGTTGGCGGTCTGTCGCGGCACCAGCGCTTCGGTCTGCGTCCCCGGGTGCGGCACCATGCGCCGCCCGTTCACCATCAGCAGGGTGTTGCCGGTGCCGAGGTTGCGCAGGTTGATCGAGCCGACGTCGCCGCGCGCGGCGTTGAGGTTGGCCGCGGTGTCGGTGTTGTTGAACATCATGTCGCCGACCTGCGGGATCGCTTCCAGCAGTTCATCGCCCGAGATCGCACCAGTCGCCTCGATCTTCTCCTCGTCCATCACCACCACCGGCGAGGGACCTTCGGTGCGCGTGGTCGCGAGCCGGCTGCCCACGACCGTGACCGCGTCCAGGTCCTTGGCCGCGGTATCGGCCGGCGGTTGCGCCGGCGGTTCGGCGATATCCTGTTGCTGCGCGAACGCCATGCTCTGCAGCGTTGCGCCGAGGATGACGCTGAGCAGCGTCGGCTTGATGAGGCGATGGTGCATGTGGTCACTCCCTCTGGAAGCACGAATTGGCGCGCGGCTGCGTTCCCCTGGCCGACTGTAGCGACGTTGCCGCCGTGGGAAGCCTCGCTTTTTGAGCCCACCCCATAGCGGCAGGTTATGCCTGCGGCGAGGCTGCCTACTGCGCGACCGCCGCCGCGCCGGGCCGACGGGGATCGGCGGCGCCTTCGACGCGGTCCGGCGCCAGGAGCAGCGTCTGCGTGCTGCCGATGGTCTCTCCCGGCGTGGGCTGGTGGCCGCGTTCGCGCAGGATGCGCAGCGTGTCCGGGCTGAAGCCGCGCTCGATGTCGAGCTCGCCGCGCGTGGTGACCTGCTGGTGGATGCGTGGGAACGAGGTGGCCTCGGCGATGTTCATCTCGAAGTCGACGACGTTCACGATCACCTGCACGATCGTGCCGGGGATGGTGTTGCCGCCGGGGCTGCCGGTCACCAGCCACGGCTTGCCGCCGCGCAGCAGCATCGTCGGCGCCATGCTCGACACCGGTCGGCTGCCCGGCCGCAGCGCGTTCGCCGGTGGTTCGCGGCCTTCGCGCGCGGCGTCGAGCTGGGCCTGCAGCGAGAAATTGCCGATCAGGTTGCCGAGCAGGAAGCCGGTGCCTTCGATCATGACCCCGGAGCCGAAGTCCGAGCCGATGGTGTAGGTGGTGCTGACCGCGTTGCCGTCGCGGTCGACCACGGCGAAGTGGGTGGTCTCGCGGCTTTCCTGCGCCCAGATGTCGCCGGCGCGCACCTCGGCGGCGGGCGTCGCGCGGTCCATCGCGATTTCCTGGGCCCGCGCCGCGCCGTAGGCTTTCGACACGAAGCCGTCCAGCGGGACGCGCGCCGCTGCCGGATCGTTGGCATGCGCCTGGCGGTCGCGCCAGGCGCGCTTGGTCGCCTCGGCCAGCACGTGCAGCGCGTCGGCCGAGCCGGCGCCCATCGCGGCGAGGTCGAACTGTTCGAGGATATTCAGCGTCATCGCGATGCCCGGCCCGCCGCCGCTGGACGGCGGCATGGTCAGCAGGACGTGGCCGCGGTAGCTGCCGCGCAGCGGCTCGCGCTCGATGGCGCGGTAGGCGGCGAGGTCAGCCTTGCGCAGCAGGCCGCCGTGGGCGCGCATGCCGGCATCGAGCCGCTCTGCAATCGCGCCGCGGTAGAAGGCATCGGCGCCGTGCTCGGCGATCTGGCGCAGCGACCAGGCCAGGTCGGCCTGCACCAGGTGTTCGCCGGCGCGCAGCGCGGAGCCATCCGGGTGCAGGAAGACCTTCGCGCCGGCGGCGCTGCGCGCCAGCCGCTCGCGGCCCCAATCCAGCGCGAAGGCTTCGTCGCGGCTGAGGACCATGCCGTCGCCGGCCAGGCGGATCGCCGGCTGCAGCAGTTGCTTCCACGGCAGCCGCCCATGCTTCTCGTGCGCCAGCGCCAGGCCCGCGACCGTGCCCGGCACGCCGGCCGCGCGGATGCCTGCCGAATGGCCCTGCAGCCTGCCGTCTTCGCCGACGTAGGCATCGAGCGTGGCCAGCGCCGGCGCCATCGAGCGGAAGTCGATCGCGACCGCGCGGCTGCCGTCGGCAAGGTGGACCAACATGTAGCCGTCGCCGCCGATGTTGCCGGCGCGCGGCAGGGTGACCGCCATGACGAACGCCATCGCCACGGCGGCGTCGACCGCGTTGCCGCCGTCGCGCAACACCTGCGCACCGGCCTGGCTGGCCTGCTCGCTCTGGCTGACCGCCATGCCGCCGTCGGCGACCACGGGCTTGTGGATCTGCTCGTAGTTGAGCAGCTGCCGCGTCTGCGCCGAAGCCGTCGCGGCGGCCGCGGACAGGCACAGGGCCAGCAGCGTCGTGCAGATCCGGGTCAATGGCCTGCGCATGGTTCGGGGATCCTCCAGTGCTCGTCCGATGCCCGGCCGCGCGCCGCGCCGGCCGGGTCGCGTCCTGTCGCGGCGCCGCTTCCTTGCGCATCGACACTGCCGCAGCCGGCCACGGCTGTCGCGCAGCTTTTCTGCGGACGGGTATGCCGTGCGGCTATGGAGCACCCCGGCAAAGCGACGGGCGCGCGGGCGGTGATCGCGATAGCCTCGGCACAACCGCGTCCTTCCGGCGACGCGCTCGACAACGATCCGCACGGGAACCCACCCATGGCCTTGCCAGTGCCGCACGCATCCCTCGCAAGCCCATGCCGCGCGCTGCTGGTCGCCGGCATCCTGTGCCTGGCGGCCTGCGGCACCGGCGCCCGCATCGCCGCGCCTGCGCCGCTGGCGGAAACTGCGCAGGCGCGCAACACGGGCCTGGTCAGCAGCGCCCATCCGCTTGCCACCGAGGCCGGCCTGGACGTACTGCGCCGCGGCGGCAGCGCGATCGATGCGGCGATCGCGGTGCAGGCGATGCTGGGACTGGTCGAACCGCAGAGCTCGGGGCTGCTGGGCGGCGCGATTCTGCTGCATTACGACGCCGTTTCCGGCCGCATCGACAGCTACATCGGCCGCGAACGCGCGCCGTCGGGCGCCGGCCCCGCCATGTTCAGCGACGACGACGGCCGCGCGCTGTCGCGCGCCGAGGCGATGCTCAGCGGCCACGCCACCGGTGTCCCCGGCGTACTCCAGGCGCTCGAACTCGCGCACGCCGCGCACGGCAGGCTGGACTGGTCGACGCTGTTCGAATCCACCGCGCTGCGCGCCGGGCAGGGCTTCGCGGTGACGCCGCGCCTGCACCGGCACATCGCCGGCGACTTCCCGCAGGCGGCCGCGCCGGACGTGGTGGCGCTGTTCGCAGGCGCGGACGGCGCGCCGCCGCGCGTCGGCGACACCCTCCGCAACCCGGCCTACGCCGCCAGCCTGCGCACGATCGCCGCGCGCGGTGCCGATGCGCTGCGCAGCGGCCCGCTGGCCGAGGCGCTGGCCGCGCGCGTCGCCCAGGCGCCGCACGGCGCGCGCATGACGCCCGCGGACCTGCAGGTGAACGTCGCCGAACGCACCGATGCACTCTGCCGCCCGCTGCGCACCTACATCCTCTGCGCAGCACCACCGCCGGCCAGCGGCGTCGGCCTGCTGCAGCTGATGCTGCTGCTCGACGGCACCGACATCGCCGAACGCGGCCCCGGCGACCCACGGGCCTGGCTGCTGTTCGCCGAGGCCAGCCGGCTGATGTACGCCGACCGAGACCACTACGTTGGCGATCCCGGCTTCGTGACAGTGCCCGTCGACGGCCTGCTCGAACCGGCCTACCTGGCGAGCCGCCGTGCGCTGATCGGCACGCGCGCCGCTCCCGATGCACCTGCGTACGGCCAGCCCGCCGACGCCATCGCGCGCGAGGCCGATGCCACCTCCGAGCCCGCCGGCACCAGCCATCTGGTCGTGGTCGATGCCGCCGGCAACGCGGTGTCGATGACCACCACGATCGAATCCTACTTCGGCTCCGGGCGCGTGGTCGGCGGCATGCTGCTGAACAACCAGCTCACCGATTTCTCCTGGGGGCCGGGCGCGGCCGCCGCCAACGCGATCGCGCCGGGCAAGCGCCCGCGCTCGTCGATGTCGCCGGTGATCGTGCTCGACCGCGACGGCGGCTTCGTCGGTGCCATCGGTTCGCCGGGCGGCAACGCGATCCCGGCCTACATCGCCAAGGCCCTCGTCGGCTGGCTGTACTGGGACATGACCCTGCAGCAGGCGGTCGCGCTGCCCAACCTGGTCGCCCGCGGCGAGCGCTTCAATGGCGAGGCCAGTGCCTTCGCGCCACCGCTCCGCGCGGCGCTGTCCGCGCTCGGCCTCGATGTTGTCGCCGGCGCCGGCGAGGACTCGGGCCTGCACGGCGTGGCGTGGCGCAACGGCCGGCTGGAGGGCGCGGCCGATCCGCGCCGCGAGGGCGTCGCCGCGAAACCCGACTGAACACTCGGAACACCAAAGGGAGCGCCCTTGGGCGCGATGCTTTCCGTTCGGAGCCGGAGCCGGGAAGAAGGCGTCGCGCCCAAGGGCGCTCCCACATGAACGGGGCCAGACCTTTCGTCACGGGACACGCGGGGCGGATACGGCGATCATCCCTGCTGCCATCCACGAGCACCGGCCCACCATGCGCTTCCGCCAGATCGAAGTCTTCCACGCCGTCTACACCACCGGCTCGATCAGCGCCGCCGCGCGCGCGCTGCACGTGTCGCAGCCTTCGGTCAGCAAGGTGCTGCACCACACGCAGCAACAGTTGGGACTGGAGCTGTTCCGGCTGGTGCGCGGCCGCCTGGTCGCGACCGACGAGGCGCACGAGCTGTTCATCGAGGTCTCCGAGGTCTTCAGCCGGCTGACCTCGCTGCAGAAGACGGTCGGCAACCTGCGCAGCCTCGCCGGCGGACGCATCCGGCTCGCGGTCGTGCCTTCGCTGGGCCTGCACATCGCGCCGCTGGCGATCTCGCGCTTCCGCGAGCGCCACCCGGAGATCACCTTCGACGTGCAGACGCTGCACCACGACGCCCTGTTCCAGGCGCTGTACGAGCGCAGTTGCGACATCGCCATCGCCTACGACCCGCCCACGCACCCGCGGATGAAGCGCCGCGACATCGACACCGGCGAACTGATGCTGGTGTTCCGCACCGGCACGCTGCCCGACGTCGGCGAACACGTGTCCCTGCGCATCCTCGACGGACAGGACCTGGTGGGACTGACCACGGGCGGGCCGGTCGGCGAGCTGCTCAACCGCGAATTGCGGCGCCAGGGCGTCGACGCGAACGAGGTGGTCTCGAACCAGACCTTCTACGTCGCCGCCGAGCTGGCCCGGCACGGCGTCGGCATGGCCGTCGTGGACGAGTTCACGGCACGCGTCGGCAGCGATCCGGCCCTGTCGCACCGTCCGTTCTCGCCGCCGCTGCGCTTCAAGGTGCAGTACGTGCACCTCGAGGACCGACCGCCCTCCGAGGCCGCGCGCCGCTTCCTGACGGTGTTCGCCAAGACCCTGCGCGAGGCGCGTACGGCTGGAACGTCGCCGCGCTGATGCAGGTCCCGGGCCGCACTTTTTCACCCGTCATCCCGGCAAGCATCCGTCATCCCGGCGAAAGCCGGGATCCATCTTGATCTTCCGCTGCTGGTTCTTGCGCGAAAGATCAACGTCAAGATGGATTCCGGCTTTCGCCGGAATGACGGCGTTCATGACGCCGGGAATCCGGGGCAGAGCCGGAGCCGGGACGAAAACGTCTCACACCAAATTCGCGTTCAAGACGCAGAACTGATTCAGCCCGCAGGTCGGGGCTACGCCCCCGACAGCCGGTCGAGCCGGATGCGGTTGGCGAACAGCGAGAACGCGAGCAGTCCGGCCAGGCCGTTCGCGCGCGCCACCCAGTCGGGCAGCCAGCGCGGTGGCTGCAGCACGCCGGCGTCGAACAGCGGCTCGAAGGCCTGCACGTCGTCGAGCGTCATCTTGCCGGCGAACAGGCGCCGGCACTGGCGCAGGCGGCCATCGCGCAGCGCGTGGCGGAAGAAGGTGTGCACCTCGACCAGGCCGCGCAGGTAGACCGAGTCCTTGGCGAAGGCCGCGCCGCCGGTCACCGGCACGCCGCGGAACACGCGCTGGGCCGAGGAGAAGCTTTCCGCGGCGTCCTGGCCGGCCCCGCGGAAGTATGCGAACACCTGCAGGAAATCCGCGCCCTCCATCGCCATCGCGATGGCCTCGGTGCGCAGGCTGATGCGCTTCATCCGTTCGATGTCGATGCTGCCGGTGATCTGTTCGGCCAGCACCGCCAATCCCTCCTGGGTGGCGGTGATGCGCGGCGAGGACAGTGCCAGGCTCGGCAAGGTGGCCTGCTCGCGACCGTTGAGCGCGGTCAGCGAATGCACCAGCGCCTCGTGGTGCAGCAGCTGCTGGCGGTCGTAGTCGCTGAAGGCCGCGCCGCTGCGCAGGCGGATGCGGTACGCGCCGGCCGCGGCCTTGGCGATCATGTCCGGGTCCAGCTCGACCGCGATCACGCGCCCGCCAAAGAACGCGTCGAGCGCGTTCTGCAGCTGCAGCTGCAGGGCGGTGGCGGAGATCGTGACCTGCTCCTCCGGCGCCAGCAGCTCGCGGTCGAGCTCGCTGGCGATGTCGGTGAAGTGCCGTGCGGCCTCGCGCGTGCTCGGCCCGCCACCGGGCAGGGGATCGTCGGGATGTCCGTACAGCGTCACCGACAGCGCGCCGGCCTCGGCCGTGCCCAACGCCTCGAGCATGCGCGCGGCGAGGTCCCACTGCTGCGCGGAGTCGACCAGGTAGCGGCCCAGCGGATGCGTCGGATCGGCGGCGTCGGCGACCGCCTGCAGCTCGCGCCGCGCATCGCCGAAGTCATGTCGCGGATAGTCGACCCGCGGCGGCTGCATCTCGCCGCGCGCATGGCCGGCGAGGAACTCGCGCTGCACCGACGCCGGCCAGCTCGCCAGGGTCAGCACCCGGATCCCGCGTGCGGCCTTGACCATGCGCGCATCGAGCGCGGCGTGACGGGCGATGTCGGGAGAGTGTCCTGCCACGGCTCAGTGCTTGCCGTACTTGTCGTCCAGCCGTTTGTGCAGGGCGCGCGTGAGCACCTTCACGCCCTGCTTGTCGGCCAGCCGCGAGGCGAGGCGGTCCGACGCGGCGGCGATCTCGTCGCGCAGCTTGAGGTAGTTGCGGAAGCGGCCTTCGTCGAGCTCGCCGCGCTCGATCGCGGCGCGCACCGCACAGCCAGGCTCTTTCTCGTGGGCGCAGTCGCGGAACCGGCACTGTCCGGCTAGCGCCTCGATGTCGGCGAAGCCGCCGTCGGCGAGCTCCTCCTCGCCGGTGGGCTTGAGTTCGCGCATCCCCGGCGTATCGATCAGGCAGGCACCCGAGGGCAGCGGGATCAGCGCGCGATGGGTGGTGGTGTGGCGGCCGCGCGCATCGTGCTCGCGCACCTCGGCGGTCTTCATCCGGTCGATGCCGAGCAAGGTATTGGTCAGCGTGGACTTGCCGGCGCCGGAGCTGCCGACCAGCACCGCGGTGTCGCCGGGGCGCAACCATGGCGACAGCGACTCGACCGCCGTGGCGTCCTTCGCGTTCACCGCCAGCACCGGCACGCCCTGCGCCTCGACGTCGGCCAGCGCGGCGCGCGCGGCGGCAGCATCCGCGCCCGGCTTGTCGGCCTTGGTCAGCACCACCACCGGCTGCGCGCCGCTGCCGTGCACCAGCAGCAGGTAGCGCTCGATCCGGCGTGGATTGAAATCACCGTCCAGGCCGCAGACCACGAACACCGCGTCCACGTTGGCGGCGATCAGCTGCTGCCGGTAGTGTTCGCCGGCGGCGCCGCGCTTGATCGCGCCGCGGCGCGGCAGCAGGGCGACGATGCGCTTGCCGCCCTCGACCAGCACCCAGTCGCCGACCGCGGGCCGTTCCTCCGGCGACACCGTGCCCTTGCGGTAGCCGGCCGGGCGCTGCCATTCGGGCAGCGACTCCACCGCGACGCCGTCGCCCGGACCGGTCGCCACCACGTAGCCGGAGCGATGCTGCTCGACCACCCGCGCCGGAACCGCCGACGGATGCGCGGCCATCGCCGCCTGCCAGCGCGGGTCGATCCCGGCCCGCCAGCCGATCGCCTGCAGGTCGGCGGGTGCGGGGATCAAGCGCGGGCGCAATGGATCGTCATGGTCGCGATTCTACCGCCGCGCGGCGGCAGCGGCTTGGCAAGCCTGCGACCGCCTGCGACCATCGGACGGCCAACCTCCCCGGGACTTGCGGATGACACCTGACCTCCACCGGCGCGTGCGCCGCCGCGCCGATGCCGATGCCCGCGTGCTCGTGCGCACGGCCAGCTGGCTGCCGGCGTTGCTGGTCCTGCTCGTGGCTGGTTGCGCGACCCGCCCGCCGCTGGCGCCTCCGGCCGCGACGGTCGCGACTGCATCCACCGACGATTCGCGCGCGCTGGCGCAGGTCCGCCGGGACTGGCGCTTCGACGAGGACGGCATCGGTTTCGACAACCGGCTGCCGGCGGCGCGCCTGTCCGGCGTCGAACGACTCGGCGACGGCCTCTACCGCATCGACATCGCGCCCGAAGCCCACCCGATCAACCCGAGCCCGTGGTACGGCTTTCGCATCCGCAGCGATGCGCCGCGCGCGCTGGAGCTGAGATTCGCCTATCCGCACGACTATCGCCATCGCTACACGCCCAAGCTCAGCGACGACGGCCGCCACTGGCGCGAGGCCGACGGCCAGGCGTTCGAGGTCGATGCCGACGGCAACGCCCGCCTGCGCCTGCAGCTCGAAGCGGGCGAACTGCGCGTGTTCGCACAGCCGCCATTCCTGCCCGATGACTCCGATGCCTGGTCGGCGCGCGTCGCTGCGCAGGTGGGCGCGCAGCTGCACGCGTTCGGCAGCTCGGTGCAGGGCCGCCCGCTGCAGATGTTCGAGTTCGGCGCCGGCGCGGACGCACCACTGCTGCTGGTGGTCGGACGCCAGCATCCGCCCGAGAACACCGGCAGCCAGGCGCTGACCGGCTTCGTCGAGGCACTGGCCGCCGACACCCCGCAGGCGCGCGCGTTCCGCGGCAAGGTCCATGTGCTGGTGGTGCCGCTGCTGAACCCGGATGGCGTGGTCGAGGGCCACTGGCGCGGCAACGCCAACGGCGTCGACCTCAACCGCGACTGGGGTCCGTTCGTGCAGCCGGAGACGCGCGCGCTGCGCGAGCTGCTGGCGGCGCGCGGCATCGGCCCCGGCCGCGTGGCCTTCGCCATCGACTTCCACTCCACCTTCCGCGACGTCTTCTACACCGTGACCGAGGACCCCTCGCGCGCGCCGGGCGGCGTGCTGCACGCGTGGATGGCGGCCATGCAGGCGCGCTTCGATATCGACGACAAGCCCTCCGCCGCGCGCAGCCCGGTGTTCAAGAACTGGGCGTTCTGCCGCCTGGGCGCGCCGGCGGTGACCTACGAGGTGGGCGACACCACGCCGGTCGAGGTGCTGGGCGAGGTCGCCCGCCACGCCGCACACAGCCTGATGACCCTGCTGGCCGACGCGCCCGTGCCGGTGGCGGCCCCGGCGTGCCCGTCCTTCACCGGCTGAACCCGGGCCCGGCATCGGCCGGGCGGGGGCCGGCGGCGGCGGCCGTTTTCCGCTAGCATCTGCCCGTTTCCCCGCCTTTTCCGGTCGATCCGCGCCATGTCCGCCCCGCCGCTGCAAACCCGCGAACGCCTGTCCGAAGTCCGCTACGAGATCCGCGGGGAACTGGCCCGGCGCGCCCGCGAGCTCGAGACCCAGGGCCGCAGCCTGATCAAGCTCAACATCGGCAACCCCGGCGCCTTCGGCTTCCGCGCGCCCGAGCACCTGCAGCGCGCGATTGCCGACCATATCCAGCAGACCGACCCCTACACCCACCAGCAGGGCCTGCCCGAGGCGCGCGAGGCGATCGCCGCGCACCACGTCGCGCGCGGCACGCCGCAGGCCTCGGCCGAGCGCGTGTTCGTCGGCAACGGCGTCAGCGAGCTGATCGACATCTCGCTGCGCGCCCTGCTCAACCCCGGCGACGAGGTGCTGGTGCCGTCGCCCGACTACCCGCTGTGGTCGGCCGCGACCATCCTCAACGATGGCCGTCCGGTGTTCTACCGCTGCCACGAAAGCAACGGCTTCCTGCCCGACCCGGTGGAGATGGAGGCGCTGGTCTCCGCGCGCACCCGCGCGATCGTGCTGATCAACCCCAACAACCCGACCGGCGCGACGTATCCGCGCGAACTGCTCGAACGCATCGTCGCGATCGCGGCGAAGCACAACCTGTTGCTGCTGTGCGACGAGATCTACGACGGCATCCTCTACGACGACAGCTGCTTCGTGCCGGTCGCGCCGATCGCCGGCGACGTGCCCTGCCTGTCCTTCGGTGGCCTGAGCAAGGTGCACCGCGCCTGCGGCTGGCGCGTGGGCTGGGCGGTGCTCTCGGGCGACCCCAAGCGCAGCAGCGACTTCCGCCACGCCATGGACCTGCTCGGCGCGCTGCGCCTGTGTGCGAACGTGCCGGGCCAGTTCGCGATCGAGGCCGCGCTGACCGGCGCCGACACCATCACCCCGCTGTGCCGCCTGGGCGGCCGCCTGTACGAGGCCAGGCGGGCGGTGATCGACGCCTGCGCCGCCAGCGAGCACCTGAAGCTGACCGCACCGGCCGGCGCCCTGTACGCCTTCCCCGGCGTCACCGGCGCCGCCGCGCAGGGCTTCGACGACCACGGCTTCGCGCTGGAGCTGCTGGAAACCGAGGATGTGCTGATCGTCCCCGGCACCAGCTTCAACGTGCCCTACCGCAACCACTTCCGCGTCACCCTGCTGCCGCAGCCGGAGCAGGTGCGCGAGGTATTCGCGCGCATCGATCGCGTGCTCGAACGCCGCGCGCAGGCCAACGGCAAGGTGGTGTCGCTGGACAAGCGGGCGCGGCCGGCGGCGTGAGGAATTGCCCGACGCCTGCCGACTGCAGCGATGCAGATGCCCGCATCGCCCACATTGTCATCCCGAACGCAGTGAGGGATCTGCCCCTTCCCGGCACCGCAGATCCCTCTCCCGGATCGAGTCCGGGGTCGGGACGACACATGGATTGAAGTTCGCACCGTGTCCGCACACACAGTTCCACCGCTGCGCTACCTCGCCCTCGGCGACAGCTACACCATCGGCGAAGGCGTGGCCGAAGACGGCCGCTGGCCGCTGCAGCTCGCGCGCGCGCTGCGCGAGGACGGCATCGCGCTCGCCGACCCACGCATTATCGCCACCACCGGCTGGACCACCGACGAACTGTCCGCTGCGATCGACGCGGCTGAACCGCTGGGCGCGTTCGACTTCGTCTCGCTGCTGGTCGGCGTCAACAACCAGTACCGCGGGCGCGCCGTCGACGAGTACCGCGATCAGTTCGACGCCCTGCTCGCGCGCGCGACAGGTTTCACAGCCGGCCGTCCCGACCGCGTACTGGTGCTGTCGATCCCGGACTGGGGCGTCACCCCGTTTGCGCTCGAATCCGGGCGCGATCGCGACCAGATCGCGGCCGAACTCGACGCGTACAATCTCGCCGCGCGCCACGCCTGCGCCACGCGCGGCATCGCCTTCGTCGACATCACGCCGGCCAGTCGCGCACTCGGCGGCGCTCGCCGGATGCTCGCCGAAGACGGCCTGCATCCCTCCGCCGCCATGTACGCCGAGTGGACCCGGCTGGCACTGCCGGTTGCGCGTCGTTTACTGTCCATGGCATGAGCGGATCCCCTCCGCGGCCCATGGACGCCGCCGCCGCGAAGGCCATCGCCCGCGCCTTCCTGCCCGGGTGCGCGCTCGGCAACCGCTACGACTACTACTACACGCTGTCCAAGCTGCGCACCGACCCGCTGTACCCGGGCGTGCTCGACGCGCTGCGCGACAGTAGTGCACCGCTGCTCGACCTCGGCTGCGGCCTCGGCCTGCTCGCGCATGCGCTGCGTCGCGACGGCCAGGCGATGGCGTATCGCGGCGTCGACATCGACGCACCGAAGATCGAACGCGCGCGGTGCATCGCGACCAGGGCCTCGCTCGCGGATACGCAGTTCGACGTGGTCGACCTCGCCGCCGGCTATCCGCCGCACGCTGGCAGCGTCGCGATTCTCGACGTGCTGCAGTTCCTCACCCGCGAGCGGCAGGCGACGCTGCTCGACGCCGCCATCGCCATGCTCACGCCCGGCGCGGTGCTGGTGATGCGCGCCGCGCTCGACGACGGCGGCACGCGCATCCGCCGCACGCGCGCGGCCGACCGCTTCGCCGCCGTCACCGGCTGGATGCCGGACCGGACGAAGCACTATCCGACGACCGAAGAGCTGCGCGCCCGCTTCGATGCCGGCGGCCTCGCCGCCGACATCCAGCCCTGGTTCGGCAATACCCCGTTCAACAACTGGCTGATCGTCGCCCGCCGCTGACTCCCCCTGGGAGCGCGCTTGCGCGCGATGCTCCTGTCCTTCTCCCGCAACGCCATCGCGCGCAAGCGCGCTCCCAGGGGGTCAGGGCAGCGTCGTGCGATAGCCCAGCGCATCCAGTCGCTGCAGCAGCTTCGCGACCATCTCGACGTTGCGCCCGTGCGCGGCGCCCTCGTGCAGCAGCACGATCGCGCCCGGCGCCAGGCCGCGTTCGAGCTTCGCCAGTACGCGCGACACGTCGCCATCGACGGCGTCGAAGCCGCGCGCGCTCCAGCCCACGCGCGCCAGTCCGGCGTCGTGCAGCGGCGCCGACACGAAGGGATTGGCATGTCCGACCACCGCCCGGAACCAGCGCGGCGCGACGCCGGTGATCGCCTGCAGCTGGCGCTGGCCGCCTTCGATCTCGGCGCGCATGCGCGGCGGCCCCAGCACCCAGAACCGGGCCTGAGGATGGCTGCGGCTGTGGTTGCCGACGCCGTGCCCGCGCCGCATGATCTCGCGCACCAGCTCCGGTCGAGCCTGCGCGCGGTCGCCGACCAGGAAGAAGGTCGCCTTCGCGCCGTGCGCGTCGAGTAGGTCGAGGATCGCGGCGGTGTCGTCCGAGGGGCCGTCGTCGATGGTCAGCCAGACCGTCGGTTCCGTGGTCGGCAGGTGCGACAGCACCGGTCCGTACAGCGCCGAATTCGGTGCCAGCACGCCCCACCAGGCCGTCGCGTGCGAGGCGAACATGAGCGACAGCCCGGCCTGCCAGCCCCAGCGCCACCAGACCCAGGCCACCGCCAGCTGCGAGAGCAGGAGCAGGGGCAGCCAGGCGTGCGGGCGGCGCGGTGGGCGGTGCGGGACGTCCATCCGCCGATGATGCCATCGGCCGCCGCGTGCAACGCCGTGTTGCCGGCCGCGGCGCGGCGATCGCGCTAAAATGGTCGGCCCCGCTCCAAGGATGTCCGCCATGTCCCTCGATCCCGCCCTGCGCGCCCGCATCGACGCCCTGCTGCAGGCCAACCGCGCCGTGCTGTTCATGAAGGGCGAGCCGGCCGCGCCGCAGTGCGGCTTCTCGGCCAAGGCGGTGTCCGCGCTCGAGATGCTCGGTGCGGACTACGCCCACGTCAACGTGCTGGCCGACGCCGAGATCCGCGAGGGCATCAAGGCCTACGGCGACTGGCCGACGATCCCGCAGCTGTACGTCGACGGCGAGCTGGTCGGCGGCAGCGACATCATCGGGCAGATGGTCAACAGCGGCGAACTGCACGCCGCGCTCGGCCTGCCCGAGCCCGACCGCACGCCGCCGGCGATCACCATCACCCCGGCGGCGCTGGCGATGATCCGCGGCGCGATCGCCGACGCCGGCGGCGAAGTGGTGCTGCTGGTCGACATCGACCGCGCCTTCCGCACCCGCCTCAACCTCGGGCCGGCCGACGCCGACGCGATCGCGGTCGACGTCGAGGGCGTGCATGTGCAGTTCGACGTCGCCGGCGCGCGCCGCGCCGAGGGGCTGACCATCGACTTCGCCGACGACATGCGCGGCAAGGGCCTGGTGATCGACAACCCGAACGCGCCGAAGCCGGTGCTGGACATTGCCCCCGCCGAGGCCGACCCGAAGATCCGCGCCGGCGAACTGCTGCTGGTCGACGTGCGCCCGCCGGAGGAACGCGCGATCGCGTCGGTGTCGGCGCCGTTCCGCACCCTGGACGAAGGTCGCGCCGCGATCGAGGCGCTGCCGAAGGACACCGCGATCGCCTTCATGTGCCATGGCGGCGGTCGCAGCAGCCGCATGGCCGAGGAGTTCCGCGCGCTGGGCTTCAGCAAGGTGCACAACATCCAGGGCGGCATCGTGGCCTGGGCGGAGACGGTGGATCCGTCGATCCCGAAGTACTGACCCAAGCGCTAAACGCAGGAGCGGGCCATGCCCGCGACCGCGCCACGAAACACTGGACGACGCGACCCTGACAAGCGCGTCGCCACGCGCGAGGTCGGCGAACTACGTCGTCGCCCCGGCATCATCGCTACCCGGTCGCGCCCATGGGGCGCTCCTACGAGACGCAATCGTTACCCAGGCGCCGCGTTAGTTGCTCGCGACGGCCGACTTGCGCAGTTCGTCGCGCACCCAGTCGTCGATCATCCGCTTCTCGTACTGCAGGTTGTCGCTGCCGCGCAGCTGGGGGCCGCGCACCAGGAAGCCCATGTCGCGGATCTCGCGCGTGCCTTCGGCCAGCAGCTGGCCGTCGGCGCCGTAGTGGCGGAACTCGAGCTTCATCGACGGTGGATAGATGTCGCGCACGATGCGCACGTCCTGCATCTGCGCGCCGCGCCAGGGCTCGTAGTGGCCGGCGCGGTCGAAGTCCTGGATGGTGACCTCGAGGCGATCGCCCTGCGGCAGCTGCTTGGCGGCCGACTTGCGCAGGTGCTCGGCCAGCTGGTAGACCCAGTTGCCCTGGCGGGCCTCCCAGCAGTTGCCGCTGAACTTCAGGTCGGTGAATTCGGCCGGATCGGTCCACTGCACGCTGACCGGGCCCTCGGCGGGCAGGCTGCGCGGAGCGTCGGGATCGGTGACGTTGCGGACCCTGGCGTCCGCGGCGGTGGCCGCCAGCAGCGCGGCGGCGATCAGGACACACGCGGCGTATTTCATGGCGGGGCTCCCGGCGTGGATGGGAAAGAGTGTGCGCCCGCCGAGCTTAACGGTCCGGAAAATGCCCTTGCGGTGGCATCACGCCCCTCAGTCGAGCAGGGGCGCCAGCGCCGGCCAGACGTGGTCGAGCAGCTTCGGCTGCGACTCGACCGTGGGGTGCAGGTTGTCGGCCATGTAGGCGTCTCGGTCCAGCGCGATGGGCTCGAGCAGGAAGGGCAGCAGGGCGGTGTCGAACAGCGTCGACAGCTCGCGGTAGTTGCGCTCGAAGCCGGCGGTGTAGTCGGGGCCGAGGTTGGGCGGCAGGCGCATCCCCACCAGCAGCACCTTCGCGCCGACGTGCTGCGAGGCGCCGATCATGCGCGCCAGGTTGCGGCGCGTCTCGCGCAGCGGCAGCCCGCGCAGGCCGTCGTTGGCACCGAGCGCGATCACCACCACGTCCGGCCGGTGGCGCAGGACTTCGGCGACGATGCGCGACGAGCCGCCGGCCGTGGTTTCGCCGCTGATGCTGGCGTTGACCACGCGCCAGCCGGGCTTCTCCTTCGCCAGCCGCTCGCCCAGCAGCGCCACCCAGCCCTCGGCCGCGGCCATGTTGTAGCCGGCCGACAGCGAATCGCCCATCACCAGCACGGTGTGTTGCGTCGGCGCGGCGGCCGGCGCCGGCTGCGCGAACGCGGGCAGCAGCGCGAGCAGGGCCAGTAAACCGATGGCCCATTGCATCGGGCGCCGCGCGCCCGCATAACTCCACTTCATGTCGGCTTCCCGCGTCGTTCCGGCGCACCGGTTCCGGCGCGCCCATACCCTACAGAGTAGCGAACCCGGAATGAACATGGCCGACGCCTCCGCGCCGCTTGCCGCCGCAGCCAGCACCGCCCCCGCCGCCGCGCCAGCCCTGCACGTGCGCGACCTCGGCAAGCGCGTGCCGCTGCCCTCGGGCGAGCTGACCATCCTCGACGGCGTCGCCTTCGACGTCGCCCGCGGCGAGGTGGTGGCGATCGTCGGCGCCTCGGGCTCGGGCAAGAGCACCCTGCTGTCGCTGCTGGCCGGGCTGGACGCGCCCAGCACCGGCGCGGTGGAGCTCGACGGCGAGGCGATCTCGACGCTGGACGAGGACGGCCGCGCGCGGGTGCGCGGCGACAAGGTCGGCTTCGTGTTCCAGAACTTCCAACTGCTGCCCTCGCTGACCGCGCTGGAGAACGTGATGCTGCCGCTGGAGCTGCGCGGCGACGGCGATGCCGAGGCGCCGGCGCGCGAGATGCTGCGCAAGGTCGGCCTCGGCGAGCGCCTCGACCACTATCCGAAGCAGCTCTCGGGCGGCGAGCAGCAGCGCGTGGCGCTGGCGCGCGCGTTCGTGACCAGGCCGTCGCTGCTGTTCGCCGACGAGCCCACCGGCAACCTCGATACGAACACCGGGCAGGCGATCATTGAACTGCTGTTCGCGATGAACGCCGATGCCGGTACCACCCTGGTGCTGGTGACCCACGACGACCACCTCGCCGAGCGCTGCCACCGCACGCTGCGGCTGGACGGCGGCCGGCTGGTCGCGGACGAAACGCGTTGAGCCGCTCACGGAAATCACGAAATGCCCGTCATCCCCGCGAAGGCGGGGATCCATGGACGTTACGCCCTCGGAAGGCAAGGCCCATGGATGACCAGACACGAGGTCTGTTGAAGGGCGATTCCGGCCTTCGCGGGAATGACGAGCAAAAGCCCCGGTCGTTCGGGGGGCCGGCTTCATGAACACGCTCTCCCTCGCCTGGCGCCAGCTGCGCCGCGACATCAAGGCCGGCGACATCCGCATCCTGTTCGCCGCGCTGGTGCTGGCGGTGGTGGCGGTGACCGCGGTCGGCTTCGTCACCGATCGCGCCGGGCGCGCGCTGGCGATGGAGGCCAACCGCCTGCTCGGCGGCGACGCGCTGGTGCGCGGCGACGCGCCGATCGCCGGCGTGATCGACGAAGCCGCGAACGCGCCGGGCCTGCGGCGCACGCAGACCGTCGAACTCGACAGCATGATCCGCGTCGGCAGCGGTAGCGATGCGCAGCTGCGCCTGGGCGACCTGCGCGCGCTGGGCGAGGGATTCCCGCTGCGCGGCGTGTTCCGCATTGTCGGCGCGGACGGCGTCGAGCGCGAAGCCGCCGCCGTGCCCGAGCCCGGTACGCTGTGGCTCAGCCGCGCCGGCGCCGACACCCTCGGCGCACGCATCGGCGACAGCGTCGGCATCGGCACGCGCGAGCTGCGCCTGGCCGCGCTGGTGGCGCAGGAGCCGGATGCGTCGATCGACTACTTCAACGTCGCGCCCAAGGCCTTCCTCAATCTCGCCGACCTCGCATCGACCGGACTGGTGCAGGAAGGCAGCCGCATGCGGCATCGGCTGGTGGTGGCGGGCGATGCCGCCGCGGTCGAGCGCTTCACCGCGACTGCGCGTGACAACCTCGCTCGCGGCCAGCGCATCGAGACGATCACCGACGCGCGCCCGGAAGTGCGCTCAGCGCTGGACCGCGCCGGCCGCTTCCTCGGCCTCGCCGCGCTGGTGTCGGTGGTGCTGGCCGCGGTCGCGGTGGCGATGGCCGCGCGCCGCCACAGCGAGCGCCATCTGTCGGGCGTGGCGGTGATGCGCTGCCTCGGCGCGCAGCAGCGCACCCTGGTCGGGATCCATGTCGGCGAACTGCTGCTGCTCGGGTTGATCGCCTGCACCGTCGGCGTGGCGATCGCGTTCGCGCTGCAGTGGTCGGTCGCCGGCTGGCTGGCGCAGGCGCTGAAAGTAGAGATCCCGCCGGCGAGCCTGTGGCCGGCGCTGCGCGGCTACGGTGTCGGCCTCGTCGTATTGCTCGCCTTCGGCGCGCCGCCGGTGCTGGCGCTGCGCCGCGTGCCGGCGCTGCGCGTGCTGCGGCGCGACCTCGATGGCGCCGAGCCGAGCGCGTGGATCGTCGCGCTCGCGGCCCTGGGCGGGCTTGGCGCGCTGCTGTGGTGGCAGGCCGGCTCGGCGACGCTGGCGATCGCGATGCTGGTCGGCATCGTCGCCACGCTGGCGGCGCTGGCGTTGATCGCGTGGTGCCTGATCGTCGCCGTGCGCCGGCTGCGCACGCGGCTGCGTGGCGCGCTGCGCTACGGCCTTGCCAACGTCAGCCGTCGCGCCGGCACCAGCATCGCCCAGGTCAGTGCGCTGGGCCTTGGATTGATGGCGCTGCTGCTGCTGACCTTCGTGCGCACCGACCTGCTCGACCGCTGGCAGCTGTCGCTGGCGCAGGACGCGCCGAACCGCTTCATCATCAACGTGCAGGACGACCAGATCGCGCCGGTGCGCGAGTTCATCGCGTCGCAGGGCGTGGCCGAACCGGTGCTGTTCCCGATGATCCGCGCGCGCCTGGTCGAGCACAACGGCCGCGCGGTGAGCGGCGCGGACTATGCCAACCGCACCGGCGATGCCGACGAGGACCGCCAATCGCAGCGGCGCGCCGAGCGCGAGTTCAACCTGTCGATGGCGGCCGCGTTGCGCGACGACAACCGGGTGACCGCCGGCACCTTCTGGCAGGGCACGCCGGCGACGCCGGAGCTCTCGGTGGAGGAAGACTTCGCCAAGGGCCTGGGCTGGAAGATTGGCGACCGCATCTCCTTCGACATCGCCGGCCAGCGCTTCGAAGCGCCGATCACCAGCCTGCGCAGCGTCGACTGGGAAAGCTTCCAGCCCAACTTCTTCGTGCTCGCCTCGCCTGGCGCGCTGGCCGGCTACCCGGCCAGCCACATCACCGCGGTGCAGGTGCCGCCGGAGCGCACGCGCTTCACCGCCGAACTGGTGCAGCGATTCCCGAACCTGTCGGTGATCGATGTCGACGCGGTGCTGGCGCAGGTGCGCTCGACCGCCGACCAGGTCTCGACCGTGGTGCAGGTGGTGTTCTGGTTCTCGCTCGCCGCCGGCGTGCTGGTGCTGCTGGCCGCGGTCAGCGCCAGCCAGGACGAGCGCCTGCTCGAGGGCGGGGTGATGCGTGCGCTCGGCGGCAGGCGAGGGCAGTTGCGCATGGCGCAGGTCTCGGAGTTTGCCGCGATCGGCTTGCTGGCGGGCCTCGTCGCCGCGATCGCCGCGTCGATCCTGTCCGGCGTGGTCGCCGAGCAGGTGTTCGACCTGCCGTGGCGCCCGAACTGGAAGCTGGCTGCGGTCGGCAGCGCGGTCGGCGTGGCGGTGACCCTGCTCGCCGGCCTGTTCGCCACCCGCAAGGTGCTCGATGCGCCGCCGTCGGCGACGCTGCGCGAGTTGCAGGGCTGACCGTCGCCATGCAGGACATCGAATTCCGGCTCGAACGCGAGCACGTCGAACTCAACCAGTTGCTCAAGCTGTGCGGCGTCGTAGACAGCGGCGGCGCCGGCAAGGCGCTGGTGTCGAGCGGTGCGGTACGCGTGGACGGCGTAGTGGAGTTGCGCCGGACCTGCAAGATCCATGCGGGGCAGGTGGTCGAACTCGAAGGCGCGCGGATCCACGTTTCCGCGTAGGAGCGGGCCATGCCCGCGACCCATGGTGCCGGGGCACCATGCGGCGCAGTCGCGCCCATGGGGCGCTCCTACAGCGCTTTCAGCCCTCCCAGCGCCTCAACACCAGGCTGGCATTGGTACCGCCGAAGCCGAAGCTGTTCGACAGCGCCGTGCGCAACGGCGCGTCGCGGCTTTCGCGCGCCAGCGGCAGATCGGCCGCTTCCGGATCGACGTTGTCGACGTTGATCGAGCCGGCGATGAAGCCGCGCTGCAGCATAAGCAGGCAGAAGATCGCCTCGTGCACGCTGGTCGCGCCCAGCGAGTGGCCGGTCAGCGACTTGGTCGAGGAGAACGGCGGCATGGCGTCGCCGAACACGGTGCGCATCGCGCGCAGTTCGCTGACGTCGCCGACCGGGGTCGAGGTGCCGTGGGTGTTGACGTAGTCGATGCCGCCGTCGAGGCCGTCGATCGCCATGCGCATGCAGGCGATGGCGCCGTCGCCGGAGGGCGCGACCATGTCGACGCCATCGGAGCTGGCACCGTAGCCGACCAGTTCGCCGAGGATGGTCGCGCCGCGCGCCTGCGCGTGATCGAGGCTCTCGAGCACCAGCGCGCCGCCGCCGCCGGCGATGACGAAGCCGTCGCGGCCGGCGTCGTACGGCCGCGAGGCGCGCTCGGGCGTGTCGTTGTACTTGGTCGACAGCGCACCCATGGCGTCGAACAGGGAGGCCATGCCCCAGTGCGCCTCTTCGCCGCCGCCGGCGAAGACCACGTCCTGCAGGCCGCCCTGGATCTGCTGCGCGGCGACCCCGATACAGTGCGCGGAGGTGGCGCAGGCCGAGGAAATCGAATAGTTCAGGCCCTTGATGCCGAAGGCCGTGGCCAGGCAGGCGGAGACCGTGGAGTTCATCGTGCGCGTGACCTGGTAGGGCCCGATGCGGCGCACGCCCTTCTCGCGCAGCACGTCGGCCGAGCCGATCAGGTTCTCCGGCGAGCCGCCGCCCGAGCCCATGATCAGGCCGGTGCGCGGGTTGGACACCTGCGTCGGGTCGAGGCCGGACTGGGCGACCGCGTCCCTCAGCGCCAGGTAGGCGAACGCCGCGGCGTCGCCCATGAAGCGCAGCAGCTTGCGGTCGATCAGCGCCTCCAGATCAACCTGCGGGCGGCCCGAGACGTGGCTGCGCAGCCCCATCTGCGCGTGCGAGGCGTCATGGCGGATGCCGGAGCGGCCGTCGCGCAACGATGCGGCGACGGTATCGAGGTCGTTGCCGATGCACGAGACGACGCCCATGCCCGTGACCACCACGCGGCGTCCGCCGGAGTTCAGGCTCATGCGTCGCCTTCCCGCTTGAACAGGCCCACGCGCAGGTCGTTGGCCGCGTAGATTTCCTTGCCGTCGCAGTACATGCGCGCGTCGGCGATGGCCATGATCAGCCGGCGCTTGACCAGGCGCTTGATGTCGATCTCGTAGCGCACCAGCTTGGCGTCCGGGCCGACTTCGCCGGTGAACTTGACCTCGCCCGAGCCCAGCGCGCGGCCGCGGCCGGGGAGCTGCTGCCAGGTCATGAAGAAGCCGACCAGTTGCCACATCGCATCCAGCCCGAGGCAGCCGGGCATCACCGGGTCGCCCCGGAAGTGGCACTGGAAGAACCACAGGTCCGGGCGGATATCGAGTTCGGCCTCGACCCGGCCCAGCCCGTGCGGGCCGCCGTCGTCGTCGATATGGGTGATGCGGTCGAACATCAGCATCGGCGGCAGCGGCAGGCGGCCACTGCCCGGAGCGAAGAGGGTGCCTTCGCCGGAGGCGATCAGTTGTTCGTAGCTGAAGGAGTCCTTCATCGGGCCGGACGACTCGCGCGCTTCGGGTGGCCGCCCAGTATCGCGGAATTGGCGCCGTAC
>DAOMPM010000016.1:0-49395 GCA_035444805.1 Luteimonas sp. | reverse complement strand
TAAATCTTCCCCGCAGACCGACTCGACCAGTGAGCTATTACGCTTTCTTTAAAGGGTGGCTGCTTCTAAGCCAACCTCCTGGCTGTCTGTGCCTTTCCACATCGTTTTCCACTCAGCGGTAATTTGGGACCTTAGCTGTGGGTCTGGGTTGTTTCCCTTTTCACGACGAACGTTAGCACCCGCCGTGTGTCTCCCGTACAGTCCGTCTCGGTATTCGGAGTTTGCAATGGTTTGGTAAGTCGCGATGACCCCCTAGCCATAACAGTGCTCTACCCCCGAGAGGATTCACATGAGGCGCTACCTAAATAGCTTTCGAGGAGAACCAGCTATCTCCGGGTTCGATTAGCTTTTCACTCCTAATCACACCTCATCCCCTACCTTTGCAACGGGAGTGGGTTCGGGCCTCCAGTACCTGTTACGGTACCTTCACCCTGGGCATGACTAGATCACCCGGTTTCGGGTCTACTGCCTGCGACTATGCGCCCTTATCAGACTCGGTTTCCCTTCGCCTCCCCTATACGGTTAAGCTCGCCACAGACAATAAGTCGCTGACCCATTATACAAAAGGTACGCAGTCACCCCGAAGGGCTCCTACTGCTTGTACGCACACGGTTTCAGGGTCTATTTCACTCCCTTCACCAGGGTTCTTTTCGCCTTTCCCTCACGGTACTGGTTCACTATCGGTCGGTCAGGAGTATTTAGCCTTGGAGGATGGTCCCCCCATGTTCAGACAGGGTTTCACGTGCCCCGCCCTACTCAATTTCATCGAAATGGCCCTTTCACATACTGGGCTGTCACCATCTATGGCAGGCCTTTCCAGGCCTTTCTGTTAGAGCCAAATCGACTTTTGGGCTAGTCCCCGTTCGCTCGTCACTACTAAGGGAATCTCGGTTGATTTCTTTTCCTACGGTTACTTAGATATTTCAGTTCACCGCGTTCGCCTTGCATGGCTATGTATTCACCATGCAATACCTCTTGCGAGGTGGGTTTCCCCATTCGGACATTGCCGGATCAAAGCTTGTTGCCAGCTCCCCGACACTTTTCGCAGGCTACCACGTCCTTCATCGCCTCTGACCGCCAAGGCATCCACCGTGTGCGCTTATTCGCTTGACCATATAACCCCAAGTCGCCTCGGAGTTTGCATGTGCCGGTGGTTACAAGCCACCGACGCGAATTATGCAACGACTCAAATGTTAGGGATCTCGAGGATCCCCGCCTTAGCCTCATACGACACGTCTGGACAGATTCGTCTCAAACGCTCGCTACTTCCCTGGTTTTCAAAGAACACGACCCGGCCTCATCGCCGAACCGCTTCTAATCTTTATGTGTGCGCTGCAATCCGCGGAAGCCAGGAAACTGGTGGAGCCTGTCGGGATCGAACCGACGACCCCCTGCTTGCAAAGCAGGTGCTCTCCCAGCTGAGCTAAGGCCCCAGATGAATCAAGACCGGCAGCTCACGCCGCCAGACTTCACCCCAGCTGGGCCAAGGCCCGAAGTGGTGGGTCTGGGAGGACTCGAACCACCGGCCTCACCCTTATCAGGGGTGCGCTCTAACCACCTGAGCTACAGACCCAGTCTGTCTTTGTGCGGATTGTGCAGGTTACTTGTGCGGACGTCTGACAGGCAATTAGCTGTCTTTAGTCTCAAAAGGAGGTGATCCAGCCGCACCTTCCGATACGGCTACCTTGTTACGACTTCACCCCAGTCATCGGCCACACCGTGGTAAGCGTCCTCCTTGCGGTTAGACTACCTACTTCTGGTGCAACAAACTCCCATGGTGTGACGGGCGGTGTGTACAAGGCCCGGGAACGTATTCACCGCAGCAATGCTGATCTGCGATTACTAGCGATTCCGACTTCACGGAGTCGAGTTGCAGACTCCGATCCGGACTACGACGGGCTTTCTGAGATTGGCTCCCCCTCGCGGGTTGGCAACCCTCTGTACACGCCATTGTATGACGTGTGAAGCCCTACCCATAAGGGCCATGAGGACTTGACGTCATCCCCACCTTCCTCCGGTTTGTCACCGGCAGTCTCACTAGAGTGCCCAACCAAATGATGGCAACTAGTGACAAGGGTTGCGCTCGTTGCGGGACTTAACCCAACATCTCACGACACGAGCTGACGACAGCCATGCAGCACCTGTGTTCTGGCTCCCGAAGGCACCCTCGCCTCTCAGCAAGGTTCCAGACATGTCAAGGGTAGGTAAGGTTTTTCGCGTTGCATCGAATTAATCCACATCATCCACCGCTTGTGCGGGTCCCCGTCAATTCCTTTGAGTTTTAATCTTGCGACCGTACTCCCCAGGCGGTCAACTTCACGCGTTAGCTACGTTACCAAATCCTTAATTAGATCCGACAACTAGTTGACATCGTTTAGGGCGTGGACTACCAGGGTATCTAATCCTGTTTGCTCCCCACGCTTTCGTGCCTCAGTGTCAGTGCTGGTCCAGGCAGTCGCCTTCGCCACAGATGTTCCTCCCGATCTCTACGCATTTCACTGCTACACCGGGAATTCCACTACCCTCTACCGCACTCTAGCCCGCCAGTATCCAATGCCATTCCCAGGTTGAGCCCAGGGCTTTCACATCAGACTTAACGAACCACCTACGCACGCTTTACGCCCAGTAATTCCGAGTAACGCTTGCACCCTTCGTATTACCGCGGCTGCTGGCACGAAGTTAGCCGGTGCTTATTCTTTGGGTACCGTCATCCCTACCGGGTATTAACCGACAGGATTTCTTTCCCAACAAAAGAGCTTTACAACCCGAGGGCCTTCTTCACTCACGCGGCATGGCTGGATCAGGCTTGCGCCCATTGTCCAATATTCCCCACTGCTGCCTCCCGTAGGAGTCTGGACCGTGTCTCAGTTCCAGTGTGGCTGATCATCCTCTCAGACCAGCTACGGATCGTCGCCTTGGTGGGCCTTTACCCCGCCAA
The DNA here is from genome assembly GCA_035444805.1 of Luteimonas sp. GTDB lineage: Bacteria > Pseudomonadota > Gammaproteobacteria > Xanthomonadales > Xanthomonadaceae > Luteimonas. Next base: position 46,457 of record DAOMPM010000016.1, on the reverse strand, counting down.
CTAGCTAATCCGACATCGGCTCATCTATCCGCGTAAGGTCTTGCGATCCCCTACTTTCACCCGAAGGTCGTATGCGGTATTAGCGTAAGTTTCCCTACGTTATCCCCCACGAAAAGGTAGATTCCGATGTATTCCTCACCCGTCCGCCACTCGCCACCCAGGGAGCAAGCTCCCCTGTGCTGCCGTTCGACTTGCATGTGTTAGGCCTACCGCCAGCGTTCACTCTGAGCCAGGATCAAACTCTTCACTTAAATTTTTCGGACCCGAAGGTCCTAATTGCTTGAGTGCAGTCGTTCTCACCGAGCTTTTTGAATCACTCGCTTGCATTTCTGCATTTGAATTGACTTGTTGCTCTGTTACGAACGTCTGCAAGATGGACAGTCATCCACCCGCCAGACGCCCGCACAAGTCACCTGCGCACACTGTCAAAGATCATTGGAAACAGGCCTCAGCGCCTCGCTTCCGTACCCGTTGGCGTTTCGCCTCAGGGAGCCGCACATGATAGCGCGGTTTTTGCTTCCGTCAACACCCCGCGATGCAGGTTTTTGACGTTTCCTTCAGCTTCCGGCCCAGCGGGCTTTCCGTTGAAGGGAGCCGCCCATGATAGCGCGGTTTCCGCTTCCGTCAACACCCCGCGAGGGGATCCTGACGCTCCTTCCGGCGGCCCGCCCTGAGGGCGTTTCGTCGAAGGGAGCCCAACATTATGGGCGGTTTTTCCGGTCCGTCAACACCTTCCGGGGAAGGTTTTGCGGGCGGTGGGCCCGGGCCGTTGCCGCCCCGGACCCCGGCCGATGCGGGGCGCGCATTCTGCGCCTTTGTCCCCGGCTTGCATAGCCCTCCGCGCGGGCCCTGGCCGCCTTGACTCGCCGCTGCGGCTGCCCGATGTTGCCGGAAACCCGCCTTCCGGAGCCTTCGATGCGATTCCTGCCGCGCGCCACCGTCCTCGCCCTGCTCGCCTCCTGCGCCGGCTGCGCGAGCGCGGACGCACCGTGGGTGGAGATCGGGGGCGCACGCTATGGCGTGGAGGTCGCCGACGACGACGCCGAACGCGCGCGCGGACTGATGTTCCGCGATTCGATGCCGCCGGACCGCGGCATGCTGTTCATCCATGAGCGTGAGGAGCCGCAGGCGTACTGGATGAAGAACACGCGGATCGCGCTCGACATCCTCTATTTCGACGATGCGCTGACCCTGGTGTCGCAGCAGCGCGACGTGCCGCCGTGCTCGGCGGGCAACGCCTGTCCTGCGTATCCGAGCCGGGCGCCGGCGCGCTATGTGCTCGAACTCAACGCCGGTGAAGCCGCGCGGCTGCAGCTGGCCGATGGCGCCCGACTGCGCCTGTCGCCGGCCCTGCAGGATGCGCCTTGATCCGGATGGGGACAAGCCTTGCGCGGGCATCGCACGCGGCGCAGTCTGGGCGCATGGACGTGAACGACCCGCTGCCCGACTGGCGCACGCTCGCATCGATGACGGACGAGGCCCTGCCGCTGCTCGACGTGGCGCTGCTGATCGCCCGCGACGAGTATCCCGACCTCGATCCCCGTCGCTACGCCCTGCAGGTGCAGGGCCATGCCTCGCACCTGCGCTTCGCGATCGACGACGAATCGCACCCGGCGCTGAAGATGCGCGCGCTCAACCGCTACCTGTTCGAGGAAGTGGGCTACGCCGGCAACCACGACGAGTACTACGACCCGCGCAACAGCTACCTCAACGAGGTGTTCGAGCGTCGCCTGGGCAACCCGATCTCGCTGGCGCTGGTGCAGATGGCGGTCGCGCGCGAGGTGGGACTTCCGCTGGACGGAGTGTCGTTCCCCGGCCATTTCCTGGTGCGCCTGCCGGTGGACGACGGCATGCTGGTGATGGATCCGTTCAACCGCGGGCGGCCGCTGGACGTCGATGAACTGCGCCAGCGCGCGCGGGCGCACATGGGCGGCGACGTACCGGACGACGATGCGCTGTCGCAGATCCTGCACCCGGCCTCGAACCGGGCGATCCTGGTGCGCGTGCTGCGCAACCTGCACGGCCTCTACCAGGAGCGCGGCGACTGGGAGCGCGCGACGCGCAGCGCCGATCGCGTGCTCAGCCTGGTGCCGGACAATCCGGAGGCGTTGCGCGACCGCGGCCTCGGCTATCTTGAACTGGGACACTTGGTGGGCGCGCGCGAGGACCTGCAGCGCTATCTGGTCCACCATCCACGCGCGGACGATGCGGCGGAGGTCCGGCTGCGGTTGATCGACGCCGGCCGTCACGCGGCGCGGCTGCATTAGAGCGAAGTCGTGCCAGAAGCCTGCAGTCCCGTCATCCCCGCGAAGGCGGGGATCCAGCGTCTTCAAGTTGTTGGCGTTCAAAGACACTGGATTCCCGCTTTCGCGGGAATGACGATCAAATGCGAGTTGTTCAGGCTTTTCCCTAGGGCCGGCGTTGCCGCCCGGCGGCGCTACAGCGCCAGCATCTCGAAGTCGTCCTTGGTGACGCCGCAGTCCGGGCAGGTCCAGGTGTCCGGGACATCCTCCCAGCGCGTGCCCGCTGCGATGCCGTCGTCGGGCAGGCCGGAGGCTTCGTCGTAGATGAAACCGCAGACGACGCACATCCAGCTGCGAAAGGGGGTGTCGTTCATCGGATAATGGCGCGAGCGCGAAAGGAAACTGCATGCCATTGTCCCATCCATCGCCGCCCCGGCAAACCGCGGCGCGCGGCCTGTACCTCATCACACCAGACGAGGTCGATACCGCCGCGCTGCTGGCGCGGGTCGGCGCGGTGCTGCCGCACGCGACCTGGCTGCAGTACCGGAACAAACTCGCCGGCCGCGACCTCAGGCGCGAGCAGGCCGCGGCGCTGCTGGCCCTGTGCCGGACGCACGCGGTGCCGCTGATCGTCAACGACGACTGGAGGCTGGCGGCGGAATACGGCGCCGACGGCGCGCACCTGGGCGAGGACGACGGTGACCTGCGTGAAGCCCGCGCCGCCCTGGGGCCATCGGCCCTCCTCGGCGCCTCCTGCTACGACTCGCTCGCGCTGGCGCAGCGCGCGCTGGCGGCGGGTGCAGGCTACGTCGCCTTCGGCGCGTTCTTCCCGACCTCGACCAAGACCGTGACCCGGCACGCGACAACCGCGCTGCTGCGCGAGGCCGCGGGCCTGGGCGTGCCGCGGGTGGCGATCGGCGGGATCACGCCGGACAATGCGCCTGCGCTGGTCGCGGCCGGTGCCGACCTGCTGGCGGTCGTCGGCGGCGTGTTCGGTGCCGAGGATCCGGCGGCTGCGGCAGCGGCGTACCGTCGCGCGTTTGCATCCGGTTCCGCGTAGGAGCGCGCCATGCGCGCGACCACGATCGAGTCACATCAGCAAGAGCATCGCGCCCGAGGGCGCTCCCACGGGAATCCACAGGAATCCAGATGAACCACGACCGCTCCCACGCCCTGTTCGAACGCGCCTGCGCCCTGCTGCCGGGCGGCGTCAATTCGCCGGTGCGCGCCTTCAAGTCAGTCGGCGGCGAGCCGTTCTTCGTGCAGCGCGCGGACGGCGCCTACCTGCACGACGTCGACGGCAACCGCTACATCGACTACGTCGGCTCGTGGGGACCGATGATCGTCGGCCACAACCATCCGACGGTGCGCGCCGCGGTGCAGGACGCGATCGGCAACGGCCTGTCCTACGGCGCACCCTGCCCGGCCGAGGTGACGATGGCCGAGACAATCACTTCGCTGGTGCCCTCGTGCGAGATGGTGCGCATGGTCAACTCCGGCACCGAGGCGACGCTGTCGGCGATCCGGCTGGCGCGCGGCGCGACCGGGCGCGCGAAGATCGTCAAGTTCGAGGGCTGCTACCACGGCCACGGCGACTCGTTCCTGGTCAAGGCCGGCAGCGGCGCGCTGACCTTCGGCGTGCCGACCTCGCCGGGCGTGCCCAAGGCGCTGGCGGACCTGACGCTGACGCTTCCCTACAACGACTTCGAGGCGGCGACCGCGCTGTTCGACGAAGTCGGCGGCGACATCGCCGGGCTGATCATCGAGCCGGTGGTCGGCAACGCCAACTGCCTGCCGCCGCGCGAGGGCTACCTGCAGCACCTGCGCGCGCTGTGCACGCAGCACGGCACGGTGCTGATCTTCGACGAGGTGATGACCGGCTTCCGCGTCGCGCTCGGCGGTGCGCAGGCGCGCTACGGCGTCACGCCGGACCTGAGCACCTTCGGCAAGATCATCGGCGGCGGCATGCCGGTGGGCGCCTACGGCGGGCGTCGCGAGCTGATGCAGCAGATCGCGCCGGCCGGCCCGGTCTACCAGGCCGGCACGCTGAGCGGCAATCCGGTGGCGATGGCGGCGGGACTGGCGATGCTGGAGCTGATTTCGGAACCGGGCTTCCACGGCCGCCTCGAAGCGACCACGCACGCGCTGTGCGACGGGCTGGAGGCCGCTGCACGCGAGGCCGGGGTGCCGTTCACCACCACCCGCGTCGGCGCAATGTTCGGCCTGTTCTTCACCGAGGCGCCGGCGGTCGACACCTACGCCCAGGCCGTGGCCTGCGACACCGCGGCGTTCAACCGCTTCTTCCACGCGATGCTCGAGCGCGGCGTGTTCCTGGCGCCGTCGGCGTTCGAGGCCGGCTTCGTGTCGAGCGCGCACGACGAAGCCGTGGTCGCGGCCACGCTGGCGGCGGCGAAGGAGGCCTTCGCGGCGGTCGCGGCCTGATGAAGCCGCGGATCGCGCGGATCCTGTTCGATTTCGACCAGGTCCTCGCGCCCTACCGGCACGAGAAGCGGATCGCGGCGCTGGCGACCTACGCCGGCTGCGCGCACGAGCGGGTGCGCGAGGTGCTGTTCACTTCGGGGCTGGAAGCCGAGTACGACAGCGGCGCGATGGACACCGCGACCTATCTCGACCGCCTCGGCGCAGGCATCGGCCGGGCGGTCGACGAGGAGGCGTGGATCGCCTCGCGCATGGCCGGCAGCGTGACCGAGGCGGCGATGCTGGAACGGGTGGCCGCGCTGGATGCTTCGCTGGCGCTGGGCGTGCTGAGCAACAACGGCGTGCTGATGGCGCGCGCGATCCCGCGCATCATCGCGCCCGTCGCCCATCGCTTCGAGGGTCGCGTGCTGTGCAGCGGCGCGCTGCGCGTGCGCAAGCCCGATCCGGCGGTCTTCGCGCTGGCGCTGGAGCGGCTGGGCTGGGAAGCGACGGGGACGCTGTTCGTCGACGATGCGTTCGCCAACGTGCAGGCGGCACGCCGGATCGGGCTGCATGCGGAGACGGTGACGGATGCTCGGTCGCTGGGGCGGGTGCTCAGGCGTTACGTGCTGCGCTGAGGGATCGCTTCGGAGGGCACCGTAGGAGCGCGCCATGCGCGCGACCGGAGTGCGTCGCGGCGCAGAGATGACGACGTGCTTGCCCCTCGCGCGTGGCGACGCGTTCATCCGAGTCGCGTCGTGCAGTGTTTCGCGGCGTGGTCGCGCGCATGGCGCGCTCCTACGGTTCCAGCGCCCGGCCCAGGCGCGCGAGTCCTTCCGCCACCTCGGCATCGGTGATGGTCAGCGGCGGCACGAAGCGCAGCACGTCGGGGCCGGCCTGCAGCAGCAGCAGGCCCTGGGCGGCGGCGCGGTCGAGCAGTTCGCCGGCGCGGCCGGCGTGTTCGGGCCTGAGCGCGGCGCCGAGCATCAGGCCGCGCCCGCGCAGCTCCGAGAACAGTCCGTGGCGTGCGTTGAGCGCGTCGAGCCCGGCGCGCAGTGCCGCGGCCTGCCGCGAGACGTTGGCCAGCACCGCCGGCGAGGCCAGCTTGCGCAGGGCCACCCGCGCCACCGCCGCAGCCAGCGGGTTGCCGCCGAAGGTGGTGCCGTGGTCGCCGAACTGCATCGCCTCGGCGACCTTCGGCCCGGCCAGCATCGCACCGATCGGGAAGCCGCCGCCGAGCGCCTTGGCCAGGGTGACGATGTCCGGCACGACCTGGTCGTGCCAGTGCGCGAACAGGGTGCCGGTGCGGCCCATGCCGCTCTGGATCTCGTCCAGCACCAGCAGCGCGCCGTGGTGGTCGCACAGCTCGCGCACGGTGCGCAGGAAGCCCGGCGCGGCCGGCGTCACCCCGCCCTCGCCCTGCACCGGTTCGAGCATCACCGCGGCGACGTCGCCGCAGGTCATGGCGACCTCCAGCGCGGTCGCGTCGTTGAAGTCGACGTAGCGGAAGCCACCGGGCAGCGGCTCGTAGCCGGCCTGGTACTTGGGCTGCGCGGTGGCGGTGACCGCGGCCAGGGTGCGGCCGTGGAAGCTGCCGCGGAAGGTGACGATCACGCGCTTGTCGGGCGCGCGCCCCTGCGACGCGGCCCACTTGCGCACCAGCTTGATCGCGGCCTCGTTGGCCTCGGCGCCGGAGTTGCACAGGAACACGCGCGAGGCGAAGCGCGAGGCGGCGACGAGTTCCTCCGCCAGCCGCAGCGGCGGCTCGCTGTAGAAGATGTTGCTGGTGTGCCACAGCTTGCCGGCCTGCTCGACCAGTGCGGCGACCAGGTCGGGATCGCCATGGCCCAGCCCGCAGACCGCGATGCCGGCGGAGAAATCGACGTAGTCGCGGCCCTCGCTGTCCCAGACGCGCGCGCCCTGGCCGCGCTCGAGGATGATTTCGCGCGGGCGGTAGACCGGCAGGTAGCAGTCGCGGCCGAGGGCGAGGAGGTCGGTGGCGGAGCTGGATCCGGTCATTAGGGAACCTCTGGACAAGGCCGTCATCCCCGCGAAAGCGGGGATCCTTGTACGTCAAACCATTGAAGGCCAAAGCCCATGGATTCCCGCTTTCGCGGGAATGACGGCTTGTTCAGACCTTCTTTCGCGCGTGGCGAAGGGCGGACGACGACAGGCATTGTGCCGCGTTCGCCGCGTCGTGGCTGCCGCGTCCCCGGCCACCCGACCCGCGCAAGCGGGACAGGAGGCGTCGACCTACCAGACGCCGGTGTTCGGCATCGATGTCCAGGGCTCGAGCGGCGGCAGCGCCTCGCCGCGCTGCAGCAGCTCGATCGAGATCAGGTCCGGGCTGCGCACGAAGGCCATGCGGCCGTCGCGCGGAGGGCGGTTGATGGTGATGCCGCGCGACTGCAGGTGCTCGCAGGTGGCGTAGATGTCGTCGACCTCGAAGGCGAGGTGGCCGAAGTTGCGGGCGCTGCCGTAGTCCTCCGCGGGCGCGCCGTCGGCCGGCGGCCAGTTGTACGTCAGCTCGACCTCGGCCTCGGGGTTCTCCGGTGCGCCGAAGTAGACCAGGGTGAAGCGGCCGGCGGCGTTGTCCATGCGCCGCGTCTCGCGCAGCCCCAGGCCCTCGGTGAAGAAGCGGCTGGTGGCGTCGAGGTCGTGGACGCGGATCATCGCGTGCAGGTATTTCATGCGGACGGCTCCTGTGGGGAAGGCGGGCGCACGGACGCGCCGCTGCTGGCATTATCGCCGCGACCCACTGCCTCTGGCGCCGCCATGACCCGCACGCACCGTTTCGACACGCTCGCCGCCCACGCCGGCACCGCGCCCGACCCCGCCAGCGGCGCGCTGTCGCCGCCGCTGCAGCTGGCCACCACCTTCGAGCACGCGCCGGATGCGTCCACCGCGCACGGCTATCTCTACCAGCGCTACGACAGCCCCAACCAGGCGCAGCTGGAGCAGGCGCTGGCGACGCTCGACGGTGCCGCGCGGGCGATGTTCTTCGCCACCGGCATGACCGCCGGCACCACGGTGATGCAGGCGCTGCCGCCGGGCAGCGAACTGGTGATCGGCAGCGATACCTACTTCGGCTACCGCGCGATCGGCGAGAAGTGGCTGGCGCGCTGGGGCGTGCGCCACCGCGTGGTGGACATGACCGACCTCGACGCGGTGCGCGCCGCGCTCACGCCCGACACGCGCCTGCTGTGGGCGGAAACGCCCTCGAACCCGCTGCTCAAGGTCTGCGACATCGCCGCGCTGGCGCAGATCGCACGTGGTGCCGGTGCGCGCCTGCTGGTCGACGGCACCTTCGCCACGCCGGCGCTGCAGCAGCCGCTGGCGCTGGGCGCGGACATCGTGCTGCATTCGGCGACCAAGTACCTCGGCGGCCACGGCGACGTGATGGGCGGGGTGCTGGCGTTCGCGGCCGACGACGAGCTTGCTGCCGAATGCCATGAGTTGCGCCGCCAGACCGGCAACACCGCCTCGCCGTTCGCGGCCTGGCTGGTGCTGCGCGGACTGCGCACGCTGCCGGTGCGGATCGAGCGGCATTGCCGCAACGCACAGGCGGTGGCGGAGTTCCTGCAGGCGCAGCCGCGCGTGGAGGCGGTGCATTATCCGGGGCTGGCCTCGCACGCCGCGCACGCGCTGGCGGCGCGGCAGATGTGCGGCGGCTTCGGCGGCGTGCTGTCGTTCGAGGTCGTTGGTGGACGCAGTGCCGCGCTCGATGTCGCGGGCCGACTGCGGCTGTTCACCAACGCCACCTCGCTGGGCTCGACCGAATCGCTGGTCGAGCATCGCGCTTCGATCGAGGAACCGCGGGTGATGTCGCCGCAGGGGCTGCTGCGGCTGTCGGTGGGGCTGGAGGATCCGCGCGACCTGGTCGATGACCTGGCGCAGGCGCTGGGCTGACACCAGCCTGGGATCAAACGCATGGAATGGCGTAGGAGCGCCCCATGGGCGCGACCGGGGTCACGATGATGCGCCGGCCACCGCCGGTCGCGGGCATGGCCCGCTCCTACATCGGTTTCGCTTGTTCAGTCGAGGAACAGGTCCGGCAGCAGCGGCTGCGACGGATCGACGGCGTAGCCGGACAGGTCGGTGACGCCGGCTTCGGCCAGCACTTCGTCGTCGATCAGGAACCGGCCGGTGAAGCCGGCGACCGGGCGGACGAGGACCGCGTGCGCGGCGTCGGCCATGATCGCCGGCGAGCGGCCGTTGCCGACTGACACACCGGGGATCATGTTCAGCGCGTCGGTGGCGATCAGGGTGCGCGGCCACAGCGCGTTGATCGCGATGCCGCGGTCGCGGAACTCGGCGGCGAGGCCGAGGGTGACGAAGCTCATGCCCATCTTCGCCAGGGTGTAGCCGGTGTGCGGCGCCCACCACTTCGGGTCGAGCGTCGGCGGCGGCGCCAAGGTGAGGATGTGCGGGTTGCCTGCTTCGAGCAGGTGCGGCAGGCAGGCCTGCGCGCACAGGAACGTGCCGCGGGCGTTGACCTGCTGCATCAGGTCGAAGCGCTTCATCGGTGTATCCAGCGCGCCCCGCAGCCAGATCGCGCTGGCGTTGTTGACCAGGATGTCGAGGCCGCCGAAGGTGGCGACGGTCTTCGCGACCGCGGCCTTGACCTCGCCTTCTTCGCGGATGTCGCACTTGATCGCCAGCGCGCGGCCGCCGGCCTCCTCGACCGCCTGCGCCGCGGTGTGGATGGTGCCCGGCAGTTTCGGATTGGGCACGTCCGACTTCGCCGCGATGACGACATTGGCACCGTCGCGCGCGGCGCGCAGGGCGATGGCGAGGCCGATGCCGCGGGAGGCGCCGGTGATGAAGAGGGTTTTGCCTGCAAGAGCCGGCATTGGGGATTCGGGATTGGGGATTCGGAAAGCCTACTCCAACCGGTTCGCTACGGCACCCGCGCCTTGGCTTTTGCGAATCCCCAATCCCGAATTCCGAATCCCGGCCTTCAAGGCTTCGGCCCCTGCCCCTCGTTGTCCTCCCACTTCAGGACGCGCCGGGTCACGAAGCGGTAGACCGGCTTGCCGGTGCGGAACCACAGGTCGCGCACCCAGGAGTTGCGCTTGAGCACGCGTTTCTCCACCGGCGTCAGCGCCTCGCGGCAGTACATGCGCTTGTGCTTGAGCAGGTGGCGCAGGTCCTCGCGGAACAGCAGGCGCATCCAGGGCGAGCGCGGATCGCCGCGGGTGGCGAGCTGGAAGTCGATCAGCGCCGGGCGGCCGTCCTCGAGCACCAGCCAGTTGGCTTCCTTGGCCAGGTCGTTGTGGGCGATGCCGCGGCTGTGCAGCTGCAGCAGCAGCCGGCGCGCGGCGTGGAAGTACGCCACGTCGCCGTGCGGCGGGCGCTGGTACATCGCGTCGCCGGCCATGAAGCTGCGGTCGAGCCGGCGCCCGTCCCAGGCCAGCAGCTGCGGGACGTCGGCCATCCCGGCCACCTGCTGCAGCGCCAGCGCCTCGCGCCGCGCCAGCCACCAGGCCGGCAGGCGCAGCCAGAGGGGGACGTGGGCGAGGTCACGGCGCACGAAGTCGCCGCCGGGGCCGCGCATCAGCGAGATGCGGCCGAAGCTGTCGGCCTTCAGCGCGCGGGTTTCGTTGGCGGCCTCCCGGTCCATGGCGCCAGTGTAGGCGAGCGGTCAGGGACGGCTGTCATAATTGGCCGATGACCTCCGGCTGGATCGACACCACGCTCGCATGGATCAGCGCGCACCCGATCGCGGCCGGAGGAGTGATCTTCCTGATCGCGTTCTTCGACGCGATCATCGTGCTCGGCATCGTGGTGCCGGCGCTGCCGCTGCTGTTCGCGATCGGCGCGCTGATCGGCCTGGGCCACATCGACGGCACCTATGCGATCACCTGCGCGGCGCTGGGCGCGTTCCTGGGCGACGGCATCGGCTACTGGGTCGGCCACCGCTGGGGACCGCAGCTGCGTGAGCACTGGCCGTTCCGTCGCTACCCGCAGCTGCTCGACCGCGGCGAACTGGTGTTCCGCCGCCATGGCGCCAAGAGCATCCTGATCGCGCGCTTCGTCGGCGCGATCCGCGCCTTCGTGCCCGCCATCGCCGGCATGCTGCGCATGCCGCTGCAGCGCTACGTGCCGATGAGCCTGCTCGCCTGCTTCCTGTGGGCGGGCCTGTTCCTGGCACCGGGCTGGATCTTCGGCGCCTCCTACGACGCCGTCGCCGCGGTCGCCGACCGACTGGTGCTGGTACTTGGCAGCCTGCTGCTGGTGCTGGCGCTGGCCTGGGCGGGCGTCGTCTACACCTACCGCTGGTTCGACCACCACGCCAACGACCTGCTGGCGCGTGCGCTGCGCTGGACCCGCGCGCATCCGCGGCTGGGCCGCTATACCGCGGCGCTGATCGACCCGAACCGGCCCGAGTCGGCCTCGCTGGCGATCCTCGCCGCCTGCCTGCTGGCGATCGGCTGGGCCTGGTTCGCGCTGCTGGGCACGGTGTGGATGCGCGGCGAACCGCTGGCGCTGGACCTGTCGGTGTTCCGCTTCATGTACGAACTGCGCAACCCGCTGGCCGACCGGCTGATGGCCGGGCTGGCCTCGATCGGCGACTGGGAGGTGCTGCTGCCGGCGGCGACGCTGGCGCTGGGCTGGCTGCTGTGGCGGCGGCGCTGGACCGCGGCGGCGCACTGGGTGGCGGCGCTGGCCTTCGGTCTGGTGCTGACCACCGGCCTGGCGCGCCTGATTGACATGCCGCTGCCGCCGACCGCGCACAGCGGCTTCGGCTTCCCCTCGGTCTCGGTGACGATGACCACGATCACCTTCGGTTTCTTCGCCGTGCTGATCGCGCGCGAGCTGCCCGGGCGCACGCGCGTGTGGCCGTACATGGTCGCCGGCCTGGTCGGGGCGCTGCTCGGCTTCGCCCGCCTGTACCTGGGCGCGCACTGGCTCAGCGACGTGGTCGGCGGGATGCTGCTGGGCATCGTCTGGCTGCTGCTGCTGGGCATCGCCTACCGCCGCCACGTGGCGCGCTCGTTCTGGATGCGGCCGCTGGCGGCGATCTTCTACACCACCTTCGTCGTGGCCGCGCTGTGGCACGCGCCGAAGGCGGTCGACCCGCTGCTGGAGCGCTTCCACTCGCCGCTGCCGGCCGTGGTGTTCGACCGCGAGGCCTGGTGGCGCGACGACTGGACGCAGCTGCCGGCACAGCGCCGCGAACGCGACGCCAGCCGCCGCTGGGCGCTGGAGGTGCAGGTCGCCGGCCCGCTGGAGCCGCTGCAGGGACACCTGCGCACGCTGGGCTGGCGCACGCAGCGGCAGGCGGACTGGACCGCGACCCTCGGCCTGCTCGACGACGACACGCCGCCGGGACTGCAGCCGGTACTGCCGGCCACGCTCGGCTCCGAAGCCGAGACCCTGCTGCTGCGCCGGCCCCTGGCCGACGGCCGGATCCAGGCCCTGCGCCTGTGGCGCGCGCCGGCACAATTGGCCGACGGCACCCCGCTGTGGATCGGCACCACGCAGACGCTCACCTTCGAGCAGCCGCTGAACGGCCTGTTCGGCGTCTGGCTGCCGGTCGCCGACAACGATTCCGCCTACCGCGACCTGCGCCGCGCCCTCACCGGCTTCCCGATGCGCGAGGCGACCCACCCGCACACCGGCGCGCCGGTGCTGCGCGTGCGCACCGACGCCGACGCCCGCTCAGGACAGCAGCCCGAGTAGTTCGTCCAGGCGGCGGTCGGGATCGTCTTCCTGCAGCAGGTGCTGGCGCTGCGGCAGGCTCAGCGGCAGCAGCTCGGCCAGCCGCCAGCCGACCCAGGCGGCATCGTCGAAACGCGGTTCGGGCACGCGCACGTCGGCGTCGCCAAGCTGTTCGAAGATCCGGCGCAGCACCTCGCCCAGCAGGGCGTGCTGGGGCTGCAGTTCGGCCACCGGATCCGGCTCGCACCAGTCGACGTCGGCCACCACCAGGCCGTTGTCGCGCACCCGCGTGCGCACGACGTGGAAGCGCCGCGCGCCGCGCAGGCGCAGGTGCAGCAGGCCATCGGGACCGCTGTCGAAATCCTCGATCCGCGCCTCGGTGCCCCAGGCCATCGGCACCGCCGGCTCGCCCGCCTCCTGCCCTTCGGCAATCAGGCAGACGCCGAAGCCGGTGCCGGTCCGGCCGCATTCGCGCACCAGGTCGAGGTAACGCGGCTCGAACACGCGCAGGCCCAGCGCCGCGCCGGGGAGCAGCACGGTGTTGAGCGGGAACAGGGGCAGGGATTCGGGCATGGCCACGAGTCTAGCCGCCCCGCGTGTAGGAGCGCGCCATGCGCGCGACCCGGGGCGCAACGGAGCCGGGCACCGGTCGCGCGCATGGCGCGCTCCTACAAAGGGGTGTCGCGAAGCGCCGCCAGGAACCGCCGCGGCGCGCCGTCGAAGCCGCCGTTGGACATGAACACGACGTGGTCGCCTTCGCGCGCGATCTCGCGCAACGCTGCAAGCAGGGCATCCGCGTCGGCGACCGCGCGCGCCTCGCCGCGCACTGCGGACACCACCCTCGCCGCGTCCCAGGGCAGCTCGGGCCGCGCCAGGAACACCACCGCGTCGGCGCCATCGAGCGACGGCGCCAATGCCTCGGCGTGCGCGCCCAGCCGCATCGAATTGCTGCGCGGCTCCATCGCCACCACGATGCGTGCCCCGCCGACCTTCGCGCGCAGGCCGGCGAGCGTAGTCGCGATCGCGGTCGGATGGTGGGCGAAGTCGTCGTAGACGGTGACGCCGCGCGCCTCGCCCAGCACTTCCAGCCGGCGCTTCACGCTGCGGAACCCGGCCAGCGCAGGAATCACCGTCGCCACGTCCACGCCCACCGCCGCGCAGGCCGCCAGCGCGGCGAGGCCGTTGAGCACGTTGTGGTCGCCGAGCAGCGGCCACTCGACCACGCCGAGCTGCTCACCCCCGCGCAGCACCGCGAACGTGCCGCCATCCTCGCGCAGCTTGCGCGCACTCCATTCGAAGGCGTCGTCGAAGCCGAAGCGCTCCACCGGCGTCCAGCAGCCCATCTCCAGCACCTCGCGCAGGCGCTGGTCGTGGCCGTTGACGATGATCCGTCCGCGCCCCGGCACCGTACGCACCAGGTGGTGGAACTGGCGCTGGATCGCGGCCACGTCCGGGAAGATGTCGGCGTGATCGTACTCGAGGTTGTTGAGGATCGCCACCTGCGGCCGGTAGTGCACGAACTTGCTGCGCTTGTCGAAGAACGCGGTGTCGTATTCGTCGGCTTCGACGACGAAGGGGATTCGGGAATCGGGAGTCGGGATTCGGCCCGAGCCACCCAACCTCGCCGACACCCCGAAATCCTCCGCCACGCCGCCGATCAGGAACCCCGGCTCGCGCCCCGCCGCCTGCAGCAGGTACGCCAGGATCGTCGTCGTGGTGGTCTTGCCGTGGGTGCCGGCCACCGCCAGCACGTCGCGCCCGGGCAGCACGTGGTCGCGCAGCCACTCCGCGCCCGAGGTGTACGCACGCCCGCTGTCGAGCACTGCCTCCACCGCGGCATTGCCGCGCGAGAGCGCGTTGCCGACCACAACGGTGTCGCAGTCGTCCGAGATGTGTTCGGGCAGGTAGCCCTGCTTCAGCGCGATGCCGAGCTGTTCGAGCTGGGTCGACATCGGCGGATACACCGCCTGGTCGCTGCCTTCGACTTCATGGCCGAGTTCGCGCGCGAGCGCGGCGATGCCGCCCATGAAGGTGCCGGCGATGCCGAGGATGTGGAGTTTCAAGCCGGACGACCTGGGGGATGCGGGACTGCGCGCACTTTACCCAATGCCGCGAAACGGCGCGTCCTGATCCCGGTCAAGGCCGGCACACACCGGTCCGCTAGACTGGCCGGGTCGCCCGTATTCGAGACACCCGCATGCTCCGCCTTCCCTCCGCCATCGCCGCGCTGTCGCTGCTGCTCGGTGCCTGCGGCGCCGCCGAGCCGGCCACCGCCCCCGCCGCCATCGCCGCGACCGCACCGGCCGAAGCGGCCGCGCCGCTGCTGACCGTGTACAAGCACCCGACCTGCGGCTGCTGCGGCCTGTGGAACGAGCACATCCACGAAGCCGGCTTCCGCGTCGAGGCGCATGATCGCGAGGACATGGCCGCGGTGAAGGCCGAGGCCGGCGTGCCGATGGCGCTGGCCTCCTGCCACACCGCCAAGGTCGGCGGCTACTTCATCGAAGGCCACGTCCCGGCCGCGGACGTCGCCCGCCTGCTGCGCGAGCGCCCGGCCGCGAGGGGACTGGCCGTCCCCGGCATGCCGCTGGGCTCTCCGGGCATGGAGCACCCGCAAGGCATCGTGCATCCCTACGCCGTGCTGCTGGTGCTCGAGGACGGCAGCACGCGGGAGTTCAGCCGGTATCCGCAGGACTGAGCAGTCCGGCCGCACCCATGGGGCGCTCTTACACGTTCTGGTAGGAGCGGGCCATGCCCGCGACCAGACTTCGACGGCACCGGTGCGCCCGGGTCGCGCCCATGGGGCGCTCCTACGCCAGCAGGAGCAGCACGGCCTCAGCCGATCGGCTTGTCCGGCGAGATCGCCGCAACGATCCGGCCGAACACCTCGTCCAGCGAACCGACGCCGTCGACCACGGTCAGCTGGTCGTGCTGGCGGTAGAACTCGATCACCGGCGCGGTCTGTTCGTCGTAGACCTGCAGGCGCTTGCGCACCGATTCGGGATTGTCGTCGGCGCGGCCCTCGGCCTTGGCGCGGCCGGCGAGACGCTCGACGATCTGCTCGTTGTCGACGGTCAGCTGCACCGCGGCGTCGAACGCCTGCCCGAGGTCGGTCAGCAGCTGGTCCAGCGCCGCCGCCTGGGCAAGGTTGCGCGGGTAACCATCGAGGATGAAGCCGGCCCTGGTGTCGTCGCGGGAGAAGCGGTCCTTGAGCATGCCGAGCAGGATCTCGTCGCTGACCAGGTCGCCGCGCGCCATCACTTCCTTGGCCTGCAGGCCGAGCGGCGAACCGGCGGCCACTTCGGCGCGCAGCAGGTCCCCGGTGGAAATGTGCGGCACCTGCAGGTGCTCCTTGAGCCTCGCGGCCTGCGTGCCCTTGCCCGAACCGGGCGCCCCCAACAGTACCAATCGCATCGACGACTCCCGTGCCAGGATCCGGAGCGGCCACCGCCGGTTGTACACTCGGCCGTGCCGCTGATTCGCCAGAATCTTAACCCATCGCGCGGCCCCGCCACCCTTGTTCCATAGGCGCATATGGCTTCCGGAACCCTCCTCTATTCCCAGTCCGGCGGCGTCACCGCCGTCATCAACGCCACCGCCTCGGCGGTGATCGCCGAGGCCCGCGCGCGCAGGGTCAAGGTGCTGGCGGCCCGCAACGGCATCCTCGGCGCCCTGCGCGAGGAGCTGGTGGACACCACGAAGGAGTCGGCGGCGGCCATCCGCGGCCTGGCGCACACGCCCGGCGGCGCGTTCGGCTCGTGCCGCTACAAGCTCAAGTCGATCGAGCAGGACCGCGCCAAGTACGAGCGCCTGCTGGAGGTGTTCCGCGCGCACGACGTGCGCTGGTTCCTCTACAACGGCGGCAACGATTCGGCCGACACCGCCCACAAGGTCTCGAAGCTGGCCGCCGGATTCGGCTACCCGCTGACCTGCATCGGCGTGCCCAAGACCATCGACAACGACCTCGCCGTCACCGACTGCTGCCCCGGCTTCGGCTCGGCCGCGAAGTACACCGCGGTGTCGGTGCGCGAGGCGGCGCTGGACGTGGCGGCGATGGCTGACACATCAACCAAGGTCTTCGTCTACGAGGCCATGGGCCGCCACGCCGGCTGGCTGGCGGCGGCGGCCGGGCTCGCCGGCAAGGGGCCGGACGATGCACCGCACCTGATCCTGTTCCCCGAACGCCCCTACGACGAAGCCGATTTCCTCAAGCAGGTGCAGAAGGTCGTCGCCCGCGTCGGCTGGTGCGTGGTGGTCGCCAGCGAGGGCATCCAGACCGCCGACGGCCGCTTCGTCGCCGACTCCGGCGGCGGCAAGGACGCCTTCGGCCACAGCCAGCTCGGTGGCGTCGCCTCCTACCTGGCCGCGCGCGTGAAGGACCAGCTCGGCTTCAAGGTCCACTGGACCCTGCCCGACTACCTGCAGCGCTCCGCCCGCCACCTCGCCTCGAAAACCGACCTCGAACAGGCGCTGGCCGTGGGCAGGGCCGCGGTGCGGTTCGCGCTCATGGGGCGGAACGCGACCATGCCCGTGATCGAGCGCGTCTCCGACAAACCCTACCGCTGGCGGATCGGCAGCGCGCCGCTGGACAAGGTCGCCAACCGCGAGAAGACCTTCCCGAAGACCTTCATCCGCCGCGACGGCTACGGCATCACCGACCGGGCCCGCACCTACCTCGAACCGCTGATCCGCGGCGAGGCACCGCCGCCGTACGGCAGGGACGGGATTCCTGCGTATGTGACGTTGAAGAATGTGGCGGTGGGGAAGAAGCTGCCGGCGTGGCGAGGCTAGCCCACGAACTCCCTCGTTTGCGATAACGTATCTGCGGGGAGCATGGACGGGGGGCCCTGATGCGACGATGGGTATTGGTGATGGCGGCTTTGCACGCCGTCTCGCCACTGCATGCGCAGGCGACGGACGTAGTGTCGACCGCCCTGCCGACACCTCCCGAAATGAGCGATGGCCTCGGGCCCGAATCCGGACTTGGCACGGAGCCCGCACAGTCTTGCTGCACGCTTACGGCAGGCACGACGGTCGTGCTGGAGATCGTGGATTCCCTCGACGCCTCGCTGCTCAAGCGCGGCGACCGCTTCCGGATCGCACTGGCGGAGCCGGTCGAGCTGGACGGCGTCACGCACTTGCCTGCCGGAACTCCGGGAGAGGGCGAAGTGGTGCATGCCGAGCGGCCGCGAGCAGGCGGAAAAGCAGCGGAACTGATCATCGCTGCACGCCACCTCGATGCCGATGGTCACCGCATCGCCTTGCGCGGGCTGAAATTCGGAGAGAGGGGACGCGATCAGTCGGAAGCCGCCATCGCGCTGGCCGCCGGCGCCGTATCCGTCGCCGCCCCCATCGCACCGCTGGCGATGTTCATCCGCGGCGGAAAACTCATCGTCGATGCGGGCAGTCGCGTCACGGCGCGCATCGCGCAGGATGTGCGGCTGCCGCAGCCAGCGGACGCCTCCGGCGACAGCACGTCCAACGCCGTTGAGTTTTCCGGCACCGACGACATACCGCCGTTTCCCCACGTCGATTCCATCGTTCCCGACCCGGAGTAATGCCCATGCCGTCGATCCAAACCCATTCCCTTTGCATTTGCCTGACCCTCGCACTGGCACTGCCGTGCGGCGTGCTGGCCCAGGACACGCAAACCAGCCAATCCGAGGCCGAACACGTCGCGCACGAAGCCGCAGCCGAAGCGCCGACGCCTCCCACCGATGCGCCTGCCACGACGGAAACCACGCCTGCCGATGCGTCTCCCGCATTGGAAGCATCACCTGCCGACACGCCCACCGCTGAGGAAGCCACGCCTGCCGATACGTCTCCCGAGATGGAAGCACCTCCTGCCGACGCGCCTCCAGCCGAGGACGCAGCACCTGCCGACACGCCTCCGGCGACGGAAGACGCAGGGACCGCGGACACCTCCGCACAGGTCGATCCGGTAGAGGAACGGGAAGCCTCCGGTTCGGCGATCCGGATCGCAAGTCCGCCGGAGGACAAAGGCCATGTGGTGTTCTTCCGCGAGAAGAAGTTCGCCGGTGCCGCCATCATCTACAAGGTGCGTGAAGGCGAGGAGGAGCTGGGCCAGTTGAACAGCGGCACCTACTTCGTCCATGTTGCCGAGCCCGGACAGCACGAGTACACCGTGCGTTCGGAAGCAAAGGACGCGCTGAACCTGGAGGTGGAGCCCGGCGAAACCTATTACGTGGTCGGAGGCGTCGCCATGGGCATCCTGGCCGGCCGCCCCAACCTTGCGCCCTCGGACGAGGCCGCATTCGAGCAGGCTTCAGCCAAGCTCAAGCCCAGCAAGGACATCAAGAAAAAGTAGGCGAACAGCCTGAGTCATCGTCGCCCGGGCAAGTACAACGCACCCGGGCTACGGGTCCAGCATCGCGAGGTTCCGCACCGCCCCCTTGTCCGCACTTGTCGCCAGCAGGGCATAGGCCTTCAATGCGGCGCTGACCTTGCGCGTGCGCGGCTGCGCGGGCTTCCAGCCTTGCGCATCCTGTTCGGCGCGACGCGCGGCCAGTTCGTCGTCGGACACCCGCAGGTCGATCGTGCGCGCGGGAATGTCGATGCGGATGCGGTCGCCGTCGCGGACCAGGCCGATGGCGCCGCCGGCCGCCGCTTCCGGCGAGACGTGGCCGATGGAGAGACCCGAGGTGCCGCCGGAGAAGCGGCCGTCGGTCAGCAGGGCGCACTGCTTGCCCAGGCCCTTCGACTTCAGGTAGCTGGTCGGATACAGCATCTCCTGCATGCCGGGGCCGCCCTTGGGGCCTTCGTAGCGGATCACGACGATGTCGCCGGCCTTGACCTCGTCGCCGAGGATGCCGGCCACCGCCGCGTCCTGGCTTTCGAACACGCGGGCGCTGCCCTCGAAGACGTGGATCGATTCGTCGACGCCGGCGGTCTTCACCACGCAGCCATCGAGCGCGATGTTACCGTGGAGCACGGCCAGGCCGCCCTCCTGCGAATAGGCGTGCTCGACGCTGCGGATGCAGCCCTCGCTGCGGTCGGTGTCGAGCGTCGGCCAGCGCGTGGCCTGGCTGAAGGCGACCTGGGTCGGGATGCCGGCCGGACCGGCCTTGTAGAACGTCGCGGTCGCCTCGTCGTCGACGGTGGCGATATCCCATTTCGCGATCGCCTCGCCCAGGGTCTTCGCATGCACGGTGGCGGCACCGGTATGCAGCAGGCCGCCGCGCGCGAGTTCGCCGAGGATCGCCATGATGCCGCCGGCGCGGTGCACGTCCTCGATGTGGTACTTCTGCGTGTTCGGTGCAACCTTGCACAGCTGCGGCACGCGCCGCGACAGCCGGTCGATGTCGTGCAGGGTGAACGGCACCTCGCCCTCCTGCGCGGCGGCGAGCAGGTGCAGGATGGTGTTGGTCGAGCCGCCCATCGCGATGTCCAGCGTCATCGCGTTCTCGAAGGCTTCGAAGCTGGCGATGCCGCGCGGCAGTGCCGTCGGATCCTCGGCGCCGTACCAGCGATGGCACAGTTCGACCGCGATGCGGCCGGCGCGCAGGAACAGCTGCTCGCGGTCGGCGTGCGTGGCCAGGGTGGTGCCGTTGCCCGGCAGCGACAGGCCCAGCGCCTCGGTCAGGCAGTTCATCGAGTTGGCGGTGAACATGCCGCTGCACGAGCCGCAGGTCGGACAGGCGCTGCGTTCGACCGCGGCGACCTGTTCGTCGGACGCGGTCGGATCGGCGGCCATCACCATCGCGTCGACCAGGTCGAGCTTGTGGTCGGCGAGCCGGGTCTTGCCCGCCTCCATCGGCCCGCCGGAGACGAACACGGTCGGGATGTTGAGGCGCAGCGCGGCCATCAGCATGCCGGGGGTGATCTTGTCGCAGTTGGAGATGCACACCAGCGCGTCGGCGCAGTGGGCGTTGACCATGTACTCGACCGAGTCGGCGATGATTTCGCGGCTGGGCAATGAGTACAGCATGCCGTCATGGCCCATCGCGATGCCGTCGTCCACCGCGATGGTGTTGAACTCCTTGGCCACCCCGCCGACGCGCTCGATCTCGCGCGCCACCAGCTGGCCCATGTCCTTGAGGTGGACGTGGCCGGGCACGAACTGGGTGAAGGAATTGGCGATCGCGACGATCGGCTTGTGGAAGTCCTCGTCCTGCATGCCGGTGGCGCGCCACAGCGCGCGGGCGCCGGCCATGTTGCGGCCATGGGTGGAGGTCTTCGAACGGTAGTCAGGCATGGAACACGTCGTGCGGGGGATCAACGCAATGCGTCAAGTGCGTGGATTCTGGAGACTTTCCGCCGTTACCGCTGCAATGATTTCACCCGCAACGAAAGTCGTAGCGGATTGTCAAGCCCTTTCGCTTGACAAGCCCCGAAACCGGGGGTTAGTTTGCAGGAATGTTGCACTGCCACACGCCCACGATGACGGTCCACGACGCGAAGGCGGCGTCCGTCCTCGTACTCGTCCTCATTACCTCGCCAACAGGTGCGGGACGATCGGGCGCGTAAGCAGAAAGCGCCAAATCGCAAAACCCCGCACCGCAAGGGCGGGGTTTTTTGTTGCCCTTCGCACGACACCCTTCCCAACACAGCGTTCCACAGAGAGCCCGACATGACCCAGTCTTCCCTCCCCAAGCCCAGCATCGCCATCGTCGGTTACGGCAGCCAGGGCCGCGCGCATGCGCTGAACCTGCGTGACTCCGGCTTCGACGTGACCGTCGGCCTGCGTCCGGGCGGCCCGACCGAGGCCAAGGCCAAGGCCGACGGCTTCACCGTGAAGGCCCCGGCCGAGGCGGTGAAGACCGCCGACCTCGTCGCCGTCCTCACCCCCGACATGGTGCAGAAGAAGGTCTACGAGGAATCGATCGCGCCGAACATGAAGCCAGGCGCCTGCTTGCTGTTCGCGCACGGCCTGAACGTGCACTTCGGCATGATCACGCCGCGCGACGACCTCGACGTGGTGCTGGTCGCGCCCAAGGGCCCGGGCGCGCTGGTGCGCCGCGAGTACGAGATCGGCCGCGGCGTGCCCTGCATCTACGCCATCCACCAGGACCGCAGCGGCAAGGCGAAGGATCTCGCCCTCGCGTACGCCGGCGGCCTCGGCGGCGCCCGCGCCAACCTGATCGCGACCACCTTCAAGGAAGAGACCGAGACCGACCTGTTCGGCGAGCAGGCGGTGCTGTGCGGCGGCGCCTCGTCGCTGGTGCAGGCCGGCTTCGAGGTGCTGGTGGAAGCCGGCTACCAGCCGGAGATCGCCTACTACGAAGTGCTGCACGAGCTCAAGCTCATCGTCGACCTGTTCTACGAAGGCGGCATCACCCGCATGCTCGAGTTCGTCTCCGAGACCGCGCAGTACGGCGACTACGTGTCCGGCCCGCGCGTGATCGACGCCGGCACCAAGGAGCGCATGCGCGAAGTGCTGAAGGACATCCAGGACGGCACGTTCACGAAGAACTGGGTGGCCGAATACGAAGCCGGTCTGCCGAACTACAGGAAGTACAAGCAGGCCGACCTCGAGCACCCGATCGAAGTGGTCGGCAAGCAGCTGCGCGCAAAGATGGTCTGGCTGGACAACTCCCCGAAGGACAACAAAGAGGCCGCGTGATGAATGGTGCGCACTGGCTGGTGCAAGCCCTGGAGGCCGAAGGCGTCGACACGCTGTTCGGCTACCCGGGCGGGACGATCATGCCCTTCTACGACGCGCTGCACGGCGCGTCGCTCAAGCACATGCTGGTGCGACACGAGCAGGGCGCGGCCTTCGCCGCGAACGGCTACGCGCGCGCCAGCGGTCGGGTCGGCGTGTGCGTGGCGACGTCGGGACCGGGGGCTTCGAACCTCGTGACCGGGATCGCCGACGCGATGTTCGACTCGGTGCCGATGGTCGTGCTCACCGGCCAGGTGCCCACCTTCCTCATGGGCACGGATGCGTTCCAGGAACTGGACGTGTTCGGCATGACCATGCCGATCGTCAAGCACAGCTTCCTACCGCGCAGCGTCGACGAGCTGCCGGCGATGTTCGCCGAAGCCTTCCGCATCGCCCGCAGCGGGCGCCCGGGGCCGGTCCTGATCGACCTGCCCAAGGACGTGCAGATGGCCGACGCGGCGCACCTGCCGGTGCATTCGCCGCTGCCGGTCGAGCCGGTGCCGGCGCCGCCGGACGCCGCCCTGCATGAAGCCGCGGCGCTGGTCTCGCAGTGCCACAAGCCGGTGCTCTACGCCGGCGGCGGCGTGGTGCTGGGCGACGCGGTCGAGGCCTTCCGCGAATTCGTCGACCTGACCGGCCTGCCGACCGTGCTCACCCTCAAGGGCCTGGGCGCGCTGCCGGCGAACCATCCGTCCAGCCTCGGCATGCTCGGCATGCACGGCAGCCGCGCGGCGAACATGGCGGTGCAGGAGTGCGACCTGCTGTTCGTGGTCGGCGCCCGCTTCGACGACCGTGCCACCGGCAAGCTGGCCGAGTTCGCGCCGAACGCGCGCGTGGTGCACCTGGACGGCGACGGCTGCGAGATCAGCAAGCTGCGCCCGGCCGATGTCTCGGTGCCGGGCAACCTCGCGGCCAGCCTGTC
This sequence comes from Luteimonas sp., assembly GCA_035444805.1. GTDB lineage: Bacteria > Pseudomonadota > Gammaproteobacteria > Xanthomonadales > Xanthomonadaceae > Luteimonas. Next base: position 23,587 of record DAOMPM010000016.1, on the reverse strand, counting down.
GCGCCTGGCGGCACCGCTGGCGGCGCAGATGGAAGGTCGCCACGCGGCATCACGCAAGGCCTGGCGCGACACCTGTTTCGAACGCCGCGCGCGCCATGCCGCGCGCTACGACGCGCCCGGCGACAAGGTCTACGCACCGGCCCTGCTCAAGCGCCTGAGCGAACTGGCGCCGAACGCGATCGTCGCCTGCGACGTCGGCCAGCACCAGATGTGGGTGGCGCAGCACTGGCGCTTCGCGCATCCGCGCCAGCACCTGACCAGCGGCGCGCTCGGCGCGATGGGCTTCGGCCTGCCGGCGGCGATGGGCGCGCAGGCCGAGAATCCCGAGGCGCAGGTGATCTGCGTCAGCGGCGACGGCTCGTTCATGATGAACATCCAGGAGCTGGCGACGATCCGCCGCTACCGGCTGCCGGTGAAGATCGTGCTGCTCGACAACTCGGCGCTGGGCATGGTCCGCCAGTGGCAGGAGCTGTTCTTCGACAAGCGCTATTCGGAGATCGACCTGTCCGACAACCCGGACTTCGCCGAGGTCGCGCGCGCGTTCGGCATCGAGGCGCTGCGCGTGGACCAGGCCGCCGGCGTGGACGACGCGCTGCAGGCGCTGCTCGCCGCCGAAGGCCCGACCCTGCTGCACGTGGCCATCGACACCGCCGCCAACGTCTGGCCGCTGGTGCCGCCAAACCACAACAACGCCCAGATGATGGATCCCGACGACGCCGGCACGCTCGACACCGGCGCGCCCGCCGCCCCGTCCCCCGCGACCGCCCCGGCGGCCAGCAAGGAGCCGCGCAATGCGCTATCAGCTTGATGTCACCCTGCGCCCCGCCGAAGGCGCGCTGACCCGCGTGCTCGGCGCCACCGAACGCCGCGGCTTCCGCCCGATCTCGCTCGACGGCCAGGCCCGGCCCGACGACGGCCAGTGGCGCCTGCGCATGACCGTCGAAGGCGACCGCTCCGACGCCTCGCTGCAGCAGCAGCTGGCGAAGATGCATGACTGCCTGTCGGTATCGGTGCAGCCCTGCCCGTGAACGCTCCGCTTGCACTTCTTCGCCTCTGCTCGTCATTCCTGCGCAAGCAGGAATCCATTGGCTTTCCCGCTTTCAACGGACGAGAAAGTCAAAATGGATTCCCGCTTGCGCGGGAATGACGGTGGCCTGGTTCCGCAGCACCCCCCAGAGACCCCCATGACCGCCTCCGTCACCCCCATCACCGAAGCCGCCCACGCGCCGAAGCCCCAGTTCTGGTTCGACGGCCAGCTGCACGACGGCGACGCCCCGCTCGCCGGTCTCACCACCCACGCCATGCACTACGGCAGCGGTGTGTTCGAAGGCATCCGCGCCTACGCCACCGACGACGGCGCGGCGGTGTTCCGCCTGCCCGAGCACCTGGCGCGCATGGGCAAGGGCGCGGACATGTTCGGCCTGCCGTTCGATCCTGCACTCGCCACCGAGGCGACGCTGGCGACCCTGCGCGCCAACCGCCACCGCGACGCCTACATCCGACCGCTGGCCTGGTTCGGCGAGGGCAGCTTCGGCCTCGACGTCGAAGGCCACGTGCCGCACCTGATGGTGGCGACCACTGCCACCAACGTCCACCTCAACGGCACCCGCGCGCGCCTGGGCGTCGGCAAGTGGCGGCGCAACCCGGCCGACTCGCTGCCGCCGCTGAAGCTGTGCGGCGCCTACGTCAACTCGATCCTCGCCAAGCGCGAGGCCAGGGAGCGCGGCTTCGACGAGGCCCTGTTCACCGACCGCGAGGGCAACGTCGTCGAGTGCACCGGCGCCAACGTGTTCATGGTCAAGGACGGGACGCTGACCGCGGTCGAGCATCGCGACGCCCTGCCCGGCATCACCCGCGACACCCTGCTGCAGCTCACCGGCGCCGCTTCGCGCACGGTGACGCTGGCCGAGCTGCTGGAGGCCGACGAGGTGTTCGCCTGCGGTACCGCGGCCGAGGTCGCACCGGTGGCGCAGATCGAAGGCCGCGAGTACGGCGACAACCCGGTCACGCAGGAACTGCAGGCGCTGTACGGCCGCGTCGTGCGCGGACAGGAAGCCGCCTGGCGCCACTGGTTGACCGAAGTCTGATGGACCCCGCCGTAGCCAGCACCATCGACGTGACCGCCAGCGACGTGCTGGCGGCGCAGGCGCGGCTGCGCAAGTATCTGGACGTCACGCCCACGCACTACGCCGAGCGCTTCGGCACCTGGCTGAAGCTGGAGAACCTGCAGCGCACCGGTTCGTACAAGGTGCGCGGCGCGCTCAACGCCCTGCTGGCGGCGCGCGAGCGCGGCGACGATCGCTACGTCATCACCGCCTCGGCCGGCAACCACGCCCAGGGCATGGCCTGGGCCGCGTACCGGCTCGGCATCCCGGCGATCACGGTGATGCCGAAGAACGCGCCCGAGACCAAGATCGCCGGCGTCGCCCACTGGGGCGCGACCGTGCGCCTGCACGGCGAAACCTACGACGAGGCCAAGGCCTTCGCCGCCGAACTGGCCGAGCACAACGGCTTCCGCCTGCTCTCGGCCTTCGACGATCCGGACGTGATTGCAGGGCAAGGCACGGTCGGGCTGGAGATTGCAGCGGCGATGAACCCGGACGTGGTGCTGGTGCCGATCGGCGGCGGCGGCCTCGCCTCGGGCGTGGCGCTGGCGCTGAAGTCGCAGGGCGTGCGCATCGTCGGTGCCCAGGTCGAGGGCGTGGACGCCATGGTCCGCGCGCTCAAGGGCGACCGCAGCCTGGTCGACCCGGCCGCCACGCTGGCCGACGGCGTGCGGGTGAAGGAGCCGGGCTACCTGACCGAACGGCTCCTGCGCGAGCTGATCGACGACGTGGTCATCGTGCGCGAGGCCGAACTGCGCGAAACCCTGGTACGGCTGGCGCTGGAGGAACACGTGATCGCCGAGGGCGCCGGCGCACTGGCCCTGGCCGCCGGCAAGCGCGTGGCCGGCAAGCGCAAGTGCGCGGTGGTCTCCGGCGGCAACGTCGACGCCGGCGTGCTGGCCACCCTGCTGTCGGAGGTGCGGCCACGGCCGCCCCGCAAACCCAGGCGCCGGGCGCGGGAGCGACTTCCGCAGCCGGCGGCGAAGCAACCCCCGCTTCCCGCCGGCCTGCTCCCCGCCAACGACGCGACGCAAGCGCTGCCGAGACCCGCAGCGGATAACATTTCAAGACTGGATCTGCACGAGGCACTCCTCGCATGAACACCACCCCCGACTACGTACGAATTTTCGACACCACCCTGCGCGACGGCGAGCAGTCCCCCGGCTGCAGCATGACCCCGCAGCAAAAGGTGGTGATGGCGCGCGCCCTCGCCGAGCTGGGCGTCGACATCATCGAAACCGGCTTCCCGGCCAGCTCGCAGTCCGACCGCGAAGCCACGTCGCAGATCGTGCGCGAGCTGCGCGACACCACCCTGGCGGTGCTCTCGCGCTGCCTGCCCGCCGACATCGAGGCCTCGGCGCGTTCGCTGGAGGGTGCCGCGAAGCCGCGCCTGCACGTGTTCCTGTCGACCAGCCCGCTGCACCGCGAGCACAAGCTGCAGATGAGCAAGCAGCAGGTCCTGGACTCGATCGGCACGCACGTGGCGATGGCGCGCCGCTTCATCGACGACGTCGAGTTCTCCCCCGAGGACGGCACCCGCACCGAGGAGGACTTCCTGCACGAGGCGGTCGCGGTGGCGATCGCCGCCGGCGCCACCACCATCAACGTGCCCGATACCCTGGGCTACACCACGCCGGAGGAAATCCGCGGCCTGTTCGAGCGCATGATCGCGAACATCCCGGGCGCGAAGGACGTGATCTTCAGCGCCCACTGCCACAACGACCTCGGCCTGGCCGTGGCCAACTCGCTGGCGGCGATGGAGGGCGGCGCGCGCCAGATCGAGTGCACCATCAACGGCATCGGCGAGCGCGCCGGCAACGCCGCGATGGAGGAGCTGGTGATGGCGCTGAAGGTGCGCAATGCCTTCTACAACATCGACACGCGGCTGGATACGCGCCGGCTGGTGGCCACGTCCAAACTGCTGCAGCGCCTGATCGGCATGCCGGTGCAGCACAACAAGGCGATCGTCGGCGAGAACGCGTTCGCGCACGAGTCCGGCATCCACCAGCACGGCATGCTGCGCAACCGCAACACCTACGAGATCATGAATCCCTCCGACGTCGGCTGGCCCGACACCAAGATGGTGCTCGGCCGCCACAGCGGACGCGCCGCGCTGGAGCACCGCCTGCGTGCGCTCGGCTACACCATGGAGGACGAGCAGCTCGACCAGGTGTTCGCGCAGTTCAAGGCGCTGTGCGAGGAGCAGCGCGTGGTCGAGGACGACGACCTGGAGCGCCTGATCACCGGCGGCCTGACCGGCGAGGGCTACCGGCTGTCGTCGATGACGATCAGCGACCGCGGCCATCGCGCCAGCGCGCAGGTCGAGCTGTCCGATCCCGACGGCCGCAAGATCAGCGAAAGCGCGCTGGGCGATGGCCCGGTGGATGCGCTGTTCGCGGCGCTGTCCAACGCCACCGGCGTCAAGCTGTCGCTGGAGAGCTACAGCGTGCACAGCGTCGGCCTCGGCGCCGACGCACAGGGCGAGGCCTCGCTGAGCGTCCACCACGAGGGCGTCGAATACCAGGGCACCGGCACCAGCCGCGACATCATCGAAGCCAGCGCGCTGGCCTGGCTGGACGTGACCAACCGCATCCTGCGCCGCAATCCCGCCGGCACGCCGTCGCTCGACAAGGCCGCGAACGCCTGACCCGGGCAGGCGGCGGACGCAGCCGGCGTTCGCCGCCACAACGCCCACCCGTTTCCACCGGAGCCGCCCACGGGCGGCCCGGCCCCGCTTACTCCCCTCCCCAACCAGATGCCCATGCACGCTGACATCGTCGTACTGCCCGGAGACGGGATCGGCCCGGAGATCGTCTCCGCCGCCCTGCCGGTGCTCCAGGCCGTCGCCGCCCGCCACGGCCACGACTTCGCCTTCCACGAGCACGACATCGGCGGCATCGCCATCGACCGCCACGGCGAACCGCTGCCGGCGGCCACGCTCGAGGCCGCGCGCAAGGCCGACGCGGTGCTGCTGGGCGCGGTCGGTGGCCCGAAGTGGTCCGACCCGAACGCCAAGGTGCGCCCCGAGCAGGGCCTGCTGGCGATCCGCAAGGCCCTGGGCCTGTTCGCCAACCTGCGCCCGGTGCGCCCGCATCCGGCTGCGCTGGACGCCTCGCCGATCAAGCCCGCCCTGCTCGAAGGCGTGGACATCATGATCGTGCGCGAGCTGACCGGCGGCATCTACTTCGGCGACAAGACCCGCAGCGACAGCGACGCCAGCGACCTGTGCCGCTACACCGTGGTCGAGGTCGAGCGCGTGGTGCGCAGCGCGGCCGCCCTGGCCCGCAGCCGCCGCGGCCACCTGACCTCGGTCGACAAGGCCAACGTGCTGGAAACCTCGCGGCTGTGGCGCGACGTCACTTCTCGGGTGATGCGCGAGGAATTCCCCGACGTGACCGTCGAACACCAGCTGGTCGATTCGATGGCCATGCACCTGCTGGCCAAGCCGCGCGCCTACGACGTGGTCGTGACCGAGAACATGTTCGGCGACATCCTCACCGACGAGGCCTCGATGCTGGCCGGTTCGCTCGGCCTGCTTGCGTCGGCGTCGCTGGGCGGTGGCAAGGTCGGCATCTATGAGCCGATCCACGGCTCGGCGCCCGACATCGCCGGCAAGGGCATCGCCAATCCCTATGCCACCATCCTCAGCGCGGCGCTGCTGCTGCGCCACTCGCTGGGGCTGGAGGCCGAAGCGGCTTCGATCGAGGCCGCGGTCTCGGCCGCGCTGGACGCGAAGGTGTTCACCGCCGACCTCGCCGCCCCCGGCCAGGCGGTGGGCACGGAACAGGCGGCGCAGGCGGTGATCGAGCGGCTGGCCTGATGCCGGCGCCTCCCGACACGCCATGTCACGCCCCACGCACTACCGGAGACAGCATCAATGCAGGACACCAGGGACACCTTCCTTGAACGGGTCGCACGCCGCGACCCGGGCCAGCCGGAGTTCCTGCAGGCGGTCAGGGAAGTCACGGCCAGCCTGTGGCCCTTCCTGGAGCGGCACCCGGAGTACGCACGGATGGGCCTGCTCGAGCGCCTGGTCGAACCGGAGCGGGCGATCCAGTTCCGCGTGAGCTGGGTCGACGACCAGGGCCGGGTGCAGGTCAACCGCGCCTTCCGCATCCAGCACAGCTCGGCGATCGGCCCGTTCAAGGGCGGCATGCGCTTCCACCCCTCGGTGAACCTGTCGATCCTCAAGTTCCTTGCCTTCGAGCAGACCCTCAAGAACGCGCTGACCACCCTGCCGATGGGCGGTGGCAAGGGCGGCTCGGACTTCGACCCCAAGGGCAAGAGCGACGGCGAGGTGATGCGCTTCTGCCAGGCGCTGATGCTGGAGCTGTACCGCCACCTTGGCCCCGACACCGACGTGCCGGCCGGCGACATCGGCGTCGGCGCGCGCGAGGTCGGCTACATGGCCGGCATGATGAAGAAGCTGTCCAACCAGGCCGGCAGCGTGTTCACCGGCAAGGGCCTGTCCTACGGCGGCAGCCTGATGCGGCCGGAAGCGACCGGCTTCGGCACCGTCTACTTCGTCGAGCAGATGCTGCACCACGCGCGCCGCGAGACCCACGGCGCGAAGGTGCTGATCTCCGGCTCGGGCAACGTGGCGCAGTACGCCGCGGTCAAGGCGCACGAGCTCGGCGGCCAGGTGCTGACCTTCAGCGACTCCGACGGCACCCTGCATGCGCGCGATGGCTTCGACGAGGAAGCGATCGCCGCGGTCGCCGCACTGAAGAACGAGCGCCGCGGCCGCCTCGCCGAACTTGGCGAGGACCCGCGCTTCGAATACCTGCCGGGCCGGCGTCCCTGGCACATCCCGGCCAAGATCGCCCTGCCCTGCGCCACCCAGAACGAACTCGACGGCGACGACGCGCGCACATTGGTCAAGAACGGCGTGGTCTGCGTGGCCGAGGGCGCGAACATGCCGTCGACGCTGGAGGCGGTGGACGTGTTCCTCGCGGCGGGCACGCTGTACGCGCCGGGCAAGGCCTCCAACGCCGGCGGCGTGGCGACCTCGGGCCTGGAGATGAGTCAGAACGCCCTGCGCCTGTCGTGGCACCACGCCGAAGTCGACGAGCGCCTGCACGCGATCATGAAGGACATCCACGCCAACTGCGTGCGCCACGGCAGGCGCAAGGACGGCAGCGTGAACTACGTCGACGGTGCCAACATCGCCGGCTTCGTCAAGGTGGCCGACGCGATCCTGGCGCAGGGTGTGTATTGACGTTGCTTGCGCGCGGCGACGCAACACCGCTGTCATCTCGAACGCAGTGACCTGTCATCTCGAACGCAGTGACCTGTCATCTCGAACGCAGTGAGAGATCTGCTCCTAGCCGCACCGCCAGTAGAGCAGATCTCTCACTGCGTTCGAGATGACAACAGGCAGGCGTGGGACGAGATCCCTCACTGCGTTCGAGATGACAGTGGAACGGACTCGACGACTCAGCCCGCCGCGCCGAACAGCCACGGCTGCGCCGCGCGGTGGCGCGACTCGAACGCGGCGATGGCCTCGCCCTCCTGCAGGGTCAGTCCGATGTCGTCGAGGCCGTTGAGCAGGCAGTGCTTGCGGAACGCGTCGACGTCGAAGGCGTACTGCACACCGTCCGGGCGAGTCACCGTCTGCGTGGCGAGGTCGACGGTCAGCGCATAACCCTCGGCGGCCTCGCACTGCGCGAACAGCGCGTCGACGTCCTCGTCCTTGAGCACGATCGGCAGCAGGCCGTTCTTGAAGCTGTTGTTGTAGAAGATGTCGGCGAAGCTCGGCGCGATCACCGCGCGGAAGCCGTACTCGTCCAGCGCCCAGGGCGCGTGCTCGCGCGAGGAGCCGCAGCCGAAGTTCTCGCGCGCCAACAGCACGCTGGCGCCGGCGTAGCGCGGGAAGTTCAGCACGAAGTCCGGATTGACCGGTCGCGTGCTGTTGTCCATGCCGGGTTCGCCGACATCGAGGTAGCGCCACTCGTCGAACAGGTTCGGGCCGAAGCCGCTGCGCTTGATCGACTTGAGGAACTGCTTGGGGATGATCTGGTCGGTGTCGACGTTGGCGCGGTCGAGCGGAGCGACGAGGCCGGTGTGGGTGGTGAAGGCTTTCATTGAAGTGCCGGGAATGGGGAATGGGGATTCGGGATTGGGCAGGGCGGACGTTCCGGGGCTTCGCTTCTACGAATCCCGAATCCCGAATTCCGAATCCCGGATGTTGCGCACATCGACGAAGTGCCCCGCGACCGCCGCCGCCGCGGCCATCGCCGGGCTGACCAGGTGGGTGCGGCCGCCGGTGCCCTGGCGGCCTTCGAAGTTGCGGTTGGAGGTGGACGCGCAGTGTTCGCCGCTGCCGAGCTTGTCGGGGTTCATCGCCAGGCACATCGAGCAGCCCGGCTCGCGCCACTCGAAGCCGGCGTCGAGGAACACCTGGTCCAGGCCTTCGGCCTCGGCCTGCGCCTTGACCAGGCCCGAGCCCGGCACCACCAGCGCTTGTTTGATGCTCGACGCGACCTTGCGACCCTTCGCGACTTCCGCCGCGGCGCGCAGGTCCTCGATCCGCGAATTGGTGCACGAGCCGATGAACACGCGGTCGAGCCGGATCGTGGTGATCGGCTGGTTGGCCTGCAGGCCCATGTACTTCAGCGCGCGCTGGATCGAGTCCTTCTTCACCGGATCGGCCTCGCGCTCGGGATCGGGCACGTCCTGATCCACCGCCAGCACCATCTCCGGCGAGGTACCCCAGCTGACCTGCGGCTTGATGTCCTCGGCGCGCAGCTCGACCACGGTGTCGAACACCGCGTCGTCGTCCGACACCAGCGTCTTCCACAGCGCCACGGCCACGTCCCAGTCCGCGCCCTTCGGCGCGAAGGGGCGACCCTGCACGTAGGCGATGGTCTTGTCGTCGACCGCGACCATGCCCACGCGCGCGCCGGCCTCGATCGCCATGTTGCAGACCGTCATGCGGCCTTCCATCGACAGCTCGCGGATCGCGCTGCCGGCGAACTCCAGCGCATGGCCGTTGCCGCCGGCGGTGCCGATCCTGCCGATCACCGCGAGCACGACGTCCTTGGCGGTCACGCCGAACGGCAGCGTGCCTTCGACCCGCACCTGCATGTTCTTCATCTTCTTGGCGACCAGGCACTGCGTCGCCAGCACGTGCTCGACCTCGGAAGTGCCGATGCCGTGCGCCAGCGCGCCGAAGGCACCGTGCGTGGAGGTGTGCGAATCGCCACACACGACGGTCATGCCCGGCAGGGTCGCGCCCTGCTCCGGGCCGACGACGTGGACGATGCCCTGGCGCACGTCGTCCATCTTGAACTCGAGGATGCCGAAGTCGTCGCAGTTCTCGTCCAGCGTCTCCACCTGCAGGCGCGAGACCGGATCGGCGATCGCCATCAGCCCGCCTTCGCGCTCGGCGCGGGTGGTGGGCACGTTGTGGTCGGGGGTGGCGATGTTGGCGTCGATCCGCCACGGCTTGCGACCGGCCAGGCGCAGGCCCTCGAAGGCCTGCGGCGAGGTGACCTCGTGGAGGATGTGGCGGTCGATGTAGATCAGCGAGGAGCCGTCGTCGCGACGCGTGACCTCGTGCATCTCCCACAGCTTGTCGTAGAGGGTCTTGCCTGGCATGGCGCTGGTCCCGGATCCGTTCTGGCGCTGGCTGGAAGCCCCATCCTGGGCCCCTGCATGCAATAACTCCAATTCATATTTTTCATTCTCTGGATTACCATCTGGAATCCATGGACATCGCCAGCCTCGAAGCCTTCCTCGCCATCGCCGAAACCCGCAGCTTCTCCGTGGCCGGCGAGCGCCTGCACCTGACCCAGCCGGCGGTCAGCAAGCGCATCGCGGTGCTGGAGGCCCAGCTCGGGCGCCGGCTGTTCGACCGCATCGGCCGCGAGGTGGCGCTGACCGAGGCCGGGCAGGCGCTGCTGCCGCGGGCGCGGCGGATCCTGGCCGAGCTGGACGACACCCGCCGCGTCCTCGGCAACCTCGACGCCGAGGTCGGCGGCCGGCTCAGCCTCGCCACCAGCCACCACATCGGCCTGCACCGGCTGCCGCCGCTGCTGCGCGCGTTCAGCCGCAGCCATCCGCAGGCCGCGCTCGACCTGCAGTTCCTCGACTCCGAGCAGGCCTGGGCGCAGGTGCTGCACGGCCGCGCCGAGCTGGCGCTGACCACGCTCGGGCCGGCGGCGCCTCCGCTGCGCGCGGTACCGGTCTGGGACGATCCGCTGGAGTTCGTGGTCGCGCCGGACCATCCACTGGCCGCGCGCGGCGAGGTCACGCTCGCCGAACTCGCCGCGCAGCCCGCGGTGCTGCCCGATGCCAACACCTTCACCCACCGCATCGTCGCCGACCGCTTCGCCGCCGCCGGCCTCGCGCCGACCCTGCGCATGACCACCAACGCGATGGAAACGCTGAAGATGCTCGCCAGCGTCGGCCTCGCCTGGAGCGTGCTGCCGCACACCATGCTCGACGCGCAGACCACCGTGCTGCACGTGCCCGGCGTGCAGCTCTCGCGCCAGCTCGGACACGTCACCCACACCGGCCGCACGCTGTCGAACGCGGCGCGCGCGTTCATGGCGCTGCTGGATCGTGTCAGTTGATTCGTAGGAGCGGGCCATGCCCGCGACAGGCTTGCGATGAAACACAAAGATGACGTTGTTTGCCCTCCTCGCGCGTGGCGACGCGTTCACTCGGATCGCATCGTCCAGTGTTTCGCGGCGCGGTCGCGGGCATGGCCCGCTCCTACCCGATTCCCGGTTACGCGCGGGACTCCGCCCGCGGCTCGTCGCGCCGCACCTTGAACCACGCCGCGTACAGCGCCGGCAGGAACAGCAGGGTCAGCACCGTCGCCACCGTCAGCCCACCCATGATCGCCACCGCCATCGGTCCGAAGAAGGCGCTGCGCGAAAGCGGGATCATCGCCAGGATCGCGGCCAGCGCGGTCAGCACGATCGGGCGGAAGCGGCGCACGGTGGCGTCGATGACCGCGTCCCAGCGCGCTTGCCCGGCCGCGATGTCCTGTTCGATCTGGTCGACCAGGATCACCGAGTTGCGCATGATCATGCCGGCCAGCGCGATCGTGCCCAACATCGCCACGAAGCCGAACGGCACCCGGAACACCAGCAGGAACAAGGTCACCCCGATCAGCCCCAGCGGAGCGGTCAGCAGCACCAGCGCGGTGCGCGAGAGGCTGCGCAGCTGCAGCATCAGCAGGGTCACCACCACGAACAGGAACAGCGGCAGGCCGGCCTTGATCGAATCCTGCCCGCGCGCGGAATCCTCGACCGTGCCGCCGGTCTCGAGCAGGTAGCCCTCCGGCAGCGCCGCGCGGATCCCGTCGAGCGTGGGCAGGATCTGCGCAACCACGGTCGGCGGCGTGAGCCCGTCGCGGATGTCGGCGCGCACCGTGATCGTCGGCAGGCGGTCGCGGTGCCAGATGATGCCGTCCTCGAAGCCGTGCTCGATCACCGCGACCTGCGACAGCGGCACCGACTGGCCGCCAGCGAGGGGCACGGCGATGCTGCCGAGCAGGTCCAGCCGCGAGCGCTCGTCGCCGGTGCCGCGCAGCAGCACGCCGATCAGCTCGTTGTCCTCGCGATAGGTGCTCACCCGCAGCCCGCTCAGCGAGCCGGACAGGAACTGCGCCACGTGCTGCGAACTGATCCCGAGCACGCGCGCGCGGTCCTGGTCGACGCGCAGGCGCACGACCTTGCTCGGCTCGTCCCAGTCGAGGTTGACGTTGGCCACGTGAGGATTGGCGCGCACCTGCGCCGCCACCTGCCCGGCCAGCGCGCGCACCTGCTCGACGTGCTCGCCGGAGACGCGGAACTGCAGCGGATAGCCCACCGGCGGGCCGTTCTCGAGCCGGGTCACGCGCAGCTGCAGTTCGGGGAAACGCGGCGCCACTTCGTCGAGCAGCCAGTCGCGCAGAGATTCGCGCGCGTCGAGGTCGCTGGCGCGCACCACGAACTGGGCGAAGTTGGCCTGCGGCAGCTGCTGGTCGAGCGGCAGGTAGAAACGCGGCGAACCGGTGCCGACGTAGGCGACATGGTTGTCGATGCCCTCGCGCCCGGCGAGCATCTCCTCCAGCCGCCGCGCCTGCGCCTCGGTCGCGCGCAGCGAACTGCCCTCGGCCAGTTCCATGTCGACCATCAGTTCCGGCCGCACCGAATCGGGGAAGAACTGCTGCGGCACGAAGCGGAACATGGCCAGCGACAGCGCGAACGTGGCCGCCGTCGCGCCGATCACCAGCCAGCGATGGCGCAGCGACCAGTCGAGCAGGCGGCGGAAGCGGAGGTAGAAGGGGCGCTGGTAGGGATCGTGCGCGACACTGCTTGCGCTTGCGCTCCCTCCCTCGCTGGCGGGAGTTGAAGAGGCGCGCAGGCGGCTCCACAGCGAAGGCTTGCCGCGCTGCTTCGCGAAATCCGGCAGCATCTTGTCGCCCAGCCAAGGGATGAACAACACCGCCGCCACCCACGACACCAGCAGCGCGATCGTCACCACCTCGAACAGCGAACGCGTGTACTCGCCGGTGCTCGAAGCGGCGGTCGCGATCGGCAGGAAGCCCGCCGCGGTGACCAGGGTGCCGGTCAGCATCGGGAACGCGGTGTGGCTCCAGGCGTAGCCGGCCGCGGTCACGCGGTCGTGGCCCTGCTCCATCTTGATCGCCATCATCTCCACCGCGATGATCGCGTCGTCGACCATCAGGCCCAGCGCCAGCACCAGCGCACCGAGCGAGATCTTGTGCAGGCCGACGCCGAACCAGGCCATCACGGTGAAGGTCATCGCCAGCACCAGCGGGATCGACACCGCGACCACCAGCCCGGTGCGGAAACCCAGCGAGAAGAAGCTGACCAGCAGCACGATGGTCACCGCCTCGGCCAGCACGCGCATGAACTCGTCGATCGACTCGTCCACCGCCGCCGGCTGGTCGGCCACCTTGCGCAGCTCCATGCCCGCCGGCAGGCTGCGCTGCAGCCGCGCGAACTCCTGCTCCAGGGTCTTGCCCAGGCGCAGGATGTCGCCGCCCTCGTGCATCGACACGCCCAGGCCGATCGCGTCCTCGCCCATGAAGCGCATCCTCGGCGCGGCCGGGTCGGCGAAGCCGCGGGTGACCGTGGCGATGTCGCCCAGGCGCACCGTGCGGTCGCCGGCGCGCACCGGGAACGCGCGGATCTCGTCCACCGAGGCGAACGCGCCCTCCACGCGCAGCTGCACGCGGTCGCTCGGCGTCTCGAAGAAGCCCGCCGGCGTCACCGCGTTCTGCTGCGCCAGCGCCTCGCGCACCGACAGCAGCGGGATGCCGAGCGTGGCCAGCTTGGTGTTGCTGACCTCGATCCAGACCTTCTCGTCCTGCAGGCCGATCAGCTCGACCTTGCCGACGTCGGGCACGCGCTGCAGCTGCAGCTGGATGCGGTCGGCGTAGTCCTTGAGCACCGCGTAGTCGAAGCCCTCGCCGGTGAGCGCGTAGATGTTGCCGAAGGTGTCGCCGAACTCGTCGTTGAAGAACGGACCGACCACGCCCTCGGGCAGCGTGCCGCGGATGTCGCCGACCTTCTTGCGCACCTCGTACCAGAGCCCGGGCACGTCCTTCGAGCGCATCGAGTCGCGCGCGGCGAAGATGACCATCGACTCGCCCGGCCGCGAGTACGAGCGGATGTACTCGTAGTCGCCGGTCTCCATCAGCTTCTTCTCGATGCGCTCGGTGACCTGGCGCGCCACCTCGCCGGCGGTCGCGCCGGGCCACGAGGTCTGGATCACCATCGCCTTGAAGGTGAACGGCGGGTCCTCCGAGCGCCCCAGCTGCAGGTAGGACAGCGCGCCGGCCACCGCGACCACGAGCATCGCGTACAGCACCAGGCTGCGGTTGCGCAGCGCCCATACCGACAGATTGAAGCGCACGTGTCAGGGCTCCCGCCGCGCGTACGCGCGGAACACGACGCCAGCGGCGCGCGCCAGGCGCGACGGCTGCATCAGGGCCGCGCCTGGTCCGCGGCCGCCACCGGCGCGCCCGCGTCGACCGGCCGGTTGTCGCGATCCACCGGTGCCACCTGCTGGCCTTCGCGCAGCAGGTGCCCACCCGCGGACACCACCCAGTCGCCGGCGGCGAGGCCCGACAGCACCGGTGCGCGCGACTCGCCCAGCGCGCCGACTTCGACCGGCACCGACTTCAGGGTGCGCGTCGCCGGGTCGACCACCCACACCGCGTGGTCGCCGTCCGGCGCGCGCTGCAGCGCCGACAGCGGCACGCTCAGCGCGGTGCGCCCGCCGCTGTCGGTGACGTGGACGCGCGCGCTCTCGCCCAGCTCGACCGCGCCTGCGGCACCTGCATCCAGCGCCACGCGCGCGGCGAAGGTGCGCGCGACCGGGTCGGCGGCGGCGGCGATCTCGCGGATGCGCCCGGGCAGGCGCTGCCCTGGCGCGCTCCACAGTTCGACCTCGACCGGCTGGCCGACAGCGATCTCGCGGATGTGCGATTCGGGCAGCGCGATCGCCACCTCGCGCCCGGCATCGCCGGCGAGGGTGAAGATCACCTGCCCGGCCGCGACCACCTGCCCGGCCTCGGCCTGGCGGCTGGCGATGACGCCGTCGCGCGGCGCGCGCAGCTGCGCATAGGCGGCCTGGTTGCGGGCGACGTCGAGCTGGGCGCGGGCGCTGTGGACCTGCTCCTGCGCGGCCTTCCAGGCGGCGTCCTGGGCGTCCATCGCCGAGCGGCTGACCAGCCGCTCCTGCACCAGCGCGGCGAAGCGGGCGCGGTCGGCGCCTATGCGCGCCAGTTCGGCCTCGGCCGCGACCAGCTGCGCCTGCGCGGCCTGTGCCTGCAGCCGCTGGTCGCCGGGATCGAGCTCGGCCAGCACCTGGCCCTGGCGCACCGCCTGCCCGGCGTCGACGTGGCGCCGCACCAGGTTGCCGCCGATGCGGAACGCCAGCGGGCTCTCCTCGCGCGCGCGGACCTCGCCGGCATAGGTCGCCAGCGCCTCGGCCGGACCGCCCGCAGGATGCTCGACCAGCACCGGACGCGGCGTCTCCGGCGGGGCCTCGCCCGACCCGCAGGCGGCGAGGCCGACGGCGGCCAGGATCCCGAGGCAGGGCAACAAGAGGCGCTTCATCGGCAGGGTCCTTCCTTGCAGGCAAGATGAATGAACCGGGGGCGCAGAGTATAAATAACAAACCGATTAGTCTAGTATTACATCCATGTCGCAGAACTCCCCCGTCCCCGACACGCCCCGGTCCAGCCCCGGCCCGGGACGCCCCAAGGACCTGGCCAAGCGCGCCGCGATCCTCGATGCCGCCAGCCGCATGTTCACCCGGCACGGCTTCGAAGGCGCCAGCATGGACCAGATCGCCTCCGAAGCGGGCGTGTCCAAGCTCACCGTCTACAGCCACTTCGGCGACAAGGAGGCGCTGTTCGCCGAGGCCGTGCGCGCGGTCTGCGCCTCGCTGATGCCCGACGAGCTGTTCACCGCGGACCCAGCCGCGCCGCTGCCCGCGCAGCTGGCCGGCATCGCCCGGGCCTTCTTCGCCCTGGCCACCAGCGACGAAGCGCTGGCCGCCCACCGGATGATGATGACCCCCGGCAGCAACGAACACCTGCGCCACATGTTCTGGCAGGCGGGGCCGGAGCGTACCCAGCGCGCCTTCATGTCCTTCATCGAGGCGCGGATGGCCACCGGCGAGCTCGACGTGCCGGACCCGTCGCGGGCCGCGAAGCAGTTCTTCGCCCTGCTCCAGGGCGACCTGCACACGCGCATGGCCTGCGGGCTGTGCGGCGAGCCGACCGCCGCTGCCGTCGATGCCCACATCGGCGCGACCGTCGACATGTTCCTGCGCGCCTATGCCGCCCGGCCGACGGACGGCCATCGGTCGCGGTGACTTCCGGCACTCAGCCCTGAAACGGCCCGCCGCGATGATCCTCCACGGGAATTTGCGCGATCCGGCCAGTAGAATCGCGTTTCCTCCACCCGAACACCCGGACCGCAAGATGACGTTCGATTTCGCCAAAGCCCGCGAGGCCATGGTCGAGCAGCAGATCCGCCCCTGGGACGTGCTTGATCCGCGCGTGCTCGACGTGCTGGTGCGGCTGCCGCGCGAGCGCTTCGTCGCCGAGCGCCACCGCGCCCTGGCCTACGCCGACCTGGAGCTGCCGCTGGGCCACGGCGAGACCATGCTCAAGCCGGTGATCGAGGGCCGCATCCTGCAGGCGCTGGCGCTGGGCGGCGGCGAGTCGGTGCTCGAGATCGGCACCGGCGGCGGCTACCTGAGCGCGTGCCTGGCCAGACTGGCGCGCGAGGTGGTCAGCGTCGAACGCCACGCCGACCTCGCCGACGCCGCCCGCGGCCGGCTGCAGGCGCAGGGCCTGGGCAACGTCGAGGTCGTGGCCGCCGATGCCTTCGCCTGGGAACCGGACCGCCAGTTCGACGTGGTCTGCGTCACCGGCGCGGTCGACCTGCTGCCGTCACGTTTCGTGCAATGGCTGCGTCCGGAAGGCAGGATGTTCGTCGTCCGCGGCCGCGTCCCGGCGATGGAAGCGGTGCTGCTGCACAACGACGTCAACGTGCAGCGCATCGAATCGTTGTTCGAAACCGAATTGCCCTACCTCGTCGGCGCCGAGCCGCCGCCCGAGTTCAGGTTCTGACCCGTACCGGACTTCCCAAGGATTCCCCGATGCTCCGCCGCCCCCTCGTTCTCTCCCTCGCCCTCGCCCTGACCTCCACCCCGGTCTTCGCCGAAGACCTGATGCAGGCCTATGAGCTGGCGCGGACCAACGATCCGCAGCTGTCGATCGCGGAATCCAGCCGCCTGTCGACCCGCGAGAACGCGGTTCAGGCGCGAGCCGCGCTGCTGCCGCAGATCGACGGCACGGCGAGCCTCGGCCGTGCCCATGACGCCGGCGTCTCCGGCTCCGGGCGCAGCCGCAACTACAACGCGACGCTCAGCCAGAGCGTGTTCGACTGGGCCTCGATCTCGAACCTGCGCGCGCAGCGCAGCTACAGCACCGCCGCCGACTACGACCTCGAGGCCGCCGGCGACGCGCTGGTCTCGCGCACCGCCAACGCCTACTTCGACGTGCTGGTGGCGCTGGAGACGCTGGCTGCGGCCGAGGCGGCCGAGGAAGCGTTCCAGAAGCAGTTCGACTACGCCGACAAGCGCCTCGAGGTCGGCCTGGCGCCGATCACCGACGTGCACGAGGCCCGCGCCCAGTACGACGGCGCGCGCGCCAACACCATCCTCGTGCGCAATGCGCTGCAGGACGCCTACCAGGCGCTGGCCGAGATCACCGGCACCCGGATCCACGCGCTCAGGGCACTGCCGGAAGACTTCCGCCCGGAGCTGCCCACCGGCGGTGACGCCGAGTCGTGGGTGCAGCGTGCGCTGGACACCAACCCCAGCCTGCAGGCCGCGCAATACGACGTGCAGGGCGCCGAGCACGGCGTCTCGACCGCGCGCGCCGGGCACCTGCCCTCGCTCGGCCTCGGCGCGACCTACAGCAACAACACCAGCTGGTACTCGCCGTCGCCGGGCACCGTGTCGGTCAACAACGAGGGCAACAGCATCGGCCTGACCCTGCGCGTGCCGATCTTCGCCGGTGGCGCCACCCAGTCGCGCGTGCGCCAGGCAATCGCCGGCCGCGACATCGCCCAGGACCAGCTGGAGCAGGGCCGCCGTGCGGTCGAACGCAACACCCGCTTCGCCTACCAGGCGCTGGTGGCGGGCATCAGCGAGGTCGAGGCGCGCCGCCTGGCGCAGGTGTCGGCGCAGAGCGCCTACGACGCCTCGCAGGTCGGCCTCGAGGTCGGCACCCGCACCGTCATCGACGTGCTGATCAACCAGCAGAACCTGTTCAGCGCCAAGCAGCAGTACGCCGCCGCGAAGTACAACTACCTGCGCAACCGGCTGCTGCTCGAGCAGGCCGCGGGCACGCTGGACGTGGGCACGGTGCAGGACGTCAACCGCCTGCTCACCGTCGACACCACCGCGCCGGCGCCGCAGCAGTAGGTTTCACGCTCCGATGCGACATCGAAGCCGGCGCCCTGGCGCCGGCTTCGTCGTTTCAACCCCACCGATATGGCGTAGGAGCGGGCCATGCCCGCGACCCGCGGCGGTCGGACATCGTCGCTGCCCGGTCGCGCCCATGGGGCGCTCCTGCGCCATTCCGTATTCTTGATCGCGAATCGGCATGACGCAGGTCGCGGGCATGGCCCGCTCCTACGGCAGGTCGGTCGCGACGATGGCGAGCGTGCGCTGCAGCGCGCCGCGTCCGTCGCGCACCAGCGCCAGCCCGGCCTCGCGCATCGCCGAGCGCGCCGCCTCGTCGTCCAGCAGCTGCTCCAGGATCGTGGCGACCGCCTCCGCGTCCTGGCCGATGCGCAGCGCGCCGGCGGCCTGCATCTGCCGGGCGATGTCGCTGAAGTTGTGCAGGTGCGGGCCGCTGGCCACCGGCGTGCCGACCGCGGCCGGTTCGAGCAGGTTGTGGCCGCCGATGTCCTGCAGGCTGCCGCCGACGAAGGCGACGTCGGCGCAGGCGTAGAACTGCTGCAGCTCGCCCAGGGTATCGAGCACGAACACCGCGTCGTCCGGATCGGGCCAGTGCGTCAGCCTGCGCGTGGCCACGCGCCAGCCGGCCTCGACCGCCTGCTGCGCGGCGCCGCGGAAGCGCTCGGGATGGCGCGGTGCCCACAGCATCAGCAGCTCCGGCCAGCGCGCGCGCAGGCGCTGGTGCATGGCCAGCACCGGCGCTTCCTCCTCCGGATGCGTGCTCGCCGCGATCCACACCGGGCGCCCGCCGATGCGCTCGCGGAATCCGGCGGCGGCGGCGGCGATCGCGTCGACGTCGATGGCGATGTCGTACTTGAGGTTGCCGGTGACCGCGATGCGATCCTCGCGCGCGCCGAGCGCGGCGAAGCGGCGGGCATCGTCGGCCGACTGCGCCGCGATCCCGCGCAGCGTGCGCAGCGCGCGCGACAGCAGCGGACGCAGCACGCGGTAGCCGCGCAGCGAACGCTCGGACAGGCGCGCGTTGACGATGTAGGCGGGGACGCCGGCGTCGCGGCAGCACAGCAGCAGGTTCGGCCACAGCTCGGTTTCGACCACCAGGGCGATCTTCGGCGCGAAATGCGCGAGGAAGCGGCGCACCGCGCCGGACAGGTCGTAGGGCAGGTAGACGTGTTCGACGCGCTCGCCCCAGATCGCGCGCACGCGCGCCGATCCGGTCGGCGTGATCGTGGTGACCAGCAGGCGCTGCCCCGGATCCCTGGCCAGCAAGGCATCGACAAGCGGCGCGACCGCATTGACCTCGCCCACCGACACCGCATGCACCCAGATCGGTGTCGAGGTTGGCGCACCCGAGTAGCGCGCGTAGCGCTCGCTCCAGCGCTCGAAGTACGCCTCCTGGCGGAACCCGCGCCAGATCAGGTGGTACACCGTGACCGGCACCAGCAGGTACAGCACGACCGAGTACAGGCCGCGCAGCAGTCGTTCGGTGGTGTCGGCTGGCATCGGGGAAGGATAGCGGGTTGGTTGGGTTGGTAGTTGCTGGTTGGTGGTGCCGGAAGACGCCGTCTACCAACTACCAACCACCAACCACGAACGCCGCGCGCAGCGCGACCACCCCCCACGCCCCGCCGACTACAATCCCGCCATGAGCCCGACCGAGCCCCCGCTGCCCAAGCCGCCGCTGTCGCCGCGCACCTGGCCGACCTGGATCGGCATCGGTGCGATGGCGCTGGCCGCGCGCCTGCCGTGGCTGTGGCAGCGCGCGATCGGGCGCGGCATCGGCACCGTGCTGCGCGTCGGCCTGCGCGAGCGCCGCGAGATCGCCGCGCGCAACCTCGCGCTGTGCTTCCCGGAACTCGACGACGCGGCGCGCGAGGCGCTGCTGCGCGAACACTTCACTGCGCTGGGCATCGGCCTGTTCGAGTTCGCGCGTGCGTGGTGGGGCTCGGTCGATCCGATGCGCAAGGGACTGGTGGTCGAAGGCCTGGAACACATCGAGGCCGCGCGCGCCGGCGGCCGCGGCGTGATCGTGGTCTCCGGCCACTTCAGCACGCTGGAAATGTGCGGCCGGCTGATGTGCGACTTCGTGCCGCTGGCCGGCATGTACCGTCCGCATGCGCAGCCGGCGATGGAGTGGGCGGTGCGCCGCGGACGCGCGCGCTACGCGGCGGCGATGTTCCCCAAGCAGGACGTGCGCGGCGCGGTGCGCCACCTGAAGAAGGGCGGGCTGCTGTGGTACGCGCCCGACCAGGACCCGAGCCGCGGCGAGGCGGTGTTCGTGCCCTTCTTCGGCCAGCCCGCGCACAGCCTGACCTCGACCCATTCGCTGGCGCGCCTGTCGGGCGCCGCGGTGGTGCTGTACCAGCACCGCCGCCGACCCGACGGCGGCTACACGCTGACGCTGTGGCCGGCGCTGGACGATTTCCCCTCGCGCGACGCCACCGACGATACCGCGCGGGTGATCGCCGGCATCGAGACCATGGCGCGCGCGGCACCGGAGCAGTACCTGTGGATCCACCGCCGCTTCAAGCGGCAGCCGGATGGCACGTCACCTTACGCTGTCCCGTAACGCGCCGCCCGGACCACGTCGTCACCTGGTCGCGCCCATGGGGCGCTCCTACAGGAGGATGGCTTCTCCGTAGGAGCGGGCCATGCCCGCGACAGGATCTGCCGTGGGGAAAAGCGTCGCGCGCATGGCGCGCTCCTACGCGGGTTCCCGGTCGCTGGCGAGCAGGCTGCCCGCGTACAGCGCCGCCAGCAGCAGGGTCACGCCGCCCCAGAACGTCGAATAGAACGCCAGGTGGGTGTTGAACGGGAACACCGTGACCGCGAGCGCCAGCATCGCCGGCCGCGCACGCTCGCGCGCCGGTGCGTCGGCGAACCGCCACGCGCGCCAGGCCAGGGCGGCGCCGGCCAGCCACAGCAGCAGGCCGAGGATGCCGGTCTCGCTGAGGATCTCGAGCACGATCTGGTGCGCGTGGAACGCCGGACCCTGGCCCCAAGGCGCGAGTTCGCCGGGCTGCGGGTCGCAGTCGGCGAATGCATGGCGGAAGCCGCGCGCGCCGACGCCGTTGATCGGGTGTTCGCGCACCATGCACGCGGCCGCGCCCCAGATGCGCACGCGGCCGGTCAACGCAGTGTCGACGCCGTCGCCATCCTCGGCGGTCCAGGCCTGCGCGGTCAGCAGCACCCGCTGCTGCACCTGCGGCGAGACGAACGACAGCGCCGCCAGCGACAGCGCGCCGGCCGCGAACACCAGCAGCAGCTTCTTCCAGCCCAGCAGGCCCCAGCCGCTGAACAGCAGCACCAGGGCGTAGGTGATCCAGGACGCGCGCGAGCCGGCGAACACGATGACGATGCCGATCAGCACCGCCGCGGTGATCCAGCCGGCGCTGCCGAAGCGGCGGCCGGCGAAGTAGAGCGCGAACGGCGACAGGCTCGCCAGCACCACGCCGAGCTTGCGGTTGCACGGCCCGAGCACGCCGCCGAGGCGGTCGACGCCGGCGGCCTGCTCGAGCGTGCACATCGGCCGCCCGCTGATCGCCTGCTTGATCGTATCGATGCCCCAGAACAGCGGACTGGTGCCGGTGGCGACCTGGACCAGCGCGTCGATGGTCCAGATTCCGGTGATCACCGCCAGGCCGGTGAAGGTGATGGACCTTCCGCGCGGGTTCGCCACCGCCGACGCCGCCAGCCACAGGAACGGCAGGTAGCGCAGGTCGACCAGCGATTCGCGGAAGGCGCGGCCGTGGTCGACCGCGTCGAACGAAGACAGCAGCTGCGGCAGCCAGTAGGCGCAGAACAGCACGCTGGTCAGCGCCCAGGCCTGCAGGCTGAGCAGGCGCATGCCGCCGCGGAAGCGCCCCACCAGCAGGTGCACGATCGCGGCCAGCGCGCCGAGCACCATCACCGCCTCGGCGTAGCCCGGCGCCGGCCACAGCGCGACGAAGGCCAGCACCCAGTGCGGCGCCCAGCGCCAGCCGGCGGGCGGCGCTTCAGCGGAGGCCGGGAGCGGCGTGGTGGTCGTCGCGAAGTTCGTCATAGACACAGAGGGTGGCGTCCTGCATCGCCTGCAGGGTGAACGGAATGGTATCGGGAAGTGGCGGCGCGCGTTCGATCGCGGCCCGCGCGGCATGCAGCAGGGCCTGCGCGTCGAACGGCGGCACCGCGCCCGACGGCTGCAGCGCGCGCAGCAGCTCGCCGACGCCGCCGTGGTCCCAGCCGAGCACCGGGCGACCGACCGACAGCGCCTCGACCACCGTGCGTCCGAATGCCTCGGGCTTGCGCGAGAGCTGCAGCACCAGGTTGCTGGCGGCGTAGGCCTCGGCGATGGCGGCGGTGGCCGTCGTGATCGCGAAGGCGTCGGCGACGCCCGCTTCGCGCGCCAGTCGCCGCAGCTCGGCGGCGTAGGCCTCGCGCCCGTCCTGCTGCGCGCCGGGCATCCACAGCCGCGCATCGAGGCCGTCCGCGCGCAGCGCCGCGAGCAGGACGATGGCGTCGGCGTGTCCCTTCAGGCGCGTGCCGCGACCGGGCAGCAGCAGCAGCGGGCCGTCGCCGGCGAGCGCCGGATGCAGGGCGGCCGCGCGCGCGCGCGCGTCGCGGTCGGGCATCGGCGCGCGCGGGAAATCACCCGGGTCGATGCCGCGCGGAATCACCCTCAGCCTGTCCGGATCGGTCCGCGGGTAGTGCCGCAGCACGTAGCCGCGCACCGTCTCCGACACGCAGATGACGCGCTCGCCGCGGGCCATGACCGCGCTGTAGCGCGATGGTGAATTGAGCCCGTGCACGGTGGTGACGAAGCGCGGCCGGCCTGCTTCGGGTATCCGGCGCAGCGCACGCCAGCCCAGCCAGGCCGGCAGCCGTGAGCGCGCGTGCACGATGTCGACCGCTTCGCGCACCAGCAGCCGCCGCAGCGCGGGGACATGGCGCAGCGCCAGCGGCGACTTGTGGCCGATGTCGAGCGTGACGTGCTCGGCACCGATGGCCTGCAGCCGCGGCAGCAGCCGGCCGCCGGCGGAGACGACGATCGCGCGATGCCCGGCGCGCACCAGCGCGTCGGCGATCTCGAGGGTGGAACGTTCGACGCCGCCCGACTCCAGCGCCGGCAGCAGTTGCGCGACGGTCAGCCGGCGCGGCATGCGCTCGATGCTGCCATCACGGCCTGTCAACGCCCTGGGTCAGCCGACCAGCACGAAGTGCGCGCCGCAGTACGGGCAGTCGGCTTCGCCGCCGTCGGCCTCGATCGGCAGGTACACGCGCGGATGCGAATTCCACAGCGCCATCGACGGCAGCGGACAGCTCAGCGGCAGGTCGGCGCGAGTCACCTCGTAGCGGCTCTGCGCGTTGGCTTGCGTGGGCTGGGGCTGGCTGGCGGTCATGGTGGCGGCACGTGGTCGGAACCTGCGCATTCTACCGCGCACAAGGCCGCCGGCGGGCCACCACATCGTCATCCCCGCGCAGGCGCACTGCTGTCCGGAATATTTTCAAGCAAACAGCCCCGCTTGCCTTTCGGC
>DAOMPM010000015.1:0-49414 GCA_035444805.1 Luteimonas sp. | reverse complement strand
GTAGGGCGGGTCTCGACCCGCCATCGAAAACCGGGGTCAGAGTCCAGTTTTCTCCTGGCTGATGCGGACCCTCCCGGAATCGTCTGAGAAAACTGGACTCTGACCCCGGTTTTGCGTCCGGAGGAGATCCCTCCCCCGGATCAAGTCCGGGGGAGGGATGACGATCCGGCAAGCCAGGGCCGCGCAGCGGCCCCGGGCCGGATCGTCACTTCAACGCCTTGAACCGCAACCGCTTCGGACCGGCGTCGTCGCCCATGCGCCGGCGCTTGTCTTCCTCGTACTCGCGGTAGTTGCCCTGGAAGAACTCCACGTGCGAGTCGCCCTCGAAGGCGAGGATGTGCGTCGCGATGCGGTCCAGGAACCAGCGGTCGTGCGAGATCACGAAGGTGTTGCCGGGGAACTCCAGCAGCGCGTCTTCGAGCGCACGCAGGGTCTCGATGTCGAGGTCGTTGGAGGGTTCGTCGAGCAGCAGCACGTTGCCGCCCTGCAGGAGCGTCTTGGCCATGTGCAGGCGGCCGCGTTCGCCGCCCGACAGGCTGCCGACGCGCTTCTGCTGGTCCTGGCCCTTGAAGTTGAAGCGGCCGATGTAGGCGCGCGACTGGATCTCGATGCCGTTGATATTGAGGATGTCGGCGCCGCCGGAGACTTCCTCGAACACCGTCTTGTCGCCTTCCAGCGCGTCGCGACTTTGGTCGACATAGGCCAGCTTCACCGTCGGGCCGATGATGATCTGGCCAGAATCCGGCTTCTCCTGCCCGGTGATCATCTTGAACAGGGTCGACTTGCCGGCGCCGTTGGGGCCGATGATGCCGACGATGGCGCCAGGCGGCACGATCATCGACAGGTCGTCGATCAGCAGGCGGTCGCCGAACTTCTTCGACACGTTCCTGAACTCGATCACCGAGTTGCCCAGGCGCTCGCCCGGCGGAATGAAGATCTCGTTGGTCTCGTTGCGCTTCTGGTAGTCGACCGACTGCAGCTCCTCCATCCGCGCCAGGCGCGCCTTGCCCTTGGAACGGCCGCCCTTGGCGTTCTGCCGCGACCACTCCAGCTCCTTCTGGATCGCCTTCTGCCGCGCCTTTTCCTGGTTGTCTTCCTGCTTCAGGCGCTCGTCCTTCTGCACCAGCCAGTCGGTGTAGTTGCCCTTCCACGGGATGCCGCGGCCGCGGTCGAGTTCGAGGATCCACTCGGCGGCGTTGTCGAGGAAGTAGCGGTCGTGGGTGACGGCGACCACGGTGCCGGTGTAGCGGGCGAGGAACTGCTCCAGCCACTCGACGGATTCAGCGTCGAGGTGGTTGGTCGGTTCGTCAAGCAGCAGCATGTCCGGCTTCTGCAGCAGCAGCTGGCACAGCGCCACGCGGCGCTTCTCGCCGCCGGAGAGCTTGCCGATCTTCGCGTCCCACGGCGGCAGGCGCAGCGCGTCGGCGGCGACTTCCAGCTGGTTCTCCAGCGTGTGCGCGTCGCCGGCGGCGAGGATCGCCTCCAGCCGCTCCTGTTCCTTGGCCAGCGCATCGAAGTCGGCGCCTTCCTCGGCGTAGGCGGCGTACACCGCGTCCAGCGCGGCCTGGGCCTGCAGCACTTCGCCCACGCCTTCCTCGACCGCTTCGCGCACGGTCATTTCCGGGTCGAGCTGCGGCTCCTGCGGCAGGTAGCCGACCTTGATCCCGGCCTGCGGGCGGGCCTCGCCCTCGAAATCCTTGTCGACGCCGGCCATGATCCGCAGCACCGTCGACTTGCCGGCGCCGTTCAGGCCCAGCAGGCCGATCTTGGCGCCGGGGTAGAAGCTCAGCGAGATGTCCTTGATGATCTGCCGCTTGGGCGGGACCACCTTGGACACCCGGTTCATGGTGTAGATGTACTGCGACGACATGGGGGCTCCGGGTTGCAAGCGGCCGAGACCCGCGCGCGATGGCGCGGACCGGCGAAGGTTGGATCGGGATCCGCCAATTATAGCGGTTCGCGCGCGCGCGGCCGCGCTGAGCGGTCGTTAAACGCGTGTGACGGGCGTGTCGCTGCAAACGGTTGCAGGGAGGTGTGATTCAGGCTGGCGGACGGATAGTCCGTCTACGCCGACCGGGATGCGGGGGCGCAGGATCCTTCGGAGGATGTCATGAACCAGAAGCTGAAGTGGGGAACGGTCCTGATGCTGGCGCTGGCGACCGTCGCCGGGCCGGTGTTCGCCGACAACGATCGCCGCGGTCGCCAGGGCCAGGGTCATGGCTATGGCCAGCGCGACCACGACCGCCGCGACGATCGCCGGGACTATCGCCGCGATTATCGCGAGGCACGCCGGGACGACCGTCGGGACTATCGCCAGGATCGCCGCTACGACCGCCGCGACTATCGCCAGGACCGCCGCCACGACCGCCGCGATCATCGCGACAGCCGCCGCGACTACGCCTACAGCCGTGCCTACCGCGCGCCTGCCCGGGCCTACTACCCGGCGCCGTACTACGCGCCGCCGCCGCGCTGGACCCGGGGCAGCTACGTCCGTCACTACCGGCAGCCGGTCTACGTGGTCAATGACTACTATGGCTACGGCCTGCGCCAACCGCCGCACGGCTACCGCTGGATGCGCGACGACTACGGCGATTTCCTGCTGGTGGCCATCGCCACCGGCCTGATCGCCGACCTGATCCTGCGTCACTGAACCGGCGCAGGCTGGATCCGCGGAAGGCGCGCCCCCGGGCGCGCCTTTTTCGTTGCGGGGGGCTGCCCCTGCGTCCGGGCCGCGGCGGGGCGGGGGCGGGTACAATCGACCGGTCCCCACGCCCCCCGGAGTAGCGATGTTTTCCCGCGATGCCCGTATTGAAGCCTACGACCCCGAGCTCGCCGCGGCGATCGCCTCGGAAGTCCGCCGCCAGGAAGACCATGTCGAGCTGATCGCGTCGGAGAACTACTGCAGCCCGCGGGTGATGGAGGCCCAGGGCAGCCAGCTGACCAACAAGTACGCCGAGGGCTATCCGGGCAAGCGCTACTACGGCGGCTGTGAGTACGTCGACGTGGCCGAATCCCTCGCCATCGACCGGCTCAAGCAACTCTTCGGTGCCGATTACGCCAACGTGCAGCCGCACTCCGGCTCGCAGGCCAACCAGGCCGTCTACTTCGCCCTGCTGCAGCCGGGCGACACCATCCTCGGCATGTCGCTGGCGCACGGTGGCCACCTGACCCACGGCGCCAAGGTCAACGCCTCGGGCAAGCTGTTCAACGCGGTGCAGTACGGCGTCGACGGCAATGGCCTGATCGACTATGACGAGGTCGAGAAGCTGGCGCTGGAGCACAAGCCGAAGATGGTCGTGGCCGGCTTCTCGGCGTATTCGCAGGAGATCGACTGGGCGCGCTTCCGCGCCATCGCCGACAAGGTCGGCGCCTGGCTGTTCGTGGACATGGCCCACGTCGCCGGCCTGATCGCCGCCGGCGTCTACCCGAACCCCGTGCCGCACGCGCACGTGGTCACCTCGACCACCCACAAGACCCTGCGCGGCCCGCGCGGCGGCATCATCGTCGCCAGCCGGGAAGGCGCCGGCGACAGGTTCGACGAGATGACCAAGAAGCTGCAGAGCATCGTCTTCCCCGGCATCCAGGGCGGCCCACTGATGCACGTGATCGCGGCCAAGGCGGTGGCGTTCAAGGAAGCGCTGGAGCCGGAGTTCAAGGCCTATCAGGCGCAGGTGGTGAAGAATGCGCAGGCGATGGCGAAGACCATCATCGCCCGCGGCTACAAGATCGTCTCCGGCGGAACGCAGAACCACCTGATGCTGGTCGACATGATCGGCAAGCCGATCACCGGCAAGGCCGCCGAGGAGGCGCTGGGCAAGGCCCACATCACCGTCAACAAGAACGCGGTGCCCAACGACCCGCAGAAGCCCTTCGTCACCTCCGGCCTGCGCATCGGTACCCCGGCGGTGACCACGCGCGGCTACAAGGAACCCGACTGCGTCGCACTCGCCAACTGGATCTGCGACGTGCTGGATGCGCCGGGCGACGAGAGCGTGATTGCCGGCGTGCGCGAGAACGTGACGAAGCAGTGCAAGCAGTTCCCGGTATACGGCGGCTGATCCGGATGGCTGCTCGCGCGACAGAAGTCCTGGCAAGTGGCCGCGTGGCTCATCTGGTCGGGGCTGGCGGCCGTGCGCTCGCGGCCGGTGGGCTGGCGTCCTTGCTGCTGGCTTTGACGTCCAATGCGTCGGAACCGCTCAAGGAACCGGTTTTCACCGCCCCCGCGGACTATGTGGCTTCGGCTCCCGACGGGATGCGTCCTTGCCCGAAGGGCATGCCATCCCTGATCACCAGCGCGGAGTTCCGGCAATTTGCCCTCCGCAATGAAGTCTGGCCACAGGAAGACGGCGTGGACCTGTCGCGCGAGTCGTGGTCCGGCGGTCGTGTTGCCCACGTGCCCACCGTGGACTTCAGTTTCGCCGGCAAGGCGCGGCGGGGCTTCAAGGCACAGGTCTGGGTACTGGTGGACGGCAATGGGCAGGTGCTCGACAAGGTGGTCACCTGCAGCACCGCGCCTGCCTACAACGAGCCGTTGCTGGCCCTGATCGACGGATTCAGGTTCGAACCCTCGCGCTACAAGGGGCGGGGCCTCAACAGCGTGATGCCGGTGGACTTCAGGAACTGACGTGCACTGCCCCTTCTGCCAGCATCAGGACACCAAGGTCATCGACTCGCGCGCGTCGGAAGACGGCGCGATGATCCGCCGCCGGCGCGAGTGCGAGGCCTGCGGCGATCGCTTCAGCACGCTGGAGACGATCGAGCTCAAGCTGCCGGTGATCATCAAGGGCGACGGCCGGCGCGAGCCGTTCGATGCGCGCAAGCTGCGCGTCAGCCTGGACCGCGCGCTGCACAAGCGCCCGGTGTCGGAGGAGCAGATCGAGGCGGCGGTGCGTGCGGTCGTGCACCAGCTGCGCATGACCACCGAGCGCGAGGTGCCCTCGCGCCGCGTCGGCGAGTTCGTGATCGGCGAACTGCGCAAGCTCGACCACGTCGGCTTCGTGCGCTTCGCCTCGGTCTATCGCTCGTTCGAGGACATCACCGACTTCCGCGAGGAGCTCGACCGGCTCGAGCGCGACCTGCCCGGCGAAGGCCAGCTGCCGCTGCTCGGCGGTGGCGAGGTGGTGCCCTTCGGCAAGCCGGCCGGGAAGGGCAAGAAGCGTTGATCGCCAGAGGGGTCAGAGTCATTTTTCCCCGCTTCTGTCCGGCTGCGATGAACCTTGGCGAAAAATGACTCTGACCCCGGTTTTCCTGCCGGTTTTCCTGGAACACGCATGACCGGCTTCACCACCACCGACCACCTGATGATGGCCCGCGCGCTGCGCCTGGCCGAGCGCGGTGCCTACACCACCCGGCCCAATCCGATGGTCGGCTGCGTGATCGCGCGCGGCGACGAGGTCGTCGGCGAGGGCTGGCACCAGCGCAAGGGCGGGCCGCATGCCGAAGTGTTCGCGCTGCAGGCGGCGGGCGAACGCGCGAAGGGGGCGACCGCCTACGTCACGCTCGAGCCCTGCGCCCACACCGGCGACACCGGGCCGTGCGCGGATGCGTTGGTGGCGGCGGGCGTGTCGCGGGTGGTGGCGGCGATGCGCGACCCGTTCCCGAAAGTCGATGGCGCCGGCTTCGCCCGTCTGCGCGATGCGGGCATCGAGGTCGGCGCCGGGCTGATGGAGGCGCAGGCGCGCGCGCTCAACGTCGGTTTCCTGTCGCGCATGGAGCGCGGGCGACCGTGGGTGCGGGTCAAGATGGCCTGCAGCCTCGACGGCCGCACCGCGATGGCCAATGGTGATTCGAAGTGGATCAGCGGCGAGGCCGCGCGCGCGGACGTGATGCACTGGCGCGCGCGCGCCGGGGCGATCCTGACCGGCGCCGGCACGGTGCTGGCCGACGATCCCTCGCTGACCGTGCGCTTCGACGAGCCGCGCGAGTTCGTGCCGCCGCTGCGCGTGGTGCTCGATCCGGGACTGGCCACGGTCACGCGCGGCAAGGTGCGCGAGGGCGACGCGCCGACGCTGTACCTGCACGCGCCCGATGCCAAGCTGCCGCGTGAACTGACCGCGGACCGCGCGCCGGTGGCGGTGAACGGCGGCGTGTTCGACCTCGACGCTGTGCTGGCCCTGCTCGCGCAGCGGCTGGTCAACGAGGTGCACGTCGAGACCGGCGCGACGCTGGCCGGCGCCCTGGTCAGGGCGGGACTGGTGGACGAACTGCTGCTCTACGTCGCGCCGGTGCTGCTGGGCGACACCGCGCGACCGCTGTTCGGCGGACTCGGCATCGCCGAGATGGCGCAGCGGCTGCACATGCGGGTCCTCGACACGCGCCGCATCGGCGACGACCTGCGGCTGCGGCTGCGGCCGCAGGTGGAAGCGCTGGTCTGACCCGGGCGGAAGAGCGTCATCGACGCGGTCCTGTGCGACATCCGGAACGCTGCATCCGCCGCCCGGCGCCGGCCCGGCGGGGCGCTGCGCTAGAATGGCGCCGCGGCCGGTCCCGGTCGTGACAACCAGAAACGTCTTCGGGGCGGGGTGCAATTCCCCACCGGCGGTAGGCGGATGCGTCCCCTTCGGGCGCACCGCGAGCCCGCGAGCGCCTGCACGGCGATGCCGCGCAGGGTCAGCAGATCCGGTCCAATGCCGGAGCCGACGGTCATAGTCCGGATGGAAGAAGACGGCCCCGCGCGGCCTGCCGCGCCGGTGCTGCGCCCCTGGGCGTTTCTCGCCATCTGCATGCGGGAAACGGAACCATGTTCACCGGATTGATCGAAGGCGTCGGCACGCTCGCATCGCGCGCGATGCACGGCGGCGACGCGCGGCTGCGGATCGCGGTCGGCAGCCTGCCGTTCGACGGCGTGTCGCTGGGCGAGAGCATCGCGGTCAACGGCGTCTGCCTGACCGTGGTCGCCTTCGACGCCGCGCATTTCGACGTCGACGCCTCGAACGAGACGCTGGCGCTGACCACGCTCGGCGCGCTGCCGGTCGGTGCCACGCTCAACCTCGAGCGCGCGATGCGGCCGAGCGACCGGCTCGGCGGCCACCTCGTCAGCGGCCACGTCGACGGCGTTGGCGCGGTCGCGGCGATCGAACCAGACGCACGCGCCCAGCGCTGGCGCTTCAGCGCGCCGCCGGCGCTGATGAAGTACATCGCGCACAAGGGCTCGGTCTGCGTCGACGGCGTCAGCCTGACCGTCAATGCTGTCGACGGCGACGGCTTCGAGGTGGCGCTGATCCCGCATACCGTGGCGCATACCGCTTTCGGCCGCACCGCGGTCGGCGACGCGGTCAACCTCGAAGTCGACCTGGTGGCGCGCTACGTCGAACGCCTGCTGTCCGCGCGCAATGAAGGAGAAGGTGCATGAGTTTCGCCCCGGTGCCCGAACTGCTGGAGGAAATCCGCAACGGCCGCATGGTCGTGATCGTCGACGACGAGGACCGCGAGAACGAAGGCGACCTGATCATGGCCGCCGAACTGGTGCGGCCGTCCGACATCAACTTCATGGTCACCCACGCGCGTGGCCTGGTGTGCCTGTCGCTGACGCGCGAGCGCTGCCGCCAGCTCGGCCTGCCGCCGATGGTGCAGTCGAATACCTCGCAGCACCACACCAACTTCACCGTCAGCATCGAGGCGGCCGAGGGCGTGACCACCGGCATCTCCGCCTACGATCGCGCGCACACCATCCGCACCGCGGTGGCCCCGGACGCGAAGCCCGACGACCTGTCGCAGCCCGGGCACATCTTCCCGCTGATGGCGCAGCCCGGCGGCGTGCTCAGCCGCAGCGGCCACACCGAGGCCGCGGCCGACCTGGCGCTGCTGGCGGGGCTGGAGCCGGCCGGGGTGCTGGTCGAGATCCTCAATCCCGACGGCAGCATGGCGCGGCGCCCGCAGCTGGAGGTGTTCGCGCGCGAGCACGGGCTGAAGATTGGCTCGATCGAGGACCTGATCCGCTACCGGCTGGAGACCGAGCACACGGTCGAGCGCGTCGACGAGCGCGAGATCGACACCGCGCACGGGCCGTTCCGCCTGGTGACCTACCGCGACCGGCTCGGCCACGCCCTGCACTTCGCCCTGGTGCGCGGCACGCCGGACGCCGCGCGCGCCGCGCTGGTGCGGGTGCAGCCGATGAACCCGCTGGCCGATGCGCTGCACTGGCGCCGCGCCGACTTCGGCCCGGCCACCGGCGAGGTGCTGGCGCGACTGGCAGCGGAGGAGGGCGGCGCCCTGGTGCTGCTGGACGAGCCGCACGATCCCGAGACGCTGCTGGCGCGCCTGCGCGATCCGCAGGCGGCCGCGGCCAAGGCCTCGAAGGCCGGTGCGTCCGGCGAATGGCGGCGCAACGGCGCCGGCGCGCAGATCCTGCACGACCTCGGCTTCGGCCGGCTGCGGGTGCTGGGCACGCCGCGGCGGCAGGTGGGGCTGGCGGGGTTCGGGTTGGAGATCGTCGAGTACGTCCAGCCGTAGGAGCGCCCCATGGGCGCGACCAGGTTCCCGGCGGAAGAGCGGTCGCGGGCATGGCCCGCTCCTACGACCTCGGAACAGAAGCTCGGCACGTTAGAATGCCCGCCACCCCCTCCGACTCCATCGCATGAGCCACTACGAAGGCGACCTGCGCGCCCCCGCCGGCGCGCGCTTCGCGATCATCGCCAGCCGCTGGAACCCGCGCATCACCGATGCCCTGGTGGCCGGCGCGCGCCAGGCCTTCGCCGGCCATGGCGTCGACGAGGCCGCGGTCGACGTGGTCCGCGTGCCCGGCGCCTGGGAGATCCCGCTGGCCGCGCGCCGGCTCGCCGAACGCGGCGGCCACCGCGCGATCGTCGCGCTGGGCTGCGTCGTGCGCGGCGACACCCGCCACTTCGAGCAGGTCGCCGACGGCTGCAGCGAGGCGTTGATGCGCGTGGCGCTGGACCACGGCGTGCCGGTCGCCAACGGCGTGCTTGCGGTCGACGTGCACGAGGACGCCGAGCGTCGTGCCGGCGGCAGCCACGGCAACAAGGGCGAGGAATGCGCGCTGGTGGCGATCGAGATGGCCGACCTGCTGGAGAAACTGCCGTGAGCCGCGGTCCGCGTCGCGACGGCATCGACCCGGTCGCGCGCACGCGCTCGCGCCGGCGCGCGCTGCAGGCGGTGTACGCGATGCAGCTGGCCGGCGTCGACGCCAAGAACGCGATCGCCCAGTTCGCCCACGAGCAGGCGCACGAAGTGGCCGACCTCGAGTATTTCGAGGACCTCGTCCGCGGCGTCGGCAGCCACGTCAAGACCCTGGACGCCGCGCTGCAGCCGTTCCTCGACCGTGCCATCGACGAGGTCGACCCGATCGAGCGCGCGATGCTGCGCATCGCCGCCTACGAACTGCTGCACCGTCCCGACGTGCCCTACCGCGTGGTCATCGACGAGGCGCTGAAGACGGTCAAGCGCTTCGGCTCCGAGCACGGC
Organism: Luteimonas sp.; assembly: GCA_035444805.1. Lineage (GTDB taxonomy): Bacteria > Pseudomonadota > Gammaproteobacteria > Xanthomonadales > Xanthomonadaceae > Luteimonas. The sequence goes on along the minus strand of DAOMPM010000015.1, from coordinate 39,991 downwards.
CACACCTATGTCAACGGCGTGCTCGATCATGCGGCCGCGCAGTGGCGCGCGGTCGAAGTACAGTCCGCCCGCCCGTAGCAGCGGGCCGCGCCCGCGACCGGACAACGTCATCGCCTCCGGCCCGGCCATGGAATTCGACCTGATCGCCCGCATCCGCGCCCGCGCGCCGGCGCGCGACGATGTCGTGCTCGGCATCGGCGACGACGCCGCGCTGCTGCAGCCCGCGCCCGGCCGCCAGCTCGTGGTCACGATGGACACGCTCAACGCAGGCGTGCACTTCCCGCCGGACACCGTGCCGGCCGACATCGGCTGGAAGTCGCTGGCGGTGAACCTGTCCGACCTCGCCGCGATGGGCGCTGCGCCTGCGTGGTGCACGCTGGCGCTGTCCCTGCCGCAGGCGGACGCGGGATGGCTGGACGGCTTCCTCGACGGCTTCCTTGAACTTGCCACGCGGCACCGCGTCGCCCTGGTCGGCGGCGACACCACGCGCGGCCCGCTGTCGGTGTGCGTGACCGCGCATGGCCTCGTCGAACCGGGCAAGGCGCTGCGGCGCGACGGCGCGCAGGTCGGCGATGACGTCTGGGTGACCGGCACCCTCGGCGACGCCGCCGGCGCGCTGGCGGCGATGCGTTCGGGCGCGGTCAGCGAACGCGCCCTGCGCGCGCGCCTCGACCGGCCGACACCGCGGGTCGAGGCCGGCCTTGCGCTGGCGGGCCTCGCCAACGCCTGCATCGATGTCTCCGACGGCCTGCTCGCCGACCTCGGCCACGTCTGCACGGCCAGCGGCGTCGGCGCCATGGTCGAACTCGAGGCACTGCCGGCATCGCCGGCGCTGGCGCGCTTCCGGCCGGAGCTGCGCTGGCCGTGGCAGGCGACCGGCGGTGACGACTACGAACTGTGCTTCACCGCGCCGCCGGAGCGGCGCGATGCCGTGCTGCGTTCGCTGGCAGATGCCGGTGGTGTGACGGCGACGCGGATCGGCCGGATCGAAGCCGGGGAGGGCGTTCGCGCGATCCGGCCTGACGGCGACGATTGGGAGCCGGCTTCGGCAGGGTTCCAGCACTTCTGATACCAAGGAACACCACCGTAGGAGCGGGCCATGCCCGCGACCCGCCGCGGCCGGGGCATCCTCGCGACCCGGTCGCGCCCATGGGGCGCTCCTACGCCGATTCGTGTTCCTGATCGCGAGTCGGGTTCAGGCCACTCCCAAACCTTCGATCGCATCCCCCATTCGCGCCAGCGCCTGCTGCAGCAGCGGTCGCGGCATCGCGAAGTTCAGCCGCACGAAGCCACGACCCGCCTCGCCGCATTCGCGGCCATCGGTGAGCGCGACCCGGGCGTGCCTGCGGAAGAACGTCGCAGCCGAGAGGTCGCCGGGCAGTGGCAGCGCGCGGCAGTCGATCCAGGCCAGATAGGTGCCCTGCGGCGCGATGAAGCCGGCGCCGGGCAGGTGGTTCGCCAGCCAGGCGTCGAGCAGGTCGCGGTTGCGCTGCAGGTAGCCGAGCACGTACTCCCGCCAGGGATCGCCGTCGCGGTACGCCGCCAGCGAGCCGATCATGCCCAGCCCGGCCGGGCCATGCCCGGTGTACGGCGGCATGCGCCGCCAGCGCGCGAGGTCGGCGTCGTTGCCGAACACCATCTGCGCGCACTTGAGCCCGGCGAGGTTCCAGCCCTTCGACACCGAGACCGCGGTGATGGCGTGCTGCGCGGCCACGTCGGACACGCTGGCGTAGGGCACGTGGCGCTGTCCGGGGTAGACCAGCGGCGCGTGGATCTCGTCGGCGAACACACGCGCACCGCGACGCTCGATCACCTCGGCCAGCGCGCGCAGTTCGTCGGCCGCGAACACGCGACCGGTCGGGTTGTGCGGATTGCACAGCAGCGCCAGGCCCGCACCGTCGCGCAGCGCGTCGTCGATCGCCTGCAGGTCCATCCGCCACGCGCCGTCTTGCACCCGGTGCGGCACCTCGATCACGGGATGCCCGTGCAGCTCGAACAGCGGCCGGAACGGCATGTAGGCCGGCGTCGGCAGCACCACCGGCGTGCGTGGCGGCAGGAAGTGCAGCAGCATGGTTTCCAGCGCACCGATCACGTCGCCGACGGCATGGATCCGCGCCGGATCGACGTGCCAGCCGTGGTGCCGGGCCTGCCATCGCGCGCAGGCTTCCGACAGCTCCGCCGTCAGCGGCGGCGTCGGGTATCCGGTGCGGCCATCCGCGATCGCGGCCTGCAGCGCCGCGGTCACCGCTGGCGCGGTGCCGAAATCCATCTCGGCGACGAAGGCGCCGATGCAGTCGGGGAAGGCGCTCCACTTCAGGCCGCCGGAAGCGCGCAGCGAGGCTTCGTCGATGAGGTCGTAGTCGGGCAGGGTCATGCCTTCGATTGTAGGTGGCGGCATCGTCCCTTGCATGTTGCATAGGGACGTAGGAGCGGGCCATGCCCGCGACCCGTCGCCACCGGGACGTCATCGCGAACCGGTCGCGCCCATGGGGCGCTCCTACAGCAGCATTTCCGTAGGAGCGGGCGATGTACGCGACCCGCGCGGCGCGGCTGCTCAATCGTCGGCGCGGAACGCGTCGCGGATCCAGTGCAGCTGCGGCGAGGCCGGATCGCCGCTGGCTTCGACCACGTCGAAGCGGCACGACGCATCACGGTACTGCCGATGCGTCGCCAGGAACTGCTGCGCCGCCCGCACCAGCCTGCGCCGCTTGCCGGCATCGACCGAGGCTGCGCCGCCGCCGAAGCGGGTGTCGCGCCGGTAGCGCACTTCGACGAAGACCACGGTCGCGCCGTCGAGCATCACCAGGTCGAGTTCGCCGACGCGCGCGGCGGCGTTGCTCGCGACCAGGCGCAGGCCGGCATCGACGAGATGATCGCGCGCGGCGGCTTCCACCGCTGCGCCGCGTTCGCGCATCAGTCGCCACTACCCCGCAGCGGCACCACCACGCCGTTGCTGAAGGTGGCCCAGGCGGGCGTGCGCAGCACGTTGCCGGAGGGGTCGAGCGCCAGCCGGCCGGTGGCGCCGTCGAGGCTGGCGTCGGGGTGTTCGGCCAGGTGCTGCAGGTAGCCGCTGAGCAGCCAGGCGTCGTAGCCGAAGGCGAACAGCCGCGCCGCCGGGCCACGCGCGGTGGCGAGGTCGGCGGCGAGCGTGGCCGGGGAGGGCAGGCCGGACAGCCCCGCCGTGGTCCAGGTCTCGCTGGCGAAGGCGATGCCGTCCAGGGCCTTGTCCTCGTCGGCCTTGCCGGTGCCCGAGGTGAGCTGGGAGGTGGCGACGCGCAGCTTGCCGCCGAGGCCGGAGGCGAACAGCTGCGGCACCACCAGGCGTGCCTCGTTGCCGCGCAGCGCGATCAGGATCGCGTCGACGCCGCCGTCGCGGGTCGCGGCGGCCGCCAGCGCGGCGGACTGGTCGCCTGGCGAGGAGCCGACGATCGCGATGGTGCCGGCGATCGCGCCGCCGGTGGCCTCGAGCCGCGTGCGGAACGTGCCGACGCTGCGCTGGGCGTGGTCGTCGCCGTTGTGCAGCACCAGCACCCGCTTCGCATTGCGCGCGAGCAGGTAGTCCGCGGCCGCGGTGCCCTCGTCCTCGGGCGCGAGCGAGAAGTCGGCGGCGTTGTCGGACGGTGCGCTGTTGCCGCGGTTGAGCGCCAGCAGCGGCACCGCCTGCGGCGCTCCGGACAGCGCCGACACCTCGTCGCGGCCGAGTGGCCCGAGGATCTGGTCGGCGCCCTCGGCGAGCGCGCGGTCGCGTGCGGCCACGGCGCCGCCGGCGGTGCCCATCGTGTCGTAAAACACCAGTTCGGGCCGGTTGCGGCGCTCGCCGTAGTAGCCGGCGAGCAGGCCGTCGCGCACCGGCGCGGCGGCGACGGCGAGCTGGCCGGTCATCGGCAGCAGCACCGCCAGCTTGCGCGGCGGGCGGTAGCCGTCGCGGTCGGCCGGCGCGCGCGCCGGATCGAAGCTCCAGTGCGGGTTCACCACCGGCTGCGCCGGATCGAGCGTGTCGCCCGCTGGGCCGCTGCTGACCTGCACCGAGGCGCAGCCGGCCAGCATGGCCAGCAGGGCTGCGCAGAAGATCCATTTCGACGTTTGCCGCATCGGCGGGCTCCGCGGGTGGAGAATAGGCCTCGGATTCTACCGTCCCGCCCGTGGAGAGAGGATGCCAGCGCCTGAACCCGCCGCAGCCGGCGTGCTGCACGTCGTCGCCACGCCGATCGGCAACCTCGGCGACCTGTCGCCGCGCGCGCAAGCCGTGCTGGGCGCCGTCGACGCGATCTGCGCCGAGGACACCCGCCACACTCGCCATCTGCTGGCGCAGTTCGGCATCGCCACGCCGCTGCTGGCCCTGCATGAACACAACGAGGGAGAGGTCGTGCAGCGGCTGGTGGCGCGGCTGCTAGCGGGCGAGTCGCTGGCCCTGGTGAGCGATGCCGGCACGCCCCTGGTCAGCGACCCCGGCTTCCGCCTGGTGCGCGCCGCGCGCGAGGCCGGCGTGCGCGTCAGCCCGGTGCCTGGCCCCAGCGCGCTGGTCGCGGCGCTGAGCGTGGCCGGGCTGCCGAGCGACCGCTTCGCCTTCGAAGGCTTCCTGCCGGCGAAGGCTTCGGCCCGCCGCGAGCGTCTGCTGGCGCTGGCTGGCGAGCCGCGCACGCTGATCTTCTACGAATCGTCGCACCGCATCGGCGACATGCTGGCCGATGCCGCCGCGGCCTTTGGCGGCGAACGCCGCGCGGTGCTCGCGCGCGAGCTGACCAAACTGTTCGAAACCGTCCTCGACGGCCCGTTGGCGGACCTGCATGCGCGCGTGCTCGCCGACGCCGACCAGCGCAGGGGCGAGTTCGTGGTGATGGTGGAGGGGGCAGGCGACGACGAAGCCGCCCGCCTCGCCGAAGGCCGCCGCGTCCATGCCCTGCTCAAGGACCACCTGCCGCCTTCGGCGGCGGCAAAGCTGGCCGCGGAGATCAGCGGCGCGCCGCGCAAGGCCTTGTACGGAAGCTGATCGCCGGCGCTGCGTCCGGTTCAGCCCCGCCGGGCACCGCGTGCGACAATGCCCGCGGCGGAGTCGGCCGGACAGTCGCGTCATCGAGTGATCGGTGCCGAGGAAAGTCCGGGCTCCACAGGGCACGGTGCCAGGTAACGCCTGGGCGGCGCGAGCCGACGGAAAGTGCAACAGAAAGATACCGCCGAACGGCATCGCAAGGTGTGCGTGGCAAGGGTGAAATGGTGCGGTAAGAGCGCACCGCGAGCCTGGTAACAGGCCGGCACGGCAAACCCCACCGGGAGCAAGACCAAATAGGGAGACCATGCTGCGGCCCGCGGTGTCTCCGGGTAGGTTGCTCGAGCGTATCGGTGACGATGCGCCTAGAGGAATGATTGTCCACGACAGAACCCGGCTTACAGGCCGGCTCCGCCACTTTCATACGCACTCGCAATCAGAACATGGAGCGGCGTAGGAGCGCCCCATGGGCGCGACCGACGAGCGACGACACGCGGGCTGCGAGGGTCGCGGGCATGGCCCGCTCCTGCATTCTCGTTCTTGATCGCGAGTTGGTACCACTGCCAGCCCATAGGTAGGGGTGAGCTTGCGAACCCCAACCCCCGGATTGGCATGCTGCGTGAATGTTGGGGTTCCTCCGGAGCAGTGCGGGGTCACCCCAACCTGTGAGGTCATGAGGTTGTTGCGAACGGATCGCGCGCCAGCGATCAGCCCAGCCCGAGCGCAGCGTACTCTGCCTCGACCAGCGTGTGCGTGCGCCAGAACGGGCGCGGCTCCCGGCCGGCGAGCACGTCCTCCAGCAGCCACAGGTGGGTATGCCAGCCACCGGCGACGGAGAGCGTTTCCGCGCCCGCGGCGAGACGGCGATGGGTCAGGGTGAGTCGCACCTGGTCGCCATCGGGCGCGAGCTCGAAGGTCACCTCCGAATCGCTGTCCGATGCCCCCGGTGTGTCGCGCCAGGTGAAGGCAAGCAGCCGCGGCGGATCACAGCGCGTGACGATGCCGTGGGTGGTGCCGCTGTTCTCATGTTCGCAGTATTTCTCCGGCGCACGGTCGTCGTTGTACGACAGCTCAGCGTTGCGGAACACCAGTTCCACCACGCCACCGACGCGTGCATCGAGCGGACCCGCCGCGAGCCAGAGGCGACGCTTGTCCGGATCGACGAGATGGTGCCAGACCCGTTCGATCGGGCCCGGCAGCGTCCGCTGGAAACGCAGGGTGCCGGGTTCGGAAAGGATGCCGTGCGTGTTCATTCGTTGCCTCCTGTTGCGCGCGTGGCCTCGGGTGCCGCGTCGCGCGTGTCGATGATGTCCGGATAGGGAATGCCGACGCCGGTCTCCAGGTAGCGCTTGAGGCTGCTTCGGAGGAAGAACGCCCAGCCCTGGTCGCAGGTGTCGCGGCAGGGGGAGTCGGCATAACCGGCGTGGGTGAACTCGATCCGGGTGCCGGCGGCTTCCGGATGCAGGTCGAAGCGGATTATCGATCCTTCCCATGCGGACGTGCCCTGCATGTTCGATCGCGCGCAGTGCCAGAGCACGCGGTTGCGCGCGGCGTCCTGCTCCATGCGCAGATGGACCTCGAAGCCGTGGCCGCTCCAGCGCAGCACGGCGTTGCCATCGACGACGTCCGCTTCCCGCGTCCACCAGCGCCGCAGGTGTTCCTGGCGCAGCAGTGCCTGCGCGACGTCGCTTGGCGGTGCACCGACATGGACGGTGTGGCGGATGTCGCGGGTGGATTCCCGCGCACGGGGCTCAGGGCTCATGTGGTTGCTCCGCATCAGGTGTCGGATCGATCGCCAGCAGCGTCTCCAGCGCATCCAGCCGCGCCGTCCAGAACTTCGCGTAGTCGCGCAGCCAGGCGTCGGCCTCGGCGAGGGGGGTTGGTTCGAGCGCGCACAGGTGGGTGCGGCCCCGCACCGTGCGTTTCACCAGGCCGGCGCGCTCCAGCGTCTTGATGTGCTTGGACGTGGCCGCCAGGGAGATGGCGAACGGCGCGGCCAGTTCACCGACGCTGCGCTCGCCGGCGGCCAGGGCAGCAAGCATGGCGCGCCGGGTCGGGTCGGAGAGCGCGTGGAACACGCCGTCGAGCGAGGATGGATATTCAATCATGTGGTTGAATATGCGCTTGCTGGACGAAACAGTCAACCGAGTAGTTGAATGTTTGCCGGTTGTGCAATGCAGCACGTGTGCGGACGGGGCCGGCAAAGCTGCCTGGAATGGGGGTTGTCCAACGGTCATTCTCAAAATTTGAGACGAATCAGCAGCTTGTGGATAAGGCTTGAACAAGTCTGTGAAGTATCGTGCAAGTCATTGACCGGCTTAATGAAATTTGCACATCAAAGCTGTTGACATCGTTCCGGACGGTCCATAAGGTGGCGCTTCGTGGGGAAACCGGGAATTTCGTGGTTTCCTGACGCTGAAGCCCGCCGAAGACGGGCACCTCCGGGCAGGACGTGGTGTTCCAGGGCGAGACCGCCATCACGATTGACGACAAGGGCCGGCTGGCGATCCCGACCAGCTACCGGGACCTTGTCGCCAGCGCGGGCGGCAACCGGCTGGTCCTCACCTACAACCCCTTCGAGTCCGGGAGCCTCTATCTCTACCCGCAGTCGGTCTGGGAGCGGGTGCGCGACCAGGTCAACGCGCTGCCGCGTACCCGCGCGGTCAATCGCCAGCTGCAGCTGAAGCTGGTCGGCGCGGCCACCTTCGTCGAACCGGACGGGAGCGCCCGCATCGGCATTCCCTCCAGCCACCGCAATGCGGTCGGCATCGAGAAGAAGGCGGTGCTGGTGGGCATGGGTGACAAGTTCGAGCTGTGGAGCGAGCAGGCGCACCTGGCGCAGATCCGGCAGACGCTGGGCGATGCCGACCTGGGCGACGACCTGCTGGACCTGCAGTTGTGACGGTCGGTGGCGCGGAACCCAGGTCCGCCCACCTTCCGGTGATGTTCGAACAGGTCATGGAAGGACTGCGGGTGCTGGAGGGCGGGACGTATCTGGATGGCACGTTCGGGCGCGGTGGCCATGCGCGGGGCGTGCTGCAACGGCTGGGTGGCGGAGGTCGGCTGCTGCTGATGGACAAGGATCCCGAAGCGATCGCGGTGGCACGGCACGGCTTCGGCGGCGATGCCCGGGTCGCGGTGCGGCGCGGCAGCTTTGCCGACCTCGGCGGCTGGGACGCGGTCGCCGGCGGGCTCGATGGCGTGCTGCTCGACCTCGGCGTTTCGTCGCCGCAGCTCGATGTCGCCGAACGCGGCTTCAGCTTCGGCAAGGACGGTCCGCTCGACATGCGCATGGATCCGGACAGCGGCGAAAGCGCGGCGCAGTGGCTGGCGCGCGCGGACGAGCGCGAGATCGCCGACGTGCTGTGGACCTTCGGCGAGGAGCGCATGAGCCGCCGCATCGCGCGCGCGATCGTCGAGCGCCGCGCCACGGAGCCGCTGGCGCGCACCGGCGAGCTGGCCGAGCTGATCGCCTCGGTGGTGCCGCGCGCCAAGCGCGTGCCGGGCAGGGCGGAGATCCATCCGGCCACGCGCTCGTTCCAGGCCATCCGCATCCACGTCAACCGCGAACTGGCCGACCTCGAACGCGGCCTTGACGCCGCCCACGACGCGCTCAAGCCAGGCGGCCGCCTCGCCGTGATCAGCTTCCATTCGCTCGAGGATCGCATCGTCAAGCGATTCATCGCCGCACGCGCCAAGGCGCCGGCCGGGAACCGCCGGCTGCCCGAGATCACCGGTTTCGTGCCGACCCTGCGTGCCATCGGCGACGCCGGCAGGGCCGGTCCCGAGGAAACCGCCGTCAACCCGCGCGCGCGCAGCGCGGTGCTGCGGGTGGCGGAGAAGCTGGGGAAGGCGGCATGACCCGCATCGTCCTCGCCGTGCTGATCATCGCCACCGTCATCTCCGCGATTGGCGTCGTGCACGCGCGCCACCAGCACCGCGAGCTGTACGTGCAGATCACCCGGCTGGAGCGCGCGCGCGACGAGCTCAACATCGAGTTCGGCCGCCTGCAGCTGGAGCAGGCCACCTGGGCGGAGAGCAACCGCATCGACCAGGTCGCGCGCACCAAGCTCGGCATGAAGTTCCCGGCCGCCGGCGAGATCGTGGTGGTGCGGCCATGAGGTTCGTCAAGACCTCCGGCGGTACCGCGAAGAAGCCGCGCCAGCGCGCGCAGTTCAACCTGCGCGGGCGGATGCTGCTGGTCGGCGGCGCGATGGCGCTGGGCGCGATGGCGCTGGTGGCGCGCGCGGTCGACCTGCAGCTGGTCGACAACGCCTTCTACCAGAAGAAGGCGGACGCACGCTTCCTGCGCGAAGTGCCGATCCCGACCTCGCGCGGCATGATCACCGACCGCAACGGCGAGCCGCTGGCGGTGTCCTCGCCGGTCGAATCGCTGTGGGCCAATCCGCAGGAGCTGGCGAACGATCCCGATGCGATCGCGCGCCTGGCCAAGGCCACCGACCTGCCCGGCGACTACCTGGCGAACTACGTCGCACAGCGCAAGGACAAGGAGTTCATGTACGTGCCGCGCCATCGCCGGGTCAACCCGGCGGTCGCGCAGAAGGTGCTGGCGCTGAAGATCCCGGGCGTGTTCTCGCAGCGAGAGTTCCGCCGCTTCTACCCGCAGGGCGAGGCGGTGGCGCACGTGCTCGGCTTCACCAACGTCGACGACCAGGGGCAGGAGGGCGTCGAGCTGGCGTTCGACGACTGGCTCAGCGGCACCCCCGGCGCGCAGAAGGTGATCCGCGACCGCCACGGCCGCATCGTCGAGCATGTCGACCTGGTGCGCCCGGCCGAGGCGGGCAAGGACCTGGTGCTGAGCATCGACCGCCGCATCCAGTTCCTCGCCTACCGCGAGCTCAAGCGCACCCTGCTCGAAACCGGCGCCAGCAGCGGCTCGGTGGTGATCCTCGACGTCGCCACCGGTGAAGTGCTGGCGATGGCCAACCTGCCCTCGTACAACAACAACCGTGTCAGCGGCAGCAATCGCGACGCCTACCGCAACCGCGCCGTCACCGACCTGCTCGAGCCCGGTTCGACGATGAAGCCGCTCACCGTCGCCGCGGCCCTGGAGAAGGGCGTGATCACGCCGACCACGCGCTTCGACACCAGCCCCGGCTGGATCGCGAACGGCAAGTACAGGACCAGCGACTTCCGCAACTACGGCCTGCTCGACACCACCGGCATCATCACCAAGAGCTCGAACGTGGGCGTGTCGAAGATCGTCAAGCTGCTGCCGGACCGTGAGTTCGACGCCTTCCTGCGCCGCCTCGGCTACGGCAGCAGCACCGGCAGCGGCTTCCCGGGCGAGGCCGCTGGCCTGTTCCCGCCGCCGTCGAACTGGAGCGGCACCACCAAGCAGACGCTGTCCTACGGCTACGGCATCTCGGTCACGCCACTGCAGATCGCGCGCGCCTACGCCGCGCTCGGCAACGGTGGGCGCGCGGTCACGCCCACCTTCGTCAAGGGCGGCCACAGCGGCGAATCGCAGCAGGTGCTCGACCCGAAGGTCGCCGCGCAGGTGATGCAGATGATGCAGACCGTCACCGAGCCCGGCGGCACGGCGACGCGCGCGGCAATCCTCGGCTACCACGTGGCCGGCAAGACCGGTACCGCGCGCAAATCGGCCGGCGGTGGCTACGCGCGCCGCTACATCGCCTTCTTCGCCGGCCTGGTGCCGGTCGACAGGCCGCGCTTCGCGGTGACGGTGGTGGTCAACGATCCCGACACCTCGGCCGGCGGCTCCACCTACGGCGGCGGCTTCATCTCGGCGCCGCTGTTCGCGCGGGTGATGGAGGGCGCGCTGCGGCTGATGGACGTGCCGCCGGACGACATCGAGACCTGGCTGGCGGCGCAGGCGGCGGAAGAGGCGAAGAAAGCCCGCGCCGTCCGTGCGACCGCGCCGGCGACCGCCGTGGCCACGACGCAGGCGGGGGCCGCGCAATGAGCCGCGCGATGCCGCTGGCGCAGCTGCTGCCGGATGTGGCCGGCGTGCCCGCGTCGCTGTCGATCTCCGGCCTGGTGCTGGACAGCCGCGACCTGCGCGAGGGCGATGCCTTCGTCGCCATCGGCGGATTCGGTAGCCACGGCCTGCACTTCGTCGAACAGGCGAAGGCTGCCGGGGCGGGCGCGATCCTGTTCGAACCGCCGGTGCCCGCCGACGTGCCGGCGCCGCCGGCGGATGCGATCGCCGTGCCCGGCCTGCGCGCGCGCATGGGCGCGATGGCGGATGAATTCCACGGCCGACCTTCGGCGCAGATGACGACGATCGGCGTCACCGGCACCAGCGGCAAGACTTCGACCGTGCAGCTGCTGGCGCAGGCGCTGGAGCGGTGCGGCACGCGCACCGGCACCATCGGCACGCTGGGCGCCGGCCTGCACGGTGCCGAACGCGCGACCGGTTTCACCACGCCGCTGGTGCTGCAGACGCATGCGCTGCTGGCGCAACTCCGCGACGAGGGCGCGCAGGCGGTGGCGATGGAGGTCAGCTCGCACGCGCTCGACCAGGGGCGCGTGGACGCGGTGCACTTCGCGGTCGGCGTGTTCAGCAACCTCAGCCGCGACCACCTTGATTACCACGGCGACATGGAGGCCTACGGCGCGGCCAAGGCCAGGCTGTTCGCCACGCCGGGCCTGCGCGCGGCGGTGGTCAACCTCGACGACGCCTATGGTCGCCGCCTCCACGCGACACTGCCCGCATCGCTGCAGGCGATCGGCACCAGCGCGCGTGGTGCGGCCGACGCGCAGGTGCGCGCTGACGGGGTGACGCTCGATTCCGACGGCATCGCGTTCGAACTGCAGCTGGGCGACGAACGCCACCAGGTCGCTTCGCCGCTGCTGGGTCGCTTCAACGTCGACAACCTGCTGGTGGTCGCGGGCGTGCTGCACGCGCTGGGCCACGGCGTCGCCACCGTCGCCGGCGTGCTCGGGCGGCTGCAGCCGATCCCGGGGCGCATGAACCGCCTCGGCGGCGGCGACCTGCCGCTGGTGGTGATCGACTATTCGCACAAGCCCGACCCGCTGGAGCAGGCGCTCGACTCGTTGCGCGGCCACCTGCGCGGCCGACTGGTCTGCGTGTTCGGCTGCGGCGGCGAGCGCGACACCGGCAAGCGTCCGCTGATGGCGGCGATCGCCGAGCGCCTGTGCGACGAGGTGGTCGTCACCGACGACAACCCGCGCGGCGAGGACGGCGACGCGATCGTGGCCGGGATCATGGCCGGCTTCGAGCGGCCGCAGGCGGTGGTGGTCGAGCGCGACCGCGGTGCCGCGATCCGCGGCGCCATCGGCCGGGCGAAGGCCGGCGACATCGTGCTGGTCGCAGGCAAGGGCCACGAGACCTACCAGGAAGTGCGTGGCGTGAAGCACCTGTTCGACGACGGCGTGGTCGCGCGCGAAGCGCTGGACGCAGCGCGGGCGCGTGTTGCGGAGGGACAACCATGATGCCGCTACCGCTCTCGCGCATCGCGCTGTGGACCAACGGCCGGCTGCTGGCCAATGGCGCGCCCGCCGACATGCTGATCGACGCGGTCGAGACCGATACCCGCACGCTCGATGCCAGCGACGGCCGCGCCGCGCTGTTCATCGCGCTCAAGGGCGCAAACTTCGACGGCCACGACCACGTCGCCGCCGCTGCCGAGCAGGGCGCGCGCGCCGCGCTGGTCTCGCGCGAGGTCGACGCGCCACTGCCGCAGGTGCTGGTGGCCGACACCGAGCGTGCGCTGGCCGCGCTGGCGGCGGCGCTGCAGCATGCGCGCAGCGGCAAGGTGGTGGGCATCACCGGCAGCAACGGCAAGACCAGCGTCAAGCAGATGACGCTCGCGATCCTGTCGCAGGCGATGAAGGCCTGTGCCAACCCCGGCAACCGCAACAACGAGATCGGCCTGCCGCTGGCGGTTATCGACGCGCCGGATGACGCCGACGTCGCCATCTACGAGATGGGCGCGGGCAAGCACAATGACATCGCCTACCTGACCGCAATCGTGCGTCCGGACGTGTCGCTGGTGAACAACATCGCGCCGGCGCACCTGGAGCGCATGCAGAGCCTGCTCGGCATCGCCGACACCAAGGCCGCGATCTACGACGCGCTGCCGCACGACGGCGTCGCCGTGATCAACGCCGACGACGCCTTCGCGCCGTACTTCGCCGGCCGCGCGCAGGGGCGCCGGCTGATCCGCTACGGACTGGAGGCCAGCGCCGACGTCAGCGCACGCGACATCCAGCTCGAGGATGACGGCTCGCGCTTCGTCCTGGTCGCGCCGACGGGCGAGGCCGTGGTGTCGCTGCCGCTGCCCGGCCGCCACAACATCGCCAACGCGCTGGCCGCGGCCTCGATCGCGCTCGCGCTGGACGTACCGCTGGCAACGATCGCGCTGGCGCTGTCGAACGCGGAGCCGGTGAAGGGCCGCCTCGTGCGCCATCGGCTCGGCAACGGCGCGACCCTGATCGACGACAGCTACAACGCCAACCCGGGCTCGCTCAACGCCGCGATCGACACGCTCGCCGCGGCCAGCGGCGAGAACTGGCTGGTGCTCGGCGACATGCGCGAACTCGGCGAGGACGCGGTCGCGCTGCACGCCGAAGCCGGTCGTCGCGCGCAGCGCGCCGGCATCGCCCGGCTGTACGCGCTCGGTCCGCTGAGCGCCGCCGCCGCCGAGGCCTTCGGCGAGGGCGCGCGCCATTTCGACAGCCACGAGGCGCTGGTCGACGCGCTGCGCGTGGACCTGCACTCGGGAGTGCGCATGCTGGTGAAGGGCTCGCGCGGCAGCGCGATGGACCGCATCGTCGATGCGCTGTTGCCACGCGACACGGGGGATGACGATGCTGCTTGAACTGACACGCTGGCTGGAGCAGCTCCAAGGCCTGTTTGGCCTGTTCGGATACCTGACCTTCCGCGGCATCCTCGCTGCCCTGACCGCACTGTTCCTGTCGCTGTGGTGGGGACCGGCGGTGATCCGCCGGCTGGCGCAGTACAAGGGCGGTCAGCCGATCCGCCAGGATGGTCCGCAGTCGCACTTTTCCAAGGCCGGCACGCCGACCATGGGCGGCGCGCTGATCCTGCTCACGGTCACCGCCTCGGTGCTGCTGTGGGGCGACCTGCGCAACAAGTACGTGTGGGTGGTGCTGCTGGTGATGCTCGCCTTCGGCGTGATCGGCTGGTACGACGACTGGATCAAGATCGTCAGGCGCGATCCCAATGGCCTCAAGTCGCGCTGGAAGTACCTGCTGCAGTCGATCTTCGGCCTCGCCGCCGGCCTCTACCTGTACCTGTACGCCGACGTGCCGGCGGCAACCACGTTCTACGTGCCGCTGTTCAAGTCGATCGCGCTGCCGCTGGCCGGCATCAGCTTCGTCGCGATCGCCTACCTGTGGATCGTCGGTTTCTCCAACGCGGTCAACCTGACCGACGGCCTCGACGGTCTGGCGATCATGCCCACGGTGCTGGTCGCCTGCGGCCTGGCGGTGTTCGCCTATGCCTCGGGCCACGCCGAGTTCTCGCGCTACCTGCAGATCCCTCAGGTGCCGGGCGCGGGCGAGCTGGCGATCATCTGCGCAGCCATCGCCGGCGCCGGCCTGGGCTTCCTGTGGTTCAACACCTATCCGGCGATGGTGTTCATGGGTGACATCGGCGCGCTGGCGCTGGGCGCCGTGCTCGGCACCATCGCGGTGATCGTCCGCCAGGAGCTGGTGCTGGTGATCATGGGCGGCATCTTCGTCATCGAGACGCTGTCGGTGATGATCCAGGTGGCCTCGTTCAAGCTCACCGGCAAGCGCGTGTTCCGGATGGCGCCGATCCACCACCACTTCGAGCTCAAGGGCTGGCCGGAGCCGCGCGTGATCGTGCGCTTCTGGATCATTTCGGTGATCCTGGTCCTGGTCGGGCTGGCAACGCTGAAGGTGCGCTGATGAGCACGACCTTCGACCCACGCGCGTTCGAAACCGGCAGCCGCCAGGCCACCCGCCTGGACGCGATCGACGGCCGCTACGACGGCTGGCTGATGGCGATCGCGGCGACGATCGCGGCGTTCGGCGTGGTCATGGTCGCGTCGAGCTCGATCGCGGTGGCGGTGAACCACGGCGAGGGACCGTTCTACTACCTGGTCCGCCACGTCGTGTTCCTGGTGGTCGGCATCGCGCTGTGCGTGGCGGCGATGCGCGTCGACCTGAAGCTGGTGGAGAAGTACCCGCAGGCGCTGCTCGCCGCATGCGCGCTGCTGCTGGTGCTGGTGTTCGTGCCGGGGCTGGGTCGCACGGTCAACGGCGCGAGTCGCTGGATCAACCTCGGCCTGTCGAACTTCCAGGTGGTCGAGGCGGTGAAGATCCTCTACCTGGTGTGGCTGGCCAGCTACCTGGTGCGCTTCCGCGACGAGGTCAGCGCCACCTGGACGGCGATGCTCAAGCCGATCGGCGTCGCCATCGTGCTGGTGCTTCTGCTGCTGGCGCAGCCGGATTTCGGCTCGGCGACGATGCTGCTGGCGGTCACCGCCGGCATGCTGGTGCTCGGCGGCGGCCACCTCAAGCGGATGATGCTGCCGGTGCTGCTGCTGCTGCCGGCGCTGGTCGCGGTGGCGGTGATCGAGCCCTACCGCATGCGCCGCATCGTCTCGTTCTGGAACCCGTGGGAGGACCAGCTCGGCGCCGGCTACCAGTTGAGCAACGCGCTGATGGCGATCGGACGCGGCGAGCTGACGGGCGTCGGCCTCGGCGGTTCGATCCAGAAGCTGTCCTACCTGCCCGAGGCGCACACCGACTTCATCTTCTCGGTGATCGGCGAGGAGCTCGGCTTCGTCGGCCTGTTCATCGTGATCGCGCTGTTCGCTGCGCTCGTTGGCCGCGCGCTGTGGATCGGCTACCAGTGCGTGGAGATGCGCCGTCACTTCGCCGGCTACGTCGCCTTCGGCGTGGCGCTGATGATCGGCCTGCAGAGCCTGGTCTCGATGGGCGTGAACCTGGGCCTGCTGCCGACCAAGGGCCTGACCCTGCCGCTGGTTTCGTCCGGTGGCTCCAGCGTGATGATGACCTGCGTCGCGATCGGCCTGCTGCTGCGCGTGTCGTACGAGCTCGACCGCGCCCGTCGCCAGGTCGCGCGCCTGCGCGGCGAGGGCGCGCGCCCGGGGGCCGGCGACGTGCCGCCGACCACTCAACCACCGCCGTCGAGCGTCGCCGGAAGTGCGCGCGGCACCAGCCGCCTTCGCCAGCGCGTCGAGCCGACGATGGGCGACATGGGGAGAAAGGGATGATCCGCCGCCTGCTCGCCGCGCGCGACCTGTCCAAGGAAAGCATCGCCCGCGCGTTCTCGCGCGTGCATTTCGTCGGCATCGGCGGTGCTGGCATGAGCGGCATCGCCGAAGTGATGTGCACGCTCGGCTACCAGGTCTCCGGTTCCGATACTGCCGACAACGCCATCACGCAACGGCTCACGCGCCTGGGCGCCACGGTGCATCGTGGCCATTCGGCGGCCAACGTGCTGGGCACCGACTGCGTGGTCGTCTCCAGCGCGATCAAGCCCGACAACCCGGAGCTGATGGAAGCGCGCTCGCAGCGCATTCCGATCGTGCCGCGCGCGGAGATGCTGGCCGAGCTGATGCGCTTCCGCCGCGGCATCGCCGTCGCCGGCACCCACGGCAAGACCACCACCACCTCGCTGACCGCGAGCGTGCTGGGCGAGGGCGGGCTCGACCCGACCTTCGTCATCGGCGGCCAGCTGCTCGCCGCCGGCGCCAATGCGCGCCTGGGCGGCGGCGACTGGCTGGTGGCCGAGGCCGACGAGAGCGACGGCAGCTTCCTGCGCCTGAACCCGCTGATCGCGGTGGTCACCAACATCGATGCCGACCACCTCGAGAACTACGGCGGCGACTTCGCGCGCGTGCAGGCGGCGTTCTCCGAGTTCCTGCACCGCCTGCCGTTCTACGGACTGGCGGTGCTGTGCATCGATGACCCGGAAGTCGCGGCGCTGGCCGCGGACATGCCGCGGCATGCCATGACCTACGGCTTCTCCGAGCAGGCCGACGTGCGCGCAGAGGACGTCGAGCAGGCCGGCCCGGCGATGCGCTTCACCCTGTGCCTGCCCGACGGCACGCGCACGCCGGTGACGCTGGCGCTGCCCGGCCGCCACAACGTGCTCAATGCGCTGGCGGCTGCGACCATCGGCTGGCAGCTCGGGGTCGAGCCGGCCGCGATCGCGAATGCGCTGGCGCAGTTCCAGGGCATCGGCCGTCGCTTCAACCTGCTGGCGCAGTTGCGCACGCCGCAGGGCGCGACGGTACAGCTGGTCGACGACTACGGCCACCATCCGAAGGAGCTCGCCGCGGTGTTCGACGCCGCGCGCGGTGGCTGGCCGGAGCGCCGGCTGGTGGTCGCCTTCCAGCCGCACCGCTACACGCGCACGCGCGACCAGTTCGACGACTTCGCCGCGGTGCTGTCCGAGGTCGACGTGCTGGTGCTGACCGAGGTCTACCCGGCTGGCGAAGCGCCGATCGCCGGCGCCGACGCCAAGGCACTGGCGCGCGCGATCCGCGCTCGCGGCCGCATCGATCCGGTCGTGGTCAACAGCGCGCAGGAACTGGCCGAGGTGCTGCCCGACGTGCTGCTCGACGGCGACCTGCTGCTGCTGATGGGCGCCGGCGACATCGGCCACGCCGCGCAGCAGCTCGCCCGCGAAGGCTTCCCGGAGGCGGCGCGATGAGCCTGCCTGTGCCCGCGCCACGCTTCACCGATCCGGCCGTGTTCGGCCGCGTCGCCGTACTGATGGGCGGCACCTCGACCGAACGCGAGGTCTCGCTCAGCTCCGGCGGCGGCGTGCTGGACGCGCTGCGCTCGCGCGGCGTCGATGCGCATGCGGTCGACGGCATCCCGGCGCTGGTCGACGGCATCCGCGCGGGCGAGTTCGATCGCGTCTTCAACATCCTCCACGGCGGCGACGGCGAGAATGGTGTCCTGCAGGGCCTGCTGCAGGCGCTAGGCGTGCCGTTCACCGGTGCCGGCGTGCTGGGCTCGGCGCTGACGCTCGACAAGATCCGCACCAAGCAGGTGTGGGCGGCGGCCGGCCTGCCGACGCCGCGCTTCCTGCGGCTGCCGCCGGGTGGCGGCCCTGGATCGAGTCCGGGGCAGGCTGTGCGCGCGGCGATCGCGAAGATCGGGCTGCCGGTGTTCGTCAAGCCTTCGTGCGAAGGATCGAGTGTCGGCGTCGCCCGCGTGGTCGACGACGCCGGCATCGAAGAAGCCGTGCGCGTGGCGCGCGAGTACGGCGGCGAGATGCTGGTCGAACCGTTGATCGTCGGCGACGAGCTGACCGTCGGCATCCTCGGCGACATCGCGCTGCCCTCGATCCGCATCGTGCCCAAGGGCGAGTGGTACGACTACCACGCCAAGTACGTATCCGACGACACCCGCTACCTGTGCCCGGGCCTGGAGGGCGACGAGGAAGCGCGTATCGGCGAACTCGCGCTGGCCGCATTCCGCGAGGCCGGCTGCAGCGGCTGGGGCCGCGTTGACCTGATGCGCGACCGCGCCACCGGCGAACTGCTGCTGCTCGAAGTCAACACCGCGCCGGGCATGACCAGCCATTCGCTGGTGCCCAAGGCGGCCGCACACATCGGCATCGACTATGCCGACCTGTGCTGGCGCGTGCTGGAGCAGACGCTATGAAGCAGGGATTCGGGATTCGGGATTCGGGATTCGGCAGGGCGTTGGCGGAGCGTGCTCCGGCAGGGCGCCTGGCCGCTTTTTCTTTCTCGAATCCCCAATCCCCATTTCCGAATCCCTTCGCCTCCGCAGGAGGCGACCCATGAACGCCGTCGTGCGCCGCAGCCTGCGGGTGGCGACCTGGGCGCTGGCGCTCGGGCTGGTGGTCCTGCCCGTGGTTGCGCTGGTCAACGGCTGGATCGGCACCGAGCGCTGGCCGCTGCGCACGCTGCGCGTGACGGACGGACTGGAACGCGTCGACGCCGCGCGCCTGCGCGAGACCCTGCTGCCCCACGCCTCGTCCGGCTTCTTCGCGGTGAAGCTCGACCGGGCGCAGGCCGCGGTCGCGCAGTTACCCTGGGTCGAGCACGCGGAGGTGCGCAAGCGCTGGCCCGACGTGCTCGAGGTGCGCATCGTCGAGCACCGCCCGTTCGCGCGCTGGGGCGGGGACCGGCTGCTGTCCGAGCAGGGTCGCCTGTTCCCGGTCGACGGCATCGACGTGCCGCCGGGCCTGCCGCTGCTGCACGGCCCGGACGCCCGCGTGCCGGACGTAGTCGCGCTCTACAACGAATCGCGCGAGATGTTCGCGCCCGGCGGCCACGCCGTTTCGCGGCTGGCGCTCGACAGCCGAGACAGCTGGTCGCTGGTGCTCGACAACGGTATCGAGGTCGTCGTCGGCAGCCAGGAAGCGCGCCTGCGCATGAAGCGTTTCGCCCGCGTGCTGCCGCAGCTGCTCTCGCGCAGCCCGCTGCCGCTGCAGCGCGCCGACCTGCGCTACACCAATGGCTTCGCCCTCGAGTGGGCGAAGCCGGGATTGGGGATTGGGGATTGGGGATTCGAACGAGCCGGCAACGAAGCGCTGGCCTGGTCCCGATTACCCGCTTTTCCCAATCCCCAATCCCCAATCCCGAATCCCGGCTCCCAATCATGAACCGCAAAGGCGACAAGGCCCTCATCGTTGGCCTCGACATCGGTACCTCCAAGGTGGTGGCCCTGGTCGGCGAGTATTCGCCGGGCAACCCGATCGAGGTGATCGGCATCGGCTCGCACGAATCGCGCGGGCTCAAGCGCGGCGTGGTGGTCGACATCGAATCGACCGTGCAGTCGATCCAGCGCGCGGTCGAGGAGGCCGAGCTGATGGCCGGCTGCGAGATCCGCTCGGTCTACGCCTCGATCTCCGGCAACCACGTGCAGTGCCGCAACTCCAACGGCATCGTGCCGATCCGCGACGGCGAGGTGACCTGGGCCGACCTCGACCGCGTGCTCGACGCGGCCAAGGCGGTCGCCATCCCCGCCGACCAGCGCATCCTGCATGCGATCCCGCGCGAGTACGTGCTCGACGATTCGCAGGAAGGCATCCGCAACCCGGTCGGCATGACCGGCGTGCGCCTGGAAGTGCACGCGCATCTCGTGGTCTGCGCGCAGTCGGCAGCGGCCAACATCAGCAAGTGCGTGCAGCGCTGCGGGCTGTCGATCGACGACCTGGTGCTGTCCTCGCTCGCCTCCAGCACCGCGGTGCTCACCGGCGACGAGCGCGAGCTGGGCGTGGTGCTGGTCGACATGGGCGCCGGCACCACCGATCTGGCGGTGTTCGTGCAGGGCGCGATCTGCCATACCGCAAGTTTGCCGATCGCCGGCGACAAGGTCACCGAGGACATCGCGCACATGCTGCGCACGCCCACGCCGGAGGCCGAACAGATCAAGGTGCGCTACGCCTGCGCGCTGGCGCAGCTGGCGACGTCCGAGGAATCGATCCAGGTGCCGAGCGTCGGCGACCGCCCCCCGCGGCGGTTGCCGCGACAGTCGCTGGCGCAGGCGGTGCAGGCGCGCTACGAGGAGATCTTCGAGATGGTGCAGGCCGAACTGCGTCGCTCCGGCTTCGAACAGCACGTGCGCGCCGGCATGGTGCTCACCGGCGGCGCCGCGAAGATGGAAGGCGTGGTCGAACTGGCCGAGGAAATGCTGCAGATGCCGGTGCGCGTGGGCATCCCGCAGCACGTCACCGGCCTGGGCGAGGTGGTCAACAACCCGGTCCACGCCACCGGCGTCGGCCTGCTGCTGATGGGCAGCCAGATCGAGCACCCGCGCCGCCCGTCGCTGCCGACGGGCAAGGCCGGCAGCCTGATCAAGAAGGTCAGTACCTGGTTCCGTGGCGAGTTCTGACGAACTCGCCGCGGAACGGGATTTGGAATTGGGGATTGGGGATTCGGAAGGGCAACGGCAACCACAAGAGCGGAAAGAGCGGAAGGCGAGGCGATAGCGATACGGCGTGAGCTTCATAAGGGCGTCGGCGATGAGTGGAGCGGAGGTGCGGGATCGGTGCTTTTCCGAATCCTCAATCCCCAATCCCCAATCCCGGCTCCGAATAGCGGTACGGCGTGAACTTCATAAGAACGCCGGTGATGAGCGGAGCGGTGGCAAGGGTCGGAGCCTTTTTTTTCCGAATCCCCAATCCCCATTCCCCAATCCCGGCTCAACCAGAGGACAAGGACATGGCACATTTCGAACTCGTGGAAAAGATGGCGCCGAATGCCGTCATCAAGGTGATCGGCGTCGGTGGCGGCGGCGGCAACGCGGTCGCGCACATGGTCGGCAGCAGCGTCGACGGGGTGGAATTCATCACCGCCAACACCGACTCGCAGGCGATCAAGAACTGCGGCGCCAGGCTGCAGCTGCAGCTCGGCGGCAACGTCACCAAGGGCCTGGGCGCCGGCGCCAACCCGGAAGTCGGCCGCCAGGCCGCGCTCGAGGATCGCGAGATCATCATGGACGCGCTGCAGGGCGCCGACATGGTGTTCATCACCGCCGGCATGGGCGGTGGCACCGGCACCGGCGCCGCGCCGGTGGTCGCGCAGCTGGCCAAGGAGATGGGCATCCTGACCGTGGCCGTGGTCACCAAGCCGTTCCCGTTCGAGGGCCGCCGCCGCATGCAGGTCGCGCTCAAGGGCATCGAGGACCTGTCGCAGCACTGCGACTCGCTGATCACGATCCCGAACGAGAAGCTGATCACCGTGCTCGGCCGCAACGCGACCATGATCCAGGCCTTCCGCGCCGCCAACGACGTGCTGCTCGGCGCGGTCCAGGGCATCGCCGACCTGATCGTGCGCCCGGGCCTGATCAACGTCGACTTCGCCGACGTGCGCACCGTCATGTCCGAGATGGGCCTGGCGATGATGGGCACCGGCCACGCCAAGGGCGACGACCGCGCCCAGGCCGCGGCCGAAGCGGCGATCCAGAACCCGCTGCTCGACGACGTCAATCTCGCCGGCGCCAACGGCATCCTGGTCAACATCACCGCCGGCCCCGACTTCACCATGGCCGAGTTCGACGAAGTCGGCCGCACGATCGAGAACTTCGCGTCCGAGGATGCGACGGTCGTCATCGGCACCGTGCTCGACACGGACATGCAGGACGACGTGCGCGTGACCGTCGTCGCCACCGGCCTGAACCGCAGCACGGCGCGCCAGACCGTGCGCACCGGAGACCACGGCTACGAGCCGCAGCGCAAGCCGCACGTGCAGCTGATCCGCAACGAGGGCAAGCGCGACGGCACCACCGGCATGTTCGTCGAGGACGCGACCGACGCCTTCAGCCCCGGCAGCAGCATCGCCGCTGGCCTGCGTGGTCG
Organism: Luteimonas sp.; assembly: GCA_035444805.1. Taxonomy (GTDB): domain Bacteria; phylum Pseudomonadota; class Gammaproteobacteria; order Xanthomonadales; family Xanthomonadaceae; genus Luteimonas. Next base: position 17,696 of record DAOMPM010000015.1, on the reverse strand, counting down.
CAGCGGTGCCGAGGCCAGTGCCCCGGCGGCGCCGGCGGCCGACGTGGCCGACTTCGGCAAGGACGCGAACTACCTCGACATCCCGGCCTTCCTGCGTCGCCAGGCCGACTGATGTCCGGTTTGTAGGAGCGCGCCATGCGCGCGACCCGTCGCGACGATCGCGACGGGTCGCGGCCATGGGCCGCTCCTGCTCGAGCCATGTCCCTTGCCGCCGGGCCAGTGCCGGCCCGGCGGCTTTCTGGACCGAAGCGGCAAGGGTCTGGACGGGCAGGCCACTTTCGTTCAGATTCAGCCGCGCGAGTGATAATCTGCGCCGTTGCCCCGGAGTCGGGGCCGTTCGTCCACCTCGGGCCTCCCCAGATGCCGCAGCAACGCACCATCAAGAACGTGATCCGCGCCACCGGCGTGGGCCTGCACAGTGGCGAAAAGGTATTCCTGACGCTGCGGCCGGCCGCCCCGGACACCGGCATCGTGTTCCGCCGCGTCGACCTCGACCCGGTGGTGGAGATCCCGGCCTCGGGCGAGCTGGTCACCGAGACCACCCTGTGCACCGGCCTGACCCGTGACGGCGCCAAGGTGCAGACGGTCGAGCACCTGATGTCGGCGCTGGCTGGCCTGGGCATCGACAACCTCCATGTCGAACTGTCCGCGCCTGAAGTGCCGATCATGGACGGCTCCTCCGGCCCGTTCGTGTTCCTGCTGCAGTCGGCGGGCATCGTCGAACAGGACGCGCCCAAGCGCTTCATCCGCATCAAGCAGCCGATCGAGGTGCGCGAGGGCGACAAGATCGCCCGCTTCGAGCCCTACGACGGCTTCCGCCTCGGCTTCACCGTGCAGTTCGACCACCCGGCGATCCCGACCACGCAGTCGCGCGCCGAGGTCGAGTTCTCGACCGACAACTACATCCGCGAGGTCAGCCGCGCCCGCACCTTCGGCTTCATGCGCGACCTCGAATACATGCGCGAGCGCAACCTCGGCCTCGGCGGCTCGATGGACAACGCGATCGTGCTCGACGAATTCCGCGTGCTCAACGACGACGGCCTGCGCTATGCCGACGAGTTCGTGCGCCACAAGATCCTCGACGCCGTGGGCGACCTCTACCTTGCCGGCCGCCCCATCCTCGGCGCCTTCGAGGGCTACAAGTCCGGCCACGCCTTGAACAACAAGCTGGTCCGCGCCCTGCTGGCCGACTGCTCGGCCTGGGACGAAGTGTCCTTCCCCGCGACGGCCGCCCCGCCGCTGGTCTATGGCGCGCCGCTGACTGCCTGAGGGAAAAACAGGGGTCAGAGTTGTGTTTCCCCTACTGAAGACTCTCGGCATCCAAAGAGATGTCCGGGGGGAAACACAACTCTGACCCCTGTTTTTCCCAGCTTGACCTGGGTCACGTTTCACGCCATCGGGACCGAGTGATAACGTTTTCTTAACAAAAATGTATCTTTGGCAAGCGGTCTGTTAACGCCTGATGCATCGCTGGCCGCTAGCATGACCTGTCCGCGTGGGCCGGCAGGAAGCCGGAAACCGCCCGCCGGATGCCGGTTAGCGGCGTCAGTCCCCGGTCTTCTTGTCCGCTGAGGGGGTGGACAGGGTGGCCAGGGCCGCGCGGAAGGCTTCTTCCGCCGCCTTCGACCGGCCAGCGCCTGCAGCAGGCGCCGGTGCCTGCGCGCGTTCCGGCGCGGGTGTCCGCAGTGGTTGCGAAGTCGTCCTGATGACGACCTCGCGGACTTCCAGCCCGAGGGACCGGGCGGCGTCGAGCAGTGCATCGGCCGCCAGGCGCAACCTGGCGTGCCACAGGGGGGAATCGACCAGGAAGACAAGCCTGCCGTCGGCGAGATTGGCCAAGCGCGCATGCGCGGCCAGCGGCGGCGGAAGCAGAGGACGCAATTGTTGGTCCAGTGCGTCGAGCCCGAGGGCGTGGCGCACCGGATCGCGGGCGGTACCGGAAAGCAGTGCATCGAGCGCCGACTGCATGGTCGCGGAGCGATCCGCAGCAGCCGGCACCTTTGGCGAACGGGACCGCCGTGACGAGGAATCAGACATTTCAACCATGACTCTACACACAATATCCGTGCACGCGCTGTCGACGCTGCAATCGCTCGGCAAGCGCCTGCAGGGGCGACTGGTCAGCAGGCCGATCGCCGCCGCCATCGTGCTGGCGGGCAGCGGCCTCATTGCCGGCGGCGCCATGAACGCCGCGACCGTGAACCAGCTGCATGGCCAGGTCGCCAGCCAGGAACAGGCGCTCGACGCCACCCGCCGCGATGCGCAGCGCGAGGTAAACGCCTTGGCCGCCAGGCTCGGCGAGCTGCAGGCACAGGCCAACCGCCTCAATGCGCTGGGCGACCGCCTGACCCGCATCGCCAAGCTCGGCGACGGTGAGTTCGATTTCGACAAGCCGGTGGCAGTGGGCGGCGCCGACGCCAGCCACGACATGCCGGCCCGCGAGCTGGTCGGCGGTCTCGACGAGGTCAACGCGCAGTTCGGCAGCGCCGGCCGCCAGCTGTCGGTGCTCGAGGCGCTGCTGTTCGACCAGGAGCTGGAGCGCAACGCGATGCCGTCGCGCTCGCCGGTCGCCAACAGCTACATCACCTCCGGTTTCGGCGGCCGCGCCGACCCGTTCGGCGGCGGTGGCCAGTTCCACAAGGGCATCGACTTCGACGCCCGCACCGGCGACCCGGTCATGACCGTCGCCGACGGCGTGGTCAGCTACTCCGGCGTGCGCAGCGGCTACGGCAACGTGGTCGAGGTCGACCACGGCAACGGCTTCGTCACCCGCTACGCGCACAACTCGCGCAACACCGTGAAGGTGGGCGACCTGGTGCGCGTCGGCCACGAGATCGCCAAGGCCGGCTCCACCGGCCGTTCCACCGGCGCCCACGTCCACTTCGAGGTCTGGGAGAACGGGCGCGTGCACAACCCGCGCAAGTTCCTCGGCGAGATCGGCCGGCAGTAGGAGCGGGCCATGCCCGCGACCGGATCCTCCGCGTAAAAGCTGTCGCGGCCATGGGCCGCTCCTGCGGGAGCCACGGCGCCATCGCCGGCCAGGGTCTTGCAAACGCCCCCACCCGCCACCACGGTACAATGCGCGTTGCCATCGAGAAGGGCGCCACAGCGCCCTTTGTCGTTTCCGGCGCGCCACCCCGGCGCCGCCCGGTCCCCGTCACAGCATCCCGGTACTTCCATGCTCAATCGCCTGCTCACCAGCGTCTTCGGCAGCCGCAACGACCGCCAGATCAAGCAGCTCGGCGGGATCGTCAAGAAGATCAACGCCCTCGAACCGCAGATGCAGGCGCTGTCCGACGCCGAACTCCAGGCCAAGACTCCTGAACTCCGGCAGCGCATCGCCGACGGCGAGTCGCTCGACAAGGTGCTGCCCGAAGCCTTCGCCGTCTGCCGCGAGGCCAGCGTGCGCGTGCTCGGCATGCGTCCCTACGACGTGCAGCTGGTCGGCGGCATGGTCCTGCACATGGGCAAGATCGCCGAGATGCGCACCGGCGAGGGCAAGACCCTGGTCGCCACCCTGCCGTGCTACCTCAATGCGCTCGAAGGCAAGGGCGTCCACGTCGTCACCGTCAACGACTACCTCGCCCGTCGCGACGCCGCGCAGATGGGCAAGCTCTACAACTGGCTGGGCCTGAGCGTCGGCGTGGTCTACCCGGGCATGCCGCATTCGGACAAGCACGGTGCCTACGGCGCCGACATCACCTACGGCACCAACAACGAATTCGGCTTCGACTACCTGCGCGACAACATGGCGATGTCGAAGCAGGACCGCTTCCAGCGCGGCCTGAACTACGCCATCGTCGACGAGGTCGACTCGATCCTGATCGACGAGGCGCGCACGCCGCTGATCATCTCCGGCCCGGCCGACGAGTCGCCGGAGCTGTACCTCAAGGTCAACGCCGTCGTGCCGTCGCTGACCCGGCAGCAGGTCGAGGATGGCGTCGGCGACTACTGGGTCGACGAGAAGGGCAAGCAGGTGCACCTGTCCGAGGCCGGCCAGGAGCACGCCGAGGAGCTGCTGCACAAGGCCGGCATCATCGGCCGCGACGACAACCTGTACGCGCCGCACAACATCCACGTCGTCCACCACCTCAACGCCGCGATGCGCGCGCACGCCATCTACCAGCGCGACGTCGACTACATCGTGCGCGACGGCGAGGTCATCATCGTCGACGAGTTCACCGGCCGTACGCTGGTGGGGCGGCGCTGGTCCGACGGCCTGCACCAGGCGGTCGAGGCCAAGGAAGGCGTGCCGGTGCAGCGCGAGAACCAGACGCTGGCCAGCATCACCTTCCAGAACCTGTTCCGCATGTACGGCAAGCTCTCGGGCATGACCGGCACCGCGGACACCGAGGCCTTCGAGTTCAACAGCATCTACGGCCTGGAAGTGGTGGTGATCCCGACCCACCGGCCGATGATCCGCGCCGACCATCCCGACGCCGTCTTCCTCAACCGCAACGGCAAGTACCGCGCGGTGTCGGCCGAGATCAAGGACTGCCACGAGCGCGGCCAGCCGGTGCTGGTCGGCACCACCTCGATCGAGGTGTCCGAGCTGCTGTCGCAGTTCCTGCGCGGCGAGAACATTCCGCACGAGGTGCTCAACGCCAAGCAGCACGAGCGCGAGGCGCAGATCATCGCCAACGCCGGCCGCCCGAGGGCGGTGACCATCGCCACCAACATGGCCGGTCGCGGTACCGACATCGTGCTCGGCGGCTCGCTCGAGGCCGAGCTGCACGCGCTGGGCGAGGACGCGACCGACGCCGACAAGGCGCGCGTGCGCGCCGAGTGGCAGCAGCGCCACGACGAAGTGGTGTCGTACGGCGGCCTGCACATCCTCGGCACCGAACGCCACGAGTCGCGCCGCATCGACAACCAGCTGCGCGGCCGCTCCGGCCGCCAGGGCGACCCGGGATCGAGCCGCTTCTACCTGTCGCTGGAAGACAACCTGATGCGCATCTTCGCCGCCGACTGGGTGCAGAAGGTGATGGCGCGCATGGGCCTGAAGGAAGACGACATCATCGAATCGCCGCTGGTGTCCAAGCAGATCGCCAACGCCCAGCGCAAGGTCGAGGCCCACAACTTCGACATCCGCAAGAACCTGCTCGACTTCGACGACGTCAACAACGACCAGCGCAAGGTGATCTACGGCCAGCGCGACGAGCTGCTCGAAGCCGAGAGCGTGCGCGAGAACGTGGAAGGCATCCGCGGCGACGTGGTCGCCGAGGTGGTCGAGCGCCACGTGCCGCCGGAATCGATCGACGAGCAGTGGGACCTGCCGGGCCTGGAGGCCACGCTGGAGCAGGAATTCGGCCTGCAGCTGGACCTGCAGACGATGGCCCGCGAGCGCAAGGAACTCGACGCCGAGGGCATCCAGGACCACGTGCGCGAGGCGCTGGACCGGATCTTCGCCGACAAGGAGGCGCAGGTCGGTGCCGAGACCATGCGCGCGCTCGAGAAGCACGTCATGCTCAACGTGGTCGACGACAACTGGAAGCAGCACCTCGGGCGCATGGACTACCTGCGCCAGGGCATCCACCTGCGCGGGTATGCGCAGAAGCAGCCCAAGCAGGAGTACAAGAAGGAAGCGTTCGAACTGTTCAGCGAGATGCTGGAGAAGGTCAAGCGCGAGGTCGTGACCCTGCTCGCCCGCGTGCGCGTGCGCAGCGAGGAGGAGATCGCCGCGATCGAGGCGCAGGAGCGCGCCCAGGCCGAGGCGCGGCTGCGCCAGGCGCAGTTCCAGCACGCCGACGCCGGCGGCTATGGCGCCGACGAGGAAGCCGCCCAGCCCGACTACCAGCAGGGACCGCAGGCACCGATCGTGCGCGAAGGCGCCAAGATCGGCCGCAACGACCCGTGCCCCTGCGGCAGCGGCAAGAAGTACAAGCACTGCCATGGGCAGATTGCTTAAGAGCCGGGATTGGGAATTCGGGATTCGGGAAGCGAGAAGGGCGAGGGCTGTGACGTCGGGCTGAGCGAGCGACTGCATTGAACCAATCCCGAATCCCGAATCCCCGATCCCATCGCGTGACCCACGTCGTCGCCGGCGTCATCACCGACAAGCGCGGCCGGGTGCTGCTGGCGCGCCGTCGCGAGGGCAGTGAGCTGGCGGGGCTGTGGGAGTTCCCAGGCGGCAAGGTCGAACCCGGCGAATCGCCCGACGCCGCCCTGGCCCGCGAGCTGGAGGAGGAGCTGGGCGTCAGCGTCGACGTGGGCGCGGCGCTCATGGCCGTTCCGCACCGGACGCCGACGCGCCGCCTGCTGCTCGACGTGCGCCACATCGACGCCTGGCGCGGCACGCCCAAGGGTCGCGAAGGCCAGGCGCTGGCGTGGGTGCAGCCGGAGAAGCTCGCCCGCTACGACATGCCGGACCCGGACCGCCCGGTGGTCGCGGCCCTGCTGCAGCCCGACCACTGCCTGGTCACGCCGCCCCCGGGCGGCGCCGACCGTCCCTGGCTGGTCGCGCTCGAGGCAGCGCTGACGCAAGGCGTACGCCGGGTGCAATTGCGCACGCCGGGGATCGACCGCGAGCGCCTGCGTCGGCTGCTGTCGCAGGCGACGTCGCTGTGCTCGGCCGTGAGCGCGCAGCTGCTGGTGAACGGCGACATCGAGCTGGCGCGCGACACCGGCCACGGCCTGCACCTGCGCGCCGCCCAGCTGCGCGAACACGCGGAACGTCCGCTGCCCGCCGGGCAGCCGCTGTCCGCCTCCTGCCACGACGTCGAGGAACTGCAGCTCGCCCAGGCCCTGGGCTGCGACTTCGCCATCGTCGGCCCGGTGCTGCCCACGCCGACGCACCCGGGTCAGGCGGGCATCGGCTGGAGCGGATTCGAAGCGCTGCGCGAATCGACGTCCCTGCCGATCTACGCGATCGGAGGCCTCGCGCCGGACGACATCGCCACCGCCCGCCGCCACGGCGCACAGGGCATCGCCGCAATCCGCGGCCTCTGGCCGACAGCCTCCCCGTAGGAGCGGGCCATGCCCGCGACCGTTTTCCCGGCGCATCGACAATATCGGTCGCGCCCATGGGGCGCTCCTACAGTAGGAGCGGGCCATGCCCGCGACCGCTCTCGCGCGTATCGACAACGCCGGTCGCGCCCATGGGGCGCTCCTACAACAGCGGTCTCTGCGCCAGCGCCAGATAGCGCGCATGCAGCGCCGCCACGTGTGCCTCCAGTCCCTCCAGCGGCCCGTCGTTGACGATCACGTCGTCGGCGATCGCCAGCCGCTGCTGGCGCGTCGCCTGTGCGCTGATCATTCGCTCCGCCAGTGCCGTGTCGATGCCGTCACGCGCCAGCAGCCGCGCGCGCTGGACTTCGACCGGCACGTCGACCACCAGGATGCGCCGGATCCAGGGGTAGGCCGGACGGCCCTGTGCCTGCGCCTGCGCCAGGCCCTCGGCCAGCAGCGGAATCGCCGCGATCGCATAGGGGCCGGGGGCGGTGGCGCAGCGCTCGCGCAGCATCGCCCGCACGTGGGGATGGACGATGGCTTCCAGTCGAAGCCGCGCGGCGTCATCACCGAAGACCCGGCGGCGCATGGCCGGACGGTCCAGCGCGCCATCGGCGTCGAGGACCTGCACACCAAAGGCCGCCACCACCTCGGCCAGGCCCTCGCTGCCCGGCGCCACTGCGTCACGCGCGGCGACGTCGGCGTCGGCCACGATCACGCCCAGCGCCTCGAAGCGCCGAGTGACCTCGCTCTTGCCGGAGGCCACACCGCCGGTCAGTCCCACCACGTAATCGGCCATGGCCCATTGTGCCGCAGCACCAGTGCGCCATGCGCGCGACCCGGATCCACCGGGGGAAACCGTCGCGGGCATGGCCCGCTCCTACGGGAATGCTGTCGTAGGAGCGCGCCATGCGCGCGACCGAGGTGTCCGGTGCCTCGGAAAAAGTCGCGGCCATGGGCCGCTCCTACAATCCGGCGTAGCCCATGTAGAGGCCGATCAACTCATCGCCCCACATGAACACGATCCACCCGGCGACCGCCAGGTAGGGACCGAAAGGGATCGGCGTCGCACGGTCGCGGCCCTTCACGGCCAGCCAGATCGAGCCCACCACCGCGCCCACCACCGACGACAGCAGGATGATCGGCAGCACCCCCGCCAGGCCCACCCATGCGCCCAGCGCGGCGAGCAGCTTGAAGTCGCCGTGGCCCATGCCTTCCTTGCCGGTGAGCTGCTTGAACAGCCACCACACCGACCACAGGCTCGCGTAGCCGGCGATCGCGCCCAGCAGCGCCGGCTTCGCCGGCATGTACAGGTTGTCCAGCGACGCGATCAGGCCCAGCCACATCAGCGGCAGGGTCAGCGAATCCGGCAGCAGCTGGGTGCGCAGGTCGATGCCCGACAGCGCGATCAGGAAACAGGTGAGCAGGCAGGCGCCGAAGCCCTGCCAGCCGAAGCCGAAGTTCCACACGCACAGCACGCACAGCACCGCCGTCAGCAGCTCCACCAGCGGATACTGGATCGAGATCGGCGTCTTGCAGCTGCGGCACTTGCCGCGCAGCGCCAGCCAGCTGAACAGCGGGATGTTCTCGTACCACGACAGCTGGTGGCCGCAGTGCGGGCAGTGCGAGCGCTCGACCACGATGCCCGGCGGCGGCGGGTCGTACAGCTCCGGCTCGCCGAGCACCTCGCGCGCGTCGCGCTTCCACTCCCATTCCATGCGCTTTGGCAGGCGCAGGATCACCACGTTGAGGAAGCTGCCCACGAGCAGGCCCAAGCCCGCGACCAGCGGGTAGCCAAGCTGGGGATTCTGGTCGAGGAAGGCCATTCAGTCCGCCCGCGGAAAGGTGGAGCCCGCCGCGAGGCGGCTACCGTCAACGAACGCCATCCGTCCGTCAGCCCATCACCGTCATCGCGATCTTGAAGATCGGCAGGTACATCGCGATCACGATCGCGCCGACCATCGTGCCGATGATCACCATCACGAACGGCTCGATCAGGCTGGAGATCGCGTCGACCGCATTGTTGACCTCTTCCTCGTAGAACTCGGCCACCTTGAACAGCATCGAGTCGAGCGCGCCGGCTTCCTCGCCGATCGCGGTCATCTGCACCACCATGTTCGGGAACAGGCCGACCTGCTTCATCGCCATGTTCAGCGGATAGCCCACCGACACGTCGTCGCGCATCTGCAGCACCGCGTCGGTGTAGACACGGTTGCCGGTGGCGCCGGCGACGCTTTCCATCGCCTCCACCAGCGGCACGCCGGCCTTGAAGGTCACCGCCAGCGTGCGCGCGAAGCGGGCGATCGACGAGGCATGCAGCACCTGGCCGATCACCGGGATCTTGAGCGCCATCCGGTCGACGAAATGCTGCAGCTTGAGCGAGCGCCGGTAGACGTAGCCGAATGCCGCGCCCGCGGCGAGCAGGACGATCAGCATCGCCCACCACCACTTCACCATGATCGCGGAGAACCCGAACACCAGCGCGGTGAACGCCGGCAGGTCGGCGCCGAAACTCTGGAACTGCTCTTCAAAGATCGGCACCACGAAGATCATCAGGATCGCGCAGACCAGGATGGCCACCGCGATGATCGCGATCGGGTAGAACAGGGCCTTCTTGATCTTGCCCTTCACCGACTCGATGTTTTCCTTGTAGTCGGCGATGGTCTCGAGCACGGTCTCCAGCGCACCGGAGGACTCGCCCGCGCGCACCAGGTTGCGGTACAGCTCATCGAACTGCACCGGGTACTTGCTCATCGCCTCGTAGATCGACGAACCGCCCTCGAGCTCGATGCGCAGGTCGTCGACCATCTTCTTCATCTTGGCGTTCTTCTGGCCGTTGCCGATGATCTCCAGCGACATCACGATCGGCACGCCGGACTTCATCATCGTCGCCAACTGGCGGCTGAAGACCGCGATGTCCTTCGAGGTGATGTTGCCGCCGCCGCCGCGCGTCTTCGGCTTGGGCTTGACCACCTTCGGCACGATGCCCTGCTTGCGCAGCTCGGCGCGCAGCATGTTGGCGTTCTTCGCCTGTGACTCGCCCTTCATCGTCTTGCCGCGCTTGTCCGTGCCTTCCCAGACGAAGTACGGCATGGTCACGCCTTCGCGCTTGGGCCCGGTACGCGCGGCGGTCTTGGCGGCGGAACGTGTCACGGCCATCGGCAATCCCCTGATGTTGCCCGGCCTCCCCAGCCGGACGAATTCCTATGCATGGTAACCCTTTACAGGCGGAAGTGAAATTTGTCTCTGTGACGGCGCGCAGGGTTTTCGCCATGCTTTGACCATTGCGTTCGTAGGAGCGCCCCATGGGCGCGACCGGAGATCCGATGCGCCGGAACCACCGGTCGCGGGCATGGCCCGCTCCTACGGGGCGAATGCGGTCGTTTCCTACGCGGCCGCGGGCAACCGACCGATGCCCCGGGCATCATCGCCGCGCGACCCTGCCGGCATGTCCAGCGAGATCCCCGCCCGCCCTGGCCACGCCGCCCTGCGTCGCGGGCGCCATGCACTGCCGCGCCACCTGTACCACGTCACCACGGTTACCCGGGAGCGGAGTCCGTTGTTCCGGTGTCCGTCCGCGGCACGAGCCGCGGCGCGATGCTTCCACGACCGCGACATCCTCGTCGGCGCAACGATGCTGGCCTGGGTGCTGATGCCCGACCACGTGCACTGGCTGCTGCAACTGGGCGACCGGGCGGACCTGGCTGCTGTCGTCAACCGACTCAAATCCGCGAGCGCCCGCGAAGCGAACGCCTGCCTCGAGCGGCGCGGTCCACTGTGGCGTCGCGCCTACCACGACCACGCCCTGCGCCGTGATGAAGACCTGCAGGCCGTCGCCGCCTACATCATCGCCAACCCCGTCCGCGCCGGACTGGTGGAACGCGCGGAAGCCTATCCCTACCACTACACCACCTGGCCGTAGGAGCGGGCCATGCCCGCGAACGGTGGTCCCGGCGTAGCGTAGTCTCGGTCGCGGGCATGGCCCGCTCCTACGGAAACACGTTTGTAGGAGCGCCCCATGGGCGCGACCAATGTTTCCGATGCATCGGGACAACTGGTCGCGGGCATGGCCCGCTCCTACGGAAACACGTTTGTAGGAGCGCCCCATGGGCGCGACCAATGTTTCCGATGCGCCGGGACGACCGGTCGCGGGCATGGCCCGCTCCTACGGAAATGCGGTTGTAGGAGCGCCCCATGGGCGCGACCGATGTTTCCGATGCATCGGGACAACCGGTCGCGGGCATGGCCCGCTCCTACGGAATTGCGGTCATGCGCGCGACTGATGTTTCAGGCGCGGCTCAATCCTTGGTGACGCGATTGATCTCCGCCAGGCTGGTCTGGCCCTTCTTCACCTTCATCAGCGCCGACTGCCGCAGGTCGCGCACGCCCGAGCGCTTGGCCGCCTCGGCGATCTGGATGGCATTGCCACCTTCCAGCACCATCGTCGCGATCTCGTCGGTCATCGGCATCACCTGGTACAGGCCGGTGCGGCCCTTGTAGCCGCCGGTGCACTCGTCGCAGCCTACCGCCTCGTAGACGGTGAAGCCTTCGGCGATGTCGGCCTCGCTGAAGCCCTCCGCCAACAGCGCATGGTCAGGGATTTGCGCCGGCGTCTTGCAGCGTTCGCACAGCCGGCGCGCCAGGCGCTGGGCGATCACCAGGGTCACCGAGCTGGTGATGTTGTACGGCGCGATGCCCATGTTCATCAGGCGCGCGATGGTCTGCGGGGCGTCGTTGGTGTGCAGGGTGCTCAGCACCATGTGGCCGGTTTGCGCGGCCTTGATCGCGATCTCGGCCGTCTCCAGGTCGCGGATCTCGCCGACCATGATGATGTCCGGGTCCTGGCGCAGGAAGCTGCGCAGGGCGGCGGCGAAGGTCATGCCGCGGCGCTCGTTCTGCTGCACCTGGTTGACGCCGAGCAGGCGGATTTCCACCGGGTCCTCGGCGGTGGAGATGTTGCGCGTCTCGTCGTTGAGGATGCCCAGCGCGGTGTACAGCGACACCGTCTTGCCCGAGCCGGTGGGGCCGGTCACCAGCACCATGCCGTAGGGCTTGTGGATGGCGTCCATGAACAGCTGCTGCTGGTCCGGCTCGTAGCCCAGCTTGTCGATGCCGAGCCTGGCCGCGGCGGCGTCGAGGATGCGCAGCACCACCTTCTCGCCGAACAGCGTGGGCAGGGTGCTGACGCGGAAGTCGATCTGCTTGGTCTTGCTCAGGTTGAGCTTGATGCGGCCGTCCTGCGGGACGCGCTTTTCGGCGATGTCCAGCTGCGCCATCACCTTCAGGCGCGCGCTGATGCGCTGGTTGAGTTTGACCGGCATCTTCGCGGACTGCTTGAGGATGCCGTCGATGCGCAGGCGCACCCGGTAGTCGGTCTCGTAGGGCTCGAAGTGGATGTCGGAGGCGCCGCGCTTGATCGCGTCGATCAGCACCTTGTTGACGAACTTCACGATCGGCGCATCGTCCTGCTTGCCGTCGACGCCGCTGTCGCGTGGCTCCTCGTCGCCGGCCTCGACGTCGAGGTTCTCCAGTCCGTCGCTGTCGTCCAGCGCATCGCCAAAGCTGTCGGCGGCCTGCTGCCACAGCTCCAGGGTGCGGCGGATGGCATCCTCGTCGATCAGGATCGGCTCCACCACCAGGTTGGTGTGGAACTTGATCTCGTCCAGCGCATGGCTGTTGGTCGGATCCGAGGTGCCGATGAACAGCTTGGCCCCACGCTTGAACAGCGGAAGCACCTGGTGCTTGTTCAGCAGGTCATCGCTGACCAGCTTCACCGCGCTCGCCGAAGGATCCATCGCGGCCGGGTCGAACACCGGCATGCCGAACTCGATCGAGTTCGCCGCCGCCATCTGCGCCGCCGAGACCAGCTTGTGCTCGCGCAGGTAGGCCGCCACCTGCTTGCGCTCGCCGGTGGCCTTGTCCAGCGCCTCGCGCGCGGTGCCCTCGTCCAGCGCCCCGTCCAGCACCAGGCGGCGGGCGATGCCGGTGATGCCGGCGAGATTGGCGGTGGTGACGGCGTTCATGCTGAGCCTGAATCCCCTGAAGACGCCTGACTTTACCGCAAACCCGCGCCCCTGAGCCCCCGCTGCCATCTCGACCGCAGGGAGAGATCTGCCTGGCTACCCGGGAGGTCTCCCATTCAATCAACACGGCAGTGGCCGAAGCGCCCCCCCGTACAGGCCAGCCGCGTGGCCCGGCACTGAGGCAAAGGGGGTGGTCTCCCCAAGCTGCCGAAGATCGACCGGGATCACCACCCGCGGTGAGATCAGGTCTCAAAATGAAGGATGTTCCATCCGGCCGGACAGCCGGGACACCCGGCTCGGGCAAGAGCACCTCGACACGGATCGCGACAGATCCACATTGACTGCCGCACCATCAGCGAAGCACGGCCACGTTCAAGCCCGCGACCCGTGCGAACGCCTTGTCGCCGGTGACGAACACATGATCCGGTCCCAGTTGCAGGCAGCAGGCCGCCTGCAGCGCGTCTGGTGTTTTCAGCCCGTGCCTGGCGCGGATGGCGGTCGCGAGATCAATCACGGTCGCGTCCAGTTCCACCCACACCAGATCGGGCCGCGCGAAGAAGGCATCGTAATCGGACAACAGGGTAACGTCCTGCGCTTTCATCGGCCCGGTACGGCATTCCAATGCTGTCAGGCGGCTGACCGCCACAGGCATGCCGGGATGGTCCGCCGTGAGTGCCTGCAACTGCCGGCGCACGCGGCTGGCAAACGGTTCTGCGCCTTCGATCAGGTAGATCAAGGCATTGGCGTCGAGAAAAAGGATCACCAATCGCGCTCTTGATCCAGGCGCCGGTCGAGTTCGCGCTTGCTGCTGCGACCCCTGGCCGGTTGCGCCAGCAGCCATTGCATCGCGCTCATGCCCGGCGGCTTCTCGCCACCGGCAGCGGCAAGCCGCTCGTAGTCCGCCGTAGACATGACCACCGCGGCGGCCTTGTTGCGCTTGATGATGCGAATGGGGCCGCGCTTCAGACCATCCTCGATCGCGGCCATGCCGCGGCGCTTGAGTTCGGCGACGGTCAGGGTGTTGTTGTCCATGGCGGATCCGGAGGCTGGGCAATAAAGCATTATAGTACTGAAAACAGTACTGGTTGCTGTGCCCACGCCCTTGCCCCACAGCCTGTCATCTCGACCGCAGGGAGAGATCTGCGTGACCGTCCCGGGACGTCTCCCTAAGGTCTACATGACAACCACCGCTCCTTCCCGGGAACCCGGTCGCACCCATGGGGCGCTCCTACAACAGCATTTTCGTAGGAGCGGGCCATGCCCGCGACCGCTCTTTCCCTGGGACCTTGGTCACGCCCATGGCGCGCTCCTGCCGCCGCCGCTTTCCAGCCACGCCCCCAGCCGCTAACCTCTCCAGCGAAAGGGGACCACCGTGACCATCTCCATCATCCTGCCTGCCAAGAACGAGGCCGAAGGCCTGCGCCGCACGCTGCCGGCGCTGCGCGAGCGGATGCCGGAGGCCGAGATCATCGTGGTCGACGACGGCTCGACCGACGACACCGCCGCCGTCTCGGCCGGATTCGGCGCCAGGGTCCTGTCCTCGCCGTACTCGATGGGCAACGGCGCCGCCATCAAGCGCGGCGCGCGTGCCGCCAGCGGCGGGATCCTCGTGTTCATGGACGCCGACGGACAGCACGACCCGGCCTGCATCGAGGCCCTGCTGGCCAAGCTGGACGAGGGCTACGACATGGTCGTCGGCGCCCGCGACTGGGCCGGCCAGGCCGGCGTCCACCGTGGCGCCGCCAACGCCTTCTACAACTGGCTGGCCAGCCGCATGACCGGCTTCGACGTCAAGGACCTCACGTCCGGCTTCCGCGTGGTGCGCGCCGACAGGTTCCGCGAGTTCATCCACCTGCTGCCCAACGGCTTCAGCTACCCCACCACCAGCACCATGGCCTTCTTCCGCAGCGCCTACCCGGTGGCCTACCTGCCCATCCCGGTGGCCAGGCGCATCGGCAAGAGCCACATCAAGCCGATCCGCGACGGCATCCGCTTCCTGCTCATCATCTTCAAGATCGCCACGCTGTATTCGCCGCTGAAGCTGTTCGCGCCGGCTGCCATGGCGTTCTTCCTGATGGGCGCAGGCTATTACGGCTGGACCTACGCCACGCAAGGCCGGTTCACCAACATGAGCGTGCTGCTGTTCAGCGCGGCGGTGATCATCTTCCTGATCGGGCTGATTTCCGAGCAGATCACGGCGCTGACCTACAAGCGGGACGTCTGATCGCCGCGATGAGCAGTTCCGCCAACGGTACAGAAGCAGGTAAACCAACGCTGCTGGTCCTGACCTCGACATACCCGCGCTGGACGGACGATCCCGAGCCTGGCTTCGTGCATGAGCTGGCAAAGCGGCTGACCGGCCGCTTCCGGGTCATCGTGCTCGGCCCGCATGCATCTGGCGCAAAAACTGCGGAGGTGCTCGATGGCGTCGAGGTGGTCCGATATCGATACGCACCCGAACGTCTGGAAACATTGGTCAACGATGGCGGTATCGTCACCAACTTGCGTCGACACAAATGGAAACATCTGCTCGTTCCCGGCTTCGTGTTGGCACAGGCCTGGCACGCCTGGCGGCTGGTGCGCACAGGCCACGTGACTATCATCCATGCCCATTGGCTGATCCCGCAGGGACTACTCGCGGCCATGTTGCGATGCTTGCCGGGGCGCAAGGCGCCGTTCGTGGCGACCTCGCATGGTGCAGACCTGTTCGCACTCCAAGGCCGCTTGTTGCAGCGGATGAAGCGTTTCGTCATCGACAGCGCATGCGCGGTCACGGTGGTCAGCGAGGCGATGCGGGAGCGGATACGGGACATCGATCCCGATACCGCCAGAGTGAGCGTGCAACCGATGGGCGTTGATCTGCGGCACCGCTTCGTGCCGGATCCGGACACGGCACGTTCGGACGACGAACTGCTGTTCGTCGGCCGGCTGGTGGAAAAGAAAGGGCTGCGCCATCTGCTTGATGCGATGCCTGCGGTGATCGCCCGCCGGCCCGGTGTCCGTCTGCGTATCGCTGGATTCGGGCCGGAGGAAGCCGCGCTGAAACACCGGATCGAATCTCTCGGGCTTGCCGACCAGGTCGACTTTCTCGGCGCGGTGCCCCAAATTGACCTGCCCGGGCTGTATCGACGTGCCGCGCTGTTTGTGGCCCCGTTTGTGGAGGCCGGGTCGGGCGATCAGGAAGGCTTGGGGCTGGTGCTGGTGGAAGCCGCAGGCTGTGGCTGTCCGGTTCTCGCCGGTGACGTGCGGGCGGTGCGGGACGTGCTTGGCCATGCTTCAAAGAGCCTTGTCGATCCGCGCGAACAAGCACAACTGGCGAATGCCATCGTCAGTGTTCTGGAAAATCCGCAACGCGCCCGCGCAGATGCCAAAGCCTTGCGCGAAGGCCTGATCGACAAGTTCGACTGGCAAAATGTCGCCGATGACTACGCGCAGATCCTCGCAGCCTGCAGTGCCGGCTTGGCGCCTGCTCGATACTCGTCCACAACTCGGCGAGATGCCTCCCGATGACCGTCAACCTGACACGCAGCCCGCATGCCGCCCTGGCAATGGATGGCCGTTATCGGAAAGGTCGCAAGATCGAACGGCTGCTGGAACTCGCCTCTGACGCATCATCTCGGCGGCTGCTGGAAGTTGGCGCCGGCTCCGGTTGGATCAGTCACTACTTCGCCCATAGTTCATCTGGTCAGTACGAAGTGGACGCCGTGGACGTGGTGGACAGCCGGCAGTCCAAGGACGGGTACCGTTTCACTCCCGTGGAGGGGGCGGCGCTGCCATTCGCCGATGGCGCGTTCGATATCGTCATCAGCAACCACGTCATCGAGCACGTCGGCGATGATGACGAGCAGGCCCGGCACCTGAGTGAACTGCATCGCGTGCTGAGGTTCGGCGGCGTCGGCTATCTTGCCGCGCCCAATCGCTGGATGCTAGTGGAGCCACATTACCGGCTCGCGTTCCTGAGTTGGTGGCCGAAGCGCTGGCGCAGTGCGTGGCTTCGGCTCTGGCGAAAGGGCAGCGATTACGATTGCCGGCCGCTATCCTGCGCGCAACTGGAGCGCCGCTTGGAGAACGCAGGTTTCAGGTTCGAGCAGCTACACGCAACAGCACTGCAGGCGACCTTCGAGATCGAATCCCCGGATCATCCGCTGTGGAGGTTCGTCCTTCGCCATGTCCCTGCAGGTATATGGTCGCTGACCCGACGCATCTTTCCAACCCTGATCTATCACCTGCACAAGGCATGAGGAGAGCATTGGAAAGCGAGCTTCCAGCGGTCTGGTTTCCTGCGATCCGTACTGGGACCGGCACCGACGTGTTCACTGAACGCCTGGTGGCGGGCTTGCTCCGGCGCAGTTTACGGGCGGAAATCACTTGGCTGCCGCTACGGGCGGAGTACGCACCGTGGACAGTGGCCGTCCCCGAGCCGCCGGCCTGGGCCAACGTGGTGCACGTCAACACCTGGTTGCACCCGCGCTTTGTTCGGTCGAACTTGCCGGTGGTGGCCACGCTGCATCATGCCGTACACCACCCTGATGCATACGCATACAAGGGCATGCTGCGTGCCGCCTACCATCGTTGGTGGATTGCTCCCATCGAGCGTCGCGTGATGCGGCGAGCAGACAAAATGATTGCGGTCAGTCAGTTCGTTGCCGACAGTGCCCGGCAATCCCTAGTCGATGTGCCCATGCAGATGATCCACAACGGCGTGGATACCGAAACCTTCCGCCC
>DAOMPM010000014.1:0-49972 GCA_035444805.1 Luteimonas sp. | reverse complement strand
CCTCGCCGATCATGATCACGTCCGGCGCCTGGCGCAGGGTGTTCTTCAGCGCGTTCTCCCAGGTGTCGGTGTCGATGCCGACCTCGCGCTGGGTGATGATGCAGCCGTCGTGCTTGTGCACGAATTCGATCGGGTCCTCGATGGTGATGATGTGCCCGGTGGAGTTCTGGTTGCGGTAGCCGATCATCGCCGCCAGCGAGGTCGACTTGCCGGTGCCGGTGGCGCCGACGAAGAGGATGATGCCGCGCTTGGTCATCGCCAGCGTCTTGATGATCGGCGGCAGGCTCAGCTCCTCGATCGTCGGGATCTTGGTTTCGATCCGGCGCAGCACCATGCCCACCTGGTTGCGCTGGTAGAAGCACGAGACGCGGAAGCGGCCGACGCCGGCGACGCCGATCGCGAAGTTGCACTCGTGCGTCTTCTCGAACTCCTCGCGCTGCGGCGGCGACATCACGTTGAGCACCAGGTCGCGCGACTGCTGCGGCGTGAGCGGGTTCTGCGTGATCGGCTGGATCTTGCCGTGCACCTTCATCGACGGCGGCATGCCCGCGGTGATGAACAGGTCCGACGCCTTCTGGTGCGCCATCAGTTTGAGGAAGCTGGTGAAGTCGATGCTGCTCATGATTGGCTCCTGCGGAGCCGGGAATCGGGAATCGGGAATCGGGAATCGTCAAAAGCTGGCTTCATCGACGTTTCCGCGCACCCCGCACCCGCTTCTCGGCTTCTACGATTCTCTATTCCCGATTCCCGATTCCCGCGTCTTTTCGATCATTCGAACAACTTCTTTTCCCTCGCGTACTCGCGCGCCTGCTGCCGGGTGATCATGCTGCGCTTGACCAGGTCCTGCAGGTGCTGGTCCAGCGTCATCATGCCGTGCTGCTGGCCGGTCTGGATCGCCGAGTACATCTGCGCGACCTTGTCCTCGCGGATCAGGTTGCGGATCGCGGGGATGCCGACCATGATCTCCCAGGCTGCAGTGCGGCCGCCGCCGACCTTCTTCAGCAGCGCCTGCGAGATCACCGCGCGCAGCGATTCGGACAGCATCGAGCGCACCATCGACTTCTCGCCGGCCGGGAACACGTCGATGATGCGGTCGATGGTCTTGGCGGCCGAGCTGGTGTGCAGGGTGCCGAACACGAGGTGGCCGGTCTCCGCGGCGGTCAGCGCCAGGCGGATGGTCTCCAGGTCGCGCAGCTCGCCGACCAGGACGATGTCCGGATCCTCGCGCAGCGCCGAGCGCAGCGCCTCGCTGAAGCCGTGGGTGTCGCGGTGCACCTCGCGCTGGTTGATCAGGCACTTCTGCGAGGTGTGCACGAACTCGATCGGATCCTCGATGGTGAGGATGTGGCCGTATTCGTTCTTGTTGATGTGGTCGATCATCGCCGCCAGCGTGGTCGACTTGCCCGAGCCGGTCGGGCCGGTCACCAGGATCAGGCCCTGCGGCTGCTCGATCAGCTGGCGGAAGACCGGCGGACAGCCGAGGTCCTCCAGCGTCAGCACCTCGGACGGAATCGTGCGGAACACCGCGCCGGCGCCGCGGTTCTGGTTGAAGGCGTTGACGCGGAAGCGCGCCAGGCCGGGGATCTCGAACGAGAAGTCGGTCTCGAGGAACTCTTCGTAGTCGCGCCGCTGCTTGTCCGACATGATGTCGTAGACCAGCGCGTGCACCTGCTTGTGCTCGAGCGCGGGGATGTTGATCCGGCGCACGTCGCCATCGACCCGGATCATCGGCGGCAACCCGGCCGAGAGATGGAGGTCGGAGGCTTTGTTCTTGACCGAGAACGCCAACAGTTCGGCGATATCCATGCATGCTCCCCTGGCACTGCAGTCTGACTGATGCGACCGGCGCGCCCCGACCACGAGACGACAGCCTATCCCCGGCCGCGAGTATAGCCCTGTACGCGGATCACAATTCCAGCCCTTTCAACCGCATATCCGGACTTGCCCGCGCGCGCCCTTCACGAGGTCCGGCAAGGAATTGAAACGTGGTGGGCGGTTGTCGCGGGCCAGCGGCAGGGGCCCGGGAACCGGCGCGGAAGGCGGCGCCCACGCCCGCGGGTCCCCAGGCAGCCCCCGTTCGACCCGTTTGCATTGGCCCGGACGGCCGCCGGCGCGTTAGGGTGGCGATCCTTCCTCCACGCCCCCAGGTTCCATGTCTGCCGCCTCCACGCCCGATTCCCCAGCGAACATCGCCTTCATCGGCGGCGGCAACATGGCCCGCAGCCTGATCGGCGGACTGGTCGCGGCGGGCGTCGATCCGGCCGGCATCCGCGTCGCCGACCCCAGCGTGCAGGCGCGCGACGCGCTGTCGGCAGACTTCGGGGTGCAGGCCTTCGCCGATGCCGCCGAGGCCGTGGCCGGCGCCGGAACCTGGGTGTTCGCGGTCAAGCCGCAGGTCATGCGCGAGGTCTGCGCCGGGCTGGCCGCCGCCGCGCAGGCCGGCAGGCCGCTGCTGGTCTCGATCGCCGCGGGCATCACCTCGACCCAGCTGGACCGCTGGCTGGGCGGCGGCCAGGCGGTGGTGCGGACGATGCCCAACACCCCTGCCCTGCTTGGCGCCGGCGTGACCGGCCTGTACGCCAATGCGCGGGTCGACGCCGCCGGCCGCGCGCGCGCCGACCGCCTGCTGGCAAGCGCCGGGCAGACCGTCTGGATCGACGACGAGGCGCGGATGGACGCCGTCACCGGCACATCCGGCAGCGGCCCGGCCTACGTGTTCCTGCTGGCCGAGGCGCTGGAGGACGCCGCCGTCGCCGAAGGCCTGCCGCGCGAGGCCGCGCGCACGCTGGCGCAGCAGACGATCCTCGGCGCGGCGCGCATGCTGACCGAATCCGGCGAACCGCCGGCGGAGCTGCGGCGCCGGGTCACCTCGCCCGGCGGCACCACCCAGGCGGCAATCGAGACCTTCGAGGCCGGTGGATTCCGCGAACTGGTCGCACGCGCGGTCCGCGCGGCGACGCGGCGCGGCGGCGAACTGTCCGCGGCCAATGACTGAGCGCGGCACCTTGTCCAGGCTGGCGCTCGCGCTGGGCATCGCCGCCGTGCTCGCAGCCTGCGGCGGCAATCCCTCGTCCCGCGCCGACCTCGCCGCGCACGCCGAGCGCGCGCGCCAGCCGGCCGAACTGCAGGTCGGCGACGTGCGCATCCACGCCAGCCTCGTGCCTACCGCATCGCTGAACGCCGCCATCGCCCAGCGCTACGGCGTGGCGCCGGGCCGCAACGTCCATCTGCTGCTGGTGGGCGTGCGCAGGGGAGCGGTCCACGACGAGGCCTCCCTGCCGGCACGGATCAGCACCCGCGCGCGCGACCTGCGCGGCGCCTGGCAGGACGTCCCCATGCGCGAGCTGCGCAGCGACGGCTTCATCGACTACGTCGGTGCGGTGCGGGCGGCTCCGCCGGACACGCTGTCGTTCGAGATCCTTGTCCGGCGCGAGGACGCCGGGGCTACCGACGTCCTGCGCTTCGATCGCGACATCTTCCCGTAGGAGCGCGCCATGCGCGCGACCCGATGCTACCGCCCGTCCACGGGCCCTCGGTCTCGCCCATGGGGCGCTCCTACCGCCGTGACCAGGCGCGGATGATCGCGGCGATCGCGCGCACGCCGTCGGTCAGGGCGGCGGGACCGGGCTGCAGGATCAGCGGCGACTTGATCTCGTGCAGCTCGCCGTCGCGCACCGCCGGGATCGCGTCCCAGCCCGGACGCGCGGCCACTTTTTCCGGCCGGAACTTCTTGCCGCACCACGAGCCGAGGATGATGTCCGGCGCGCGCGCGACCACCGGATCGCCATTGGCGAGGATGCGCGCCTTCGCCAGCGGCTCGGCGGACAGCTCCGGGAACACGTCGTCGCCGCCGGCGATGCGCACCAGCTCGGCGACCCAGAGGATGCCGGTGATGATCGGCTCGTCCCATTCCTCGAAGTAGACCTTCGGCCGCGCCGGCAGCATCGCCGCCTCGCGTTCGATCGCATCGAGTCCGCGCCGGAGTTCGTCCGCATAGGCGTTGGCCTTGTCCGCAACACCGACCAGCGCGCCAAGCCGGCGCACGTAGTCGACGATGCCGTCGACACTGCGATGGTTGCTGATCCAGACCTCGACCCCGCGCCTTACCAGCTCGGCGGCGATGTCCGCCTGGATGTCGGAGAAGCCGATCACGAAGTCCGGCTCAAGCTTCAGTATCTCGTCGATCTTCGCGCTGGTGAACGCGCTGACCTTCGGCTTTTCCTTGCGCGCCTGCGGCGGACGCACGGTGAAGCCGCTGATGCCGACGATGCGGTGCTGCTCGCCGAGCGCGTACAACGTTTCGGTCGGTTCCTCGGTCAGGCAGACGATGCTCGTCGGCCCGAGGGGCCGACGGGATTGGGGATGACCAGACATTCGTCTGTTGAAAGCCGGGATTGGGGATTCAGAAGAACCCGTGCCCCGCTTTCCCGAATCCCCAATCCCGAATTCCAAATCCCGGCTCTTCACGGATACAGCATCCGCTTGCTGCACTGCCCAGTGACGTCGAACTCGTACAGCCAGCGCTCGTGAAGCCGGAACTGGGCGCCGTACCAGAACTCGATGCGGTCCGGCTGCACGCGCAGGCCGGTCCAGCGCGGCGGGCGCGGGACCTCGCGGCCGGCGAACTCCTGCTCCAGCTCGACCACCCGCCGGTCGAAGTCCTCGCGCGATGCCAGCGTTTCCGACTGCTTCGAAGCCCAGGCGCCGAGCTGGCTCACGCGCGGACGCGAGGCGAAGTAGGCGTCGGCCTCGCCGTCGTCGACGATCGCCACCGACCCCTCGACCCGCACCTGCACGCCGTTGCGCACGCGCGGCCAGTGGAACAGCAGCGCGGCCTGCGGGTTGCGCTGCAGCTCGCGTCCCTTGCGCCCGTCCAGGTGCGTGTAGAACACGAAGCCGCGTGCGTCGTGCGCCTTGAGCAGCACCGTGCGCGCGGACGGCCGGCCGTCGCGCGCGGCCGTGGCCAGGGTCATCGCCGTGCGATCGGGCTCCCCCGCCGCCAGCGCTTCGGCGAACAGGGCATCGAAGGTGGCCAGTGCCTCGGCCTGCAGGTCGGCGCAGTTCATTGGGCTATTGTGGCGCGATGGACTCCGACGCGCATCCCGCCCCGTCGCCGGGCTTCGCCGCCGGCTTCGTCGCAGGCGTGCTCGACGACGCACTGGCCGCCGGTGCGACGGTGTATGGCATCTCCGGCCTGCAGGGCACCGGCAAGTCGACCCTCGCAGCGCAACTGGTTGCGGCGGCGACGGCTCGCGGCCTGCGCGCAGTCGCGGTATCGCTGGACGACTTCTATCTCGACCTGCCGGCCCGACAGCGGCTCGCACGCGATGTGCACCCGCTGCTCGCCACCCGCGGCCCGCCCGGCACGCACGAGGTGGCGCTGGCCTGCGCGACACTCGACAGCCTGCGCGAAGGCCGGCCGACGCGGCTCCCCGCCTTCGACAAGCTCGGTGACCGCCGCCTGCCGCCGTCGCAGTGGCGCGAAGCCGGCCCGGTCAACCCCGGATCAGGTCCGGGGCAGGCTCTGGTGGTGTTCGAGGGCTGGTGCCTGGGCGTGCCTGCGGAAGCGGACGAAGCGCTGGCGGCGCCGGTCAACGCGCTGGAGCGCGACGAGGATGCCGACGGCACCTGGCGACGCTGGTGCAACGCGGCCCTCGCCCGCGACTACCCGGCGCTGTGGCAGCGCATCGACCGCCTGCTGTTCCTGCAGCCGCCGGGCTTCGACATCGTGCCGGAATGGCGCTGGCAGCAGGAGCAGGCGCTGCAGGCGCGCGATCCCTCGCGCGCGGGCATGACCCGCGCCCAGCTCGATCGCTTCGTGCAGCACTACGAGCGCGTGAGCCGGCAGGCGCTGCGGACCCTGCCCGCGATCGCCGACACCGTCGTCACCCTCGATGCCGATCGCCAGCCGCGAGAACGCCCCCTGTAGGAGCCCCCCATGGGCGCGACTGCTTTAGCTCTTGACCAGCTCGTCTTGCGAAGAAACAGTCGCGCCCATGGGGCGCTCCTACAGATCAGCGGCATTTCAGGTAGGGCGATGCCGAGAGGTAGGGACGATACCTGTCCGGCAGCTTCGGCCCGCCCTGGTAGTCGAAGTCGTACACCTCCAGCGTCAGCTTGCCCGGCGTCTCGTCCGCGTTGAGCGTCAGCACATAGGGGCGTGGTTCGCTGCGGTACGGGAAGAACCACAGCCCGATCCCTTCGTAGAAGTTGCCCATGTAGCTTGCCGCGTATTCCGGCTGCGTCGCCTTCGGCAGTTCCGGCCCGCCGGTGAAGGCGAAGCCCTCGCGGTCGATGACGACCTGCGGCTGCTTCGCACAGTCGCCGCCGGGCGCGTAGCGGCCAAAATACTGCTCGAAGCCGTCGAGGTTCTGCACCTCGATCGCTCCGGCATTGGCCACGGCCAGCGCCATGCCAAGCACGGCCCAGCGCATCGATTTTCCGACCATTCCAAGCCCTCCCGGCAAGTGACAACGACACTCGCTTCCGGCAGTACGGGACTTCCGGATCGATGCCTTCCAGGCACCTCCGGGGGGACCATCATGCTCCCATTGCCGCCCCGGTCAAGGGCGGACGGCATCCGCCTTCAGGCCCCGCCGCGCGCGTTCCCCGACAACGCCATGCGTTCATTCGAGCACATCGGAAATGTCGTTGTCCCGGAACCATTCCGACAGCGTCGACTGCGGGCAATGACGGAAGTCACCCCCGTCGACGCGGAATCGACTGTCGCCGACCAGGACGTAGTCAACCGGCACGTCCGGCTCCCTCGGATGGCAGAACTGGTGCACGCGGTAGCGGCCCCCGCCCAGCGCCTCGATCCGGGTGAAGCCGCATCCGCTGATGCCATCGCGCCGCAACAGCTGGATCGTGGCGTTGGATGCCTCGCCGCAGGGCGTGTCGGAAGCGACGTAGTAGCCGCGCTTGAGCGGCAACTCCGCCACCTCGATCGACTGCGGCTCGGCCGTCGCCGGTTCGGCGGCATTGCAGGCCGCCAGCAAGGACGCCGACAGCAGTCCGGAAAACCACGGCGAACGAAGCATCGGAGGGCTCCTGGGATGGGATGAAAGGGAATGGCGGGACGACACGGTCGGGGCAGCCGACCGGCGCGCGTCAGTCACAGGACTGGTAGCCCTCATTCTCGGCCTGCAGTTGCTGGCGGGTGGGGACGCTCCCGTCGAGCTCAAGCGTGATTTCGGTCGAGTATCCGGCGCGGGATTCGATCTCGCGAATATGCAGCGCGAACGGCCGCCCGCCGCTGTCGCGGCTGGCCACGCGGAACGTCGTAACGCCTTCGCCGCCGCCGCCCCAGCAGCCAAGCTGCTGGACGTCGTCACCCCGCGCATGCAGCGCTTCCTCAAGCTCCCAGACGAAGCGGTGGAAGCCGCCCCACTGGAACGACATCGTGCGCGGCCGGGCCTGCCCATCCCAGTTCAACGCCGGCAGGCTCACCGCAAGGTCGCCCAGCTGCCCGGTCCGCGGCGAGCCGGGCCGGGACGCAGGCTCCCACGCAACCAGGGGCAACGACTGCGGCAGAGCGGCATCGGACATGCCCTGCGCCGCCAGCTGCAGCGCCTGGTAGATCGTCTCGACCAGTGGCTGACTGGCCTGGACCATCTGCCAGCGGTGCTGGCACCAGCGATCCGAATCGTCGGAATACCCGGCACCAAGCCGCTGCTTGCAGCCGGGCAGGTAGTCGGCGTAGCCGGTTGCAGCGGCATTGCCCGGCGACGCTGTCGTGGCGTTGCGTTGCGCAGCCACGCTGGCGCACGCCAATGACAGGATCGAAAGGGCGGCGAGCCGGATGACGGTTCGCAGCGGATAGGTCATGGTGGCGGCTCCGTGTTGGAGGCGGCGATGGTCAGTGCCGCCCGCTTTGGCAATGTGCACTTCACGCATGCGCTCCTGGAATCACGCCGCGACGTGCGCAGACAGCCGGTTGATGTAGTCCTGGCTGGCTTCCTCGATCAGGCGGACGTTGCTCTTCACCCTCGACAACAGCCATCCGCCTGTGCAGAGCACGGGGATTCCGCCAATGGCGCCGATGATGGTGAGGGTCATCATCGTGCCAAGGACGATCAGGACGATCGCGAAGTACTTCATCGGGCTCTGCTGCCGGATCAGCTCGCTCTTGCGCGCGGCCAGCACGTCGGGATCGTTGTTGCCGGCCAGCTTCAGATAGCCGGTGACGAAATCAGGGGTGACGGTGAACATGGCTTGTACTCTCCTGTTGCCGATGGGGACAGAATGCCGACCGCATTGCGCGGCATCGAACTTGAACGATTGCCATACCACGGCCCGGCATCACGTGCCTGGGGATGCTCAGTCGCAGTCCAGGTCCGCGGACTTGCCGAAATTGGAGTACCAGTCCTCGTGCAACTGTTCTGGCGATGGATTCCGCCCGTCCAGCGCGACCCTGACGCTGTAGCTGAAACCCTGGTTGGCCGTCATCGGATTATCTTTCTCGATGACGAGCATGAACGGCTGGCTTCCCGCATCGATGCCGGTGACCTTGTAGACAGATTCGTAGGTGCCTCCCAGCCAACCGCACAGGAGCGGTTCCAGCACGTGTCCGCGCTCGCGCAACGCCACTATGACGTTGGGCGGGCTGATGTCCCCGTCGTCTTCAAAACCCCAATCCATGTAGAAGGAAAGTTCCTGGACGCGGCCCGCCGACAGCGATACGCCCAGATCACCCAACGTCCCGCGCCATTCGCCTCGCTGATCGCCGCTGCGCCACGAAACCGCCGTCAGGGCCTGCCGCAACGTCGCCGCGTCCACGCCATCGGGCTCGGCGAAGGTGGCCGCTTTCGTCACGGTCTCAGCCAGCGACCGGGCCGTCTCGATCCCTTTCCATTCCGCCGCGCACTGCCGCTCGGCCTCGCTGGCGGCGACAGCATGCTCGCCACCGGTGAGCCGCTGGCGGCAGCCGGGCAGGAATTCCGCGTAGGTCCCTTCCACACCACCCGCGGCGCTGGCCATTGCCTGCGTCGCAATCGCACCGCCACCGTCGGCACATCCCGCGCCCGGAAGGCACAGGCATGCCAGCGCGATCATCACGGCGTGGGATTTCATGCCGACTCTCCTTTGAAACAAACCCGGCCGTTGCATGGGCTCATCGCGCCCTCGGGCAGAACCGGATAGCGTCGAGCGCTCGACGTGCGGCTCACTTTCCGCGGATCTCCTGCAGCGCCTCGTTCATGCGGAACAGGACGATCATGACCTCGCAGTAGACCCTCGCCAGGAGCGCGGATCCCACCAGGTACGCAGGCATCGCCACGAAGATCATGCCGAGGCCGGCCATGACCGAATAGTCCATCGCCTTGAAGCCGTTGCCGACGATCATCAATGCACCGACGACGATGGCCGCAAGCAGGATCCAGTAGATGAAGGTGATGATCTTCGGAGTGATCATCGAATCGAAGAAGAGCAGGTCGCGCATGGAGCCTCCCGTCTGTGTTGCGTGATGGTCCGGATATGTGGATGCGTGCTTCGCGACTCCGGTGCTGTACGCCGCGCCTCGCACCTACTTCTTGCGCTCGTAGCGAAAGCCCATCGGGCCCGCCAACGTGTCCTCGTCGATCCGGGTCAGCACGAGTGCCGCGCTGCTGCCCATCTCCGGATGGGTGATGCGGATCTTGTCGCCATCGACTTCGTACGCCATCCGGACCTCCATCGACGTCATCGGCGAGGATTGCATCACCTTGCCGCCGCCCTGGAAGGTCAGCGTGCTCATGCCCATTTCGTCTTCGAACGTGCCGTCGAGTCCACCGCCGCACCCTGCCAGCAGCAGGGCGAGCACAAGGACGGCCGGCATCTTCCATCCGCACACGCGTGGAAAGCATTGCCTGTTCATCACCCCACCTCCCCGGTCGCGGATTTTCCGCGGCGTGGGGTGATCCTCGCCGTGTCTCCATGGCAAGGTCCTCACGGCTGTTTCAAGGAAGCTTCAAGCCTTGGCTGATTCCAGCAAACTCAATGACTTATGAACAGGGGCGGTTCAACGGCGGACCTCATGCCGCGACATGCCGCAGGGCTCGGTACCATGCGACCTGGCCGCGTCGCCTCCCTTTGTGCCCGCCCCATCCACCGATGAGCTTCGATCCGATCCCGAGCTGCATGCCGCAATCCACCAGTGCTCGCCGCCACTTTCTCGCTGGCGCACTGGGCGTGTCGGCAGTCGTCGCCATCGGCTGGTCATTGCCGGGCGATGCGGGGACGCTCTACAGATGCACAGGCAGCGACGGCGTGCCGGCCTATGTCAGCCAGCGCATCGCGGGCGCCGAATGCACCACCATCGAGTATGCCGACGATTCCAGGAAGACAGCTCCGGCCACGGCACCGGAAGCAGGCGCACGGATCCGCCCCACCCGGGACGAAGCTGCGCACGGCGAAAGTCCGGATCACGCGATCGTGTCCAACTTCGGCGACCCCAACGCCGCCCCGGCATTGGCAGGACTGCGCCAGTCCGATATCGGTTTCCGGTATGTCCAGGTCGGAGACTCGCATACCGCCGCCGACTTCATGACCGGCCAGCTGCGGGCGCGGCTGCAGGCCCGGCTCGGCGACGGCGGTGCCGGCTGGGTCACGCCGGTCCGCGTGTCGGGCCAGCGCCTTGCACGCATCAGCTTCCAGCAGAGCGGCTGGGGCCTCTCGAGCAGCCGGACGGGCCAACCGGCCGACTATCCGTTCGGCGGCCTGTTCGCCAGCCCCGTCGCGCCCCGTGCCGAGCTGACCCTGAGTCCGAGCCAGGACCCCGACCCGGACCACGACAGCGTGCTCCAGAACGTCTCGGTGATCATCAGGCAGGATCCGGGCGATGCACCCCTGTCGCTCAGCGATGCGGCAGGACAACGCTTCGAGCTGCGCAGCGAGGTGCAGGATGGCAACTGGCATACGCTCGAGTTTTCGGCCAGCCTGCCCTTGCACGTGGTGGCCGAGGGAAGTCCGGGCACCTCGCTGGGCGGCTGGTGGCTCAGCAGCCCGGAGCGCGGTGCCGTGGTCTCGGCCGTCGGCATCAACGGCTCGCAGCTCGCCCACTGGCGTCGTTGGCGCAGTGACTGGATGCGGGATCTCGGCCCGGCCCGGCCCGACGTGATCGCGCTGGCGTACGGCACCAACGAAGCCTTCGACGACACGCTCGACGTCGAAGCCACGAAGAACGACCTGACCCTGGCCGTCAGCCAGATCCGGGAGCGGTTTCCGACCGCGGCCGTCCTCATCGTGGGCGCTCCGGAATCACTGGCCGCCACCGCTGGCACCTGCGGCGCGCGAGCGCCGAGCCTGGATGCCGTGCAGCGGATCCAGCGGGAGGTCGCAGTCTCCACCAGGACGCTGTACTGGGATGCCCAGGCCGCCACCGGCGGCGCCTGTTCGATGAAGCAGTGGATGCGTGAAGGCCTGGCCCGCAAGGACGGTGTGCATTTCAGCAGCCAGGGGTATGCGCGCCTTGGCGACGCACTCTATGCCGGCCTGGTCGATCTGGCCGGCGGCTCCAGGCACTAGCTATCCGATCCTGCAAGCTCTTCCGGCAACGCATGCTCTTGCAGGTAGGACAGGTGCTTCCTGCGGGTCCCCCGATCGTAGATGCCGTCTGCATGCACGCCGAGGATGGTCTGCAGGTCCCGGACCACTTCGCCGCGCTGTCCCGCACGGAACGACTGCGCCAGGACGCTCTGCGCCGTGTACGTCAGCGCCAGGCCGTCCGGGCCGCGCGCGCGCGGTGGATGATGGGCGACGATGCAGCGCCAGCGTGAGAATCCAACGGGCGGGTCGAATCCGCCGTCCGGTCGCTGCCAGCCCTGCGTGGAGAGGCGGTTGGCCACCTCGATCTGTTGTGCAGGCGTCGCTTCGGCCGCGGTCGGGGCGAACTGGGTCCCGCCCCAGGCGCTCCACAGCTCGGGCGTGATGTCCAGGCCACCGGATGCTTGCCCGCCCTGCCAGTCCGAGTCCGTCTCGCAGCGCGCCAGCCGGTGCCAGTAGCTCTCGGACGGCGCCGGCCTTGCGGCGAGGACCAGCGTGGGGGACAGATCCCCCGCTTGCACCGGGTAGTCCTCGCCAGGATCGATGGCATCAGGTTGAGAGCCTGTGGCGGACCGACCCGATACCAGGTCGCCCGCACGCATGATGTTCGCGATGAAGACGCGCTGCCCGCGCGGTGTCATGTGGTAGCCGTCGGAGATGAAAAAGTCCGGTTGGGCGCTGGAGATGTCGCTCCATCGCACGACCACCACGTTGGCAAACTCCGGTGTCACGCGATCGATGAGCTCGTTGTTGTGCCGCATCCAGCGCCGCGGAACCTGTGTGTTCACCAGGATCACCCGCTTCGCATCGCCGAGCATCGCCAGGATCTGTCGAAGCTGGCTTTCGTAGACGTACCCGTTCGTGCCCAGATGGACCAGCGCCACCGGCCTCAGCTGGCCGGCGTCCTTCAGCTGGCGAAGCTGCGAAATCACGTCCGCAGCCTGCCATCCCATTGCGGCGTGCAGGTCCACTCCGGCCAGCGCGGCCTTGAGGACAGGACTGGAGCCGAGGAGCACCGAGTCACCGATCGCGGTCAAGGCCCTGCCGTCGAAGGTTTCAGCGACCGGTCCTTCCGGCAGCGGCTCCAGCATGGGATCCACGGGCAAAGCGACCGCTTCGACAGGTGCTTCGACAACTGCTTCGACAGGCACATCGAGCACGTCATCGGGCGCGATTTCCACGTCTTCCCGGCCCTCCACGTCCAGGAAGGCGAACGCGGCCTGCACATCCTCTGCGGGGACCGCTTGGGCAGGCGCCTTCCAGAGCACGTGTGCAACCACGAGGACGCCAGCCAGCGTGGTCCCTGCAATGGCGGTCAGGCCCAGCCACCCCCGCACCCGCGTGGCCGTCGCGCGCCGCTGCCGCCACAGGGACTCAAGCGCGCCATGGCGGATCGGCATCTCCACATAGCGATACGACAGCGCCGCGATCGCAAGCGTCAGCCCCAGGCGCAGGACGAGGACGGCGTGCTCGTTCCAGCCCGGCAGGTCGAGCCCCGGCCGGGTCAGCATGAAGATCGGCCAATGCCACAGATAGATGCCGTAGGAGCGATGGCCGATCCAGCGCAACAGGCCGGTGTCCAGCCAGCGGCCGAACGCCAGGCCCGGATGGGAGGCGGTCATGATCAGCATGGCCCCTGCGGCCGACGCCAGAAGGAAGCCCCATGGATAGAGCAGCGCGTTCTCCTCGCCCATGCGTGCAAAGAGCGCCATGAGCCCGACCAACGCCGCCAGGCCCACGATCCAGCCGATGGCACGCAGTGCCGGGGGGTCGATGGAACGGGCACGCCCGGAGCGCCATGCGAGACCGAGCGCCGCACCGATCAGCAGCGGGAACCCGTGCGTGTCGGTCCCGAAGTACAGGCGCGAGGGATCGCCCTGTCCCGGGTATCCGAGCTTCCAGGCGAGGACAGCCATCCACGCCGCGGACGCCGCAGCCAGCGCAAGCGCGACCACCGCGAGGCGCCTGCGCGTCATCGCCCGCAGGCCGAACGGGATGAACAGCGCCCACACGATGTAGAACTGTTCCTCGATCGCCAGCGACCACAGGTGCTGCAGCAGCGGTGCGCGGCCGGTGCTCTCGAAGTAGGACGCGTTGGCGCGGACCATCTCCCAGTTGGTCAGGAAGAAGGCGCTGGCCAGGGCATCGCCACGCAGCCGGGGCAAGGCATCGGCTGCGAACCAGGCGGCAGCCAGCGTCGTGCAGCCGATCATCAGCCACACCGCGGGGAGAAGGCGCTTGGCGCGGCGCCAGTAGAACCGCCGATAGTCCACTCGCCCGGCACCCTCCGTTTCATCGGCCAGCAGGCCCGTGATCAGGAAGCCCGACAGCACGAAAAAGAGGTCGACGCCAAGGTAACCACCCCTGGCCCAGGGCAAGTCGGCATGGAACAGGAGGACGGCAACCACGGCGAGGGCGCGCAGGCCGTCGAGCCCTGCGATTCGACTCGATGCACCAGCCCGGGCCCGTTCAGCGGCCCGAGGTGTCGCGTCATCACGGGCCATAGCCCCATTGAAAGCCGTGGCGTTCACTACGTCAGAGCCCCAGCGACGCCAACTGACGACTTCTGTCAGGACGTGGCATCAGCCGATGCGGCAGCGCACGTCGAAGCGCAACCCGCACAGACGCGAAAAGGTTGCGTGTTCATGACGCCTCCTCCTTGGGACCGGGATCGCCTCGGCACGGGGCGATCCTCTCCGGATCGCCGCGACGAGGTCCTCACGTCGGCTTCAAGGAAGCTTCAAGTCTTGTCCGGTTCAAGCGAAATCAAGCGTTTACCGACAGACAGGGTCCACGCACACAACATGAGCACGTCCCAGCCCCGCAACCAGGCCTACCGCTGGCGCTTCGGCAGCATCGAATTCGACGAAGCCCGCTTCGAGCTGCGGATCTCGGGCCTGCCGGTGGACATCGAGCACAAGCCGCTGCAGGTGCTGGCCCTGCTGCTGCACCATGCCGGCGAGGTGGTGACCAGGGAGGAGCTGTTCGACACGGTCTGGGCCGGGCGCATCACCGTCGACCACGTGCTGGCGACCGCCGTGGGCAAGCTGCGCAAGGCTCTCGACGCCGGCGGCCAGTCGCGCATCGCCACGGTGCCGCGGATCGGCTATCGCTTCGACGGCCAGGTCGAGCGCGTCGCGGTCGGCCAGCAGCTGGCCAGCGAGCTCGAACTCGCGGCCGGGCAGCCGGTGCCGGGACGCCCGCATTTCCTGCTGGAGCGCCCGCTGGGGCAGACCCACGGCAGCGAAGTGTGGCTGGCGCGCCAGCCTCGCAGCCGCGAATCACGTGTATTCAAGTTCAGCCTCGACAGCGAGCACCTGTCGGCGATCAAGCGCGAAGCGACCCTGATGCGGCTGCTGCGCGACACCCTGGGCGAACGCGAGGACTTCGTCCGCGTCATCGACTGGAACTTCGAGTCGCCGCCGTTCTTCCTCGAATGCGAGTACGGCGGGCTGTCGCTCCCGGAATGGGCCGCAGAAGACGACCGACTGGCGGCCATGGAGCGTCCGGCGCGGATCGCGTTCTTCGTGGAAATCGCCGACGCGGTGGCCGCCGCCCACGGCGTCGGCGTGCTGCACAAGGACCTCAAGCCGGCGAACATCCTGGTCGCACAGCGCGGCGACGGCTGGCATCCGCGGCTCACCGACTTCGGCAGCAGCCGCCTGCTCCAGCCCGAGCGGCTGGAGGAACTCGGCATCACCCGCCTCGGCATGACCGTCGACGACGCCGCCGCATCGAGCTCGGGCACGCCGCTCTACCTCGCGCCCGAGCTGATCGGGGGACAGCCGCCGACGGTGCGCAGCGACGTCTATGCGCTCGGCGTGATCCTCTACCAGTGGCTGGTCGGCGACCTGCGCCGGCCGATGGCACCGGGCTGGGAGCGCGAGATCGACGACCCGCTGCTGCGCGAGGACATCGCCCTCGCCACCGACAGCGATCCGGCGCGGCGCATCGCCGACGCCGCGGAGCTGGCCGCGCGCCTGCGCAGCCTGCCGCAGCGCCGCGCCGAACGCGCGCGCCGCGAGGCGGACGAAGCCGCAGCCGCAGCCATGCGCCAGACGCTCGAACGCACCCGCGCGCGGCGGCCGTGGATCGTCGCCACCATCGCCGTGCTTGGCATCGGCCTGGTTGCCAGCAGCCTGCTCTGGTACCACAGCGAGCGGCAGCGCGACGCCGCCGCGATGCAGGCCGCGCGCGCCGAGGCGGTGACGCGCTTCCTCGCCGACGACCTGCTCGGCGCGGTCGCGCCCGGGCCGTCCGGCTTCGAGCGGGACCCACGCATGCACGAAGTGCTGGAACGCGCGTCCAGCCAGATCGGCTCGCGCTTCGCCGACGATCCGGCCACGCGCGGCGGCGTGCACTCGGTGCTTGGACAGGCATGGCAGGCGCTCGGAGAGCGCGACCGCGGCGTCCACCACATGCGCGAGGCAGCGCGCCTCTACGCCCAGGCCTTTGGCGATGCCGACGAGCTCTCGCTCAAGACCCACTACATGCTCGTCCGCAGCCTGGCCTATGCCAATTCCGCCGAGCAGTTCATGGAAGCACGCAAGCTGCTGGACGACACCGATGCCGCGGCAGATGCGTTTCTGCGCGGCAGCAACGAGGTCGCGCTGGAAGCAGCCTACGCGCGCGGCGTGTTCCACTTCCAGCAGCTGCAGATCGAGCCGGCGCTGGAGGCCTTCCGTCACGCCGATGGACTGCAACGCGCAGTGGCGCCTGACGCGGCATCGACTGCCGCAACGATCCGCGAGAACATTGCCGACAGCACGATCCGGCAGGGACGGCCGGAAGAAGGCATCGTCCTGCTGCGCGCAATGCTGGCGGACCCACTGCTCGACGCCGGCCGCATCGGCGAGAACCGGATCGCCGGCCACCAGATCATGCTTGCGCGCGCGCTGCGCAACCTGGGCCGTTACGACGAGGCCATGCCGATGGCGCAGGCCGCGACCGCCACCTCGGAGCGGACCCTCGGCGAGGACCACTATTCCACGCTGATCCAGATGTCCACCGTCGCCAGCATCCACGATGCCGCCGGCGACTGTGCACTGGCGCTGCCGCTCGCGCGCACTGTGCGCGAGCGCATGGCCGCGCGCTACGGCGAACACCTGCAGGCGACGCTGGTCGAGACCGGAAATCTCGGTTTCAAGGAACGCGACTGTGGCGACCGCGAAGCCGGCCTCGGCTACATCCGCCAGGCCGAGCGCGGCCTGCGCGAGCACTATGGCGAGGACAACGTCGCCGCGTACAGCTTCCGCTATTCGCTGGTGAAGATGCTGGCCGACGACAGCCGGTTCGCCGAGGCGCTGGACATGCTGGACGGACTGGACATCGCCGCGCTCACCGCTGGCAACTCCCGGCCCGGCTGGGAGCATCGCCTGAAGGCACTGCGCGGCCGGATCCTGGTGCGTTCCGGCGACATCGACAACGGGCGCCGCCTGCTGGCGGACGCGGTGCCCGCGCTGGTCGCGCTCGGCAACGAGGACGCCGACGAGATCGCAGGCCTGCAGGCGCTGCTATCGGGCGAGGTCCCGGGCAGCGCCGACTGAGCCGCTCATTCGACGACGAACGTCACCCGCATGTTCACCCGCCACTCGATGACGTTGCCGTCGGGGTCGGTGATGACCTTGGTCTCGTTGATCCAGGCGCCCTGGATGTTCTTGACGGTCTCGGCGGACTTCTTCAGGCCTGATTTGACGGCGTCCTCGATGCTGGTCTTCGACGAGGCGTTGAGTTCGATGATCTTGGCGACGGCCATGGACTTGCTCCCGGGTTGATGCGACGCAATGGTCGCGGATGCAACAGCCTGCACGCGGGCGTGTTAAGGCGGCGGCCACGCGGTGGCGCCTGCTACGATTCGGCCATGAATCCCGCCCCCAACCTCGTGCTCGTCGGACCGATGGGCGCCGGCAAGTCGTCGATCGGCAGGCGCCTCGCCGGGCGCTTCGGGCTGGACTTCGTCGACGCCGACCGCGAGATCGAGGCGCGCACCGGGGCCGCGATCCCGACCATCTTCGAATGCGAGGGCGAAGCCGGCTTCCGCGCGCGCGAGGCGGCGACGCTGGCCGACCTGCTGCAGCGCGAAGGCCTGGTGATCGCCACCGGCGGCGGCGCGGTGCTCGACGCCGGCAGCCGCCGGCACATGCGCGAGCGCGGCTTCGTGGTGCACCTGCAGGTGAGCCTGCCGCGGCAGCTGGAGCGGCTGGCGCGCGACCGCAGCCGGCCGCTGC
This sequence comes from Luteimonas sp., assembly GCA_035444805.1. Classification (GTDB taxonomy): domain Bacteria; phylum Pseudomonadota; class Gammaproteobacteria; order Xanthomonadales; family Xanthomonadaceae; genus Luteimonas. Next base: position 32,225 of record DAOMPM010000014.1, on the reverse strand, counting down.
TGGCCGGCGACGACCGCGAGGACGTGCTGCGCCGCCTGTCCGAGGCGCGCGCGCCGCTGTACGCCGAGGTCGCCGACCTGTGCTTCGACACCGACGCGCTGCTCCCGCCGCAGGCCGCCGCGCAGCTTGCGCACCTGCTCGATGCGCAGTGGACGCGCGCCCCGCTTGCCGACATCCAGGAACATCCCGCATGAGCCGCAACGACCGCGTGGTCGCCGTGGGCGGAACCGCCCCCTACGACATCACCATCGGCCCCGGCCTGCTCGACGACGGCGCGCTGCTGGCGACGACGCTGCGCGGACGCGACGCCTTCGTGATCAGCGACGACAGCGTCGCGCCGCTGTACCGGCAGCGCGTGCTCGATGCCCTGCTCGGCGCGCGCGAGGGCCTGCGCGTGGGCCACTGGACGATGCCCGCGGGCGAGGCCTCGAAGACGCTGGCGTCGTTCGGACAGGCGATCGAGGCCATCGCCACGGCCGGCACGCGACGCGACGCCACGGTGTACGCGCTCGGCGGTGGCGTGGTCGGCGATCTCGCCGGCTTCGCCGCGGCGGCATGGATGCGCGGCATCGACTGCGTGCAGCTGCCGACGACGCTGCTGGCGATGGTCGATTCCTCGGTCGGCGGCAAGACCGCGGTCGACCTGCCGCAGGGCAAGAACCTGGTCGGCGCCTTCCACCCGCCGCGCGCGGTGCTGGCCGACACCGCCACCCTGCGCACCCTGCCCGCCCGCGAACTGCGCGCGGGCCTGGCCGAGGTGGTGAAGTACGGCGCGATCGTCGACGCACCCTTCCTCGACTGGCTCGACGCCCACGCCGACGCGCTGCTGGCCATGGACGACGCCGCGCTGGCCGAGGCGATCGCGCGCAGCTGCGCGCACAAGGCGGCGATCGTCGAACGCGATCCGTTCGAACACGGCGAGCGCGCCCTGCTCAACTTCGGCCACACCTTCGGCCATGCGATCGAGACCGGACAGGGCTACGGCGGGCTGATCCACGGCGAGGCGGTGGCGGTGGGCATGGTGCAGGCGGCGCGGCTGTCCGAGCGCCTCGGCCTGTCGTCGCCCGCCGACACGACGCGGCTGCGCGCCCTGCTGCAGCGCTTCGGCCTGCCGGTGGACCCGCCGCCGGGGCTCGACGCGGACGCGCTGCTGGCGCACATACGCCTGGACAAGAAGACGCAGGCCAGCGGTCTGCGATTCATCGTCTGGGACGGCGCCGGTCGCGCGCGGGTGCTGCCCGGCGTGCCCGAGGATGCGGTGCGGGACGTGCTGGCGGCTTGAACCCGCGCCGGGCCGTACAATGGGCGATCCATGCGCTTGCTCCTGCAACAACGCCCCGACGGCCGCGAAGCCCCGCGCTTCGTCCAGCTGACGCTGCAGCCCGACCTGCTCGGCGGCTGGACCCTGCTGCGCGAAAGCGGCCAGACCGGCGGCCGCAGCACGCTCCGGCGCGAGCAGTTCCTCGACCAGGCCAGCGCCGTGGCCGCGTTCGAGCACGCCCGGGACGCGCAGCTCAAGCGCGGCTTCCAGCTGATGTATGCGGCGGGCGTGGGAGCGCCGAAGTGACGACCACCAACTCCGACCCACAATATTGTCATTCCGAACGCAGTGAGGAATCTGCTCGTATCCAGCGTGCAGTGAGCGACGGACAAGAGCAGATTCCTCACTGCGTTCGGAATGACAGTTCATTTCACACGTCCGCCCCCATGACCGGACACGGAACGACATGACCAACACCCTGAAAAACGACCGCTTCCTCCGCGCCCTGCGCCGCGAACCCGTGGACTGCACGCCGGTCTGGCTGATGCGCCAGGCCGGGCGCTACCTGCCCGAGTACCGCGCCACGCGCAAGGCGGCGGGCAGCTTCATGGCCATGGCGACCAATCCCGATCTCGCCTGCGAGGTGACACTGCAGCCGCTGCGCCGCTTCGACCTCGACGCCGCGATCCTGTTCTCCGACATCCTCACCATCCCCGACGCGATGGGCCTGGGCCTGCATTTCGTCGATGGCGAGGGCCCGAAGTTCGAGCGCCCGGTGCGCAGCGCCGCCGACGTGGCGAAGCTCGGCGTGCCGGACATGGAGACCGGGCTGCGCTACGTGATGGACGCGGTGCGCACCATCCGCCGCGAGCTCGACGGCAAGGTGCCGCTGATCGGCTTCTCCGGCAGCCCGTGGACGCTGGCCTGCTACATGGTCGAGGGCGGCGGCAGCAAGGATTTCTCGCGGATCAAGGCGATGGCGCTGAACGAGCCGGACACCCTGCACAAGCTGCTGTCGGTCAACGCCGACGCGGTGATCGCCTACCTGTCCGCACAGCGCGCGGCCGGCGCGCAGGCGCTGCAGCTGTTCGACACCTGGGGCGGCGTGCTGTCGCCGGCGATGTACCGCGAGTTCTCCCTGCCCTACCTGCAGCGCATCGCGCAGGGACTCGAGCGCGGCGAGGGTGCGGAGCGCACGCCGCTGATCCTGTTCGGCAAGGGCACCGCCGCCTACCTCGAGGACCTCGCCGCCACCGGCGCCGACGGCGTCGGCGTGGACTGGCTGGTCGAACTGGGCGAGGCCGCGCGCCGGACGCAGGGCACGGTCGCGGTGCAGGGCAACCTCGACCCGACCACCCTGTACGGCTCGCCCGAGGCGATCCGTCGCGAAGTGCGCCGCGCCCTCGACAGCTGGCGCGACGGCAACGGCGGCTCGCGCGAGGGCCACGTGTTCAACCTCGGCCACGGCATGTCGCCGGACATGGATCCGGATCACGTCGCGGTGCTGGTGGACGAGGTGCACGCCTACAGCGCGCGCTGATACCCGTTCGCGATTCACAGGATAAACGTAGGAGCGGGCCATGCCCGCGACTCGCGACGGTCGCGGCATCATCGCGGCCCGGTCGCGCCCATGGGGCGCTCCTACCCCGTTCCCTGTTCCTGATCGCAGACCGGCGGGAGGCGTGTCGCGAAACAATCGCCCGCGTTATTCCGGATCAGGCGGCGGCATCTCCGTCCGCACCCGCAGGAAATGCGCGAAGCGCGGCACGCCGTTGCCGGTCAGGCCGCTGTAGCGGTAGGTCACCTGGCTGCCCAGCGGCGGTGGTGACGCGCGCTGCGCATCGCTGAGCCCGCTGCCGAGGCGGAAGCGCATTCCGTCCGGGCGCTCCACCACCAGCGCACCGACCATGCCCGCGTACTTGCCGCGGCCCGGCGTGTGCCCGACCACGCGCGCCTCGGCATCCTCGTGCGGCTTGAGCTTGAGCAGGCCATCGCTGCGACCGGCGCGATAGTGCGCATGACGGTGGTGCAGCATCAGGCCCTCGCCGCCGGCCGCGACCACTGCCTGCAGCCGCGCCTGCAGCGACGTCGCATCGGTGAAGCGCTGCTGCGCCACCGGCTGCAGCCAGTCGATCCGGGCATCGGCCAGCAGCGCGCGCAGCTGCAGCAGTCGTGCCTCGAAGCCACCTGCGTGCTCCGGCAGGTCGAACACCATGAAGCGCACCTGCCGCCACGCCGCCTCGTCCATGCGCTGCGCACGCACGAGGCCGCTCACCTCGTCGAAGCGGCCGCGCCCGATCCACAGTTCGCCGTCCATCAGCAGCGGCGGCCAGCCGGCGACAAACCAGGCGGGCGCGTCGATCCGGTGGCCGCCGCGCGTCCACAATGCGCGTCCGTCCCAGCGCCCGCGCACGCCGTCCAGTTTCTCGCTGACCCAGTAGTCGCCGACTTCGACGCCAGCCCGGTACTGCGTGGCCAGCATCACCGGCGGTGGTCCGGCGCCAGCCGATGCCGCGGACGCGGCCAGCAGCGCGACCGACAGCAGCAGCGCGAAGACCCTGTTCATGGCTCGATCCCTGAGCGGATGGACGGTCGCCAGCATCGCCCGCGCCGGCAAGGCCGCCCATCGGGCCGGCGCCTGCGCTCGGGTAGGAGAACCCCGGCGCCTTGCGCCCCGCCGCACCCTGCCATACCCACCCGCGATCAAACAACGAACGTAGGAGCGGGCCATGCCCGCGACCCGCAGCGGCCGGCACATCGTCGCGACCCGGTCGCGCCCATGGGGCGCTCCTACACCATTCCATACGCTTGATCGCGAGTTGGTGTCAGGAGCCCGCGCCGCCGCCCCTGATCGCGTCCGCCAGCACCTTCGCCAGCAGCGCCCCGGTCACCGGCTTGCGCAGGAAGGCGTCGAATCCGGCCTGGATGGCGGCGGCCTCGGCATCGCCGTCGGCGCGCGCGGTCACCGCGATCATCGGTGCGGCGAATCCCTGTTCGCGCAGCAGCCGCGCGAGGGTCAGGCCGTCGACGCCGGGCAGGTCGAGATCGAGCAGCGCGGCGTCGAACGGCCGCGAAGCGGACTCCGACAGCGCCGCCAGGCCATGCGCGACGTGGACGACACGGTGTCCCTGCGCCTCCAGCAGCCCCTCCACGACCCGGGCGATGGTCGCGTCGTCCTCGACCAGCAGCAGCGACAGGCCGCGCGGGTCTTCGTGCTCTTCGTGCAGGTCCTCGCGCGCCGGGGCGGCGACGGTGTCCAGCGGCAGTTCGACGATGAAGCTGGTGCCCTGGCCCGGGGTGCTGTCGATGTCGATGCGCCCGCCCATCGCGCTGGCCAGCTCCTGCGAGATCGCCAGCCCGAGCCCGCTGCCGCCGTAGCGCGCACTGGTGCGTGCGCCCTCGGCCTGTTCGAAGCGCCGGAACAGGCGCCGTTGCTGCTCCTCGTTGAGTCCGGGACCGGTGTCGCTGACGGTCAGGCCCACGCCGGTCGGCTGCAGCGGCGCGGCCCGCAGCGTGACGCTGCCGCGCTCGGTGAACTTGACCGCATTGCCGAGCAGGTTGAGCAGGATCTGCCGCACCCGCCCGGCGTCGCCGAGCAGCCAGCGCGGCGTGTCCTCCGCGATCGTGCAGTGGAACGCGAGCCCCTGCTGCTCGGCCAGCGGCGCGCAGAACGCGGCCGTTTCCCGGATCAGCGCATGCAGGTCGAACGGCTGCTGCGCCAGCTCGAGGTGGTCGGCCTCGATCCGCGCCAGGTCCAGGGCGTCGTTCACCAGCCGCAGCAGGTGCTCGCCGGCGCGCCGGATCGACTCGACGTGGCCGCGCTGGCGCGCGTCCAGCTCGGTGCCCGCGAGCAGTTCGCTCATGCCCAGCACGCCGGTCATCGGCGTGCGCACCTCGTGTCCGAGCGTGGCCAGGAAGCGGGTCTTGGCCAGCGACGCCTGTTCGGCCAGTTCGCGCTTCTCCACCGCCAGCTGCCAGGCGTGGCGGCGCTTGAGCCGGACGCGGTACTGCCGGGCCAGCAGCCCCAGCAGCAGCAGGCCGCAGACGACCCAGGCGACGATCGCCCAGGGCGTGCGCCACCACGGTTCCTGGACCATGAACTCGAGCCTCTGCACCGGCGTCCATTCCTCGTCGGCGGTGCGCGCCTGCACTTCCAGCACGTAGCTGCCGTGGCCCAGGCTCGGGAACAGGCGCTCGCCGCTCGACCCGACTTCGACCCAGTCCGGGTCGTAGCCGTCGAGCCGGTAGCGGTAGCGGTGCGCGTGCGCGTCGGTGAACGAGAGCAGGCGCGCGACCACGCGCAGGTCGCGGTCGTCGTGGCGCAGCACCATCGGCGCATCGGCCGGCAGGTCGACCAGGTCCTCGCCGCGGCGCACCTGCACCGATTCGATCGCCAGCGCCGGCAGGCGGTCGCCGGCCTGCACCTGGCGCGGATGGAACAGCACCAGGCCATCGGCAGTGCCCACGCCGATGTAGCCGCGCGCCGTCGGCTCGAACGGATAGTCGCTGAATTCCTGGCTGGGCAGGCCGTCGCGGACACCGTAGACGCGCAGCCGGTCGCGCTGCGGGTCGTAGCGCATCAGCCCGCGCGGCGAGGTCATCCAGACCACGCCGAGCTCGTCGACGACGATGCCGCCGGGGTTGACGCCGGGCATCCCCTGGCGCGCGTCGATGGTGCGTTCGGCGATCAGTTCGCTGCCGGTCCAGCGATACGAGGCGAGCATGCCGTTGCCGCCGACCCAGACCGCGTTGTCGGCCCCGGCGGCGAAGGCGAACACCTGCCACTCGGGGCTGCCGGGCACAGGTTCGAAGCGGCGCTCGCCGGCGTTCCACATCAGCAGGCCTTCGTTGGTCGCCAGCCACAGCGCCCCGTCCGGGCCGCGCGAAAGCTGCTGCAGCGCGGTGTTGATGCCGACACCGTGCCGGTCCCCCGCCTCCAGCCGGCGCAGGATGCGGCCATCGGGCGCACGCTGCTGCAGCGCGTTCATCGTGCCGAGCCAGACCGAGCCATCGCCTTCCTCGGCGATCTGCACCACCAGTGCGTCCGGTGCGGGATCGGTGGCGTCGTCATGGCGCCAGCGCTGCACTTCGCCGGTCGCCGGCACGAAACGCGCGACCTGGCCGTGGCAGCCGATCCAGACGCTGCGGTCGCGCATCTCGCGGACCGAATGCGCCACCAGGTCGCCGCAGACGCCTTGCAGCCAGTGCCGCACGCGGCCGCTGTCCGGATCCAGCCAGTCGAGCACGCCGCCGCTGCCGACCATCCACAGCCCGCCGTCGTGCGCCGGCGCGACCCCGTAGACGAAGGCGTTCGCCGGCGAGTCCGGATCGTCCAGCCGCCTGCGCAGCACGGTGAAATTGCGCCAGTTGGCCGGCAGGTGCCACAGGCCGGCGTCGTAGCTGGCGAACCACAGTCCGCCTTCGCGGTCCTCCAGCGCCGACGACCACGACGGCCGCACCAGGCCGCGGCTGGTGTTGCTGTACAGCGGCACGTCGTACACCTTGCCTGCGCGCTCCAGCGACAGCCCGCTGCGCGTGTCCAGCCAGTGCGCGCCCTGCCGGTCCTGCACCAGCATGCTCAGCGCCGGCTGCCCCAGCACCGGGTCGCGCCAGGCCACCGGCTCGATGCGGCCGCTGTCGCGCCGGTAGACATAGGCACTGCTCGAGGTGCCGAACCAGAGGTTGCCCGCCCGGTCGGGCACGAGGGTGTTGATCGCTGCGTTCGGCTTGACCTCCTGCAGCAGGCGCTCGAAGCGGTCGCCGCTGCGGCGCGCCACGCCATGGTGGGTGCCGATCCACAGCACGCCGTCGTCGTCGACGCGCAGCCAAGTCACCGACGGCGAGGGCAGGCTGTGCGGATCGCCGTCGACGGGCATGAAACGGTCGATGCCGCCGTCGGCCCGCAGCCGGTGCAGGCCGCCATCGGCGGTGCCGAACCAGATGTCGCCATCGGGCGTCTGCGTGACCGACCAGACGTCGTTGCTGCCGATGGCCGCGTGGCTGGCGCGATCGTAGTGGGTGAATGTGCGACGCCGCGCATCCAGCATCGCCAGGCCGGCGTTGCGGGTGCCGATCCAGACCCGGTCCTGGTCGTCGACGAACACGGTCCAGATCTCGTTGTCGCGTAGGCCGTCGCCAACGTGCCAGACCCGGTAGCCGACGCCGTCGTAGCGCGCCAGGCCGTCGCGGGTCGCGATCCACAGGTAGCCCTGCCGGTCCTCGGCGAGCGCGTTGATCCGGTTCGACGGCAGGCCCTCGAAGACGCTGAGCTGGCGCGGCATCGGCAGCTGCGGCGCGCCCAGCGGCTCGGCGGCGCCAGCGGGCCAGACGGCAGCCACGGCCACGCAACACAACAGCACTGTCCAGGCCAATGTCCAGGCAATCGCGCGCATCCAGTCTCCCCGGTGTCCGGCTCCAGCGTTCGCGTCCCCCCGGCGCGAACCCGGCATCCTCGCAACGCTACGTTGCCTGCGCAACCCCGCGCCGCCCGCGCCATGCGGCCTAGAATGCCAACCCATGCCTGCGCCCGGCCCTGTCCCGATGTTGCAACGAACGCTCCGGCACCTGTCCGCGACCGCCTGCCTGCTGCTCGCGCTGGCCGCGCCCGCGCACGCCGGGCCGGACACCTACGCGCTCGATCCGGTGCACACCCGCGTCCTCGTGGCGGTGGACCACGCCGGGTTTTCCAGCGCGCTGGGCACGCTGTCCGGCGCCACCGGCACCCTGGTGTTCGACCCCGACGACTGGAGCAGCGCGCGCGTGGAGGTGGAGATTCCCGTCGCGCGCCTCGACTTCGGCGACGAGGCCTGGAATCGCGCCACGCTCGCACGCAACCTGCTCGACACCGACACGCACCCGACCGCGAGCTTCGTTTCGACCCGGGTCGTGCCGGTCGACGCGCGCCGCGCCATCATCCACGGCCTGCTGACCCTGCGCGGCAGCAGCCGCGAGGTCGCGCTCGAGGTCGTGCTCAACTCCGTCAGGCGCCATCCGCTGCCGCCGTTCCGGCGCACCGTCGGCTTTTCCGCGGCCACGACCCTGAGCCGCTCCGACTTCGGCGTCAGCGCGTGGAAATCGATGATCGGCGACGTGGTCACGCTGCGGATCGAGGCGGAGGCCACGCGCAGCCGCGCCGAAGCGGACACGGACACGGACACGGACGATACGCCTTCCGCCGACCCGGCCGCGCAATCCGAAGCCGAATCCAGTCCAACGCCAGACCCGGAGCCGTTGCCATGACCCTGAAGAACACCGACGACCGCTGGGGCAGCGTCAGCCAGGCGTTCCACTGGCTGATCGTGCTGCTGATCCTCGGCCTGGCCATCGTCGGCCTGACCATGGGCGAACTGCCGCGCACGCCGAAGTACTTCTGGGTCTACACCGCGCACAAGTCGATGGGCATCACCGTGCTGGTGTTGATGCTGCTGCGCCTGGCCTGGCGCCTGTACGCGGGCGCGCCCAGGCCGGTGGCGGGCACCCCCGGCTGGCAGGCAGCGATTGCCTCGGTCACGCACTGGCTGCTGTACGCGCTGGCGCTGGCGATACCGCTGTCGGGCTGGCTCTACGACTCGGCCAGCGGGCTGCGCCCGTTCCGCTACTTCGGCCAGTTCGACATGCCCAAGCTGGTCGCGCCGAATGAATGGCTCGCCGACCGCGCCCGCGACACGCATGAACTCCTGTTCTGGGTGCTGGTCGTACTGGTCGCGCTGCACGCCGGCGCTGCGATCTACCACCACCTGTTCCAGCGCGACGACACCCTCGTGCGCATGTTGCCCCGGCGCAGGCCGGCTCCCCCCGTCGTACAGGATCCAGACCATGTCGCCTAAGCTCACCTCTCCCGCCGCCGTCGCCGCCATGCTGGTGGCGATGATGTCCGCGCCCGTCGCCGCCGCCGACTACGTGCAGGCGCCCGGCTCGTCGCTGGCATTCGCGACCAAGTACGACGGCGAGGTGTTCACCGGCCAGTTCGGCGGCTTCGACACCAGGCTCAGCTTCGACCCGGCGCAGCCGGAGGCGGCGAAGCTCGAGGTCACCATCCAGCTAGTCGGCACCAGCACCGGCAATGCCGACCGCGACTCGACCCTGACCAGCAGCGATTTCTTCAACGTCGCGAAGTTCGCGCAGGCGCGCTACGTGGCGCAGTCCTTCCGCGCGCTCGGCGACAACCGCTACGAGGCCGACGGCACGCTCAGCCTGCGCGGCGTCAGCAAGCCGGTGACCCTGGCCTTCACCTGGACTCCCGGGACGCCGGCGCTGCTGTCGGGCAAGGCCACGGTCAAGCGCCTCGATTTCGGCGTCGGCGGCGGCGACTGGGCCGACACCGGCACGATCCCCGACGAAGTCGCCATCAGCACCCGCGTCTACCTGCGTCCCGCCCCGTAGGAGCGAGCCATGCCCGCGACCGCTTTCCCGGCGGCGCATCGACAACGTCGGTCGCGCCCATGGGGCGCTCCTACAAGCGCGTAGCTGCGAGGTCGAACGGCCAGTCCAGTTCCTCATCGCTGTCCAGGTCGCGCAGCACCGGCACGCGATGGCCGTAGCGGGCTTCCAGCTCCGGGTCGCCATCGATGAACACGCTCTCCGGCTCGGGCCAGCGCGCCCGCACCAGCAGGTCGATGGCCTGGTCGCACAGGTGGCAGTCGTCGCGCTGGTAGAGGACGTAGCGGGGCATCACGGGAATCTCGTGGTGTTGACCGCCAAGATTAACCGTCACGCGACTGCGGCGCCGCATCACCCGGTTTCGCGCGCAACCAATACAATGGCGTGATTCCTCCGCGCAGCCGCAGTCCATGGCCGTCAGCACCTTCGACCTCTACAAGATCGGCATCGGCCCGAGTTCCTCGCACACGGTCGGGCCGATGCGTGCCGCGGCGCGCTTCGTCGAACGCTGGCTGGTCGAACCGGAGCGCCTGCAGGACGTCGCGCGCATCCGCGCCGAAGTGTTCGGCTCGCTGGCGCTGACCGGCCGCGGCCACGGCACCGACAAGGCCGTGCTGATGGGCCTGGAGGGCAACCTGCCCAACCAGATCGATCCCGACACCATTCCCGCCGCGCTCGAACGCATCCGCGGCGAGAAGCGCGTGCAGCTCGCCGGCCGCCATCCGGTCGCCTTCGACGAGAAGCGCGACCTGGTGATGAACAAGCGCCAGAAGCTGCCGCACCACACCAACGGCATGCGCTTCACCGCGTTCGACGCCAACGACGACGTGATCGCCACCCGCGACTATTACTCGGTCGGCGGCGGCTTCGTGGTCAACCAGGACGAGGCTGCCGAAGACCGCATCGTCGCCGACACCACGCCGGTGCCCTACCCCTTCCACAGCGGCGACGAACTGCTGGCGCAGGCGCGCGACAGCGGCCTGAGCATCGCCCAGCTGATGCTGGCCAACGAGCAGTCCTGGCGCAGCGAGGAGGAGGTCCGCGCCGGCCTGCGCGAGATCCGCGACGCCATGCGCAGCTGCATCCAGCGCGGCATCCGCGAATCGGGCACCCTGCCCGGCGGCCTGCACGTCCCCCGCCGCGCGCCGGCGCTGCACGCCGAACTCTCCGACCGCCCCGAAGCCGGCATGCGCGACCCGCTGACCATCCTCGACTGGGTCAACCTGTACGCGCTCGCGGTCAACGAGGAGAACGCCGCCGGCGGCCGCGTCGTCACCGCCCCGACCAACGGCGCCGCCGGCATCCTGCCCGCCGTGCTGCGCTACTACGAACGCTTCTGCCCCGGCGCCAGCGAACAGGGCGAATTCGACTTCCTGCTCACCGCCGCAGCGGTCGGCATCCTCTACAAGGAGAACGCCTCGATCTCCGGCGCCGAAGTCGGCTGCCAGGGCGAGGTCGGCGTCGCCTGCTCGATGGCCGCCGCGGGCCTGACTGCCGCGCTTGGCGGCACGCCAGGCCAGATCGAGAACGCCGCCGAGATCGGCATGGAGCACAACCTCGGCCTGACCTGCGACCCGATCGGCGGCCTGGTGCAGATCCCCTGCATCGAGCGCAACGCGATGGGCGCGGTCAAGGCGATCAACGCCTCGCGCATGGCCCTGCGCGGCGACGGCAAGCACAAGGTCAGCCTCGACAAGGTGATCAAGACCATGCGCGACACCGGTCGCGACATGCAGGACAAGTACAAGGAAACCTCACGCGGCGGGCTGGCGGTGAACGTGATCGAGTGCTGATACCCAATGGCGTAGGAGCGCCCCATGGGCGCGACCGGAACGCGACGACGCCCCGGCCACCGTGGGTCGCGGGCATGGCCCGCTCCTACGATTGTGTTTTTGATCGCGAGGGGCATGGGGTCCACGCGTCCCACCACCCCGTCACGCGCGCGCAGTAGCATGGGATCTCCCATGCCCCTGCCCAGCCCATGCCTGTGCTGCTGAAATCCGCGCTGCTGGCCGCCCTGGCCGCCGCCTCGTCCGTGTCGTTCGCATCCGACGCCCGCTACGGCGCGCGCCTGGAGGGCTTCGACTATCCGCATCCCGTCCGGCTGCACGCCTTCGAATCGCAGCAGCAGACGCTGGAGATGGCCTATCTCGATGTCGCGCCGACCGCCGCGGCGAACGGTCGCACGGTCGTGCTGCTGCACGGCAAGAACTTCTGCGCGGCGACCTGGGAGTCGGCGATCGCGGCACTGGCGGCGGCAGGCTACCGCGTCGTCGCGCCCGACCAGGTCGGCTTCTGCAAGTCCAGCAAGCCGCAGCGCTACCAGTATTCGTTCGGGCAGCTGGCGGAGAACACGCACGCGCTGCTGCAGTCGCTGGGCATCGAACGCGCCGCCATCGCCGGCCACTCGATGGGCGGCATGCTCGCCGCGCGCTACGCGCTGCAGTACCCGGATGCGGTGGACCGTCTGCTGCTGGTCAACCCCATCGGTCTTGAGGACTGGCAGGCCGAAGGCGTGCCCTGGCGCAGCATCGACGCCTGGTTCCAGCGCGAACTGGCGACCGGCTTCGACGGCATCCGCGACTACCAGCGCACGGTGTACTACAGCGGCCAGTGGAAGCCCGAATACGAGCGCTGGGTGCAGATGCTCGGCGGCATGTACGCCGGCGATGGCAAGGCCGCCGTCGCCTGGAACCAGGCGCTGACCTCGGACATGGTGTTCAACCAGCCGGTGGTCCACGAATTCCCGAAGATCGCCGTGCCCACGACGCTGTTCATCGGGCAGAAGGACAAGACCGCGATCGGCAAGGATCTCGCACCGCCCGATCTGGCCGCACGGCTGGGCGACTATCCCGCGCTCGGCCGCCGCGCCGCCGCCGCGATCCCGGGTGCGACCCTGGTCGAGTTCGACGACCTCGGCCACTCGCCGCAGGTCGAGGCGCCGGACCGCTTCAACGCCGCCCTGCTCGACGCCCTGCGCTGAGCCAGTGCCAGCAGTCGCGCGGAAACATCGTGCACTGCGTCATGTAATCGTTTTCATGGCCGGTTACCCTGCACCTGTGGCCAAGCCGTGGCGCGGAAACGTGCCGGGAAAGCTCTGAAGCAAGTGTCGTCATCCCCGAGAAGGCTGGGATCCAGCGTCTTCAAGCCCTTGAAAGCCAAAGACACTGGGATCCCGCCTTCGCGGGAATGACGGGAAAATCGCACGTTGTTCAGGCCTTCCTTGGCGACCGCGCCACCGCACATCCGCCAACTCCCCGAGACCGCGCACGATGCCGATCCGACTCGACCGACGCGCCCTGCTGCAGCTGATCGGCGCAGGCGCCGCCGGCGCTGCCCTGCCCTCCGTGCTCGCCCGCGCACACGAAGCAGCGGGCAAACCCGCGAAGCCGGCGCCCGAGGGCGCACCGAACATCCTGTTCATCATGACCGACGATCAGGCCCGCGGCGCACTCGGCATCTACGGCAACGAGGTGCTGAAGACACCAAACATGGACCGCGTCGGCCACGAGGGCCTGCGCTTCGACGAAGCCTTCGTCACCACCTCGGTCTGCGCGCCCAGCCGCGCCAGCTACCTCACCGGTCTGTACGCGCACACCCACGGCGTCACCAGCAACGGCGAGGAGCCCGGCTGGTACGAGCAGATGGGCCTGCGCCACGACCAGATCACTTGGCCGATGCTGCTGCAACAGGCCGGCTACCACACTGCGGTGGTCGGCAAGTGGCATATCAAGTCCGAGCCCACCGGCTTCGACCACGCCGCGATCCTGCGCGGACAGGGCAGCTATTTCGACCCGCAGTTCATCGTCAACGGCGCACCGGTGCGCTTCCGCGGCCACACCGACGACGTGATCGGCGACCAGGGCCTGCACTACCTGCAGCAGCGGCCGAAGGACAAGCCGTTCTGCCTGTGCTTCCAGTTCAAGGCGCCACACGGCCCGTGGGAGCCGGACCCGCGCTTCTACGATGCGTTCAAGGACGTCGAAGTGGCGCTTCCGCCGGGCTTCGGCGAAGCGCAGCCCCGCGACGCGCCGGTCGCCTACTCGAAGACCACCCAGGAGATCGCCCACATGGGCGACTTCTTCCGCGACAACGAACGGCGCAAGGCCCAGGTCGACCGCAACCTGCCCGACGAGCAGCGCCTGCACGAGGTGTTCCAGGCCTTCGTCCGCAACTACTACCGCGTGCTGCTGGGCGTGGACGAGAGCGTCGGCCGGGTGCTGGACTTCCTCGACAGGGAAGGCCTGGCCGACAACACCATCGTCATCTACACCTCCGACAACGGCTTCTTCCTCGGCGAACACGGCTTCTACGACAAGCGGCTCATGCTGGAGCCGTCGATCCGGGTGCCGATGCTGATGCGCTGGCCGAAGAAGATCCGCGCCGGCGGCGTCGACGATGCGCACATGGTGCTCAACATCGACGTCGCGCCGACCCTGCTCGACCTCGCGGGCGTGGACGTTCCGGACTGGATGCAGGGCCGCAGCTGGAAGCCGCTGCTCGAAGGCAAGCCGGCCGACTGGCGCGAGGACTTCCTGTACGAGTGGTACGAGTACCCGGCCGTGCACTGCGCGCGCAAGCACCGCGGCGTGCGCACCGGGCGCTGGAAGCTGATCCACTTCTGGGAGCAGCCCGACGAGTGGGCGCTGTACGACCTGCAGAACGATCCGATGGAGCGCGACAACCTGTACCGCGATCCCGCGCATGCGGACACGGTCGCGCGGCTGAAGGCGCGCATCACCGAGCTGCGCGCGCAGATCGGCGACGTCGATCTGCCGGGATACGTCGCGCCGCAACTCGAGCCCGGCAAGTGCCCGGCCTGACCACTCCGGAGGCACAGTCATGACCGTCCGCCACAACCGCCGCGAGGCGCTGAAGCTGCTCGGCGGCGGTGCACTGGCGCTGTCGGCCGCGCAGATGCTGGGCTGCGCGCCCGCCGTGGTCCGTCCGCGCAGCGCACGGCGGCCCAACATCGTGTTCATCATGACCGACGACCACGCACAGTCGGCGCTGGGCATCTACGGCAACCGCCTCCTGCGCACGCCCCATCTCGACCGCATCGGCCACGAGGGCCTGCGCTTCGACCACGGCTTCGTCACCAACGCGCTGTGCCTGCCCAGCCGCGCCACCTACCTGACCGGCCAGTACTCGCACGTCCACGGCATGCGCACCAACGGCGAGGAGTCCGGCTTCACCGGCGAGCCGCTGCTGCAGAACTCACAGACCTGGCCGAACCTGCTGCGCACCGCCGGCTACCACACCGGCGTGGTCGGCAAGTGGCACGTCAACACGCCGCCGGAAGGCTACGACCGGATCGCGGTGCTGCCCGGACAGGGCGTGTACTTCGACCCGCCGATGCTGGTCGACGGGGTGATGCGACCGCAGCGCGGGCACACCGACGACGTGATCGGCGACCACGCGCTGGCGTTCCTGCGCGAGCGGCCGAAGGACCGCCCGTTCGCCCTGCTCTACCAGTTCAAGGCGCCGCACCGCGGCTGGGAGCCGGCGCCGCGCTTCGAGCGCGCGTTCGAGGACATCGAGATCCCGGTGCCGGACAGCCTGCTCGAATCGCTGTCGGCGCGGCCCGAAGCGCTGCGCAAGGCCGACATGCGCATCGCCGACATGCCCGACTTCCATCGCGAAGGCGTCGATCCCTCGCTACCGGAAGACGAGCGCGCGCGCCGCAACTTCCAGATCTTCATCAAGCGCTACTATCGCGTGCTGCTGGGCGTCGACGAGAACGTCGGCCGGGTGCTGGACTATCTCGACCAGGCGGGACTGGCCGAGGACACCATCGTCGTTTACACCTCCGACAACGGCTTCTTCCTCGGCGAGCACGGCCTGTTCGACAAGCGCCTGATGTACGAACAGTCGATCCTGGTGCCGATGCTGCTGCGCTGGCCAGGCGCGGTCGCGGCCGGCGGCGTCGAGCGCCGCTTCGCGCTGAACATCGACGTGGCGCCGACCTTCCTCGACCTGGCGGGGGCCGCGGTCCCGGACACCATGCAGGGCACGAGCTGGCGTCCGCTGCTGGCCGGCGGCGACGCGCCGTGGCGGCGCGACTTCATGTACCAGTACTACGAGTTCCCCGCCGTGCACTGCGTGCGCCCGCACCGCGGCGTGCGCGACGATCGCTGGAAGTACATCCGCTGGAACCCGGCGCCGGCCGAGGATGAACTGTACGACCTGCAGTCCGATCCGGACGAGCGCCACAACCTGGCCGGGTCGCCGGAACACGCGGACGAACTCGAACGCCTGCGCGGACGCCTCGCGCAGCTGCGCCGCGAGTACGCCGACAACGATCCGGACGACTACGCACCAACGCCGACGCGCCCCCGCACGTGTCCGGCCTGACAATGTAGGAGCGGGCCATGCCCGCGACCCGCGCAACCCGCGCAACCCGGGCACCGCCGCGCACCGGTCGCGCCCATGGGGCGCTCCTACGGTTTCATGCTTGATCGCAAGTCGGCAAGGGGGCGCCCGATCAGCGCCCCAGCGCGGCAATCCGCAGCACGTCGTCCAGCAGCGCCGCCGCGGTCACCGTCGCGCCCGCGCCCGGGCCCTGTACCACCAGCGGCTGTTCGCGGTAACGGTCGCTGAAGATCGCGGCGCGGTTGTCGGTGCCGTGGCCGCTTGCCAGCGGATGCGACAGCGGCAGCGCGCGCAGGCCGACGCTGGCGCCGCGCTCGGCGTCGAAGCGACCGACGAAGCACAGCCTGGCATCGTTGCGGTAGGCGTTGACGAAGCGTTCGCGCAGCGGCGCGTCGAGCTCGGTCAGGCGCGCGTCGACCTCGCCCACGGAAGCCTCCTGCAGCGCCTGCGGCACCAGCGAGGACACGCTGATGTCGCGCGCCTCCAGCGGCAGGCCGGACGCGCGCGCGAGGATCAGCAGCTTGCGGCGCACGTCCTCGCCGGACAGGTCCTGGCGCGGATCCGGTTCGGCGTAGCCGGCGTCGCGCGCCTCGCGCACGAGGTCGGAGAACGGGCGGGTGTCGTCGTAGCGCGACAGCAGCCACGCCAGCGAGCCCGACAGCGCGCCCTCCACCGCGTGGATGCGGTCGCCGCCGGCGACCAGCTCGCGGATCAGGCGCAGCAGCGGCAGGCCGGCGCCGACCGTGGCCGAATCGCCGTAGCGCGCGCCGTCCTTCTGCGCCTCGGCGATCGCCTGCGCGCGCGCGAGGTCGCCGCCGCTGCCGAGCTTGTTGGCGGTGACCACGTGGATGCCGCGGTGCAGCCACTCCGGATGCCAGCCGGCGACGGTGTCGCTGGCGGTGGCGTCGATGATGATGTCGCCGCGCGCCAGCGATTCGCCTTCGGCCCACGGCGGCAGCGCGCCCTGGTGCCGCGGCGCCGAGCGCGCCAGCGCGATCGCCTCGTCCAGCGCGCCTTCGTTCGCCACCTGCGCGCGCGAATTGCTCAGCCAGGCGAACGCCGGCAGCGCGATGCCGCGCTCCTGCAGTTGCCGATAGCGCGCGACCACCGCGCTGCCGACCACGCCGGTGCCGAGCAGGGCGATGCGTCCGCTGCGCGTACCGGCGACGGCGCGGATCGGGGCCACGGCGCTCATGCGTCCACCCGCTTCAGGGTCGAGCCCTGCTTGGCCTCGATCACCGCCTGCGCACGCGCCAGCGCGGCGTCGAGGTCGGCCTGCAGGTCGTCCAGCGCCTCGATGCCCACCGACAGCCGCAGCAGGCCGTCGGGAATCCCGGCCGCTGCGCGCGCTTCCGGCGTCATCGCCGCGTGGGTCATCGTCGCCGGATGCGCGACCAGGCTCTCGACACCGCCCAGCGACTCGGCCAGGGTGAAGTACTGCAGGCCGTCGACGAAGGCGCGCACCGCGTCGACATCGCCGTCCAGCTCCAGCGACAGCATCGCGCCGAAGCCCTTCTGCTGGCGCGCGGCCAGCGCGTGGCCCGGATGCGAGGCCAGCCCCGGGTAATGCACCGTCGCCACCGCCGGATGCGCCTCGAGCTGCAGCGCAATCGCCTGCGCATTCTCCTGGTGCACGCGCAGGCGCGCGTCCAGCGTGCGCAGGCCGCGCAGAGTGAGGAAGCTGTCGAACGGCGAGCCGGTGATGCCGAGCGCGTTCGCCCACCAGGTCAATTGCTCATGCAGTTCGGCGGTCTTCGCCACCACCGCGCCGCCGACCACGTCGCTGTGGCCGTTGATGTACTTGGTAGTCGAATGCAGCACCACGTCGGCGCCGAATGCGATCGGCTCCTGCAGCGCCGGCGACAGGAAGGTGTTGTCCACCACCGCCAGCGCGCCGGCGCGGTGCGCGGCCTCGATCACGAAGCGCAGGTCGGTGACGCGCAGCAGCGGGTTCGACGGGGTTTCGATCAGCACGACCTTCGGCGACTGCGCCAGCGCGTCGGCCAGCGAGCGCGGGTCGGTCAGGTCGGCGGTGATCAGCTCGAAGTGGCCCTTCTTCGCCAGCGCGTTGAACAGGCGCCAGCTGCCGCCGTAGGCGTCGTGCGGCACCACCAGCTTGTCGCCGGTCTCCAGCAGCGCGTGCAGCACCAGGGTGATCGCGCCCATGCCGGTCGCGGTGACCACGCCGCCGGCGCCGCCCTCCAGTTCCGCCAGTGCCTCGCCCAGGAGGTCGCGGGTGGGATTGCCGCTGCGGGTGTAGTCGTACTCGCGCTTGTTGCCGAAGCCGTCGAAGCTGAAGTTGCTCGACAGCACGATCGGCGGCACGACCGCACCGTGGGCGCTGTCGCGGTCGATGCCGGCGCGCACGGCACGGGTGGCGGGGCGACGGCAGTCGACGTCGACGTTCGCGGGGGCAACGCTCATGCGGATTCTCCAGTGTTGCGCAGCGCGCCGGCGAGGATGCCGTCGATGCGGTCGGTTTCTTTCAGGAAGGCGTCGTGGCCGTAGGCCGAGCGCAGCACGCGCAGCTGGCCGCCGGTGCCGATCCCCTCGACCAGGGCCACCGAATCGGACAGCGGCACCAGCCGGTCGCCCTCGACCGCGACCACCAGGGTCGGCACGCGCACCTGCGCGGGATCGATGCGGTGCAGGTCGATCGATTCGGACAGGCGCAGCCAGGCGGTGACCGGTGTGCGCGCGACGAAGCGCGCGCCGGCGGAATCGAGATAGTCCTCGGCGGCCACGCGCACGCGGCCGTTGCTGACTTCGGGCGGCGCGTCGAAGCGCTCCTCGAACTCCTCCGGCGTGCGGTAGCTGAGCATCGCGAACTGGCGCGCCAGCGACAGGCCCTGCACGTCGTCGCACTGCAGCTGGCCGAGCGCGACCGCCTTGCGCTGCAGCGCGCGCCACGCGGCGGCATAGGGATGGGCGCGGTGCGCACCGCTGACCGCGACCAGCTTCACCAGCCGCCGCGGGTGGCGGATCGCCAGCTGCAGGCCGACCAGGGCGCCATAGGAATAGCCGACGAAGGCGCGCAACGCGTCGATGCGCAGCGCGTCAAGCAGGGCGGCGACGGCGTCGGCCTGGTCGGCGGTGTCGATCGGTGCGTCGAGGCAGCCGTCGGCGCCGACGTAGTCAAAGCACAGCACGCGCACGCGCGCCGGATCCAGCGCTCGGCCGGCGCCGACCAGGTCGTTGGCCCAGCCGGTCTCGGGGAATTCGTGGTTGGCCGCGGCATGGCGGTGCGCGGAGATGCCGCCGGCGAGGAACACCACCGGCGCGCCCGGCGCACCGGCCAGCTCCCAGCGCAGGCGCACGCTGCACTCGCCAGCGTGGCGCGTCGCCAGCGTGACCTCGACCTCGCCGCGCTGCGCCTGCCAAGCGTCGCCGGCGGGCACGTGCGACGACAGCGACGCGCTCGCGTCGTGCTGCGGCAATCGGGTGGCGGGAACGTCGACGAAGCTCATGGCGCGATCCAGTGGAAGGACGGCCATCAAGGCTTGCGGGGATCCGGAAGTCGCCGGCGCAATGCCGGCCAGATGCACGTCCACCGCCAGCGGCGTCGCGCAACCATCTTCCGGTGGACGCTCAGGTCCCCGCAGGACTTGGCACCGCGACAGAGCCGACCTTGCGGTCGCCTCCATCAGGTTGCCCCGGCTTCTTCGGGCCTGTCCCTCAGCCGGTCTCGATGGATGTCGCGCAGGTTGCCAGCGCTTTTCCGGTTTGTCAAATCTCTTCATGCCGATGAAGCGATATGACAATTTCCGATGCTTGCGGCGATAATCCGCCGATGCGCCTCCCTCTCCCCCTCTTGGCGGCCCTGCTGCTGGCCGCCTGCGCGAGCCCGCGTGCGCCCGTCGCACCGCCCGCGCCCCCGGCGACGCCTCCCGCGGACGCCGTCACCGTGCCCGAACGCTACGTCACCCGCGACAACCCGGAGGACGAGCTCGACTCGCTCGCCACCTGGCCCGTCGAGGACGGCGGCACCTGGCTGATCGCCACCGCCAAGAAGACCCATGAGCTGGTGGTGTTCGATGTCGACAGCGGCGAGCAGCTGCGCACGGTCGGCCGCCGCGGCAGCGGCGAGGGCGAATTCCTGCGCCCCAACGGCGTGTTCGTGCACGGCGACCTGCTGCTGGTGTCCGAACGCGACAACCGCCGCGTGCAGATGCTGCGGCTGCCGGACTTCCAGCCGCTGGGCAGTTTCGGCGAAAGCGAGCTGCGCAGCCCCTACGGGCTGTGGGCCCACGAAACCCGCCCGGGCGAGCTGCAGGTCTACGTCACCGACAGCTTCATGGAGGGCGCGCGCTTCGACGTGGTGCCGCCGTTCGACCAGCTCGACCAGCGCGTGCGTCGCTACCGGATCCGGCTCGACGCCGACGACCGGCCGCAGCCGGGTTATCTCGGTTCGTTCGGAGACACCGCCGAAGCCACGGCGCTGCGCATGGTGGAATCGCTCGTCGGCGATCCGGTCCACGACCGCCTGCTGGTGGCGGACGAGGACCGGCGCCACGCGGCCGCCGTGCGCGAATACACCCTCGCCGGCCGCTTCACCGGCGGCGGCATCGCGCCCGGCAGCTTCCTCGGCGAGCCCGAAGGCATCGCGCTGTGGGCCTGCACTGCAGACAGCGGTTACTGGATCGTCGCCGACCAGCTGCATCCGCTGACCATCTTCCGCGTCTTCGACCGCGCCAGCCTCGCCCCGCGCGGCAGCTTCAGCGGCGGGGTGACGGCGTGGACCGACGGCATCGTCCTGCACGCCGGTGCCACCGCGCGCTTCCCGGCCGGCGTCCTGTTCGCCGTCCACAACGACAAGGCCGTGGGCGCCTTCGACCTGCGCGACATCGTCGAGGCCCTGCGCCTGGATCCGGCCTGCACGCAATGACCCGCGGCGCGCGGCTGCCGGTCGTCGCGGCGCTGGTGCTGGCGGCGGTCGCGCTGGTGGACGCACAGGCCGCGCAGGTCTATCGCTGGACCGACGCCGAGGGCCGCACGCACTACACCGACCGCGTCGACCAACGGGTCCCGGCCGGCCAGGTCACCGGCATCGAGGTGGTCGTCGAGGCGGCCGCGGTCGCCCGCCTGCGCGTGGAAGCCGGCGGCGACGGTGCCCTGGCTTTCGTCGACAACCTGCTGGCCGGACCGATCGAGGTGATGCTGCACGCCGACGGCGGCGGCCCCTGGGCCAGCGACCCGCCGCTGCCGGCGCGCGCCACCGTGCCGCCGCATTCGGGCGCGCTGCTGGCCCGGATCGTCCGCGGCAACCCGCGGCTGCGCGTGGTCGCCGTGCCCGGTACGCCGAACGCGCGTCCGCGCGACGTCGAATACGCCTATCCGCTGCAGACCGCCGCACTGCGCGTGCAGCAGGCCTGGGGCGGCAGCTACAGCCACGCCGATGACGAGAACCGGCACGCGGTCGACTTCGCCGCACCGGTCGGCACGCCGGTGCTGGCCGCGCGCGACGGCACGGTGATGCAGACCGAGGCCCGCTTCGGCGATGCCAGTCCCGACGACGAGGACGACGATGCCCTCGCCGCCCGCGCCAACTTCATCCGCATCCTGCACGACGACGGCACCATGGCGCTGTACGCCCACCTGCGGCCCGGCGGCGTCCTCGTCCGCGACGGCCAGCGCGTCCGCCGCGGCCAGCAGATCGGCCTGTCCGGCAACACCGGCCGCAGCACCGCGCCGCACCTGCACTTCGTGGTCCAGGCCAACCGCGGCATGCGGCTCGAATCGGTCCCGTTCCGCATGTTCGGGCCGCAGGGGATCCTGCGCTTCACCCCGCCGTAGGAGCGGGCCCTGCCCGCGACCGCTGTCCGCGCAACGCCGCAATCCACCGGTCGCGCCCATGGGGCGCTCCTACCTATAATGTGCGGCTCACCGCCTCCGATCGCCGCGCATTCCGTGCGCGCCTCACCATGCCCGACGTTTCCGCCGAAGCCGCCCGCCGCCGCACCTTCGCGATCATCTCGCACCCGGACGCGGGCAAGACCACGCTCACCGAAAAGCTGCTGCTGTTCGGCGGTGCGATCCAGATGGCCGGCAGCGTCAAGGGCCGCAAGGCCGCGCGCCACGCGACGTCGGACTGGATGGCGCTGGAGCAGGAGCGCGGCATCTCGGTCACCAGGTCGGTGATGCAGTTCCCCTACGAGGGCCGCATCGTCAACCTGCTCGACACCCCCGGCCACGCCGACTTCGGCGAGGACACCTACCGCGTGCTGACCGCGGTCGACAGCGCGCTGATGGTGATCGACGTCGCCAAGGGCGTCGAGGAGCGCACGATCAAGCTGATGGAGGTGTGCCGCATGCGCGACACGCCGATCATGACCTTCATCAACAAGCTCGACCGCGAGGGCAAGGACCCGATCGAGCTGCTGGACGAAGTCGAGACCGTGCTCGGCATCCAGTGCGCGCCGGTGACCTGGCCGATCGGCATGGGCAAGCGCCTCAAGGGCGTGGTCCACCTGGTCACCGGCGAGGTGCATCTGTACGAACAGGGACGCAACTTCACCCGCCAGGACTCGACCATCTTCGCCTCGGTCGACGATCCGCAGCTGGAGGCGCGCATCGGCGCCGACATGCTCGCCGGCCTGCGCGACGAGCTGGAGCTGGTGCAGGGCGCCAGCCATGCCTTCGATGCCGGTGAATACCTGGCCGGTCGCCAGACCCCGGTGTTCTTCGGCTCGGCGGTCAACAACTTCGGCGTGCAGCCGCTGCTCGACTTCTTCGTGCGCCACGCGCCCTCGCCACGGGCGCGCGAAACCACCGAACGCAAGGTGCAGCCGGACGAGGACAAGCTCACCGGCTTCGTGTTCAAGATCCAGGCCAACATGGATCCGCAGCACCGCGACCGCGTCGCCTTCATGCGCGTGTGCTCGGGCCGTTTCGCCGCCGGCATGAAGGCCTTCCACGTGCGCAGCGGCAAGGAAATGAAGCTCGCCAATGCGCTGACCTTCATGGCCAGCGACCGCGAGATCGCCGCCGAGGCGTATCCCGGGGATGTGATCGGCATCCACAACCACGGCACCATCTCGATCGGCGACACCTTCACCGAGGGCGAGCAGCTCTCGTTCACCGGCATTCCCAACTTCGCGCCGGAGCTGTTCCGTCGCGCGCGCCTGCGCGACCCGCTCAAGCTCAAGCAGCTGCAGAAGGGCCTGGCGCAGCTGTCGGAGGAAGGCGCCACCCAGTTCTTCCGCCCGCTGATGTCCAACGACCTGATCCTGGGCGCGGTCGGCGTGCTGCAGTTCGACGTGGTCGCCTACCGGCTCAAGGACGAGTACGGCGTCGACGCCATCTTCGAGCCGGTGCAGGTGGCCACCGCGCGCTGGGTGAAGTGCGCGGACGCGAAGAAGCTGGAGGAGTTCCGCGACAAGAACGCGCTCAACCTCGCCATCGACGCCGCCGGCGAGCTGGTCTACCTCGCCCCGACCCGCGTCAACCTGCAGCTGGCCCAGGAGCGCGCCCCGGCGGTGACCTTCATGGCCACCCGTGAGCACGCGCACGCGGTGGCGGTGGATTAAAAACTGGGGTCAGAGTGGTCTTTTCCGCCGTGATCCGTCCGCTCCGTATACCTCCCGGGGAAAAGGCCACTCTGACCCCAGTTTTTCATGCTGCAATGCGGTAACGTAGCCCCGTGAGCCGCCCCACCCCCAACTTCCGCGTCCTGCGCGCCCGCGTGCGCGCCCAGCGCCTGGTCGACCTGCGCGACGAGATCGCCAGCGCGCTGACCCACGGCTTCGGCGCCGCCGCGGCGCTCGCCGGCGGCGCGGTGCTGATCACCCTGGCCGCGATCCACGGCGACGGCTGGCAGCTCGGCGCCGCGATCACCTTCGGCGTCACCCTGCTGCTGCTCTACCTCGCCTCGACCCTGTACCACGCGATCCAGCACCCGATCGCCAAGGGCCGGCTCAAGGTCTTCGACCACTGCGCGATCTACCTGCTGATCGCCGGCACCTACACCCCGTTCACCCTGATCGGCCTGCGCGGAACCTGGGGCTGGAGCCTGTTCGCCGCGATCTGGACGCTGGCCCTGGCCGGCGTCGTGTTCAAGCTGTTCTACACCGGCCGCTTCAAGAAGCTGTCCACCCTGATCTACGTCGCGATGGGCTGGCTGGTGGTGGTCGCGATCAAGCCGGTGATGGCGAACCTCGACGGCTGGACCTTCGGCTGGCTGCTCGCCGGCGGCCTGTTCTACACGCTGGGCACGGTCTTCTACCACCGCGAATCGATCCCGTACGCACACGCGATCTGGCACCTGTTCTGCATCGCCGGCAGCGTCTGCCACTACGTCGCGGTGATGGCGCAGGTCGTGGGCTGATACCAATTCGCGATCGAAACTACGGGGTGGCGTAGGAGCGCCCCATGGGCGCGACCGGCGAGCGGCGGTGCCCGGGTTACGCGGGTCGCGGGCATGGCCCGCTCCTACATTTTCAGCGGATCAGCCAGCGATGTAGCGCTGCAGCTGGTCCAGCTCGTGCTGCTGGTCCTCGATCACCGCAGCGACCAGGTCGCCGATCGAGATGATGCCGACCACGCTGCCGCCCTCGACCACCGGCAGGTGGCGGATGCGGTTGCGGGTGACGATCTGCATGCACGCGGGCACGGCGAGGTCCGGATCCACGGTGATCACGTCGGTGGTCATGATCGAACTGACCGGCGTGTCCTTCGACGAGCGTCCCTCAAGCACGATCTTGCGCGCGTAGTCGCGCTCGGACAGGATGCCGGCCAGCGCCGGCCCGTCCATCACCAGCACCGCACCGATGCCCTTGAGCGCCATCAGCCGGATCGCCTCGATGACCGGCGCATCCGGCGCGACCGCAAACACTTCAGGCGTCTTGGTTCCCAGCAACTGCCGCACCGTACGCATGCCGCTCCCCTCCCGTTGGCTGTGACAGGGACGAGGATACTCCGCCCGGCGCAGGACGCCAGTCGTCGACCAGGTACAGCGGCCGCTGCTTCGATTCCTCGTACAGCCGGCCCAGGTATTCGCCGATCGTGCCCAGCGCGACCAGCTGGACGCCGCCGAGGAACAGGATCACCACCATCATCGTCGGCCAGCCGGCCACCGGGTCGCTGTAGAGCAGGGCCTTGGCCACGATCCAGACCGCGTAGACGAAGGCCAGCAGCGCGGCGCCGAGGCCGACATAGGTCGCCAGCCGCAGCGGTGCGGTCGAAAAGCTGGTCACGCCCTCGAGCGCGAAATTCCACAGCTTCCACAGGTTGAACTTGCTGTTGCCGGCGACCCGCGCCTCGCGCCGGTACGGGATCGCAACCCGGTTGAAGCCGATCCAGCCGAACAGCCCCTTCATGAAGCGGTGGCGCTCGCGCAGCTGGCGCAGCGCCGCCAGCGCGCGCGGCGAGAGCAGGCGGAAGTCGCCGGTGTCGGTGGGGATCGGCGTCTTCGACAGCCGCTGCATCACCCGGTAGAAGGCGTGCGCGGTGCTGCGCTTCACCCAGCCCTCGCCCTCGCGCTGCTCGCGCACGCCGTGGACGTCGTCGAAGCCCTCGCGCCATTTCGCGACGAACAGCGGGATCAGCTCCGGCGGGTCCTGCCCGTCGGCGTCGAGGATCACCGCCGCGCCCTCCTCGACCCGGTCCAGTCCCGCGGTCAGCGCGGCTTCCTTGCCGAAGTTGCGCGACAGTCGCAGCAGCGCCACCCGGCGGTCGCCGTTGGCCAGCCCGCGCATCACGTCCCAGGTGCCGTCGCCGCTGCCGTCGTCGACATACAGCATCCGACCCTCGACGCCCTCG
Source organism: Luteimonas sp. (assembly GCA_035444805.1). Lineage (GTDB taxonomy): Bacteria > Pseudomonadota > Gammaproteobacteria > Xanthomonadales > Xanthomonadaceae > Luteimonas. The sequence goes on along the minus strand of DAOMPM010000014.1, from coordinate 6,457 downwards.
CCCGCCAGCCCGTCCAGCACGTCGGCCACCCGCCGGTGCAGCAGCGGCAGCGCCTCGGCCTCGTCGCGGGCCGCGACGACGACGGTAAGCAGGTCTCGTTTCATGGCGGCATCCTACCGGACCGTCGGCAGGGAGCGCGTCATTTCAACACGGGTTCGTCATCCCCGCGAAAGCGGGGATCCATTGTGTGTTCGTAAAGCCAGATGGATCCCCGCTTTCGCGGGGATGACGACGGCATTTGTTCTTGCTAACACGGGAAGGCCGCTTTGAGCGGCCGCGATCGCTAAAGCCCCCACTTCGCCGGGGGATACTTACTCCAGTGCCTCGACGTAAGCGGTTCCACCGATCTGGCGCATGTTGCGCTCGATCGCCCGCGTGCGCCGCTGCACGTAAGGACCGGGGTTCGACGCGCTGTAGCGCTTCGGGCTCGGCAGCACCGCCGCCAGCCGCGCGCACTGCGTCGTCGTCAGCTCCGCTGCGTCGCGCCGGAAGAAACTGCGTGCCGCCGCCTGCGCGCCGTAGATGCCGTCGCCGAACTCGGCGACGTTGGCGTAGACCTCGAGGATCCGCCGCTTCGGCCACAGCAGCTCGATCAGCGCCGTGTACCAGGTCTCCACGCCCTTGCGGATCCAGCGTGAGGGCGGGCTCGATCCCTGCCACAGGAACAGGTTCTTCGCCAGCTGCTGGCTGATCGTGCTGCCGCCGCGCAGGCGCCCTCCGCGCTCGTTGCGCGCGCGCGCCTGCTCGATGGCCTTTAGGTCGAAGCCGGAGTGGCTGGCGAAGGTCTGGTCCTCGGCGGCGATCAGCGCGACCGGCAGCGACGGCGCCATGTCCTCCAGGTCGCGCCAGTCGTAGGCGATGCGGAACTTCCAGTCGCCCGCCGCCCAGGCGTCGAACTGGCGGATGGCCATGAAGCTGGTGAACGGCGGGTCGATGAAGCGCAGCGACGCCACCTGCAGCACGGTGAACAGCGCGATCCAGACCGGCAGCAGCAGGAGCCGCCGCAGCCAGCGCCGGCGACGCCTGGGCGGCGGCACCTGCACGCCATCCGCGTGGTCAAGGGTCGAGGCTTGCGCCTTGGCCATCACATCCCCACTTGTATATGCCTGCGCGGCGTGTCCGCGCGATCCCCGTATTCGAACACGCCCCGCGACGCCGCGCGAACCGACCATGCCCGACACCCTGCCCACCGACAGCGACCAGCTCACCCGTTTCCTGCTCCCCACCGCCGGCGTGCGCGGCGTGCGCGTGCACCTGCGCGACAGCTGGCGGCAGATCCGCGAACGCGACGACTACCCGCCCGCCGCCGCCGAGCTGCTGGGCGAAGCCGTCGCCGCGTCGGCGCTGTTCACCGGCCACGCCAAGGTCGAGGGCCGCCTGTCGGTACAGCTGCGCGGCCACGGCCGGCTGCGCACCCTGTTCGCCGAATGCACCGCGGCCGGGACCCTGCGCGGCATCGTCCGACTCGCCGAGGACGACGACGCCCCGGTGTCCCGCGACCTGCGCGAACTCGGCCACGGCTCGGTGCTGGCGATCACCATCGAGAACGCCGCCCCCCGCGGCCGCGAACCGAACCGCTACCAGGGCCTGGTGCCGCTGGAGTCGGACTCGCTGGCCGGCGCCTTCGAGGACTACTTCCGCCAGTCCGAGCAGCTGCCCACGCGCCTGCTGCTCGCCGCCGACGACGACCGCGCCGCCGGCCTGATGCTGCAGAAGCTGCCCGGCGACGAGGGCGACGTCGACGGCTGGACCCGCGCCGGCGCCCTGTTCGACACGCTGGCGCCGGCCGAACTGCTGGACCTGCCGGCGGACACCCTGCTCGCCCGCCTGTTCCACGAGGACCAGCCGCAGCGCTTGGGCGACCGCCCGCTGGCCTTCGGCTGCTCCTGCTCCCGCGAGCGGGTGTCGGCCATGCTCGCCTCGCTGGGCGAGGAGGAGGCCCACGCCGCGGTGATCGACGGCGCCGCCCGGGTCCGCTGCGAGTTCTGCGGCCAGCGCTACGAACTGTCCCCGGCCGAAGTCCAGGCCCTGTTCGCCGGTCCCGCCGTCGACGTCGAGGCCCCCGAGCGGATCCAGTGACCCTCCGGCCGGCCAAGCACGGCAGGAGCGCCCCATGGGCGCGACCACGCCGCGACGGTGCCCCCCCAAACGGCGCCGCGATCCGACCGACGGCACCACCCCGGATTGTTAAGTAAACATAAACGCGCTAGGATCATCTTCCAACGAGAAAGGGGAACTCCAGCCGCGCCGGCTGGTCCATCGCACACCATGGCACGCCATCTCGCCCGCCTGACGACCGCACTGCTGCTTGCCCTTGGCATGGCGGCCGGCGCGCACGCGCAGATGAAGCGTGGCGACCAGACGGTGCTGCCGGTGGTCGACAACAGCAGCGGCAAGGTGCAGGCCTACCTCGTGCTCGAGCCGACCGCGCAGGGCACGAAGGCAGGCGCCCGCTGGCGCTTCGGCGACAGCTCGCTCGATGCGGCTTTCGGCCTGCGCGCCGGCGACTCGCTCGCCCTGCTGTGCGACCAGCGTAGCGGCGTGTTCAACGTCGTCGGCAACCTCGCCAGCAACTGCCAGCTCGCCTCCCTCGGCGACCGCGACGGCAGCCGGCACGCCAGCGCCACCGCCGCCTTCAACCGCCCAGACGGAGGCTTCGGCCTGACCGTCGGCCAGGGCAAGGACAGCCTGCCGGCTTGGCTGAGCCGCAGTGGCACGTCGGCACGCAATGACGTCGATTACAACGACCTGACGGTCTTCGCGCAGAAAAACATCAGCGAGGACGCCTACGTCACGATCGCCGGCACCATCGCCAAGGCCACCCTGATCCCGTTCACGGAAGCGCCGGCCGACCTTGGCGACCGCTGGAGCAGCAAGAGCCTCTCCGTCGGCGGCGGCTACGGCGCATTCAGCGCCAACGTCATTGGCCGCGTCATCGAAACCCCCGGCCGGCCCAGCTTCGAAGGCCTGGGCCTGGGTGTCACCTGGCGGACCCCGTGGAGCGGCCAGCTCACGGTCGGCGCCGAAAACGTCGTCACCCGCGGCAGGAACCCGTTCTCGCCAAATGGTGAGACGAACGACGAGGGCGCCGTGCCCTACGTCCGCTACGAGCAGGATCTCTGATCCATCCCTGATCCGCAGGCCGCCGCAGCGGCATGCATTTGCCTGCCGTCACACAAATCAGTCGATTTGTTAACAACACTTTAATTTCTCTCGGCGCGCGAGTAGTATCGGGCGCAACCTTGCCGACCTTGGCGTCTTCCTTGATGCCTCCGGTGGGGTTCCCATGGGTATTACCCAAGCTCACTTTGGAGAGAGAGATGAGACTGAAGAGAAACAAGCTTCGCGATGCGATTGCGTTTTCGATCGCCGCCAGCGCCGTCGCGTTCGCCGGCTCGGCGCTCGCCCAGGACGCGACCGAGCAGCAGCAGACCGCGACCAGCCTGGACACCGTGACCGTCACCGGTACGCGCATCAAGAGCCAGACGTTCACCGCCTCCAGCCCGATCACCGAGATCACCGCCGAGGAGTTCACCACGGTCGGCGCCACCACGGTCGAGGACCTGGTCAACCAGTACCCGCAGGTCGACCTGAGTTTCGACAACTTCGAGAACAACGGCTCCTGGGGCCACGCGACCATTTCCATGCGCGGCCTGGGCCCCGAGCGCACGCTGACCCTGGTCAACGGCCGCCGCCTGCCGGCCAGCCGCAATGAGCTCACCGACCCGTCCATCGTCCCCCCGGCCCTGATCCGGCGCGTCGACATCCTGTCCGGCGGTGCTTCGGCCGTTTACGGCGCGGACGCCGTCGCGGGCGTGGTCAACTTCGTGCTCGACGACAAGTTCGAGGGCGTCCACGTCAACTTCGGCTATTCGGCCTACCAGCACGACAACGACAACAGGTTTTTCCAGGACCTCAACTCGGATCGTGGCTATAACGCCCCGTCCGGCAACTCCGGCTTCGACGGCATCAGCCGCAATGCCGACATCGTGATCGGCGGCAGCTTCGCCGAGGGCAGGGGCCACGCAGTGGGCTGGCTGACCTGGCGCGAGAACGACGCCCTGTATCACGGCCAGCGCGACTACTCGCACTGCTCGGTGTTCTTCGACGAAGCGGTCTGCGGCGGTTCCGGCACGGCCGATCCGGGCCGCTTCACGGTCAACCGCTGGGACCAGACCCTCAACGGCGGTGCTGGTGGCGTCATCCCCTGGCCGACCGGCACGAATGCCAACTACGTCTGGAACGGCACTGGCTACCAGAACGGCACCTACGTGTACAACTACGCGCCGATCAACTTCTACCAGCGTCCGGACAAGCGCATTACCGCCGGCTTCATGGGCAGCTACGAGATCAACGAGTATTTCGAGCCGTACATCGAGGCCATGTTCCTCGAGCGCAGCTCCGACCAGCAGATCGCGGAATCCGGCGCCTTCGGCGTGCCGATCACCGTGGACTGCGCCAACCCGCTGATCGGCACCCTGTGCGCCGACGCCGGCGTCACCACCGCCCAGACCCGCGTCACCATGTGGAAGCGCAACGTGGAAGGCGGCCCGCGCATCCGGTTGTCCGACGACAGCACCCACCGCATCACCGCGGGTATGAGGGGCAACCTGTTCGACTCGTCCTGGACCTATGACATCTATGGCGTGTCCGGCAAGACCAAGACCATCGACATCGGCAAGAACGACTTCCTGATCTCCCGGATCGCCTCCGCCGCACTGGGTTGTGACGCCGGCGGGCTCTACGGCACCTTCCCGGGCTGCCAGCCGTACGGCATCTGGACCGACGACATCGACGCGGCAGCCGCCCAGGCGATGGCCGGCACCGCCTTCGACATCTACAAGACCAGCTACAGCGTCCTGTCGGCGGAAGCCAGCGGCTACCTCGGCTGGGGCTTCCCGACTGCGGATGGCGAGGAAATCGGCCTGGCCGTGGGCATGCAGCGCAGCAAGTACTCCTACTTCAGCGAGTACGACGGCGACTCCGCCGCGGGCAACTTTGCCGGCGCCGGTGCCGCCAGCCTGCCGGTCGACGCCTCCAACACCATCAACGAGTTCTTCCTCGAAGCCGCGCTGCCGATCTACGTGGGTGGCACGGAAGGTGCGTTCAACCGCTTCGATACCTCGCTGGGCTATCGCTATTCGGACGACGAAACCTCGGGCAACTACGACACCTACAAGGTGGGCCTGAGCGGCATGTTCTGGGACAGCAAGCTGCTGGTGCGTGCCGGCTACAACCGCGCCGTGCGTGCGCCGGCCCTGAATGACCTGTACTACACGCAGCGCATTGCCCTGAACTCCGGCGGCACCGACCTCTGTGCCGGCCCGACCCCGGCCTACACGGCGGCCCAGTGCGCACTGACCGGCGTTCCGCTCGCGGCCTACGGCAACGTGACCGCCAACCCGGCCAACCAGTACTTCAACCTGACCGGCGGCAACCCCAACCTGGCACCGGAAGAGGCCGATACCTACACCGTCGGCTTCGCCATCGAGCCGATCGAGAACCTGAACCTGTCCCTGGACTGGTACAGCATCGAGATCAAGGGCGCGATCGGCGGCATCGGTTACAACCAGATCCAGATCCTGTGCATGGAGCAGCAGCTGTACTGCGACCGGATCCACCGCGACGCGCGCTCGGGTGAATACGACCTGTGGGTGGGCCTGGCTTCGGATCCCCTGACCGGCCACATCAACAACCTGCCCGGCAACATCGGCGTGTACGAGCGTGAGGGTCTTGACCTGGCAGCGAGCTATTCGTTCGCCCTGGGTCCGGGCCGGTTGACCACCAGCCTGGCGGGCAACTACGTCCTCAAGGACTTCACCCAGACGCTGGCCTCCGAGCCGAGCACTGCGTTCGACTGCAAGGGCCTGGTCAACGACACCCGCCTCTGCCAGACGCCCGAGTGGCGCCATGTCTTCTCGGCGCAGTACGGCTGGGATCGCTACAAGGTCGGCATGCGTTGGCGCTATATCGGCGAGATGGACTACAACGATGTCGACGGCACCCCGCTGTCCGACATCATCTGGTTCGACAACGACCGTGGCGTCAAGGCGTACAACTACCTCGACCTGAACGGCAGCGTGAGCTTCGGCCAGGCCACGGTGTCCCTGGGCGTGAACAACGTGCTCGACAAGGAGCCGCCGTTCTCGGGCGACAGCGGCCTGTCCGCCAACGCCAACGCCCTGGGTGGCTACGACCAGGTCGGCCGCTACATCTTCGGCAGCGTCTCGCTGAAGTTCTGATCGAAGCAAGAAAGCGTTTCAAGCAAGAAATTGGCGGCGGGCTTCGGCCCGCCGCTTTTTTTTGGTTCTTCTCCCAAACGAGGGGAGCAGCTGCTCGTTGTTGGATAAAGCCAATCACTACCCCGCTTCGGAGGGACGCCGCGCCCTGACGGCCGGGGACCGCTCTTCGCTCGATCAGGGCATCCTGCCCTGACTCGCGCGCAAAACATCCATGT
>DAOMPM010000013.1:0-50506 GCA_035444805.1 Luteimonas sp. | reverse complement strand
CCCGGGTCAGTTTTAAATCGGCGCGGCGGGTCAGTTTTAAGTCGGCGCCAACAGGGATACCGATCCGGGCGGCTACATCGACCACCGTGAAGCCACGTTCCAGGACCTGCTTCACCGCCTCGGCCCGAAACTCATCCGTGTATTGCTTACTGCTCATAAACACCTCTACAGTTGCCATGAATTATGGCCTGCGGGGTGTCTACAAAAGGCTGGTCGGTCCAAAGCAGGTGTCAGAGGACGCCATGCGCTTCGTATTACGAGAGCATGATGCGGGACGGTACCGGGGATAGCGGGCCGGCATCCGAAGTTCTGCTGTCTCACTAGAGCATGAGACGGCAAGCGAAAAGTGAGAAATATGACGTGTCCCCAGTAGATAGTGAGAAAGCCTCTCACTATCTGCTTGTGGGGCCACGTGATCTGCATGAAAGGAAATGGCGCGCCTGGAGGGATTCGAACCCCCGACCAATGGCTTCGGAAGCCACTACTCTATCCGGCTGAGCTACAGGCGCGTGTCTTTGCGTCGGGCGCAGGACCCGCGCGGTCAGGCCTAGGCCCGATGCCGCGTCCGAACCATGCGGGGCCGGCGGCGTGTTGCCGTGCGGCCGACCGTCGCTGGTGCGGCCGGCCATTGTACGGTAAAGCTGCGCCGCGGGCGGGCCGTCAGTGGACCGTACCGGTTCGCGGCAGGCTCTCGAGCGTCTCGGTCTTGGGCGTCCCGAGTTCGGACAGCGTCTCCGGCGCGCGGCGCGGAAGCAGCTTCCCCAGTGCCGCCAACGCGCGATTACGGTCGGCGTTGCGCCGGAACCAGCCCACTTCCACCAGTCCGGACGCCGTCAGCAACAACACGTTGGGGGTATCCATGCGCATCGCCTGGCCCGCCGCCAGGCCCAGCGCCGCGGTCAGCCCGGCCGCGCTGAAACCCGCGTCGCGCATCATGTGGTGGATGTGGTCGCGACCGGCAGCGAAAGGCGAGCGGCCGTCGCGCGCGCGGCGCTGCATCCGTTCAATCGGTTTGGGCGGCTCAAAGCCGCCCGTCCGCCGCCTCCCGCGGCAGCACGTACTTCACGTCATACAGCACCGCCCCGGGCTTGCCATGCGCGCGGATTCCCGCGGCGCCCAGCTTGCGGAACTCCTCGTGCCCCACCGCGACGATGATGGCGTCGTACTCGCCCTCGCCCGGCTTGCACAGGCTCAGGCCGTACTCGTGCTTGGCCTCGGCCGCGTCCACCCACGGGTCGCACACGTCCACGCGCGCGTTGTAGCCCTGCAACGCGCCGATGATATCGACCACGCGGGTGTTGCGCAGGTCCGGGCAGTTCTCCTTGAACGCCAGGCCCAGCACCAGTACGCGCGCGCGCACCGGGTTGATGCCGTTGCGCACCATCAACCGGATCACTTCGTTGGCGACATACGCGCCCATGCCGTCGTTGGTGCGGCGGCCGGCCAGGATCACGTCCGGGTGGTGCCCGACTTCCTGCGCCTTGTGGGTCAGGTAGTAGGGATCCACGCTGATGCAGTGCCCGCCCACCAGGCCCGGGCGGAACGGCAGGAAGTTCCACTTGGTGCCGGCGGCTTCCAGCACTTCCAGGGTGTCGATGCCGAGCTTGTTGAACAGGATGGCGAGGTCGTTGACCAGGGCGATATTGAGGTCGCGCTGGGTGTTCTCGATGACCTTGGCGGCCTCGGCCACCTTGATGCTGCTGGCCTTGTGGGTGCCGGCGGTGATGATGCTGGCGTACAGGCCGTCGACAAAGTCCGCGGCGGCAGGGGTGCTGCCGCTGGTCACCTTGAGGATGGTGGTGACGCGATGAGCCTTGTCGCCGGGGTTGATGCGCTCGGGGCTGTAGCCGACGAAGAAGTCCTGGTTGAAGGTCAAGCCGCTGATCTTTTCCAGGATCGGCACGCATACTTCTTCGGTGCAGCCGGGGTAGACGGTGCTCTCGTAGACCACGGAGTCACCCTTCGCCAGCACCTTGCCGAGTGATTCGCTGGCCCTGACGAGCGGGGTCAGGTCCGGGCGGCGGGCGCTGTCGATCGGCGTGGGCACGGTGACGATGTAGACGTTGCAGGCGGCGATGCCATCCAGCTCGCTGGTGAACGACAGGCGGGCGGCTTCGGCCAGCAGCTCGGGCTCGACTTCCAGGGTGCTGTCGCGGCCTTCGCCCAGTTCCTTGATGCGCGCGACGTTGATGTCGAAGCCAACAGTGTCGTACTGCTTGCCGAACTCGACCGCCAGCGGCAGCCCGACGTAGCCCAGGCCGACGACGGCGATGCGGGTGTCCTGCGGGGAAGGAAAAGAAGTGTCCGTCACGTTGTCATGCCTCTCTAGTTCTGTGTGGGTAGCATCCGCGGCTGTGCGGCGCCCTCCCCTGTTACGCGCTTCGTCGCCCTGTGCGGCCTGCCCCGCCGCTATCCCCGCTGCTATCCCCGCTGCTATCCCCGCCAGTACCGTCGCCACCGCCAGCATCGCCGGGTGCGTAGCGGGTAGTCGACGAAGGAATGAGCCATGAGCGCGCCCAAGCCGCGCAGGTGCGCGGGCTGGCGCAGCAGCATACGCAAGGTCGATGTCAACGCAACCGCAGCCAGCAGCATGGCCAGCGCGCCGGACACCAGCCACCATTGGGCATGCTCGTTGTGGGCGTCGTTGACGTAGTTGGCCATCAGCAGTTCACGCGGGGCTTCCTGCTCGAACACGAGCACGTAGCTACCCACGCCTGCGCCCAAGGGCAAAAAGCGGGCGGCGATCTCGCCGGTCAGGGCGGGCACCGGGCCGCGTGGTTCGTCGATGGGCTCGACATGCATCCAGCGCAGTGACAGGAACAGGGCCAGCGCCAGCGCGGTCACGGCCATGCGCGCCATCTGCAGCGCCATGGCGAGGTCGGTGGCACCGTCGTCGATGCCAGGCTGCAGGTGGAAGCGCAGGTCGTACATCGGGAGAGTCTAACCAGTCGCCAGTACGCCAGGGCAACGCTGAAGAAGTCCGGTTTGTCATCCCGAACGTAGTGAGAGGCGCTCGTCAACAGCCGCGAGCTGGTCAATCTCGGGAAATCAAGAGCATGGATGTCTCGCTACGCTCGAAATGACAGTTCTTCAGCGTTGCCCTAGGCTTTGACGGTGTCCTACGAACGTGAAGACCAACCCTTGTCCCCGACCGTGCCGCACTGGCGAGAGCGCCTGGGCCAGTACTGGAAACTGGTGCGCGGCGACCGCCCGATCGGCTGGCTGCTGCTGCTGTGGCCGACTTGGTGGGGGCTGTGGATCGCCGCCGAGGGGGTGCCGCCGCCGTGGATCCTGTTCGTGTTCAGCGCCGGGGTATGGCTGACGCGCTCGGCCGGCTGCGTGATCAACGACTATGCCGACCGCTGGCTCGACGGCTCGGTCGAGCGCACGAAGGAGCGCCCGCTGGCGACCGGGGCGGTGTCCGGGCGCGAGGCGCTGGCGGTGTTCGCGGCGCTGATGCTGGTGGCGTTCGCGCTGGTGCTGACGCTCAACCGGCTGACGGTGCTGATGAGCGTGGTCGGCGTGCTGCTCGCGGCCAGCTATCCCTACCTCAAGCGCTACACCTACCTGCCGCAGGTCTACCTCGGCATGGCCTTCGGCTGGGGCATCCCGATGGCCTTCGCCGCGATCCAGGGCGAGGTGCCGCCGGTGGCCTGGGTGCTGTACGTGGCCAACATCTTCTGGGCGACCGCCTACGACACCTGGTACGCGATGGTCGACCGCGACGACGACATCCGCATGGGCTCGAAGTCGACCGCGATCCTGTTCGGCGAACTCGACCTGGTCGCGCAGGGCGTGCTGTACGCGATGATGTTCGTGGCGCTGGCCCTGGTCGGGCGTGAGGCCGGCCTCGGCGCGCCGTACTGGTCCGGCCTGGGCGTGGCGGCGCTGCTGGTGGCGTGGGAATTCATGATCGCGCGCCATCGCGACCGCGCCGCCTGCTTCCGCGCCTTCCTGCACAACCACTGGGTCGGGCTGGCGATCTTCGCCGGCATCGCGATCGACTACGCGCTTTGAAAACAGGGGTCAGAGTACTGTTTCCGCGTGCGGAAACAGTACTCTGACCCCTGTTTTCGCTTTTACGGCGCCCGCGCGCAGACCCAGGCGCCCACGTGCGCCACGCCGGCACGGCGCAATGCCTTCGCCGCGGCGTGCACGGTGGCGCCGGTGGTCATCACGTCATCGACGAGGACCACGTGCGCGGGCAGGATCGCGCGCGGGTCGACGGCGAAGGCATCGCGCAGGTTGCGCCGGCGGGCGGTGGCGTCGAGGTCGGACTGCGCGGCGGTCTCGCGCCGGCGCACCAGCACGCCGTCGAGCAGGGGCAGGGCCAGCGTGCGCGCCAGCGGTTTGGCCAGCTCCAGCGCCTGGTCGTAGCCGCGCCGGCGCAGGCGGGCGCGGTGCAGGCGCACGGGCAGCAGGGCGTCGGGTCGCGGCAGGGATGCGAAGCGTTCGGCCATCGCCGCGGCCAGCAGGCGGCCGGCGGCGAGGTCGCGGTGGAACTTCAGTCGCGGCAGCAGGCGGTCGAGCGGGAAGGCGTAGACGAAGGCGGCGTGCGCTTCGCCCAACGGCGGCGGACGACGCTGGCAGGCGCCGCAGGGGACGTCGGCCGAAGGCATCGGCAGGGCGCAGGACGGGCAAGCGCACTCGTTCCACGGCAGGGCCGCGCGGCAATCCGGGCACAGGTCGCCGCCACGGGAAGCGGCCTCACCGCAGACCAGGCAGCGCGCCGGACACAGCAGGGTGCCCAGCCGTGGCCACCAGCCGTCAACCGGCGCGGGGTCGATTCGGTTGACAGGTCCGGGCATGCTTTCCAGACTGCCCGGCCACGTCCCGCCTGTCTGTCAGGGAAGCCCGATGCCAGCCGTCAGCCCGCTCCGCCTCACGCCCGCCTCGCCCGCCGCCGCGCCGCTGCGCCACGACTGGCGCCTGGACGAGGTCGAGGCCCTGCTCGACCTGCCGTTCACGGAGCTGCTGTTCCGCGCCGCCGAGGTCCACCGCCGCCACTTCGACCCGGCGCAGGTGCAGGTCAGCACCCTGCTCTCGGTCAAGACCGGCGGCTGCCCGGAGGATTGCGCCTACTGCCCGCAGGCGCAGCGCTACCACACCGGGGTCGAGGCGACGAAGCTGATGTCGACCCAGAACGTGGTCGAGAAGGCGCGTGCCGCCAAGGCCGCCGGCGCCTCGCGCTTCTGCATGGGCGCGGCCTGGCGCTCGCCCAAGGACCGCGACATCCCCAAGGTCGCGGCGATGATCCGCGAGGTGAAGGCGCTGGGGCTGGAGACCTGTGCCACCCTGGGCATGCTCAGCGGCGAACAGGCGGCTGCGCTGCGTGCCGCCGGACTCGACTACTACAACCACAACATCGACACCGATCCGGAGTTCTACGACGAGATCATCCACACCCGCGGGATGCAGGACCGCTTCGATACGCTGGAGCACGTGCGCGACGCCGGCATGAAGACCTGCTGCGGCGGCATCGTCGGCATGGGCGAGACCCGGCGCCAGCGCGCCGGCTTCCTGCGCACCTTGGCCAACCTGCCGGCGCACCCGGACTCGGTGCCGATCAACCGGCTGGTGCAGGTCGAGGGCACGCCGCTGCACGGCACGCAGGAGCTTGATCCGTTCGAGTTCGTGCGCACGATCGCGGCGGCGCGGATCCTCATGCCGCAGTCGATGGTGCGCCTGTCCGCCGGGCGCGAGCAGATGTCGGACGAACTGCAGGCGCTGTGCTTCAGCGCCGGCGCCAACTCGATCTTCCACGGCGAGAAACTGCTGACCACCGGCAACCCGGACGTGGCCCATGACCAGGCGCTGTTCGAGCGGCTGGGCCTGCGTGTGATGGCGGTCACGGTCGATGCCGAAGGCCACGACCGCGGTGGTACCGTACACGCCGACATCGTCGCTCCCGGGCCCGGATCCGGCCCCGAGCGGCACTGCGCGGCAGAGGGCCGCGGCTGACGGGGGAAGCGACCATGACAGGGGAACGTCCGGACCTGCGCGCGCGCGTGGCCGCGCAGCGCGCTCAGCGCGATGCCTCCGATGCGCGTCGTTCGCGCCGCGACGTGCTGCGCCGCGACGGCGTGCGCTGCGAGGTCGCCGACGAAGGCGGCCGCACGCGCAGCCTGCTGAATTTCTGCAGCAACGACTACCTCGGCCTGTCGCAGCACTTCGCCGTGGTCAACGCGCTGCAGGACGCGGCCGCGCGCGACGGCGCCGGCGGCGTCGCCTCGCACCTGGTCTGCGGCCACCACGCCGTGCACGCCGCGCTCGAACGCGAGGTCGCCGACTGGCTCCAGGTGCCGCGCGCGCTGCTGTTCGGCAGCGGCTACCTGGCCAACCTCGCGGTATTGCAGTCGCTGCTCGGCGACGACGACCTGTGCGTGCAGGACCGCCTCAACCACGCCAGCCTGATCGACGCCGCGCGCCTGGCCGGCTGTCGCCTGCGCCGCTATCCGCACAATGACGCCGAGGGCGCAATGCGCCAGCTGCGCGCGATGGCCGAATCCGCGGCGATGCTGGTGACCGATGGCGTGTTCAGCATGGACGGCGATGTCGCACCGCTGCACGAGCTGGCGATCGCCGCGCGCGTGCAGCAGGCGCTGCTCTACGTCGACGACGCGCACGGCGTCGGCGTGCTCGGCCCCGAGGGTCGCGGCTCGGTCGCGGCGGCGGGACTCGACGTGGACTCGGCACCGCTGCGCCTGGCGACGCTGGGCAAGGCGCTGGGCAGCTGTGGCGCGATCGTCGCCGGCGATGCCGACCTCGTCGACCACCTCGCCGAAACCGCGCGCCCCTATCTCTACACCACCGCCCTGCCGCCGGCGCAGGCCGCGGCCGCGCTGGCGGCGGTGAAGCTGGCGCGACGCGAGCACTGGCGGCGCGAACGCCTGCGCGAGCTGGTGCAGCGCTTCCGCGCGCGCGCCGAAGGCCACGGCCTGCAGCTGCTGCCCTCGGAGACGCCGATCCAGCCGGTGCTGTGCGGCAGCAACGCCGATGCGCTGGCGATGTCGGCCGCGCTCGAACGCGACGGCTACTGGGTCGCCGCGATCCGCCCGCCGACCGTGCCCGAAGGCCAGGCGCGCCTGCGCATCACCTTCACCGCCGCCCACGAACCGGCCCAGGCCGACGCGCTCGCAGACGCCGTGGCCGCGGCCCGTGATCGCTCCGCGGATCCCGCGCCCGCCCGCTTCGCATGACCGCCGCGACCGGCCACAGCCGCGTCGCGCTGGCGGCGGTCGGCATCGCGCTGCTGTCGGCGCTGTTCTTCACCATGACCTACGTGCTCAACCGCGCCAGCGCCACGACCGGCGCGCACTGGGCCTGGGTGGCCAGCCTGCGCTACCTGATCACCCTGCCGCTGATGCTGCCGCTGATGCGCATGCAGGGCGGCATGGCGCCGGTGCTGCGCGCGATCGCGGCGCATCCCTGGGCGTGGCTGAAGTGCGCGGGGATCGGCTTCGTGCTGTTCTACGTGATGCTCTCGTTCGCCGCGTCGAGCGGACCGTCGTGGCTGGTCGCCGGCTCGTTCCAGTTCACCGTGATCGCCGGGATGCTGTGCGCGCCGCTGCTGTACCGCGACGCGCGCCGCCGGATTCCGCCGGCGGGGCTGGCGGTCGCCGTCGTGATCCTCGCCGGCGTGCTGCTGATGCAGTTCGGCCACGCCAGCGGCGCGCTTGATCGCGCGGCGTGGATCGCGCTGGGCTGCGTGCTGGTGTCGGCGGTGGCGTATCCGCTGGGCAACCGCCTGCTGCTGCTGCACCTGGAGCGCAGCGGCGAGCCGCTCAACGCCACCCAGCGCGTGTTCGGCCTGACCCTGGCCAGCCAGCCGCTGTGGCTCGTGGTCGCGGTGTACGCCGCCTTCGTCGCCGGTCCGCCGACGCCGGCGCAGCTGGGCCTGGCCGCCGGCGTGGCGCTGTTCGCGGGCGTGATCGCGACCATCCTGTTCTTCCAGGCCACCGGCATGGTCCGCGACCAGCCGCTGGCGCTGGGTGCGGTGGAGGCGATGCAGGGCGCCGAGGTGCTGTTCGCGGTGCTGCTGGGCGTGCTACTGCTGGGCGAGGCGTGGCCGACCGGCGGCGCCCTGGCCGGCGCGGCGCTGGTGATCATCGGCATCGCCGCCTTCGCCTGGGTGGTCGCGCGCCCGGCGGCGGGCAGCGATCGGGAGACGAAGACGTTGCGGACGGACAAGGGCGCATGAGCGATCGCTTGCACATCGAGACCCGCGGCCACGGCCCGGACCTGGTGCTGCTGCACGGCTGGGCGATGCATGCGGGTGTGTTCGCGGCGCTGGTCGAGCGGCTGGCGCCGCGCTTCACCGTGCATGCGGTCGACCTGCCCGGCCACGGCCACAGCCGCGACAGCGCGCTGCCGCTGGCGCTTGCGCCCGTGGTCGATGAGCTTGCGTCGCGCCTGCCGCGGGCGCTTTGGGCGGGCTGGTCGCTGGGCGGGCTGTTCGCGCTGCAGGCGGCGGCGACGCGGCCCGAGGCCGTGCGCGGCCTGGCGATGCTGTGCGCCAGCCCGCGTTTCGTCCGTGGTGACGATTGGCCGCTGGGCATGTCGCCGGAGATCTTCCGCGGCTTCGCGCTGGGCCTGCGCAGCGACTACCGGGCGACGCTGGAGCGATTCATCGCGCTGGAGGCCTTCGGATCGGACGATGCGCGCAGCGAGATGCGGATGCTGCGCGACGAGGTGTTCGCGCGCGGCGAACCGGCCGCGCACGTGCTCGCCGACGGCCTGGCGCTGCTGGAAACCAGCGACCTGCGCGACGCGCTGCCGGCGCTGCCGATGCCGACGCTGTGGCTCGCCGGCCGCCGCGACCGCCTGGTCGATCCACGCGCGATGCGCGCCGCTGCCGACCTCACGCCCCGCGCGGAGGTGGTGGTGGTCGAACACGCCGGCCACGCGCCCTTCCTCACCCATGCCGAAGAAGTCGCGACTGCGCTCGAAGGCTTCGCCGACGCCGTGGACGGAAGCGTGCGATGACGCCCGCGCCAGACCCGCTGTTCGACGCACGCCAGGTGCGCCGCGCGTTCTCGCGCGCCTCGGCCGGCTACGCCTCGGCGGCCGAACTGCAGCGCGAGGTCGAGGCGCGCCTGCTCGAATCGCTCGACCTGCTCGCGCTCGCGCCCGAGCGCGGCGAGCGCTGGTCGCCGGCGCTGGTGCTCGACGTCGGCAGCGGCCCCGGCCACGCCGCGCAGGCGTTGCGCGGGCGCTGGCCGAAGGCGCGCATCGTCGCGCTAGACCTGTCGCTGTCGATGCTGCGCGAAGTGCAGCCGCGCGCGGGCTGGACACTCCAGGACAAGCTGGGGTTGCGCAAGCCGATCGACCGCGTCTGCGCCGACCTGCGCGCGCTGCCGCTGCCCGATGCCAGCGTCGACGTGCTGTTCTCCAACCTGTGCCTGCAGTGGATCGACGACCTGCCGGCGGCCTTCGCCGGCTTCCGCCGCGTGCTCCGCCCCGGCGGCGTGCTGCTGTGCTCGACCTTCGGCCCGGATACGCTGTGGGAGCTGCGCGAAGCCTTCGCCCGCGCCGACGACGCGCCGCACGTGAGCCCCTTCGCCACGATCGCGCAGTTCGGCGACGCGCTGATGCACGCCGGCTTCCGCGACCCGGTGCTCGACCGCGACCTGCTGGTGCGCGGCCACCCCGACCTGCCGGCGCTGATGCGCGAACTGCGCGCGATCGGCGCCACCAACGCCCTGCACGCGCGCCGCCACACCCTCACCGGCCGCGCCCGCTTCAGCGCCGCCGCTGCCGCCTACGAACCCCTGCGCGGCGCCGGCCTCGGCGACGGGCAGCAGGCGCTGCTGCCGGCGAGCTGGGAAGTGATCACCGCGATGGCCATCGCCCCGGAGCCGGGCGCACCGATCCGCGACGCCGAGGGCGAGATCGCCAGCTTCCCCGCCAACCGCATCCGCGTGCGCCGGCGGGGTTGAACGCGCAGGCCACGCACACCCCCGATTCAGACCACCCGACCTAGACTCGCCCCGATCCCGCCGTCGAGGACGTCCCGCTTGAAGCCGCTGCTCGCCGCCCTGTGCCTGACCCTGCTGCCGATGGCCGGCGCGCACGCGCAATCCTCGCGCGTCGACCTGTCCGGGATCGATCCGCTGCAGGTCATCGCCGGTGCCAATGACGTGCTGCTGCGCGCGCCCGATGCCGACATCGACCGCCTGTTCGACGCGGTGCACGCCGCTTCGCGCAACGAGGGCGAGGCGCGCGGCCTGTGTGCGCTGTTCGAGCCCGACGCCGACCGCAGCCTGCTGGGCCTGCAGCGCGCCGCCAATGCCCTCGGCGAAGCCAGCCGCGTGCGCTTCATCGATGCGGTGGCGGCGGTCGCCATCAGCGGCCTGCAGGGTCCTCCGCGGGCCTGGGACCCGGCCGCCGGCGCGCAGGCGCTCAAGGCCGCCACCGTGACCGGGATGATGCTGCACGACGGTTTCCTGCTCGGCCTCTCCAGCACCGGCCGCGACGCCGCCAGCCGGCAGGCGCGCTGCACCGCGTTCCGGCAGCTGGTCGACGTGCTCGGCGATTTCGAGCCCGGCCCGCGCGTGGCCGCGACCCGCTACCTGCTCGGCGAAGGACTCACCCGCTACGGCAGCGAGCTGTAGCGCCGCGGCGGCGGGCGCGGCCCGTCAGCGCACCTGCGCCAGCCAGTCCTGCAGGTTGTAGTAGTTGGTGATGCGCGCGATCCGGCCCTCGCGCACCTCGAAGAACGCGCCGCCGGGCAGCACGTAGCGCTGGCCGCGCGCGGACGGCAGGCCTGCGTCCGCGGCGAGGTACTCGCCGTGCACTTCGTACTCGGCCGCGGCGCGGCTGCCGTCGACGGTCGCCATCACCACGATCTCGCGCAGCTGCTCGCGGTAGCTGTGCTCCATCCGCGAGAGGAAGGCGGCGAAGGCCTCGCGCCCGGTTTCGCGCGGGCCTTCGTTGATGTCGTGGACCACGTCGTCGGCGAGCAGGGCGAGCATGCCGTCGTGGTCGCCGCGGTTGAAGGCCGCGTAGTAGGCGAGGACCAGCTCGGTGCTGCGGTCGTGCTGGCGTTTGCCGTCGATGTGCATCGCGGGCTCCGGGGGCGCGCGTCCGTCCGCGCACCGCGGATGATAGCGCCGGCGCGTGCCGGCCGGCGTGGCTACTGCGGGCGGACGAACAGGTCGCGGTGGAAGAAGTAGACCTCGCGCGCGAGGAACTCCAGGCGCGTGCGCAGCGAGCGGAAGCGCGTGCTCGGCGTCGGCGAGCCGCGGGCATCGATACCCAGCAGGCGGCACAGCCGCAGCGCGCGCGCCATGTGCAGCGGGTCGCTGACCACGATGGCGCGGTCGAGGCCGTGCTCCTGCATCAGCCGGCGCGCCTCGAACAGGTTCTGGTAGGTGGTCTGCGAGGTCGATTCGATCAGGATCGCGCTTTCCGGGATGCCGGCGCGCAGGGCGTAGCGGCGCGCCACCTGCGATTCGGCGAAGCGCGCGCCACCGCCGCCGTAGCCGCCGGTGAAGACCAGCGTCGGCGCCAGCCCGGCGCGGTACAGGTCGAGTCCGTGTTCGATGCGCGCCTTGAACACCGGCGAGGGCACGGCGTCGTAGGCGGCGGCACCGAGCACGATGATGGCGTCGGATGGCTCCGCCGAGTCCTGCGCGCCCACCCAGGTGATCCAGGCGGCAACCCCGGCCAGCCACAGCATGGCCAGCAGCAGCAGGCGCAGCAGCCGTCCCGGCAGCTTCGACCGCCCGCCGCGCGCGCGCGTCACGGCGCTGCCCACGGCAGGTGGTCCGGATCGACGTTGCCGCCGCTCAGCACGATGCCCACGCGGCGGCCCGCGAAGCGTTCACGATGGCCCAGCACCGCCGCCAGCGCGATCGCCGAGGACGGCTCGACCAGCAGCTTCAGCCGCGCCAGCAGCAGGCGCATCGCGGCGACGGTGGCATCGTCGTCGACCGCCAGCACCTGCACGCGGTGCGCGCGCAGGATCTCGAAGTTGGGGGCGCCCACGGTGGCGCGCAGGCCGTCGCAGAGGGTGTCCGGCTCGACGTCGGTGACGCGCTCGCCGCGCGCCAGCGAGCGCAGGGTGTCGTCGGCGCCGGCCGGTTCGGCCAGCACCAGCTGCACGCCCGGCGCATGGCCGGCCAGGGCGATGGCGGTACCGGACGCGAGACCGCCGCCGCCGACCGGGACCACCACCATGTCGAGGTCGGGCGCTTCGCCCAGCAGCTCCAGCACGGCGGTGCCCTGGCCGGCGATCACGCGCGCATCGGCATAGGGGTGGACGAGGCTGGCGCCGGTCGCGCGCTGCACCTGCGCGCAGGCGGCCTCGCGCGCGGCGATGGTCGGCGCGCAGCGGTGCAGCACCGCGCCCTGGGCCGCGATCAGCGCCAGCTTGGTGCGCACCGCGCCCTCGGGGACGACCACGTGGCAGGGGATGCCGCGCCACCGCGCCGCCAGCGCCAGCGCGCTGCCGTGGTTGCCCGAGGAATGCGTGACCACGCCTGCCGCCGCGTCCGCGTCGTCGAGCGAGAACACCGCGTTGTAGGCGCCGCGGAACTTGAACGCCCCCGCGTGCTGCAGCGCCTCGACCTTGAACGCCAGCCGGCAGCCGGCCTCGGCGTCGAGCGTGGCCGAGCGCAGGACCGGGGTGACGCGCGCATGCGGCGCGATGCGGGCCGCCGCGTCCAGCACGTCGTCGAACCGCGGCAACGGCAGGGCGGGGGACATGGGGGGAAAGACTATCCGATCGACCACGCCCCGTGTTCAGCTGCCCGAATGCGTCGTCCGGCCGGATTAAGCACGGATTCAATGCCCGCGGCCGATGCTGCAGATTCGCAGGAACGGGGGATTGGCCATGATCCGCAAACTGTTGATCGCACTGGTGACGGTGGTCGCCCTGTCCGGCTGTGCCAGCGATTATTACTACCGCGGCGGTGCCGGCGGCGACTATTACTACGGCAGCCCCAACTCGACGTATTACTACGGCGCGCCCTACGGCTCGCTCGGCTACGGCTATGGCGGCTGGTACGGCGGCCTGGGCTACGGCGGCGGCTACGGCTACGGCGGCTATCCCTACTCCCGCTTCGGACCCCGCTACGGCTACGGCTACTCGCCCTGGTACGGCGGGTCCGGCTACTACGGATGGCCGTACTACTACTACCGCCACCGCCCGCATCGGCCGAACCCGCCGCGCGGCGACGACGATCGGCCGCCGCAGGTCGAACGCGGCACCGGCGGCAACCTGCCGCCACGGCGCCGGCCTTCGCCGCAGATGCAGCCGGCGCAGCCGCAGCCCGGCGTCGCCCCGCAGCCGATCCGCCGCTCCGGTGGCGAGGCGCCGCTGCGGCGGCCGCAGATGGAGGCACCGCAGCAGCCGCGACGCCAGGTGCAGAGCCTGCCGTCCCGGCCGATGGCACCGGCACCACGGGTCGAGCGGCCGGCGGCCCCGCCCCGCGTCGCACCGGCACCCCGCGCCGCGCCGAGGATGGAGCGCGGGATATCCGACGGACGGGTGCGCCGCGTCGAAGATTAGGCCGTTCCCCACTTGCGCCCGGCCCGGCCCGGGTTCAAGCTAGGCCGACTGACCGGTTGCGTCCGATTCCGACGTAACAGGTCCGGAAAGACAAATTTGTCAGTTGTCGACACCCGGCGGGGGATACCGGATCCCCCCTGTTCCGCTCCCGCCGGGCGTCGGCGCCTCTCCCCAGGGGAGGCGCCGGGCCCCGCCCCCGCTTGCGGTGTCCCAAAAAGAATGGGGCCGGATGTCCCCCGACATCCGGCCCCTTTGCTACCCCGGGTTGTGCATGGCCAGCCCTGTTCCAATCTCCGGCCGCGCCCCCCTTGACGCTTGCCAGCCCGGGTGCAGGGATACCCATGCAGGAAGCGTGCCAACTCCCGCGACCGCCCGCGCGATAATGCCGCCATGAGCCCCGACTTCCATCGCCATGACGTCATCGTGATCGGCGGCGGCCATGCCGGCACCGAAGCCGCGCTGGCGTCCGCCCGTGCCGGTGCGCGCACCCTGCTGCTCACGCATGCGATCGAGACCGTCGGCGCAATGAGCTGCAATCCGGCGATCGGCGGCATCGGCAAGGGCCATCTGGTGCGCGAGATCGACGCGCTCGGCGGAATCATGGCCAAGGCCGCCGACGCCGCCGGCATCCAGTGGCGTCGGCTCAATGCGTCCAAGGGCCCGGCGGTGCGCGCCACCCGCGCGCAGGCCGATCGCTCGCTGTATCGCAGCTTCGTCCGTCGCGCGGTCGAACACCAGCCCAACCTCACCGTGTTCCAGGCCGCGGTCGACGACCTGGTCATCGAGAACGACGCCATTCGTGGCGCGATCACCAACACCGGCCTGCGCTTCGACGCGGACGCGGTGGTGCTGACCGCCGGCACCTTCCTTGCCGGCAAGGTCCACATCGGGCAAACGCAGTACGCGGCCGGGCGCATGGGCGACCCGCCGGCGACGACGCTGGCGGCGAAACTGCGCGAGCGTCCGCTCCAGGTCGACCGACTCAAGACCGGCACGCCGCCGCGCATCGACGGGCGCACGCTTGATTACTCGGTGATGGTCGAGCAACCCGGCGATGATCCGCGCCCGGTGTTCTCGTTCATGGGTTCACGCGACGACCATCCGCCGCAGGTGTCGTGCTGGATCACGCAGACCACGCAGCGCACGCATGACATCATCCGCGGCGCGCTGCACCGCTCGCCGCTGTACTCAGGCCAGATCGAGGGCATCGGCCCGCGCTACTGCCCGAGCATCGAGGACAAGGTGGTGCGCTTCGCCGAGAAGGCCAGCCACCAGATCTTCGTCGAGCCCGAAGGGCTGGACGTGGTCGAGATCTACCCCAACGGCATCTCCACCTCGCTGCCGTTCGACGTGCAGCTGGAACTGGTGCGCTCGATCACCGGCTTCGAGCGCGCGCACATCACCCGCCCCGGCTACGCGATCGAATACGACTTCTTCGATCCGCGCGGGCTCAACACCTCGCTCGAAACCAAGGCCATCACCGGGCTGTTCTTCGCCGGCCAGATCAATGGCACCACCGGCTACGAGGAGGCGGCGGCGCAGGGCCTGCTGGCGGGCATCAATGCCGCGCGTTTCGTGCGCGACCTGGACCCGTGGTCGCCGCGCCGCGATGAAGCCTACCTCGGCGTGCTGGTCGACGACCTGATCACGCATGGAACGTCCGAGCCCTACCGCATGTTCACCTCGCGCGCCGAGTACCGGCTGCAGCTGCGCGAGGACAATGCCGACCTGCGGCTGACGCCGGTCGGGCGCGAGCTGGGCCTGGTCGACGACGTGCGCTGGTCGCGCTTCGAAGCCAGGCGCGAGGCGATCGAACGCGAGAGGCAGCGCCTCGGCGGCCTGTGGGCGTCGCCGAACAATGCCGTCGGACGCGAGGCGGTGGTGGCACTCGGCATCGAACTGAGCCGCGAGAACAGCGCGCTCGACCTGCTGCGCCGACCCGGACTGGATTACGCGAAGCTGGTGTCGTTGCCTGCATTCGCGCCGGACGCGGCGGTGGATGCCGACGTGGCCGAGCAGGTCGAGATCGAAGTGAAGTACGCCGGCTACCTGCAGCGCCAGCGCGACGAGATCGCGCGCCAGCGGCGCAACGAGGACACGCCTGTTCCCGACGGCTTCGACTACGCGCAGGTGCGCGGCCTGTCGGCCGAAGCGATGCAGAAACTCGAGCGCGTGCGCCCGCAGACCATCGGCCAGGCGCAGCGCATCCCGGGCATGACCCCGGCGGCGGTGTCGCTGCTGCTGGTGCACCTGGCGCGCGCACGCCGCGCCAGCGCCGCGTAGCCCGGGAATCGCCATGCCGGGGTTCGTGGTTCCTGATCACCCCGGCGCCCAGCCACGTAAAAGAGGTTCTTCTCCCATCCGAGCGACGTCTGGCCGGATTGCGAGGGGCCAGATCCGGACTTGCGGGAGGAGGTCGTTCCGGGCCGGGGATTGCTCCCCGGCTCGATCAGCCATCCATGGCTGACTCGCCGCCGCAGCGCATCCATGCGCTGCTCTCCGCAATCCCCGACCCGGAACGCCCATCGGCCAGTCACCGGCGCGGCTTCGTTCGAAGCAGAACAGCAGTGCATCGAAGCATTGAAGGGAAAGTTGGAGTGAGCCGCGCCCTGTCGGTCGGGGATCGCGGAAAGCAAAACATGGATGTTTTGCGCGCGAGTCAGGGCAGGGTCAGCGCGGACGGCATGCGCGGCATTGCCGCGCGTCCGTGCGAACACCCGGCGTGCTGCGCCGGGCCGGACCGCGAAGCGGCCCTGATCGAGCGAAGAGCGGTCCCCGGCCGACAGGGCGCGGCGTCCATCCGAAGCCAGGGCAGGAAGGTGCTTCAGCCAGCAAGGTCCCGTGTTTCCCTCGCTCGGGAGAAGAACCATAAAAAAGGGCGGCCGCGAAGTCGCGGCCGCCCCTTCCTCCCCCGTGCTCGTCAGTACACGTCGTGGCCCGTGTTGTAGGTGTTGAACTTGCCCGTGGGCGTGATCAGGCGAGGATCATCGAGCACCGCCTTGAGCTTGCGGGTCTTGTCGTCGACCACCACCAGCGCCGAGCGCTGGTCCTTGCCGTTCCACACCGAGAACCAGACCTCGTCGCCGGCCTTGTTGTATTCCGGCTGCACCACGCGCTTCGGACCTTCGCCGAGGTTCGCCCATTCGGCGATCGGCAGCACTTCGAAGCCCTTGTCGAGGTTGTCGATGTCGAACACCGCGATCGACTGGCTCATCTCGGCCGAAGGGTTGAGCGTGGTATCGACCCACAGGTTGCGCGACTTCGGGTGGGTCTTCACGAACAGCGAGCCGCCGCCCTGGCCCTTGAGCACCTCGACCGCCTTCCACGCGTATTGCGGGTAGTTGACCGGGTCGGTCGCGATCAGGGTGATGTTCTCGTTGCCCAGCGCCGAGGTCGCCCACACCGGCCCGTAGGTAGGATGCACGAAGTTGGCGCCGCGGCCCGGGTGCGGGATCTTCTCGACGTCGACCAGCGCGGTCAGCTTCTGTTCCTTCGAGTCGACCACGGCGACCTTGTCGCTGTTGTTGGCCGCGGTCAGGAAGTAGCGCTTGGTCACGTCCCAGCCGCCGTCGTGCAGGAAGCGCGCGGCTTCCAGCGTGGTGGTCTTGAGGCTGTTGAGGTCGGAGTAGTCGACCAGCAGGATCTGGCCGGTCTCCTTGACGTTGATGATGAACTCCGGGTGCTCGTGGCTGGCGACGATCGCGGCCACGCGCGGCTCGGGGTGGTACTCCTGCGTGTCGACGGTCATGCCGCGGGTGGAGACGACCTTCAGCGGCTCCAGCGTGGGCCCGTCCATGATCACGTACTGCGGCGGCCAGTAGGCGCCGGCGACCGCCAGCTTGTCCTCGAAGCCCGGGAACTTCGAGGTCTCGACCGAGCGTGCCTCCAGCCCGATCTTGATCTCGGCGACGCGATCGGGAACCTTCATCCACAGGTCGGTCAGGTCGATCTTGCCGTCGCGGCCGATGGTGTAGACGTAGCGCCCCGAATGCGACACGCGCGAGATGTGCACCGCGTAGCCGGTCTTGAGGATGGTGATGATCTGCTTGCTGTCGCCGTCGATCAGGGCGATCTCGCCCGAGTCGCGCAGCGTCACCGAGAAGATGTTGTCGAGGTCCCAGTTGTTCATCTTCCGCGTCGGGCGCTTGTTCTCGGGGATGAACACCGTCCAGCTGGCCTTCATCTCCGGCAGGCCCCACTCAGGCGGGCTCGGCGGGGTGTGCTGGAGGAAGCGCGCCATCAGGTCGACCTGGGCCGCGGTCAGCTCGCCGCCGGTGCCGAAGTTGGGCATGCCGCCGGGCGAGCCGTAGTTGATCAGCGCCTTGAGGTACTCGGTGCCGCGCGGCTGGGTCAGGTCGGGCGTGAGCGGCTTGCCAGTGGCGCCCTTGCGCAGCACGCCGTGGCAGCCGGCGCAGCGCTGGAAGAAGATCTCGCTGGCCTGGGCGAACTCGGCTTCGCTCATGTCCGGCGCGCCGGGCGTGCGGATCTGCGCGACCTCGGCGCCGGTGATGGTCGAAGGCGCGCCTTCGTAGGCGGCCTGGGCCTGGCTGGTGCCGGGGTGGACCTGGCCCTGGGCCGGGTCGGTCGAGACCGCGAGCGCGGTGCGCTGCGCGGTGACTTCGGCCACGCTGACGCTGCCGCCCGGATTGCCCCAGGAGTTCAGCACGTAGGTGGTGATCGCGGCGATGTCGGCGTCGCTGATGTGGCTCTGCGCCGGCATCAGGCTGTCGTAGGTGACGCCGTTGACCACGATCTCGCCTTCAAGCCCGGTGAGCACGGTGCTGGCGACTTCGGCCGGAGTCTTGCCCTGCAGCCAGTCGGAGCCGGCCAGCGGCGGGAACGCGCCGGCCAGGCCCTTGCCGTCGGGCTGGTGGCAGGCGGCGCAGTTGTCGAGGTAGGCCTTCTGGCCGTCGCTGGCGGCATCGGCGGGAGCGCCCTGCGCCAGCGCGCGGTAGGCGCCACCGGTCAGCAGCAAGGGTACGGCGACGGCGAGGGCAAGGGTCGTGCGCTTCATCGATTTGCTCCTGATGGCAGGGCTGGAAATTATGTCGGAATCGTGTCGACGCCCAGTGTTCGCCCCGGCCGGTTCAGGAACATTGATCTGGATCAAGCGTCGTTTCATCGACAATGGCGATCCTTGCGACCCCGCTTCCGGAGCCCTGCGTGGCCGTAACCGAGACCCTGCTGTTGCCCCTGCCGCTGCTGCTCGCCCTGGGTGCCGGCGCCGACCCGCAGCCGGGCGACGCCGCGACCACGACCCTCGACACCGTGGTCGTGGTCTCCAGCCGCGTGGCCGAGCCGATCAGCCAGGTGGTGTCGAGCGTGGCCACGGTCGAGCGCGAGGACCTGGACCGGCACCTGGTGCGTGACCCGGAAAGCCTGGTGCGCTATGTGCCCGGGGTGGAGGTGGTGTCCGATGGCGACCGGTTCGGCACCCGCGG
Source organism: Luteimonas sp. (assembly GCA_035444805.1). GTDB lineage: Bacteria > Pseudomonadota > Gammaproteobacteria > Xanthomonadales > Xanthomonadaceae > Luteimonas. The sequence continues at coordinate 31,552 of DAOMPM010000013.1, read as the reverse complement.
CTTCTCGATTCGTGGATTGGACGGAAATCGAGTCAGGATCGTGGTTGATGGCATCCCGTTGGCCGACGATTACAGCATCGGGCAGTTCGCCTCGGCCGGCCGCGACCTCGTCGACCTGGAGGCGGTGGAGCGGGTGGAGGTGCAGCGCGGCCCGGCGTCCACGCTCTACGGCAGCGACGCGCTGGCCGGCGTGGTGGCCTTTCGCACGCTCGATCCGGATGCGCTGCTGATGCGTTCCGACGGCGACCGGCATTTTGGTGCGCGCCTGGGCTTTGACAGCGTCGACACCAGTCGGCTGCTGTCGGCGAGCTGGGCCGGCGGCCGCGCCGACGGCTGGCAGGCCATGGCGCTGGTCGCACAGCGCCGCGGGCACGAGGCCGACAACCGCGCCTGGCGCGCCGAGGACGGTCCCAACCCGCTCGATTTCAAACGCGAGAGCGTGCTCGCCAAGGCGGTGCGCGACGCCGGCGCGGCCGGCCGCTACGTCGTGACCCTCGACGGCACCCGCGAGTCGCGGCAGACCGGCGTCAACTCGCTGCGCTTTGGCAGTGGGCGCTTCAACACCACCTACCGGCTCGACGCCGACGACCGGCAGGAGCGGTTGCGCGCGAGTCTCGCCGCCCAGTGGCAGCCCGGCTGGCGCTGGCTGCAGTCATTGGAAGCGCAGCTCTACCACCAGGACACCGAGGTGCGGCAGGACAGCGACCAGTACCGCCTGCCCGACGCCGCCACGCCCTTCGAATCGCTGCGCTGGCGCCGCTTCGACTATGACAGCAGTGCGGTCGGCCTGGGCCTGCTCGGCCAGGCGCGGCACGAAGGCCGCTTCGGCCGCCACTGGCACGTGTTCGGCATCGATCTTGCGCGCCAGGACTACCGCGGCCTGCGCGACGGCCTCGAGACCAACCTCGCCACCGGCGCCAGCAGCCACGTGATCCTCGGCGAGCCGCTGCCGGTGCGCGATTTCCCGAACTCGCGCAACACCAGCCTGGCCGTGTTCTGGCAGGACGAGATCGCCATCGGCGAACGCTTCGCGGTGATCCCGGGTCTGCGCGCGGAGTGGAACCGCCTGCGCGCGCATCCGGATGCGATCTATCTGGAGGACTTCCCGGACAAGGTCCCGGTCGACGTCGACAGCGACCAGGTCACGCCGCGGCTCGCCCTGCGCTGGACCCTCGGCAACGGCCACAGCCTGTTCGTGCAGTACGCGCGCGGCTTTCGCGCGCCGCCCTTCGGCGACGTCAACATCGGCCTGCTGCTGCCGGTGTTCAACTACGAGGTGCGCGCCAACCCCGACCTGCGCCCGGAGCGCAGCGAAGGACTGGAGCTGGGCTGGCGCCATGTCGGCGAGACCTTGCGCTCAAGCGTGTCGGTGTATGAAAACCGCTATCGCGACCTGATCGAATCGCGCGCCAACCTCGGCATCGACCCGGTCACGCGCGCGCTGGTGTTCCAGTCGGTCAACCGCGACCGCGCGCGCATCCGCGGCATCGAGGGCGACCTGCTCTGGCACCTGCCCTGGAGCGATCCGGCGCAGTCCGGCGGCTGGCAGCTGCGCGGCGCCATGGCCTGGTCGCGCGGCGACGACACCCGCCGCGACCAGCCGCTCAACAGCGTCGACCCGCCGCGCGCGACGCTGGGCCTGCGCTACGAATCCGGCGGCGGGCGCTGGGGCGTGGAAGGCGCGATGGTCGCGGTGCGCGGCCAGGACCGCATCGACCACAGCGCCGGCGAGCTGTTCGAACCGCCGGGTTACGCGCGCTTCGATCTCTACGCCTGGGCCGAGCCGCGTCCCGGCATCCGCATCAACGCCGGCCTGCTGAACCTCGGCGACAGGCGCTACTGGAACTGGAGCGGCGTGCGCGGACTGGCGGCGGACGAGGACAATATCGGCTTCTATACGCGGCCCGGGCGCAGCGCGGCGGTGAACGTGTCGTTCGACTGGTGACGGGGATGACGACTGACGGCAACGGAGCGCACGAACGCGCCGGGGGCAACCCGGGAGTCGCCGAGGTCGTGGCCTTCTGGCAGCGGGTGGTCGACGACGGCCTGTGGATGGCGAAGGATCCGGCGTTCGACCGCGATTTCCGTAGCCGCTTCCTGGACCTGCACATGGCCGCCGCCGCGCGTCGCTGCGACGACTGGATCGAAACACCGGAAGGCGCGCTGGCGCTGATGGTCCTGCTCGACCAGTTCCCGCGCAACGCCTTCCGCGGCAGCTCGCACATGTACGCCACTGACGGCCTGGCGCGGATGTTCGCCCGCGAGGCCGAGCATCGGGGGCACATGCTGCGCGTGGAGCAAGGGTTCCGGGTGTTCTTCGTCTACCCCTTCACCCATTCCGAAGCGCTTGCCGACCAGACACTGTCCCTGGCGCTCAGCGCGCGACTTGACGAAGGGCGGGCGCAAGGAATGCGGGGACACCACGACATCATCCAGCGCTTCGGCCGCTTCCCGCACCGCAACCGGTTGCTGGGGCGCGCGTCCAGCGCCGAAGAAGAAGCGTTCCTGGCCGATGGTGGCTTTGCCGGTTGAGGCTCGCTTTGCGTCCGCGCGGATGCGTCGGGAACCGGTGCCGGCCACGCAGGACGCGTGTTGCGGGCGGAGTGGCAGCGACGCAGACTCGCCGGCATTCGCCCGCCGCCGGGCGCCACACGCAGGTCGGCCATGAAAACCATTTCCGAACTTTCCGAGCGCTGGTTGAAGCGTCACCCGGAGTCGCTGACCCGCGCCCAGCGGCGGGTGCTGCAAAGCGCGGTCGAGCGCACGCCGATCAGCCGCAACACCAACGAAGCGGTCGACGAGCGCAGCTCGCTGGGGGATCGCGTCGCCGACGGCGTGGCCCGCTTCGGCGGATCCTGGGGCTTCATCATCGGCTTCATCGCCTTCCTGGTGTTCTGGGCGGTGCTCAACGTCGTGCTGCTGGGACAGGAGTCGTTCGATCCCTACCCCTTCACCTTCCTCAACCTGCTGCTGTCGATGGTGGCCGCGATCCAGGCGCCGATCATCATGATGGCGCAGAACCGGCAGGCCCGGCACGACCGCGTCGACGCCGCGCACGACTACGAGGTCAACCTCAAGTCCGAGATCGAGATCATGGCCCTGCACGACAAGCTCGACCAGCTCAGGAACGATCAGCTGATGACGATCCTGGGCCGGATCGAGGCGCTGGCCGAAAGCATCCGCAGGCTGGAAGGCGAAGGGCCGCGTGGGGATGGCGCGGCGGCGGGTCAGTGATCCTCTGAACAACTGTCATTTCGAGCGCAGCGAGAAATCTGCTTTGGTTCACAAAGCAATTTGAGAAAGGCAGATTTCTCGCTGCGCTCGAAATGACAATCCCTGCTTGGTCAGAGGATCCTTGACGGGGGCGCGCGCTACAGCATCGCGTCCTCGTAGCTGCGCGGGTCGGCGATCGGTTCCAGGTGCCCGGTCACGACCATCGCCGGGAACTGCGCCACGATCTCGTCCACCAGGTCCTCCAGCGCGTCGTGGCCGCGCTGCACCGTCCACTCGCCGGGCACCAGCATGTGCATCTCCATGAACTGGCGGGCGCCGGATTCGCGGGTGCGCACGGCGTGGAACTCGATCCGGTCCTGTTCGGTGTGGGCGTCGAGGATGGCCTGGATCCGGGCGTTGTCCTCCGCCGACAGGGTCGCGTCCATCAGTCCGGAGGCGGATTCGGACATCAGCCGGTAGCCGGTGACGAGGATGTTCACGCCCACCAGGATCGCGATCACCGGGTCCATCCACTGCCAGCCGGTGATCCACGCCAGCGCCAGGCCCAGCACCACGCCGGCGGTGGTGTAGACGTCGGTCATCAGGTGCCTGCCGTCGGCGCGCAGGGTGATCGAGCGGTGGCGGTTGCCGACGTTGATCAGGATCCGGCCGACGATGCCGTTGGCGATCGCGGCGACGATCGAAATGGCCAGGCCGAGGCCTAGCGACTCCAGCTCCCGCGGATTGAGCAGGCGCTCGATGCCGAGGTAGATGATCGAGGCCGCGGCGACGAAGATCATGATGCCTTCGAGCGCGGCGGAGAAATACTCCGCCTTGCTGTGGCCGAAGTGGTGGCCGTCGTCGGGCGGCCGCGCGGCGATGGTCAGCGAGATCAGGGCGACGATCGCGGCCACCAGGTTGACCAGCGATTCGGCGGCGTCCGAGAGCAGGCCGACCGAGCCGGTGATGGCCCAGGCGCTGCCCTTGAGCAGGACCGTCAGCACCGCGGTCGCGATCGCCAGCCAGGCGTACTTCCTCAGGTCCGGCGGGTTCGCGGCCGGTCTTTCCGTGCGTGTCATCCGGTCAATTGTGCCGTGCGCGGATCGGCATGGCCAAAACCCGTGGTTCGGGGAATCGCTTGCCGGGGACGAACGCCTGCATTAGGCTAGTAATCAGTTACTCACTAACCCGCTCCTGACTTACGTACTCAATCGCCATGTCCCAGCGCCCCCAACGGCTTTCGGCCGAAGAACGCCGCGCCACCACCATCGAGGCGGTGGTCGCACTGGCCGCCGAGCAGAACCCCAGCGACATCACCACTGGTGCGATTGCCGAGCGCATGGGCCTGACCCAGGGCGCGCTGTTCCGGCATTTCCCGAACAAGGACGCGATCGTGCAGGCGGTGGTGTCGTGGGCGGCCGAGCGGCTGATGGCGCGGGTGGACCGGGCCGCGGACAGTGCGGCGTCGCCGCTGGCCGCGCTGGAGGCGGTGTTCATGGCCCACGTCGGCTTCGTGGCCGAGCATCCGGGCGTGCCGCGGATGTTGTTCGGCGAGCTGCAGCGGTCCGACCGGACGATGGCGCGGCAGCTGGTGCACGCCCTGATCCAGCGCTACGGCGAGCGCCTGCGCCGCCTGCTGGACGCGGGCAAGCGCAAGGGCGAACTGGATCCGGCGCTGGACGTGGACGCGGCGGTGCTGCTGTTCATCGGCACCATCCAGGGCCTGGTGATCCAGGCGATGGTCGCCGGCGACGTGGCCCGCGCGCGCGCGGATGCGCCGGGGGTGTTCGCGATCTATCGCCGCGGCATCACCGGAGGTGGCCGATGAACGCCGCCGCCGGCCGCCGCCGGATCAAGCCCGTGGTCGTGATTGCGATCGTGCTGCTGCTGGTGCTGGCGGGCGGGTTCGCGTGGATGCAGCGCAGCGGCAACGACGACGGTGCGCTGGTGCTGTACGGCAACGTCGACATCCGCGAGGTGCAGCTCGCCTTCCGCCAGCCGGGTCGGGTGGCGGAAATGGCCTTCGACGAAGGTGATGCGGTGACCGCTGGCGACCTGATGGCGAAGCTGGACGCGCAGCCCTATGCCGACGCGCTGGCCGCCGCCGAGGCCTCCGTGCGCGTGGCCCGGGCCGAAGTCGACAAGCTGCACGGCGGCCTGCGCCCGCAGGAGGTCGCGCAGGCGCGCGAGGCGCTCAACCGCGCCCGCGCCGTGGCCACCGACGCCGAACGCAACTACCGGCGCCAGGCCGAGCTGCTGGCCTCGCAGGTGATCAGCCAGAGCACGGTCGATACCGCGCGCGCGACCCGCGACCAGGCGGTGGCCAGCGTCAAGGCCGCCGACGCGGCGCTGTCGCAGGCGGTCGAAGGCTTCCGCAGCGAGGACATCAGCGCCGGCGAGGCGCGCCTGGCCGCCGCCGAGGCCGCGCGCGACCAGGCCGCGACCGCGCTCGCCGACACCGAGCTGCGCGCACCCAGCGACGGCACCGTGATCGTCCGCGTGCGCGAGCCGGGCAGCATGGTCGCCAGCCAGAGCGCGGTCTACGGCCTGAGCCTGGACCGGCCGGTGTACGTGCGCGCCTATGTCGACGAGCCCGACCTGGGCCGGATCGCGCCCGGCACCACGGTGCGCGTGCGCAGCGACTCATCCGACAAGGTCTACCGGGGCCAGGTCGGCTTCATCTCGCCGCGCGCGGAGTTCACCCCGCGCACGGTGGAGACGCCGGACCTGCGCACCGACCTGGTCTACCGCCTGCGCGTGGTGATCGACGCCGACCAGGCCGACGGTGGCCTGCGCCAGGGCATGCCGGTGACGGTGGAAGTCGATGCCGGCACGCCGCCGCAGGCTCCCGCTGCGACCACGGACGCCAGCGGCGGCTGAGATGGCCGCGGTGACCACGCCCGCGACGGACCCGGCTGGCGATGCCGCCGTGGTGCTCGACGGCGTCGCCAAGCACTTCGGCCAGGTGCAGGCGCTGCGCGGGATCGACGCGCGCATCCACTACGGCCGCCTGACCGGCCTGGTCGGCCCGGACGGTGCCGGCAAGACCACCCTGATGCGGCTGATGGCCGGGCTGCTCGTTCCCAACGCCGGGCGCGTCACGCTCGCCGGCTTCGACACCGTCGCCGACAACGACGCGATCCACGCCGCCTCGGGCTACATGCCGCAGCGCTTCGGCCTGTACGAGGACTTGTCGGTGATGGAGAACCTGCGCCTGTACGCGCGCCTGCGCGGCATGGACGCCGACCGCCACGGTGCGCTGTTCGACGAGCTGCTGGCCTTCACCCGGCTGGGTCCGTTCACCGGTCGCCTGGCCGGCAAGCTGTCCGGCGGCATGAAGCAGAAGCTCGGCCTGGCCTGCGCGCTGATGGCGCGGCCGCGGGTGCTGCTGCTGGATGAGCCCAGCGTCGGCGTCGATCCGGTCAGTCGCCAGGACCTGTGGCGGATGGTGCAGGCGCTGACCGACGAGGGCATGGCCGTGGTCTGGTCGACGGCCTATCTGGACGAGGCCGAGCGCTGCGACAGCGTGCTGTTGCTCAACGAGGGCCGGCTGGCGTTCGACGGTCCGCCGGGTGAGCTGACCGGACGGCTGCAGGGCCGCAGCTTTCGCCTGGAAGAGGTCGGCGCCGAACGTCGCGCGGTGCTGTCCGAGGCGCTGGAGCTGCCCGGCGTCGGCGATGGCGTGATCCAGGGCGCGGGCGTGCGCGTGGTACTGCGCGAAGGCGCCGTGGTCGACGAGGTGCAGGCGCTGGCCGATCGCGTCGGCGCGCAACTGGCGCAGGTGCCGGCGCGCTTCGAAGATGCCTTCATCGACCTGCTTGGCGGCGGCCCGGGCGGTACTTCGGCGCTGGCGCAGCGCCTGCCGCCGGTGACGCTGGATACCGAAATCGCGGTGTCCTGCCATGACCTGACCAAACGCTTCGGGGACTTCACCGCCACTGATCGGGTGAGCTTCGAAGTGCGCCAGGGCGAGGTCTTCGGCCTGCTCGGCCCCAACGGCGCCGGCAAGTCGACCACGTTCAAGATGCTCTGCGGCCTGCTCAAGCCGACTTCGGGCGAGGCGCACGTGGCCGGACTCGACCTGCGCCACGCGACCGGCGCGGCCAAGGCGAAGCTGGGCTACATGGCGCAGAAGTTCTCGCTCTACGGGCTGCTGTCGGTGCGCCAGAACCTGGAGTTCTCGGCCGGCGTGTACGGGCTGGACGGGGCCACCCGGCGCGCGCGCATCGAGGAGATGGTCGAGACCTTCGACCTCGGTCGCTGGCTGTCGGCTGCGCCCGAATCGCTGCCGCTGGGCTACCGCCAGCGCCTGGCGCTGGCCTGCGCGCTGATGCACCGGCCGCCGGTGCTGTTCCTGGACGAGCCGACCTCGGGCGTGGACCCGATCACCCGCCGCGAGTTCTGGACCCACATCAACGGCCTGGCGCGCAAGGGCGTGACGGTGATGGTCACCACCCACTTCATGGACGAGGCCGAGTACTGCGACCGGGTGGCGATGCTCTCGCGTGCGCGGCTGATCGCGCTGGACACGCCCGATGCGCTCAAGCGCGGCGCGGCAACCGACGACAATCCCGATCCGACGATGGAGGATGCCTTCATCCATCTGGTCGAGTCGGCGGATCAGGCCGACGAGGCGCAGGCGGCATGAACGCGATCAACGCCGGGCGCGCCGCCGCGGACGGGGCCGCGTCACAGCCGGTCACCGCGCCGCGCCGTTTCGACGCCCGCCGCCTCGCTGCGCTGGTGCGCAAGGAAAGCCTGCAGGCGCTGCGCGATCCGTCGACCCTGCTGATCGCCTTCGTGCTGCCGGCGGTGCTGCTGTTCCTGTTCGCCTATGCGGTGTCGCTGGACATCCGCCAGGTGCGCATCGGGGTGGTGGTGGGGTCGCCGGGCGCGTCGGCGCAGGAGCTGGCGGCCGCGTTCGCCGCCACCCGCTATCTCGACGTGAGCTTCGCCCACGACCGGCGCGAGGTCGCCGACCGCGTGGTGGCGGGCGAACTGCGCGGCTACGTGGTGATCCCGCAGGATTTCGAACGCCGCCTGGCCGATCCCCACGGCGCGCCGCTGATGCAGGTGATCACCGACGGCTCGCAGCCCAACACCGCCAACTTCGTCGCCAACTACGCCCAGGGCGTGCTGCTGACCTGGCGCGCGGGGCAGGCCGCTGCGACGCCGGTGCAGCCGATCACGCTGGAGCCGCGCTACTGGTTCAACGCCGAGCTCGAAAGCCGGCGCGCGCTGGTGCCAGGCGCGATCGCCATCATCATGACCATCATCGGCACCATGCTCACCGCGCTGGTGGTCGCGCGCGAGTGGGAGCGCGGCACCATGGAGGCGGTGATGTCGACGCCGGCCTCGGTGGCCGAAATCCTGGTCGGCAAGCTGCTGCCGTACTTCGCCCTGGGCATGGCCTCGACGATGGCCGCGGCGGCGCTGGCGATCTTCGTGTTCGACGTGCCGCTGCGCGGTTCGCTGGCCGCGCTGCTGCTGCTTTCGGCGGTGTTCATGCTGCCGGCGCTGGGCCAGGGGCTGCTGATCTCGTCGCTGGCGCGCAACCAGTTCCTGGCCGCGCAGATCGCGCTGTTCTCCGGCTTCCTGCCGGCGTTCATGCTCTCGGGTTTCCTGTTCGAGATCGACTCGATGCCGGCGCCGATCCGCGCCATCACCTGGCTGGTGCCGGCGCGCTATTTCGTGTCCTCGCTCAAGACCGTGTTCCTGGCCGGCGACCAGTGGGCGGTGTTCGTGCCCGACCTGCTGGCGATGGCGGCAATCGGCGTACTGCTGTTCGCGCTGGCGCGGCGGGCCACGCGCAAGAACCTGGAGCGCTGAGCGATGACCACCTCGGCACCGTCCGCACTGGTCCGCCTGCGCGCGCAGGTGGTCAAGGAAGTGCTGAGCATCCTGCGCGATCCGCGCAGCCGCATGGTGGTGTTCGTGCCGCCGCTGATCCAGCTGCTGCTGTTCTCGTTCGCGGCGACGCTTGAGGTGCGCAACGTCGACATCGCCGTGTACGACCAGGACAGCGGCCGCTGGTCGCACGAGCTGGTCGCGCGGCTGGACGGCGCCGGCTTCGTCGCCGACGTGCGCCGGGTGCGCGGCAGCCAGGAACTGCGCGCGCTGGTCGATCGTGGCGAGGTGATCGCCGCGCTGCAGATCCCGGCCGACTTCTCGCGCACCATCGCCGCCGGCGGCAGCGGCCAGGTGCAGGTGCTGGTGGACGGGCGGCGCAGCAATGCCGGGCAGATCGTGGTCGGCTATCTGTCCACGATTGCGGCCGATGTGGGGGCCGAGGTCGAGCGCGCGGATGCGGGTGCGGCTGGAGCGGGCGTCGCGCCGGTGTCGCCGGTCGCGGTGCGCAACTGGTTCAACCCCAACCTCGTCTACCAGTGGTTCATCGTGCCCGGCCTGTCCGGCATCCTCGCCTTCTTCAGCGCGCTGATGCTCACCGCGCTGTCGATCGCGCGCGAGCGCGAACTGGGCACCTTCGACCAGCTGCTGGTCTCGCCGGCCTCGACCGTGGAGATCATCGTGTCGAAATCGCTGCCGGCGCTGGCCATCGGCACCGTGCTCGGCCTGCTGATGGTGGCCGCCGGCGTGGTCCTGTTCGGCATCCCCTTCGCCGGATCGCTGCCGTGGCTGCTGGCGGGGCTGGTGCTGTTCATCCTCTCGGTGGTCGGCATCGGCCTGATGGTCTCGGCGGTCAGCGCCACCCAGCAGCAGGCGATCCTGGGCGCCTTCGCGATCGGCGTGCCGGCGGTGCTGATGTCCGGCTTCGCCACCCCGGTGGAGAACATGCCCACCGTGCTGCAGTGGCTGGCGCAGGCGATCCCGCTCACCCACTACCTGGAAATCGTGCACGGCGTCGTGCTGCGCGCCACGCCGGCCGCCGACCTGCTCGCCAGCCTGTGGCCGCTGGCCCTGATCGCGCTGGTGACGCTGACGATGGCGGTGGTGATGGTGCGCGGACGGCTGCAGTAGTCGGCCACGCCGCGCCTAGCGCATCGAGAACAGCTCCTGGTGGAACTGCGTCTCCACCGGGAACCCGTGCCCGGCGAGATCGCGCCTGAGCGCCTCGCCGAAGCCGGCCGGGCCGCAGAACCAGATGCCGGCGGTGCGCCAGTCCGGTACCGCTTCGCGCAGACGCTGGCCGGTCAGGAAGCCATCGCGCGCATCGACGAGGATGTGCAGCCGCACCTGCGCGCGGCGGGCGTCTTCGGCCAGGCGCTCCAGCACTTCGTCGTCGGCTTCGGTGGTGGTGTGGAAGAGATCGATCTGCCGGGCGGTGCGCTGGCCGGGGTCGACCTGTTCGCGCGCGAGGTGCTTCATGCGGGCAATGAACGGGGTGACGCCGACGCCGCCGCCGATCCAGATCTGGCGTGCGCGGCCGTCGTCGAAGGTGAAGCAGCCGTAGGGGCCTTCGACCTTCACCTCCTGCCCGATGCTGAGCCGGTCGCGCAGGCCGCGGGTGTAGTCGCCCAACTCGCGGATGCCGAACGTCATGACCGGATCGGCCGAATCCCAGCTCGAGGTGATGGTGTATGGATGCGCGCCCTCCGGCGCATCGACGGTGACGAAGGCGTACTGCCCGGGCTTGTGGCCGGGCCAGCCGCGCAGCGCCACTTCGACCTCCAGCGAATGCACCTCGTCGAACCAGTGCATGGCCTTGATCGTGCCCGGCACCTTGCGGTTGGCGCCGACGCGGCGGACCAGCACCACGAGCGCCGCCCAGCTGCCGCCCGCGAGCAAGGCCGCCACCAGCCAGCCCACCGGCGCCAGCCAATGGCCGGGCGTCATCAGCACGACGGTATGGAACACCAGCGCCAGCCAGGTCACGGCCAGCAGGCGATGGGTCTTGTAGAACAGGCGATACGGAAAGCGCTGGATCAGCGCCAGCGCGATCAGGATCACGACCGCGTAGAAGGTCCATTCGCCGATGCCCTCGGCCAGCCCGCGCTGCTCCGACAGCCAGGCCTCGACCGCGCTCGCCGGCGGCACCCGCTCGCCATGCACCGGAGGATCCAGCCAGCCCCAGCCCACCGCCCACTTCGGGCCCTTGGCCCACAGCCAGTGGAGGATCGAGGCGACCAGCGCGGCGATGCCCAGCCACTTGTGCAGGCGATACATCTTGTCGAGGCCGCCCAGCCAGGCCTGCGGCCACAGCGGCCGCAGCGCCAGCACCATCGCCAGGCCCATGCAGCCGATCGCGATGACGCCGGTCAGCTGCACCATCGCATTGCGCAGGGCGAAGAAGCCGCTTGTGCGCAAGATCGTCGGCTCAGCCGCAAGCCAAAGCACCAGCAGCAGAACCAGCGTTCCCCAGAACACGCGTCTCAGATTGCGCATGTCTCACCAGAATTCATGTGTGGCTTTGCTCAGAAGCGCCAGGTGGCGCGCAGGTAGATGTCGTCGTCGCGGCGCGGGCGGGCGGCGCTGGCCGGCAGGTCGATCTCCTCGCGGCGGCGGAAGCGGGCGTCGAGCTGCCAGTCCTTCGTCGCCTGCCAGACCCAGCGTACTTCAAGCAGTTCGTCGTTGGGGCGGAAATCGCTGGACAGCAGCCAGCCGTCGGCGACGCGGCCGTAGACGATGCCGAGGTCGTGGTCGGGGCGAATGTCCATGAAGTTGAACGAGGCCTGCCACGACAGCGCATCGGCATCGCCGGTGCCGGAGTTCATCGCTTCGCGGCGCGGCGTGTCCGGCGTCCAGCCGAGTTCGCCGCCGAGCCGGAACTTCGTCCCGCCCGCGCCCAGCGGCCATTCGGCGGTGGCCTTGGCGGTGACCGCGAGATAGTCCTCCAGCGCCGGATCAGCGAGGCCGTTGGGGCGCAGCGCGGACGGCAGCCAGGTCAGGGTGACCATGCGCTGCACCAGCGGGCCGACCGCAGTCTTCGATTCGGTGGCGAGGAACAGGCCGGCGCGCGAATCGCCATCGCGGAAGTCCAGCGGGCGACGCAGGCCACCGGTGGAGCCGCGGCGGTCGTTGTGGCGCGCGATCACGTGCGTGGTCCAGTCCTTGCCGCGCCACTGCCACCAGGCGCCGTCGGTCCAGGTGACGTCGAAGTTGGTGCTGTCGTTCTGGTCGAGCGACTTCTTCATCACGTCGTCCAGACCGAACGCGGCCTGGAAGCGGCCCATCCGCAGGCTCCACGGCGATTCCGGGGCGCGGTATTCCAGATACGCCTCGTCGATGGTGGCCTGGCCATCGTTCAGTCCCGTGGCACCAGGCGCGTACATGCGCAGCCAGAACTCCTCGTTGTCCTGGTTGGTGTCGAGGCGCGCGGCGACACGGCCGCTGGCGCGCCAGCCGCCGCCGAGATCCCCGGCCACGCGGAAGCGGGCGCGCACGCGCAGGCTGTCGGCGTCGGTGGTGGCGCCGCTGCGGGCGCGGGTTTCGGAGGCGACATAGCCGAAGCGGAGGTCGCCGCTGGTCTGCCAGACGTCAGCCGCCTGCGCGCCTGAAGCGGCCAGTGCGAGACCAAGGCAGAGGGTGATGCGCGCAGCCATGCGGGTCCTCGACGCGGGATGGGCGACGGGGCCACTCGTGGAACGGGTCGACCCGGGTCGCGACATGACTGTGCGCGCAGGCCGCGTTCGGGTCGTTGATCAGGATCAAGCAGGCGCGCGATCGTTTCCGCCGGCGGGGTGGCGTGGATGAAGACGACGCCTTGGACCAAGTGACACGTTGACACTCGCGGGGCCAGTCTCCATATCGTCGGGACAGACGCGGAGACCGCCTCCGACGAAGTCCATGATGAGCTTGACGCAATCCCGCGCCGACACGATCCACGACGGCACATCGACCTTCCAGCACGCCGTCCGCAGCCGACGCTCCTGCCGCGGCTTCCTGCCAACGCCGGTTCCGGATGATGTCCTGCGCGAAGTGCTGACCGACGCCCAGCGCGCCCCGTCCAACTGCAATACCCAGCCCTGGAACGTGCATATTGTTTCGGGCGCCAGGCTGGCCGAGCTGTCGCGCGCGCTGCATGCGAAGAATGACGCCGGCGTGTTCACACCGGATTTTTCATTCGACACCGGTGACTACCACGGCGCCTGGCGCGAACGCCAGCAGGCCCAGGGCAAGGCCTACTACGCGGCCATGGGAATCGCGCGCGCGGACATGGAAGGCCGGCAGAAGGCCGTGGCCTTGAACTACTCCTTCTTCAGTGCCCCGCATGTCGCCCTGCTGTTCATGCCGTCCTTTGGCGACAACGTGCGCGTGGCCGGCGACATCGGGATGTATGGCCAGACCTTCCTGCTGTCGCTGGCCGCACGCGGCCTGGGCGGTGCGCCGCAGACCGCACTGGGATTCTTTGCCGGCACGATCCGGGAGGTCCTCGGCATTCCCGACGAGCTCAAGATGCTGTTCGGGATTTCATTCGGTTACCCGGACGATGCCGCGCCCGGAAACGACCTGTGCATGGATCGGGCGCCGATCGCCGAGAGCGTGACCTTCCACACCTAGGGAACCTCTGAACAGTCCGGCTTGTCATTTCGAGCGCAGCGAGAAATCTGCTGTCGGTGCGATGCGGGATGAACAGCAGATTTCTCGCTGCGCTCGAAATGACAGGTGTTCAGAGGTTCTCAACCGGCCGGCGGCGCCGACTGGATCGAACTCACCCGCTGCGGCGGCGTGGCGACCTGGATGAAGGCCACGTCCTCGGCCAGGTGGCAGGCGTTGCAGCTGGCGGTCAGGGTCGCGAATGCCTGTTCGAACGCATGGCTGTCGCGCGCGGAGACGGCGGCTTCCACTGTGTCCAGCGCCGGTTCGAGCATGGCTGCGCTGGCAGCGCGCTTGGGACGCCGCTGCAGTCCGGACTCGATCGCCTCCTCGATCTCCTCGATCTGGTAGGCGGCGTAGTCCCAGTTCCGGTCCTGCCCGGCGAAGTACAGCTCGCGATAGCGGTGGTCGACTTCCACCATGGTCACGCCGAAGCCGCGCAGCTGCTCGGCCACCGTGTCCAGGCGCTGCTCCACTGAGCCCTGCAGCCAGCTGTCCGAAGACGGTGCATCGGAAGCGGCTTCGGCATGTGACGCGCCGGGCGCGGGGGCGGTGACGGTGCAGGCGGCAAGCGCGACGGCGGCCACTGCGGCCAGGCTGCCGCGTGCGAGGGTGTTGGTCATGGTTGCTCCAGGGGCGGGTCGGTATCGGTATGGCTGTAGCGGGCCGGCGGTTCATGCACGTCGCCACCCGCTTCGCGCCGGATGCGCTGGCGCAGCCACGTGGCGAACTCGGCTTCGGGGAGGCTGCCGTCGGCAACGGCCATCATGATGGCGTACTTGTCCTCGTCGCTCGCGGTCATGCTCATGCCGTTGAGCGCCAGGAACGCGCGATAGCAGACATGGGCGGTGCGCTTGTTGCCGTCCACGAACGGATGGTTGCGGGCCAGCCCATAGGCGAGGCTCGCGGCCAGGTCGGCGACATCGGGGGGCGGCTCGCCGTAGGCATGCAGCTGCTGCGGTCGCGCGAGGGCGGAATCGAGCAGGGACTCGTCGCGCACTCCCGCGCTGCCGCCGTGCTCGGCGAGCTGGCGGTCATGAATGGCAAGCGCGAACGACTTTTCGATCCAGACGATCATGGCCTGCCGCTACTGGGCGAGCTTGCGCAGCACCGCGCGATCCTCGCGCATGATCTTTTCCGCCACTTCCATCTGCTCGGCCAGGGTCGGGTCGAACGCGGTCAGCTTGATCCCGTCCGGCGTTTCCAGCGCGAACAGCTCGTCGCCCTTCTGCAGGCGCAGGCGGGCCAGCAGCTCCTTGGGCAGGATGATCCCGGCGGAGTTGCCGACGGTGGTGATCTTGAGCTTCATGGCCGGGCCTGGGGTGAGATTGTTATAACGCAGGTTATATCAACCGGCTCACGGCTGCAAGCCGGGAAAACAGGGGTCAGAGTAGAGTTTCCTCGACACATGTCGGCGGCCGACGGAGCCTGCGGAAACTCTACTCTGACCCCTGTTTTGCGAAGCGCTTGCGCAGGGTATCGGCCAGGCTGGCGCGGGTGAGCTCGCCCATGTGGGTGTCGACCAGGCGGCCATTGGCGTCGAAGAACAGGGTGGTCGGCAGGCCGCGGGTATTGGTGTCGAGCATGGTGCGCGAGTGCGGGTCGAGCAGGACATGGTCGAGCGCCAGCCCCTGCTGCGCCAGGTAGTCGCCGATGGCGGCACGGTCCTCGCCCTGGTTGACCAGCACGATGGCCACGTCCGGGTAGCGATGCTGGGCGTCTTCGAGCACCGGCATTTCGCGTCGGCAGGGTGGGCACCAGGTCGCCCACATGTTCAGCACCACCGGGCGACCGGCGTAGGCGGACAGCGTGGTCGGCCTGCCGTCGAGGGTGGCCAGCTCGATGTCCGGCAGCGGCGGCGCCGAGTTGCGCAGCAGGGTGAGCGTGGCGTTGGCCGCGAACCAGACCAGCATGCCGGCGGCAATGCCGATCATCACCGGCCGCCGCAGCGGCAGGCGGGCGGGGCTACGGGTGCGCCACCAGGCGAACGCGACCGCCGCCGGTAGCCCGATCCACCATGCGAAGCCGCCGTCGCCGATGGCGATGATCGACTTCGGCGTGGCGGCGTACTCCGGCCACCAGCGCAGCACATAGCCCAGGCGCGCGGCCAGCAGGCCGACGAAGAAGGTGTCGATGAACAGGCGACCGGCGCCGCAGCGGGCATGGTCGGCCTGGGTGGACGCCACGGCGCAGCCGGATTCGACATCGCAACCGGCGGCCACGCGTCCGCCGAGGCTGCGCGCCAGCCACCACGCCAGCAGGGCGGCGACCGCCACCAGCACCGTGTGCATCGCGAATGGACCGACCGAGCTCATCGGTACTGCGTCAGGTAGCGCGCTTCGAAGCGCCGCTTCAGCCAGTGGAAGGCACGCAGGCGCGGCAGCGCGAGGTTCCGCGCGGTGCTGCGATAGACCAGCATGCCGCCGGCGCCGTCGTCGACGATGCAGGCCAGCTCGGTCTTGAAGCCGTGCGCCGCCGACTTGCCCTGCAGCGCGTCGGCGATGTTGCGCGCGACCGCGGCGGCCTGCAGGTCGGCCTGGTGCGCCTGCTTGGCCATCCACTCCGGGCCGGGATAGCTGCCGGCGTCGCCGGCCACATACACGTGCTCCAGTCCGCGCACGCGGCAATGTTCGTCGGCGGCAACGAAACCGCCCTCGGACACCGGCAGCACGCTGCCGTCGAGCCACGCCGGGCCGGTCAGGCCGGGCATGAACAGGATCAGGTCGGCGTCGAACTCGCCGCCTTCGGTGACCACTTTGTCGGCCTCGAAGCGCACCGGCTTGTGGCCGAGACGAGTGTCGATGCCGAGCCCGCGCATGCGCGCCAGCATCTTCGCCACAGCGGACGGACCCAGCCGCTGCCCCGGCTGTTCGGAAGGATTGAAGAACACCAGCCTGAAGCGCTCGCGCCGGCCCTGCTGCCGCAGCAGGGTGTCGATGCCGAACAGGAACTCGAACATCGGCCCGCCGCGCACCGCGCCGGGCTCCTTCGGGTTGGTGGAGAAGCCGACCGCGATCGTGCCACCGTCCAGTGCCGCCAGCCGGTCGCGGATCGATTCGGCCGCATCGATGCCCTCGCAGGGAATGATCGCGTGCTCGATGCCCGGCAGCTTGCGCAGGTAGCGGCCGCCGGTGGCGACGAGCAGCACATCGTTCTCCAGCTCACCTGTGTCGGTGACCACGCGACGGCCGCCGTCGAGCACCTGCAGCACGCGGCCCTGATGCCAGTGCACGTCGTGCCGTGCGAAGAAGCGCTCCAGAGGCACGCGCAGGTCATCGCCGCTGCGCTGGCCGGACGGCAGCCAGATCAGGCTCGGCAGGTAGACCAGCTCCTGGCGCGGCGAGACCACGGTGATGGCGGCATCGACGCCGCGCCTGCGCAGCTCGCGGATCGCGGTGAGCGCGGCGAAGCCGCTGCCGAGGATCAGGATGCGGGTCATGCCATGACTCCTCAGCTACCGAGCTGCGCGCGCGTCCAGCGCACGATCTCCGCCGTCGGCAGCGCGCCGGACACGCGGCCCAGCTCGTGGCCGGCGCGCAGCAGCACCATCGTCGGGATGCTGCGGATGTTGAAGCGCTGGCCCAGGGTCGGCTGCGCCTGGGTGTCGACCTTGGCCAGCCGGACCGCCGGTTCGAGCTCGACGGCGGCGGCTTCGAAGTGCGGCGCCATCATCCGGCAGGGGCCGCACCAGGGCGCCCAGAAATCGACCAGCAGCGGCAGCCCGGACTTGTTGCCGTGCGCGGCGAAGCTGTCGACGTCCAGCGCCAGCGGCCTGCCTTCGAACAGCCGCTGGTGGCAGCGGCCGCATTGGGGCGACTCGCCCAGTCGCGCCGCCGGCACGCGGTTGAGCGCGTGGCAGTGCGGACAGGCGATCTGGAGCGTGTCGCTCATGACCCGGCCTCGAAGCTCTTGTCGCCGTACAGCACCCTCCCCTCGCCGTCGACCACGCTCACGTCGACATCGATGCCCTGGCGCACGCTCTGGGTGACCACGCAGAAGTCCTCGAACTGCGCGAACACCCGGTCCAGCGCCTTGTAGTCGGCGTTGTGGCCGGGCAGGTGCAGGGTCACCTGGGCGGAAGCGATGCGCCAGCGGCCGTGCTCGTTGCGCACCGGCAGCGCGTTGACCTCGGCGCGCAGCGGCGCGGGCGTGTTGCGCTGCTTGCGCAGGGCGAACAGCAGGCTGGCGACCAGGCAGTTGCCGACCGAAGCCAGCAGCAGGCGCGCCGGATTGGGGCCGCGGTCGGCGCCCAGCGGCGAGGGCTCGTCGCTCAGCAGAGGCTCCAGTTCCGTGCCTTCAAAGGCGATGCGGAAGGCGTAGTCGCCGTCCTGCTCAAGCGTGATGCGGATGGGGGCGTCGATGCTCATGCGATGGCTCCTGTCGAAAGGGGGTCAGTGCGTGGCCGCGGGGACTTCGACCCACAGCGCGCCGCGCAGGTCGCCGACGGCGAAGCCGGTGGCGGCATCGTCCGGATAATGCCGTGCAATCGCTTCGCGCACCTCAGGCGCCACGTCGCTGCCGTGGCAGGCCAGGCAGCCGGGCTCGGTGGCGATGCCGCGCATCATCCGCAACGCGACGCCCTCGGGCAGGTCCTCGCGCAACACGGCGACCTGTTCGCCGGCCGCGGCGCCGGCGTCGACCGCCTGCTGGAAGGTTTCGAGCGTGGCCAGGGTCCAGTCGTCGGCCGCCTGCGCCGGATTGCGGTTGCGGCCGGGTGCGGCCACGCGGCCCAGGCGCAGGCCGTGCTCGGCCATCACCGCCTCGGCGATGCGCGGTGCGTCGGCGTGGCAGACCTCGACCGCAGCCAGCGGCCCGCCTTCGGCCATCGTGCCCTGCAGGCGCTCGCGCAGCTGGCCGCTGAAGGCCATGGCCGCGGCGCGGGCGCGCTCCAGTGCGGGATCGGTCTCGGGCGCGGCGTCTGTGCTTGCGTCCGCAGCCGGACCTGCCGTGGCCCCATCGCTGGCCTGCGGACTGCAGCCAGTGGCCAGCGCCAGGCCCAGGCAGGCCAGCGCGGCGTGCAGCGGGATGCGTCGGTTCATGTCGTGGTCTCCTGCGGTGACTGGTGCATGAGCAAGCTGTAGTAGAGCAGCGGAATCACGACCAGGGTCAGCACCGTCGACACCAGGATGCCGAAGATCAGCGAGATCGCCAGGCCGTTGAAGATCGGATCGTCGAGGATGAAGAAGGCGCCGGCCATTGCCGCCAGCGCGGTCAGCATGATCGGCTGCGCGCGCACCGCGCAGGCGTCGATCACCGCCTGCGCCGGACTGCGCCCGCGCGCCAGCTCCTGCTTGATGAAGTCCACCAGCAGGATCGAGTTGCGCACGATGATCCCGGCCAGCGCGATCATGCCGATCATGCTGGTGGCGGTGAACTGCTTGTCCAGCAGCGCATGCCCGGGCATCACCCCGATCACGGTCAGCGGGATCGGCGCCATGATCACCAGCGGCACCAGGTAGTTGCGGAAGTGCGCCACCACCAGCAGGTAGATCAGCACCAGGCCGGCGGCGTAGGCGATGCCCATGTCGCGGAAGGTCTCGTAGGTGATCTGCCACTCGCCGTCCCACTTGATCGCGAAGCCCGCGGTGTCGGCCGGCTGCGCGATGTAGTGCTGCGACAGGCGCTCGCCGGCGATGGCGTTGTCGGCCACCTGCCCGACCAGATCGAACATGCCGTACAGCGGGCTGTCTATGTCGCTGCTCTCGTCGCCCATCACGTAGACCACCGGCAGCAGGTCCTTGTGGTGGATGGCGCCGTCCCAGCGCGCGGGCTGCACGCGCACCAGCTCCGACAGCGGCACCAGCTGGCCTTCGCCGCCGCGCACGCGCAGGGCGAGCACGCCGTCGAGTCCGGCCTGGTCGGCCACCGGCAGGCGCAGGCGCACCGGGCGCGGGTACTTCGAGCTGCCGTCGATGACCCAGGTGGCGTCAAAGCCGGAGAGCCCCGCGGCGATGGTCTGGGTGATGTCGGCCTGCGACACGCCCAGGCGTGCGGCGCGCTCGCGGTCGATCACCAGCAGCTCGCGCGCGGCGTCGGCCTCGATGCTGGTGTCGACGTCGACGATGCCGTCGGTGGCGAGGAAGCGCTGCTCCAGCGCGCGCCCGACCTCGCGCATGCGCGCGTAGTCCGGGCCATAGAGCTCGGCCACGATCGGCGACAGCACCGGCGGACCGGGCGGCACTTCGACCACCTTCACCGAGGCACCGTGGCGGCGCCCGACTTCGGCCAGCTGCGGGCGCACGGCCACCGCGATCTCGTGGCTCTGGCGGCTGCGCTCGCGGCGATCGACCAGGTTCACCTGCAGGTCGCCGACGATGGCGCCGGCGCGCAGGTCGTACTGGCGCACCAGGCCGTTGAAGTTGATCGGCGCGGCGGTGCCGGCATAGGCCTGCCAGTCGCGCACTTCGGGCACGCGCGCGATCACGGTGGACAGTTCGGTGAGCAGGGCGCTGGTGTCTTCGAGCGTGCGGCCCTCGGGCAGGTCGACCACGACCTGCAGCTCGGACTTGTTGTCGAAGGGCAGCATCTTCAGCACCACCAGCTGGAACACCGCCAGGCTCGCGGCCAGCACGACCAGCGCGCCCATCGAGGCGAACAGCAGGCCGCGCCGGCGGCCGCCGCGCTGCGGATCCAGGAACGGCGTCAGCAACCGTTCGAACAGCCGGTGCAGGCGCGCGGCCATGCTGCCTTCGGCGTGGCCGTGGCCGGACGCACCGCTTTCGCCATCGCCATCGCCCGCGTGTGCCGCATCGCCGCCGTGGCGCTTGAGCAGCTTCAGCGACAGCCACGGCGTCACGATCAGCGCGATCAGCAGCGACAGCAGCATGCCGACCGAGGCGTTGACCGGGATCGGCCGCATGTACGGGCCCATCAGGCCGGTGACGAAGGCCATCGGCATCAGCGCCGCGATCACGGTGAAGGTGGCAAGGATGGTCGGGCCGCCGACTTCGTCCACCGCCGGCGGAATCGCCTCGCGCAACGTCTTGCCACCCATCGCCATGTGCCGGTGGATGTTCTCCACCACCACGATCGCGTCGTCGACCAGGATGCCGATGGCGAAGATCAGCGCAAACAGCGAGACGCGGTTCAAGGTGAAGCCCATCGCCCACGACGCGAACAGCGTCGTCGCCAGGGTCAGCACCACCGCGCTGCCGATCACGATCGCCTCGCGGCGGCCGAGCGCGAACAGCACCAGCAGCACCACCGAAGCCGTCGCGAAGAACAGCTTCTTGATCAGGGTGTGCGCCTTGTCGCTGGCGGTCAGACCGTAGTCGCGGGTGACGGTGACTTCGACGCCCTCGGGGATCACCTGCCCGCGCAGCGCCTCGACGCGTTCGAGCGCGGTGCGGGTGATGTCGGAGGCGTTGCTGCCGGGCTTCTTGGCGATCGCCAGCGTGACCGCGGGCGCCATGCCGTCGGCCGGGCCGGCGCGTCCGACCGGCGCGCCGTGCCAGACGTAGCTCGACGGCGCATCGGCGGCGTCGGTGATCGCGGCCACGTCCTCCAGCCGCACCGGCTGGCCGCCGGCGACGCCGAGCACGAGACCGGCAACGTCCTCGCGGCTGGCGAGGAAGCTGCCCGAGGTCACCTGCACCACGCCGTCGGCGCCGACGCGCTCGCCGGCCTGGCGCGCGAGGTTGGCCGCCTGCAGCGCGCCGACCAGTTCGTCCACACCCAGCCCGTGACTGGCCAGGCGGGTCGGATCGAGCGTCACCATCACCGCGCGCTCGGGCGCGCCGATGGTGTAGACGTCGCGGGTACCGGGGATGCGCTTGAGCTCGGTTTCCAGCGTGTGCGCGATCTCGGCCAGCTCGCGCGGCCCGCGGTCGGCGTCGTCGGTCCACAGCGTCAGCGCCATCACCGGCACGTCGTCGATGCCCTTGGGCTTGACCAGCGGCTGGCCGACGCCGAGGTTGGCCGGCATCCAGTCCTGGTTGGAGAACACCTTGTCGTACAGCCGCACCAGCGCCGGCTGGCGCTGCACGCCGACCTCGAACTCGACCGTGGCCACGACGAGCCCTGGCCGGCTGATCGAGTAGACATGCTTGACCTGCTCGATCTCCGACAGCACCTGGTCCAGCGGATAGGCCAGCATCTGCTCGACCTGGCGCGCGTCGGCGCCCGGGAAGGGCACGATGACGTTGGCCATGGTCACGTCGATCTGCGGCTCTTCCTCCTGCGGCGTGATCATCACCGCGACGATGCCCAGCAGCAGGCCGAGCAGGGCCAGGATCGGCGTCAGCGGATTGGCCTGGAAGGCCGCGGCCAGGCGCCCGGCGATGCCCAGGCGTGGCGTGTCCGATGCCGTCACGTCAGTCATCCCCGCGCGCGGCGACCAGGGCCTGGCGCGCCGCCACCGGATCGATGGCGATGGTTTCGCCCGGCTTGAGGCCGGCGATCACCTCGACCTCGCCGCCGCTGCGCTCGCCCAGGCGCAGCTGGCGCAGCGCCAGCCGGCCATCGCTGAGCACGTAGGCGGCGTTGACTTCGCCACGCACGGCCACGGCCGAGGCCGGAATGCGCGGGAAGGCGGCGCCGGCCACCGCCGGGAACACCACCTTGGCGGTGCTACCGGGCGCGGGCACCGGGTCGAGCGCGGGCAGGTCGATGCGCACGCGCACCGCATGCGTCGCCGCGTCGGCGGCCGGGAACACGGTCACGCCGGCGGCATCGGCGCTGCGGCCGTCGTGGAAGCGCACGCTCGCGATCGCGTTGGCGCGGATCGCCTCGGCGTCCGACTGCGGCACGCTGACCTCGATGCGCAGCGCCTCGGGCGCGAACACCGTCATCAGCGTGCGGCCGACGCCGACGCTCTCGCCCGGCTCCACGTCGCGAGAGGCGACGATGCCGGCGTAGGGCGCGCGAACGCTGGTGTAGTCGACCTGCTGGCCGACGTTGGCCAGCTGCGCGCGGGCGGCGTCGCGCGCGGCGCGGGCCGAGTCGCGCGCGGCGTGCATCTGCTCGAGCTGCGACTTCGATACGTACTGCGCCTGCGACAGTTCCAGGTAGCGCGCGTAGTTGCCGTCGGCCTCGCGGGCCCGGGCCTCGGTCGCGTGCAGCTGCGCGCGCGCCGCTTCCACCCCGGCCTGCTGCTCCACCGCGGTCAACCGCACCAGCAGCTCGTTCGCGTCGACGCGGTCGCCGACATCGCGCCGCACCTCGGCCACGCGGCCGCTGGTTTGCGCCGCCAGCGTCGCCTGGCGCACCGCCTCGACCACGCCGTCCCAGGCGCGTCCGGACGCGGCATCGGCGGCCGGCACCACCAGGATGTCCAGTCCTTCGATCGCCGCGGGCTGTGGCGTCTCGCCGTTGCCCGAGCAGGCGGCCAGCGCGGCGGCGAGCAGCGCGGCCACGAGCAGCCGCAGCGGCCGAAGCGGAGTACGGACGGGCCGGTCGGGGCCGGTGGCGCGATGCGTCATCGTCGGATCCTTACTTGAACGCGCAGCCGCTGCGGATGCCCAGCTTGGCGAACAGCTTCGCGGCCGGGCAGAAGCCGGTGAAGCTGGCCTGCAGCAGGTTCAGGCCGACGAAGGCGGTCAGCAGCAGCCACCAGTCGGAAAAGAAGTACGCCAGCGTCAGGCTGAGCAGGATCATCACGCCGGCGAAGGCGAACATGGCACGGTCGAGGTTCATTGTGGGTCTCCAGTCGGATCGGTGTCGGTCGGGTTGGGGTCAGCGGGTGCGCACGATGCCCAGCAGCCTGAGCACGTACTTCTCGTACACCGGCTCGGTGTTGCCGGTCTTCATCTTCCTCATGAAATACTTTTCGAACGCGATCTTGGCCAGGTGTACCCACTTGCCGACCTTGGCCCAGGTGACGTTGCGCGGCGGCATCTGCGGCAGCGCCACGAAGGCCGCGCCGCTGTCGCCCATGTCGGCCAGGCAGATCGCGTTCCAGGTCGCCTCGGCGGTGGCCGGTTGGCCTGCAAGGTCGGCGCGGATGTTGTCCACGATCGCGCCGGCCATCGACTCGATCATGTAGCCGGTCTTGGGCGCGCCGGTCGGCACCGGGGTCGCTTCCACCGGCGGGATCGCCACGCACACGCCGAGCGAGTACACGTTCGGATACGCCGGATTGCGCTGGTGCTTGTCGATCAGCACCATGCCGCGCGGATTGCACAGGCCTTCGATGCCGCGCACCGCGTCCACGCCGGTGAACGCCGGCAGCACCATCGAATAGCGGAAGGGCAGCACATGCGTCTTCTTCGGCTGGCCTTCGGCGTCCATCTCGACCACCTCCATCTCGCCATCGCGCGTGGCGGCGATCCTGGCGTTGGTGATCCACTGGATGTGGCGCTGGCGGAACTCCGACTCCATCAGCCCCTTGGAATCGCCGACGCCGCCCAGGCCCATGTGGCCGATGTACGGCTCCGGGGTCACATAGGTCATCGGTACCTTGTGGCGCAGCTTGCGCTTGCGCAGGTCGCGGTCGAGGATCATCGCGAATTCGTAGGCCGGGCCGAAGCAGCTTGCGCCCGGCGCGGCGCCGACCACGATCGGGCCCGGGTCGTCGAGGAAGCGCTGGTAGGCCTCCCACGCGCTCGTGGCGTGCGCGGTCGTGCAGACAGACTGGGTGAAGCCTCCGTCCGGCCCCAGGCCCGGGATCTCGTCGAAGGCCAGCCGCGGGCCGGTGGCGATGACCAGGTGGTCGTAGGCGAGGGCGCGGCCGTCGCGCAGCTGGAGGCGATTGTGGTCCGGTTCGACCTTCTCCGCGCCGGCGCCCTCGAAGGCGATCTTCTTCTTCGCCAGGTGTTCGCGCACCGGGAACTGCACTTCGCCCGGCTCGCGCCAGCCCACCGCCACCCAGGGATTGGACGGGGTGAACGAGAACAGTTCGCCCTCGCCGACCACGGTGATCGCCACCTCGGCGCCCAGCGCACCGCGCAGCTCGTAGGCGACGCTCATGCCGCCAATGCCGGCGCCCAGCACCACGATGTGTGTCATGTCGCTACCCTCCCCGGGCCTGCCCGGTGCGTCGCGGGCGGAGGTGCCCGGCGAAGCTAAATTAGCACTAGCTTATATTAGAGTCAACTGATATTATGCGCCCCGTACCGCCGCCGTCCGACCGCGGCGGATCCGAACAAACGCAGGTGCAACGACCATGGCAAAAGCCCAGGCAAGATCGGCTCAGGCAACACCGGCCCAGGCAACGTCCGGCTTCGATCTGGAAGCCATGCAGGAACACGCCGGCGACGCGGCGCAGCTGCTCAAGGCGCTGGCCAACGAGCGCCGGCTGCAGGTGCTGTGCCTGCTCGCCGGCGGTGAACGCTCGGTGGGCGAGATCAACGAGCTGCTGGAGCTGAGCCAGTCGGCCCTGTCCCAGCACCTGGCCGTGCTGCGCGACGAGGGTCTGGTCGACACTCGCCGCGAGGCGCAGACGATCTATTACTCGCTGGCCCCGGGTCCGGCCGGCGCGGTGATGGAAACCCTGTACGGCATCTTCTGCGGCGGCAGCCGGCCGGGCGCGTCATGAGTGCGTCGGATCAGGCCAGGGCCGGCATCGCGCGCTGGGACGCGCGCTTCTCGGGCGAGGACTACGTCTTCGGCATCGAGCCCAATGCCTTCCTTGCCGCGCAGGCGCATCGCCTGCAGCCCGGCATGTCGGCACTGGCCGTGGCCGACGGCGAGGGCCGCAACGGCGTGTGGCTGGCCGAACAGGGGCTCCAGGTGCTGTCCGTGGACGCCTCGCAAGCGGGCCTGGCCAAGGCCCGGGCCCTGGCCACGGCGCGCGGCGTGCACATCGACGTCGAGCTGTCCGACCTGGCCCACTGGGACTGGGGCCAGGCGCGCTTCGACGTGGTGGCGGCGATCTTCATCCAGTTCGCCGATCCGCCGCTGCGCGACGCGATCTTCGCCGGCATGCAGCGCGTGCTGAAGCCCGGCGGCTTGTTGTTGCTGCAAGGCTATCGCCCCGAACAGCTTCGCTACGGCACCGGCGGCCCGCCCGTGGCCGAACAGCTCTATACCGCCGACCTGCTGCGCGATGCCTTTGCCGGAATGCGGATCGAGCACCTCGCCGAACATGACAGCGTCATCCACGAAGGACAGGGCCACGCCGGCATGTCCGCCCTTATCGACCTGGTAGCCGTCAAGTCGTGAGCCCGCGCTACCTCATCATCTGGAGCAAGACCCCACATGTCCTCGATTGATTCCTATACCGAACTCACCCGTCAGGTCTCCAGGAACCTGACCCCGCTGCGCAGCCACAACGCCGAGCTGATGCAGGGTTTCGGCGCATTGAGCAGCTCGGCGCTGGCGGCGGGCGTGCTCGATGAAAAGACCAAGGAACTGATCGCGATGGCGATCAGCGTCGCCAGTCGCTGCGATGCCTGCATCGGCTTCCACGCCAGGACCCTGGTGCGGCTGGGCGCCACGCCCGAGGAGTACCGCGAGATGCTGGGCGTGGCCGTGTACATGGGCGGCGGCCCGTCGCTGATGTACGCCTCCAACGCGCTGGCGGCCTACGAGGAGTTCAGCCAGGCGGCCGCGTGATCAAAACGGGGGTCAGCGTCGACTTTCCCCTTGATCCCTGGTGGCCGACGATGCCGGAGGAAAGTCGACCCTGACCCCGGTTTTCCCCCTCAGGCCTGGTCGGGATGCCGCTGCAGCCACTTCGCCAGCCGCTCGCGGTAGTCCTGCAGCTGTTCGCTGTAGCTGTCGTTGACGCAGGGATCGCAGCCGCTGTCGCAGCAGTCGCTGGGCAGGGGTGCCTCGGGCGGCTGCGGGCGGGGGTCGGGGTCGGGGGTCGTGGAGGCGTTCACGCCGCCTATTTTCGCACCGGCCGCCAGGAATAGATCAGCAGCACCAGGCCGGTGATCGCAAAGATCGCCGCGCCCGAGAGCAGGAAGGGGTCGATGATCCACGGCTCGGCGAACTTGAACTCGCCGGCGTTGATCCGCCGCCAGCCGGCGAAGTGCTGGGTGCCGGCCACCACCAGGCCGAGGCTGGCCAGCACCGCCGCCAGCCAGCGCAGCAGCCAGTGGCGCAGGTCGGGCAGCAGCATCAGCAGGCCGAGCAGGCCGATGACCGTGCGCTGGGCGCGGCAGAAGGGGCAGTTGTAGACCAGGCCGGCGATGTCCACGGTCCAGGTCGCCAGGCTGGCGAGGATGGCGAACGCGGCGATCAGCCGGATGTGGCGATGCAGGGTGTCCAGCGAAGGCATGCTGCGCTCCGGTGCGAAAAGGGTGGCGCGCCATGGTGGCGGGTCGAGCCCATCCAGGCGGGGGAAGCCGGTCCGGCGTCCGTCACGGCCGCTCGGGGGCGACAGGGTAAACTGCCGCCACGAAACGTGAACAGGGGCACGTTGGGTCGGCATGCCAATGACAGGCGGCTTCATCGATGCTGCGCGCGCGCGACGGTGTCGCGCCGCCGCTGCGTGCGCGCTCGTCGGCGCCTGGCTGGCGCTGTCCGGCACCGCGTCGGCGCAGGATCCGGCCGCGCTGGGCCCGGAACTGCCGCCCGAGCGCTACACGGTCACCCGCTGGAACGCGGACGACGGCCTGCCGCACAGCCAGATCCACGCCATCAACCAGGACCGCGACGGCTTCCTCTGGGTATCGACCTGGGAAGGCACGGCGCGTTTCGACGGGATCGAGTTCCGCGTGGTCGACGCGCTCAACCATCCCGACGGCCGCCGCCTCGCCTCGCGCCTGCTGTGGCGCGACGACGACGGCAGCCTGCTGGTCGGCGTCGACGACGTCGGCCTGCTGCGGGTGTCGGGCAAGGATGATCCGCAGCCGGCCTGCACCGCCTTTCCCGCGATCGAGGCCATGCGCCTGGCCCGTGGCCGCGACGGCGTGCACTGGCTCGCCGCACGCGACGGCCTGTACCGACTGCATCCGGGCGGGCAATGCACGCGCCTGGACCAGGGCGAGGCGCTGACCCGGCAGGACGTGCTGGCGTTGCTGGAACACGCCGACGGCAGCCTCTGGGCCGGCAACCGCCGCGGCCTGTACCGCTGGCACGAAGGAACGCTGCAGGCGCTCGGCAACGATATCGGCCTGCCGCAGGGCGAGGTCCGTGGCCTGGAACAAACCCCCGACGGCGCCATCTGGATCGTCGGTGACCTCGGTATCTGGCGCTACCACCAGGGCCGACTCGAGCGCCTGCGCGACGAGCGCGCCGAAGGCATCCTGCAGGACCGCAGCGGCGCGCTGTGGGTGTCGGTCACCAACAGCCAGCTGCTGCGCTACCGGGACGGCGCGTGGCAGCGGCTGGACGCGAGCGACGGCATCGAGGGCTTTGCGTCTGGCGCGATGTTCGAGGGCCGCGAAGGGCTGGTCTGGTTCGGCACCACCCATGGTCTGTTCCGCGTCGCCGATGGTCCGGTCTGGGGCATCGGGCGGCCGCAGGGCCTGTCCAACGACTACGTCCGCAGCCTGCTGCAGACCGGCGACGGCCAGGCGTGGATCGGCCACTCCGGCGGCTTGAGCCGGATGCGCGGGACCGAGGTCGAGCGCGTGATCCCCGCGCCGGGCGTGCCGCCGTCGTCGGTGCTGTCGATGGCGCTGGCCGCGGACGGCGGCATCTGGGCCGGGACCTACAACCGCGGCGTGCTCCACGTCGGCTCCGGCGACCGGCCCGCCGTGCGCTCGCTGGCCGGGGACGACAGCCCACTGTCGACCGAGCAGGTGCGCGCGGTGCTGGAAGATCCTACCGGCACGCTGTGGATCGGCACCGAGCGCGGCCTGGTGGCCTGGCGCGACGGCCATCTGGACCTGCGGCCGCTGCCGGACCTGCCCGACCTGCCGGTACGCGCGCTGCACCAGAGCGACGGCGGCGCGCTGTGGATCGGCCTGTTCGGCGGACTGGCCCGGCGCGAACCCGACGGCCGCCTGATCGTGCTGCGGCCGGAGCTGGACTACCCGGCCCGCTCGATCCTCGACTTCCATGCCGACGCCGACGGCACCCTGTGGCTGGCCAGTGATCGCGGCCTGCTGCGGCAGCGCGACGGCGCCTTCGAACTCTACGGCCGCGACCAGGGCCTGTCCGGCAGCGCCCTGTTCCGCATCCTCGCCGACGACCACGACAACCTGTGGGTGAGCGGCAACGATGGCGTGACCCGCATCCCGCGCGGCGCCTTCGACGCGGTCGACCGGGGACAGGCCGCGCGGCTGGACGTGCAGATGTTCAGCCGCGACGACGGCATGCCCAGCCGCCAGGCCAACGGCGGCAGCGCGCCGGCCGGCTGGCGCATGGACGACGGCAAGCTGTGGCTGGCGACGGCCGCGGGCGTGGCCGTGTTCAATCCGGGGCGGGTGATGCGCGAGCTGCGCCACGACGTGCCGCTGGTCATCGACCAGGTGCTGCTCAACGGCGTCGACCAGCCGCTCGCCGCGACCCATGCGCTGCCCGCCGGGACGCGCCTGGCGATCCGCTATGCCGGCATCAGCCTGCGCAATCCCAACGGCCTGCGCTACCGCTACCGCATGCACGGCTTCGACCACGACTGGATCGATGCCGGGCAGGCGCGCGTGGCGGCGTACACCAATCTGCCCTCGGGTGCGCTGCGCTTCGAGGTGCAGGTGGCGCGGGCCCCGGCCGACTGGTCGCGCCCGGCGAGCGTGGCCCTGGTCGATTTCGAGGTCGCGCCGCCGTGGTGGGCGCGGCCGTGGGTGGTGGTGGCGGCCATTGCCGGCCTGCTGCTGCTGTTCGCCGGCGCCCACCAGTGGCTCGGGCGCAGCCAGCGCCGGCGCGCGCGCCGCCTCGAAGTGGAAGTGGCGCAGCGCACCGAGGCCCTGCGCGGCAAGAACCGCGAACTGGAGGACGCCTCGCGCCAGCGTGAGCTGCTGCTGGAGCAGCTGGCCCACCAGGCCGACCACGATCCGCTGACCGGCCTGCCCAACCGCCGCGCCAGCGATCGCGAGCTCGCCGCCGCGATCCAGCAGGCCAACCACGCCAGCACGCCGCTGTGCGTGGCGATCATCGACATCGACCGCTTCAAGTACATCAACGACCGCTACGGACACCAGACCGGCGATCGCGTGCTCGCGCGCGTGGCGCAGCAGCTGCAGGCCGCGCTGCGCGAGGCGTCGACCTTCGTCGGGCGGACCGGCGGCGAGGAGTTCCTGGTGGTGATGCGTGGCGCGACCCTGGCCGACGCGGTCGAGGTGCTCGAGCGCCTGCGCCACGACATCGCCGCGCTGCGCGTCGCGCCGGAGGAGGACGTCGCGCTCGCCTGCACCATCAGCGTCGGCGTGGTCGAGCGCAATGACCACGAAGGGCCCGACGCCCTGCTGCAACGCGCCGACAACGGCCTCTACGCCGCCAAGCGCCAGGGCCGCGACCGCGTCGTCGCCGCGTAGGAGCGGGCCATGCCCGCGACAGCATGTGTATTCCTGCTCGCGAGCGAGTATCAGGCAGCGTGCTGCGGAGCTTGCGCCACCGCGACCGACCGGCTCCAATGCCGCATGCCTGCGCATACCCAAGGCCCGTCATCGATGCATCGTCGCCACCTGCTGGCGGCGTTCGCGGGCCTGGCGTCGCTGGCCGCGCTGCCGCGGCAGCTGCAGGCGGCGCCGGCCATCGATCCCGACGCCGACTGGATTCCATCCGATGACTTCCTGCGTGACCTGCCGCGGCAGATGCAGGCACTGGGCGTGCCCGGCATCGGCATCGCCGTGGTCGAGGCGGGGCGGCTGGCGTGGTCGCATGGCGCGGGCCTGGCCGACGCCGCGCGCGCAACGCCGGTCGAGGATGCGACGCTGTGGGAAGCCGCGTCGCTGAGCAAGCCGGTGTTCGCCTACGCGGTGCTGCAGCTGGTGGACCGCGGCGAGATGGCGCTGGATGCGCCGCTGGTGGCGTACGTCCGGCCCGACTACCTCGGCGATTCGCCGTGGCTCGAGCGCATCACCGTGCGCGACGTGCTGCGCCACTCGACCGGCCTGCCGGGCTGGCGCAAGGATCCGGCGCACGAGCCGCTGCAGCCTGCGGTCGAACCCGGCACGCGCATCGACTACTCGGGCGAGGCCTTCGTCTGGCTGCAGCTGGCGATGGAGGCGGTCACCGGCGAAAGCCTCGACCAGACGCTGGACCGCCTGCTGTTCGGCCCCGCCGGCATGCGCGACAGTTCCTATGCCTGGGATGCGGAGCTGGCCGCGCGTTCGGTGCGCGGCCATCGCGCGCCCGGCGACGAGCACGAAGGTGCACCCCGGCAAGGCCTGCGCGATGCCTGGGAGCGCGCGCTGTCGATCGCCACGCAGTGGCGCAAACCACTCGCGCAATGGCGCTACGCCGATGCGCAGCGCGCGCTGCCGCTGGCACAGGTCGACGCCCCGGCAGGCGTGGTCGCCTGGCCCGGCGACATCCTCGCCAACGCCGCCGCGAGCCTGCGCTGCAGCGTGCAGGACTACGCACGCTTCATGGCGCTGATGGTGCACGCGGATCCGGCGCCGTGGGAACTGCGCCCCCAGACGCGCGCGGCGATGCTCACGCGCCAGATCGACCTGCCCGGACGCTGGACCGATAAGGGCCTGGGCTGGAACCTGGAGGCGACGCCACGCGGCCCGGTTCTCTACCACTCGGGCAGCAACGCCGGCGTCTTCAAGACCTTCGCGCTCGGCGACGCCACCCGCGGCCGCGCGCTGGTGGTGATGACCAACGCCGCGCAGGGCAACGTGCTGTACCGCCGCGTGGTGCGTGCCGCGACCGGGCTCGACCTGCTCGCGTTCGATCTGTAGAGCCGGATGCGGCTGCGTGGCCGCGGGGTGGCGCCGCCAAGCGCCAAGGCCGTGATCGCTTCGCCGTCGCGCAGGAGCGCGCCACGGACGCGACCAGGCCGCGGGCATGACTGAGGGTGTGCAGAATTCTGTGTAAACGGGGTTTCGGTTTACAGCTGAGGGAGTCG
>DAOMPM010000012.1:0-52152 GCA_035444805.1 Luteimonas sp. | reverse complement strand
ACGGACGACCTACCGCTTACAAGGCGGTTGCTCTACCAGCTGAGCTAAAGCGGCATGGCACGGCGGCTGCGCCGGCCCGCGCATTCTAGCGCAGGGCCTCATCGGACCGGCGCAGGCAGCGTGGCGCAGTCGATCGCTTCGGAGCGGGTCGCACCGCTGGCGCGGCGCAGGCCGGCGAGGTCGGCATCGGCGGACGCGGCGACGTCGATCCAGTAGCGTGCGTCGCCGGCGTCGCCGATCGGCGCGGCCACCGCCTCGAAACCCGCGGCGCGCAGCGCGGCCTGGTGGCGCAGCGCCGGCGCCTCGCTGCCGAAGCGACCCAGCGCGATGTCGACCGTGCCATCGGCTGCGGCCGGCATCAGGTAGTGGTCGCCGAAGCCGGCCGCGGCCAGGCGCGTGGCCGCGGCTGCGGCGGCGTCGCGGTCGGCCAGTCGCGGCAGGAGCACGTTCCAGCCGCGTGGCGCGGCGCGCGATTCGCGCATCGCCAGGCGCTGCACGGCTGGCCGCAGCTGCGCGGCCGCACGCTCGGCGGTGGCGGCATCGGGGAACGGGCCGAGGGCGTGGCAGGCGGACGCGGCGGCGGGCGGCGAATCCGCGGCGGCGGACGCTGGCTCCGGCGGCGCGGCGGCGGGTGCGTCGTCCTCCGACTGGGGCGCCTCGTCGTCCGGGGCTTCCGCGATGGCCGCTGTCGATCCAGGTGGCGGCGCGGCTTCTTCAAGCAGCTGCAGCCGCTCCACGCCCTGCGGCAGCGCGGGCGCTTCGCTCGGCGCCGCATCGTCGCGCGTGATCCACCACAGCGCCACGCCAAGATTGAGGATCAGCAGCAGGACGATCAGGGCGCGGACGGGCATCGGGCAATTCTATGGCAACACTGGTCAAGTCGCTTTTGCTCGTCATCCCCGCGAAGGCGGGATGACGGCACCAATTTCAGCGTCGTCTTATGACCTGTCGCGCACGTCGGACACCGCGATCGACGATTCCCCGTCGCTCCGCGCCCATTGCGCGAGACCATGCAGCACCAGCTGCGGATCGTGGACGGCGTCGGCCAGATGCGGCAGCAGTGCATCCGCGCCGCCGCCGTGCAGCAGCAGCGCGACCGGGTCGGCGCAGGCCTGGCGCGCGGCGTCGCGGCTGCGCTCGACCAGCGCCAGCGCGGCGCCGAGGCAGCCGGAGGCCAGCGCATCGTCGGTGTCGGCGGCGAACTCGGCGTAGCGGCCGCCGTCGGCCGGCAGCTGCGCCGCGCGCGCCTGCAGGGCTTCGCGCATCAGCGTCGGCGACGGCGCGATGCGGCCGCCGTGGTGGCGCCCCTGCGCGTCGACGAAGTCGATCGTGAGCGCGGTACCGACGCCGACGACGAGGCAGGCGCCACCGCGTGCGTGCGCGGCGAGCATGGCCAGGAACCGGTCCACGCCCAGCCGCGACGGCTCGGCATAGGCGATGCGCAAGCCGCGCCAGGCGCGCTGCGTCGCCGCCAGGCCGATGCGCCCGCTGCGCGCGGCGAGCGCGTCGAGCAGGGCCACACGCAGCGCCGGGGCGGCGACGCTGGCGACGTGCGCGGCGTCGATGCGTGCGGGCAGGCGCGCCGCCCAGCCGGCTTCGAACGCGCTGCCGTCGTGCGCGAATACCCGCACCTCGCCGACACTGCCGTCGTCAAGCAGCGGCGCGCACTTGAGCCGGGAGTTGCCGAGGTCGAACAGCCAATCGCTCATCAAGCATGCTCCGCGCGCCGCAGGCTGACCTCGCCGGCGTGGAATTCGCGCTCGCCACCCGCCATGCGCACGCGCAGTGCACCGTCGGCGGCGAGCCCCAGTGCGATGCCGGCGTGCTCGCCATCGCCGGCGTGCACCCGCACCGGCTGCCCGGCGAGGACATCGTGCACGGCATGGCGCGGCAGGAACGGCGCCAGCCCCTCGCGATCGAAGCGCGCCAGCGCCGGCAGCAGCTGCGCCAGCAGCGCCGCCGCGACCAGGTCACGCGCCGGCACCGGGTCGCACAGTCCGGCGAGGTCGATCCATGGCTGGTCGATCTCCGCGCCCGTCTGCGCCGGCATGCGTACGTTGAGGCCGATCCCGACCACCGCCCGTGCCGGCCCGGCGTGCTCGCCGCCGCCCTCGACCAGGATCCCGCCCAGCTTGCGCAGCCCTGCATCGCCGGCCACGACCACGTCATTGGGCCACTTCAGCCGCGCCGCCGGCACGCCCAGCGCGTGCAGCGCATCGACCACGGCCACCCCGGCGACCAGGCTCAGCCCGCCCAGCCGCGCCAGCCCGGCGTCGAAGCGCCGCGCCACCGACAGGTACAGGTTGGCCGCCAGCGGCGACGCCCATGCCCGCCCGCGGCGGCCGCGGCCGCCGGTCTGGCGTTCGGCGAACAGCACCTGCACCCCGCGCCCGGCGTCGCTGCGCCGCAGCAATTCGGAGCTGGTGGAGTCCAGCGACCAGGCCACCTCGAGCGTGTCGATGCCGGCGCTCACTTCGTCCGGCAAGGCCTCGGCGATGCGCCCGGCGTCGAGCAGGTCGATCGGCGTCGCCAGGGCGTAGCCGCGCCCTGGCTGCGCGTCGACCGCGACGCCGGCCTCGCGCAGCGCCTGGATCCGCTTCCACACCGCCGCCCGGGTCAGCCCGGCCTCGCGCGCCAGCGCGTCGCCGGATACCGGGCCGGCGGCCAGGCGCTGCAGCAGGGCACGGTCGTCGGTCGGGCTCACGGGGTGTCCGGGCGGGTCATGGCCGGATTATCGGGGATCGCCGACGCGACCGCCCCACCCCGCCGCATCGCCGCGGAATGCGGTCGTCGCCATCGCTGCAACCGTTCACCGCCTGCCCGCATCAAGGGGTATAGTGACCTGTTGCCGACGCAACGACTGCCAAAGGATGGTTGCCATGGCGTTCCGACTGCTGCTGTGCCTGCTGCTTGCCGGTCTCGTGCTGCCCGTGGCCGCGCGCCAGCCGGCGATGATGGCCGCCAACGGCGGCGGTTCCGGCTGCGCGGTGGAAGACGAGGCCGAGGCCGAAGCCGAACCCTCGCGCGCCGGCGACAAGCGCGCGGTGGTGCCGGCCAAGGCGCGACCGGCGACGCAGCGCCGCGGCAGCGAGCAGGATGCGGCGCGCACGCCGCGCTGGCACAGCTTCCTGCCCGGCATGATCCGCTGAGGTTTCCGGCGTTGTGCCCGGACGCCTGATCCGGCGGCTGCTCGGCCGCTCCACTCCCGACCCGATCGACGACGCCTCCTGGCGCCAGGTGCAGGCGCGCACGCGCTGGATCGCCGCACTCGACGACACCCGCAACACCCGCCTGCGCACACTTGCCGCCGTATTCCTGCAGCGCAAGACGATCACATGCATTGATCCCCTGCGGCTCGATGACGTGCAGCGCGCGACGCTCGCCGCCCTGTGCTGCCTGCCGCTGCTGGAGTTCGGCGAAGAAGGCCTGCACGGCTGGTCGCAGCTGATCGTCTATCCCGATGCGTTCCGCGTGAACCGCAGCCACGTCGACGCCGCCGGCGTGCTGCACCAATGGGACGACGAACTGATCGGCGAAGCCTGGGACAGCGGCCCGCTGATCCTGTCCTGGGCCGACGTCGAGGCCGACCTCGACGACCCCCACGCCGGCTTCTGCGTGGCCGTGCACGAGATGGCGCACAAGCTCGACGCGCTCGACGGCGTACTCGACGGCACCCCGCCGCTGCCGCGCGACTGGCAGCGCGCGTGGGCACGCGACTTCCAGCGCGACTACGACGCCTTCGTCGCCGCCGTCGACGCCGGGCGCGACAGCACGATCGACCCCTACGCGGCCGAGGCCCCCGAGGAGTTCTTCGCCGTCTGCAGCGAATACCACTTCAGCGACCCGGCGACGTTGCGCGAAGTGTTCCCGCAGGTAGCCGCCCACTTCGACCGCTTCTATGGCCCGTCGCCGTCAGCTCTCCATCTGTCATCCCGAACGTAGTGAGGGATCTGCTTTTTCAAGGATCTTCATCGATTCGAGTGGAGGCTGGCCGGATTGTTGGGGCCAGGTCTCGGCTTGCGGCTGGAAGCCGTCCCGGGCCGGGGATTGCTCCCCGGCTCGGTCAGCCCGCTTCGCGGTCCGGCCCGGCGCAGCGCGCCGGGCGTTCGCACGGACGCGCGGCAATGCCGCGCAAACCGTCCGCGCTCACCCTTGGCTGACTCGCCGCCGCAGCGCATCCATGCGCTGCTATCCGCAACCCCCGGCCCGGGACGACCATCGCCAGCCACCGGCGTGGCTTCGTTCAGAGCAAAGCAGCAGTGCATCGAAGCATTGCAGGACGAGCGTCAGTGAGCCGCGTCCTGGCGGCCGGGGATCGCGGAAAGCAAAACATGGATGTTTTGCGCGCGAGTCAGGGCAGGATGCCCTGATCGAGCGAAGAGCGATCTTCGGGCGACAGGGTGCGGCGTCCCGCCGAAGCGGGGTAGTGAGGGACTTTCTCCAACCACGAGTAGCTTCTCCCCTCCTTTGGGAGAAGAACCCTTTTTAAGCCGCCAGAGCAGATCCCTCACTTCGTTCGGGATGACAAGTTTGGTGCCGTGCGACGCACACCGGGATGTCAAAGCCCCGGCGGCAGCCTGACCTCGAAGCGGGCACCGCCAAGCTCCTCCGAACGACCGACCTGCAGGTCGCCGCGGTAGCTGCGGATGATGTCCTGCACGATCGACAGGCCGATGCCGTGCCCGTGCACGCGCTCGTCGCCGCGCACGCCGCGCTGCAGGACCAGCGGGATGCGCTCGTCGGGGATGCCGGGGCCGTCGTCGTCGACCGCCAGGAACAGGCCCGGCCGCCGGTCCGGTGCGGTTTCCCCCGGTTTCACCGTCAGCAGCACGCGCGAGCGCGCCCACTTGAACGCGTTCTCGATCAGGTTGCCCAGCAGCTCCTGCAGGTCGCCCGGCTCGCCGTGGAAGCGCGCGGCCGGATCGATCTCGAACTCGCAGATCACGCCCTTGCTGGCGTAGATCTTCTCCAGCCCCTGCACCAGCTGTTCGGCGTAGGGCTCGATCTCCACCGGTGCGGCGAACAGCTTGTGCCCGGTCGCCGAGGCGCGGCCGAGCTGGTAGTTGACCAGGTCGGTCATGCGCTGCACCTGGGTCGCGACCTCCTCGCGCAGCTCGGCTTCGCCGGCGTCCGAGTCCAGCCGCGCGCGCAACACCGCCAGCGGCGTCTTCAGGCTGTGGGCGAGGTCGGACATGGTGTTGCGCTGCTGTTCGAGGTTCTCGCGCTCGCTCTCGACCAGGGCGTTGATGCTGTCGGTCAGCGGTTCGAGCTCGCGCGGGTGGCGCTCGCCCATGCGGTTGGCCTGGCCGCGCTGCACGCGCTTGAGCTCCTCGACCACCCTGCGCAGCGGCCACAGGCTCCAGCGCAGCACCAAAGTCTGCAGCAGCAGCAGGATCAGGCCGGCGATGCCGAGGTAGCCCCACAGCGCGCCGCGGAACACGCGCACCTGGCGCGGCACGGTGCCGGCGTCCTCCATCACGTAGATGGTGTACGGAAACTCCGCCTCCGGCGTCTCCGACTGCGGCACCCAGACCATGCCCAGGGCATAGCGGTACACCTGTCCGGTGCTGCCGTCGCTGCGGGTCATCGGCAGCGGGCCCTCGAACTTCTCCTCGCCGCCGCCGAGCATCGTCGCCTCGGGCAGCTGCGGACCGGAGGCCGAGCGCGAGGTCCAGCTGCCGTTGGGCAGGAGCACTTCGGCGTACAGGCCGCTGCCGGGGCGGTCGAAGCGGTCGTCGGGGCCGTTGTCGGGCACGTAGATCTCGCCGTTGCGCAGGAACTCGACGTCGCCGGCGTAGGCGAAGACGTAGTTGCGCAGGCGGTCGCGCTGGCCCTCGCTGGCGACGTCGAGGAAGGCGCGGTCGAGCGCGTAGCCGGCCAGCGCCAGGAAGGCGAGCAGGGCCAGGCTGGCGACCATGAGCTGGCGCGCCTGCAGCGAGCGCGGGCGCCAGGGCAGTTCGCGGGTCCGGGGTCCGGAAGTCATCGGGTCAGGGGCGGGCACGGTCGGCATTCGAACGGACGGCGCGGAGGCAGGCCTTCCGCGCCGTCATGATCGCCCATGCATCGGCCGCGCGCGCGGCGGCGGCCGGATCGGCTCAGGACTCGCCGTTGCGCGGGATCGCGAAGCGGTAGCCGCGGCCGCGCACGGTCTCGATCGGCTTGAGCGTGCCGTCCGGGTCGAGCTTCTTGCGCAGGCGACCGATGAACACCTCGAGCACGTTGGAGTCGCGGTCGAAGTCCTGCTGGTAGATGTGCTCGGTCAGGTCGGCCTTCGAGACCAGTTCGCCGGCGTGCATCATCAGGTATTCGAGCACCTTGTACTCGTAGCTGGTCAGGTCGACGTTCTGGCCGTTGACGCTGACCGTCTGCGCGGCCAGGTCGAGCACCACCGCGCCGCATTCGAGCGTCGGCTTGCTCCAGCCCGCGGCGCGGCGCACCAGGGCGTTGATCCGCGCCAGCAGCTCCTCGACGTGGAAGGGCTTGACCAGGTAGTCGTCGGCGCCCTGCTTGAGGCCGTCGACCTTGTCCTGCCAGCTCGAGCGCGCGGTCAGGATCAGCACCGGGAACTGCTTGCCCTCGTCGCGCAGCGCCTTGACCAGCTCCATGCCCGACATCTTCGGCAGGCCGAGGTCGATGATGCCGACGTCGAACGGCACCTCGCGGCCCATGTACAGGCCTTCCTCGCCGTCCTGGGCGGCGTCCACGGCAAAGCCTTCGCGCTTCAGGCGCGCGGCCAAGGTCTCCCGCAGGGGGGCTTCGTCTTCGACGAGCAGGATGCGCATGGGTCGACTCCGTTCATTTGGTGGATGCCGGCCAGTGTGGCCGGAGTTTCCTGAACAGAATGCCGATTCAGTCGTCGTCGTCGCGTGCAGGCGGGCGGCGCGGCGGTTCGGCGCGACGGCGCTGCGGGTCGTCGACGTAGACGCGCACCCGGCCGCGGTCGTCCATGGCCTTGATCCGGCTCATCTCGCGGCCGTCGGACTGCATGCGTTCGGCGCTGAGGACGCGGCTGCCGCGGTTGCTGCGCTCGAAGCGGCGCACCGAATCGGAGAGCTCGTCGTTGCTGCGGGCGCGCGGCGGACCCTGCTCGTCCCCGCGCTGCTGGCCGGATGGCGGCCCGCGGCGGTCACGGTCGCGATCGCGGTCCTGATTCTGCGCCCACGCCGGCGACGCGACGCAGGCCAGCGCAAGTGCGGCGGCGAGGACGATCCGGCGGCGGGATGGGACGGCAGGCATGGCGGGATTCGGGGACTCCGGCGTGCGGCGCGCACATCGCCCCTTCGCAGGGGCAGGACCCGCATTCTTGAAACCCCGCGGTGAATCCCCCCTTAACTTTTCCTTCACCGGCCGGCCGCGGTTCATCGCCCTGAAGCCGCTCAGAACAGCTCGGCCACGCAGCAGCGCAGCGAGCCACCGGCCGCCTCGATCGCCGCCAGCTCGACCGGCTGCAGTGCGAAGCCGGCGGCGTCCAGCATCCGCCGCGTGTCCGGCCGCAGGGCGCGTACCGCGGTGGCGCTCATCGACACGCTGCCGGGAGTGAGGCTGATCGCGTTGCCGGCGAAGGCGAGGCGCTCGGCCGGCGACAGCAGCGCCGCGTGCGGGTACAGGCCGGCGATCGCAGCGGCCACGGACGCATCGGCGAAGCCGTCCGGACAGGCCAGCACCGCGCGCCCGGCGAGGATCGCGAGCACCACGTTGGTGTGGTATTCGCCCGGCGCGAGATCGAACATCAGGGTCGCACGCAGTCCGAAGGCGGCGTGCATCAGCGCTGCGCCCTCGGCGTCGCAGCGCTCGGACAGGCCGCAGAAACCGAGGCCGCGGGCGCGATCGATGACCAGCGCGCCGGTCAGTTCACAGGGATGCGTTTGGGCCGAGAGATCGTGTTCTTCATAGCCGGCGATGTCGCGCAACCAGCCGCGGATGTCGTCGCGCCCGGCCTCGCGCTGGCGCACCGGATGGCGCATGTGCCCGATCACCAGCCGCGGCGCGAACGGATCGGCGGCACGCGCATCGGCGCGCGCGGTGGCGAACACGTTGTTGGGAAACAGCCCGTCGGGCGCCTCGGCGCGACCGGCGAAGCAGACCGTCGGCAGCAGTGCGGACAGTGATACGTGCAGGGCGCGGTGTTCGAGCGCGGCGGCGACGGCATCGAAGGCATCGGCCTGCGCCATGTAGCGGTTGTCGCCGGCCGACTCCGCAGCGCGGGTAAAGCCATCGGGCGCCACCAGGAAGGCGCCGCGCGCGGTGGCGGGGCCGAAATCGGGCGCGCAGTCGCGGGCAAAGGCGGAGAAGGCGTCGAGGTCGCGGGTGATCATGCCGCGATCTCCATCGGCGAACCGGTCACCGCGATCGCGCGCTCGACCAGCGACCAGTCCGCGCCCGGCCGGTGCGCGCCCTCGCTCAGCACCTGCCGGAACGCGCGCCCGCCGCGCTCGCCGTGGAACAGGCCGAGCAGATGGCGGGTGATGTGCTTGAGCTGGGCGCCGCGCGCCAGCTGCGTCTCGACGTAAGGCCGCATCGAACGCAACACGTCCGCGCGCGTGGACAGCTCGCCGCCGAACCAGGCCACGTCGAGCCGGTGCAGCAGCCAGGGGTCGTGATAGGCGGCACGGCCAAGCATCGCGCCATCGGCATGGCCCAGATGCGCCGATGCCTCCTCGAGCGTGGCGATGCCGCCGTTGACGATCACCTGCAGCGTCGGTCGCTCGGCCTTGAGCCTGTAGGCCCAGTCGTAGCGCAGCGGCGGCACCTCGCGGTTCTCCTTCGGCGACAGCCCCTTGAGCCAGGCGTTGCGCGCATGCACCACGAACATCCGGCAGCCGGCCGCGGCGACGGTGTCGATGAAGGAGAGGAAGCGACCCCAGTCGTGGTCGTCGTCGACGCCGAGACGGCACTTCACCGTCACCGGGACGTGCCGCTCAAACGACGCGACCTCGTCGATCATCGCCGCAACCGAATCCGCCACCAGCCCCGGCTCGCGCATCAGGCAGGCGCCGAAGCGCCCCGCCTGCACCCGGTCCGAGGGACAGCCGCAGTTGAGGTTGATCTCGTCGAAGCCATGCTCCGCCCCGATCCGCGCCGCCTGCGCCAGCAGCCCCGGCTCGCTGCCGCCGAGCTGCAGCGCCACCGGATGCTCGACCGGATCCATCGCCAGCAGCTTCGAGCGGTCGCCGTGGATCACCGCGTTGGCATGCACCATCTCCGAGTACAGCCGCGCGTTGGGCGCCAGCAGGCGGTGGAAGACGCGGCAGTGCGAGTCGGTCCAGTCCATCATCGGCGCGACGGACAGGCGCAGGGAGGCGGGGGCGATGGCGGGCTGGGTCACGTTCCGGTTCCGGGGGGGCGGTGTCTGGCACTGGCCGCGGACTGCCATTGTCGGCGATCCGGCGCGGGCCTGCGAACACGCCCGCACCGTCGCCTCGCGGCGCACGCGCAGACGATTTCGGCCCGCGGCTACCGCGTCGGCGGCGCGCCGGGATCCAGCGGCCGCGCCCAGCGTGCGTAGCTTTCAGTGATGTCGCTGCGGATGCGGCGGTGGATGCCGGCGAGCTGGTCCAGGTCGAGCCGCTCCGCCACGCCTTGCCAGCCATCGCTGGAATCGCTGCGCCAGACGTCGACGACCGCGCGGCAGGGCCGGCCGATGGCCTGCGCCAGCGCGCAGGCGAAATAGACGTCGCCGGGAGTCATCGCGCTGTCCGCCAGCGCCTCCTCCACCAGCGCGCGCGGCGCCTGGTGGTAGCGCACGATCTCGTCGACGAAGGCATCGCGGTAGCGCGCGGCGTAGTCGTTCATGTCGAGCAGGCGCGCGTCGATCCAGTCGCTGCCGGTGCGTGGCTCTGCTTGTGCCGCCACGGCAGGTGGTTCCGCGGCATCCTCCTGCGCATGCGCCGGACACGCCGCCGCCAGCGCCAGCAGCAGGGCAATGACCGGGGTCCGCAATGACACGACGCGCATCACGCCTTCTCCCGTGCAACGGCGACTGGCGGGAAGCGATCCACCGCGGCCTCAGATCTCCGCGCCGGGGAGTTTGGTCTTCAGCCGCGCCACGCTGTCGAGCGGGACCGGCTCGTTCGGTGCCACGCCTTTGGCCGCGGCCGCGAGGTTCCGGGCCTCGCACCACGCGCGTCCGCCGAGGCAGTAGCTGATCGGCACGCGCATCCGTCCGGTGACGGCATGGCCGCCCACGCGCTCGGGCACGAAGCGCCAGCCGGCAATGGCCTTTTCCGATGCGCGCAAGAACTCCCTGCGGAACGCGTCACCACCGCGGCTCGACTCGAAGTCCATGCTGGCGATGGTCACCCGTCCTGCGACATCGATGTCGATCTCGCTGAGCACTTCGGCCTCCACGCCCTCTCGCGCCGCGTCCATCGGATACTGCGGCGGCCCCATCTTCTCGGTCAGCGCGCCGGTCGATGCCCCCCGGATCGCGATCTCCCAGTTGCCATCAGCTGTCGGCGTCGCGCGCAGCATCATCCGCAAAGTCGTTTCGGTCACGGCGGGCACGCCGTTGATCGCGCCCGGCTCGAACTCCAGCGCCCGGATCGTCGGCTCGATCACCTGTCCGACCCCGAGCTTGCCCTTGTCCTTCTCGATCCAGGCGAGCTCGGTGATCCGGCCTTCCGGCGCGATCGTGATC
This sequence comes from Luteimonas sp., assembly GCA_035444805.1. Lineage (GTDB taxonomy): Bacteria > Pseudomonadota > Gammaproteobacteria > Xanthomonadales > Xanthomonadaceae > Luteimonas. Next base: position 41,516 of record DAOMPM010000012.1, on the reverse strand, counting down.
CTCGCCTGCATGAACAGGTCAACCGGAACCAGCGCGCGCTCTTCGGCCGCCAGGCCCAGCGGCCAGGCCAGCGCCAGCGCCAGCACAAGCGCCCACCACATCGACTCCTTCCGTCCTGCGTGCATCATCGTCCCTCTCCCTGTTCACCCGTTCGCGAGTGTAGCCATCGTCGCCGCATCGATCCCGCGAACCACCTCGGGCAGGCCGGCGGCCGTGGCCACCTGCCGCAATCGCGGATGCCCGGCCACGTCGTCGGTGTCGTTCTCGTGTTCCCAGGTCAGGTGGTAGGGCACGTGCACGCCCCAGCCGCCGAGGCGGAGCACCGGCACGATGTCCGAGCGCAGGGAGTTGCCGACCATCACGAAGCGGTCGGCCGGGATCGCGAATTCGTCGAGCAGGCGCGCGTAGGTCCGCACGTCCTTCTCGCTGACGATCTCGATGCGACGGAACAGGTCGGCCATGCCGCTGTCGCGCACCTTGGCTTCCTGGTGGAACAGGTCGCCCTTGGTGATCAGCACCACCGGGTACGCGGAAGCGATCGCCTCGACCGCCTCGCGCACGCCCGCCAGCAGTTCGACCGGGTGGCGCAGCATGTCCTTGGCGATCTGCACGATGCGGTGCAGGTCGCGCGCGGGGATGCGACCGTCGCTGATGTCGACCGCGGCCTCGACCATCGACAGCGCCATGCCCTTCACGCCATAACCGAACACGGCGAGGTTGCCCTTCTCGACCGCGTACAGGCGTTCGCGCAGGCCGGCGTCGGCGAGGTCGGCGTGGCGGCCGACGATGCGTTCGAACTCGCCCTGCGCGGCGTGGAAATAGTCCTCGCTGCGCCAGAGGGTGTCGTCGGCGTCGAAGCCGACCATGTCGATCGCACTCATGCGCGCAGTATGCCGCAGCCGCAACGACATCGGCGGCCCGGAGGCCGCCGATGGGTCATGCCTGCAGGTCGAAACCTGGCGTCAGTCGCTGCCGCCGGCACCGTCCGGCTGCTCGGCGCTCGCCTTGGCGGCGAAGGCCTTGTACTCGTCCGGCGTCAGCTCGCCGTCCTTGTCGGCATCGGCCTCGTCGAACGCCTGCGCGAGCGAGGGCACATTGCCCGCCTCGGCGCGGCTCAGCGTGCCGTTGCCGTCGACGTCGAGGTCGGCCCAGGTCAGCGGCTGCCCGGTGGCGGCCGGTGCGGTGGACTGCGCCGGTTCCTGGTCCTGCGGCGGGGCCTCGGTGTTCGCTTCCTGCGCGAAGGCCATCGGCATGGCGAGGGCCGCGCCCAGCGCGATCATTCCGAACAGCGGCTTGCGTGCATTCTTCATCACTATCTCCGTTGTGGTTCCAGTTCGTGGCGCGCGTCGAAGCGTTTTCCATGGGTGCCTGCTTCCGCACGGCGACACCTTGCCGGTGCGCGCATAAAGAGCGGTGCATGGACGGCGTTAACAGGATGTTCCGCGAAGCGGATCGTTCATTGTCGCGCGCGCCGCGTCGTGAAGATGCGAGAATCGCGCATACGTCAAGGAGTTTTTTGCAGATCGCGTGCGTCAGTCGTGTTCGCGACGCAGCGTGACCTCGGGTAAACCCTCGGTGTCGAACGTGACCGACAGCACGATTGGCCGGCAGCACACCTGGCAATCCTCGACGTAGTCCTGTTCACCTGCGGAGGCGTCGATCGCGAAGGTGATCGCTTCGCCGCAGTAGGGGCAGGTGCAGGTCACGAAGTCGCTGGCGATCATCGAAACGCTCCCGAAGCGGCCGCGGCGGCCGGATCGCGCATCGACGGTATCATGCGCACGACCCTGTCCCGGCGAGGAACCTCCGATGCTTCGACCCGCACTGACCGCCTCCGCACTCTCGCTCGCGCTGCTCGCCGCCTGTGGCGCCAACGGCACCGCCGCGACCACGGCGCAAGCCGACGCCACGGAAGCTGCCGCGCCCGCGCCACGGACGGGCGAAATCCGCAGCATCGGACCGTTCTCGGCCGAGACCATCGCCAGCTTCAACGAGCCCTGGGCGCTGAGCTTCCTGCCCGACGGCCGGCTGCTGGTGAGCGAGCGGCCCGGTGCGCTGAAGCTGGTGGACGTGGCCACCGGCACCAGCGGCGAAGTGACCGGCGTTCCCGAGGTGGTGTACGGCGGACAGGGCGGCTTCGGCGACGTGGTGCCGCATCCGCAGTTCGCCGACAACCGGCTGGTGTACGTCAGCTACGCCGAGAAGGGTGACGGCGACACCGCCGGCGGCGTCGTGGCGCGCGCGCGGCTGGCCACCGATGAGGCCGGCGGCGGCGCGCTCGAGGATCTCGAGGTGATCTGGCGCCAGGTGCCCAAGGTCAGCGGACGCGGCCACTACGCGCACCGCATCGTGTTCCATGACGGCATGCTGTGGATCGCCTCGGGCGAACGGCAGAAGTTCGATCCGGCGCAGGACATGGCCTCGAACCTGGGCAAGGTGCTGCGCCTGAACGACGACGGCAGCGCGCCGGCCGACAATCCTTTCGCGGGACAGGGCGAGGTCGCGTCGCAGGTGTGGTCGCTCGGCCACCGCAATCCGCTGGGCCTGGCCTTCGACGGCAACGGCCAGCTGTGGGACATCGAGATGGGGCCGAAGGGCGGCGACGAACTCAACAAGGTCGAGCGCGGCGCCAACTACGGCTATCCGATCGTGTCCAACGGCGACCACTACGACGGCCGCCCGATCCCCGACCACGACACTCGCCCGGAATTCAACGCGCCGGCGATCACCTGGACGCCGGTGATCTCGCCGTCGAGCCTGGTGTTCTATTCCGGCGACGTGTTCCCGCAGTGGAAGGGCAACGCCTTCGCCGGTGGACTGTCGTCGCAGTCGCTGGTGCGCATCGCCTTCGACGACGACGGCGCGACCGAGGCCGAACGCTTCGCGATGGGCGCGCGCATCCGCGGCGTGCGCCAGGGACCGGATGGCGCGCTGTGGGTGATTGAGGACGGCAAGGACGGCCGGCTGCTGCGGCTGACGCCGGGGGGCTGAGGCGACGGGAGGAAAACCGGGGTCAGAGTAGACTTTCCCCGGACACCTGCGGATCGGATGGGCAATCGGGGAAAGTCTACTCTGACCCCGGTTTTCCCTACTGCGCCGGGCGTTCGACCTTGAATCCCATTGCCTCGCGATAGCGCGCGTGCAGCGCTTGCACCTTGGCGATGTAGGCCTGGGTCTCGGCATACGGCGGCACGCCGCCGTACTTCGCCACCGTGCCGATGCCGGCGTTGTACGCGGCGAGCGCCAGGGTGCGGTCGTTGCCGTAGCGACGCAGCAGCGCACGCAGGTGGCGGGCGCCGGCGCGGATCGACTGCTTCGCGTCGAACGGATCCTCGACGCCGTAGTCGGCGACGACGTCGGGCATCAGCTGCATCACGCCCTGCGCGCCCTTGTCCGACACCGCATCCGGATCGAAGTCGCTTTCGGCGTGGGCGATCGCTCGCAGCCAGGCATCCTCGACACCGGTCGCCTTCGCCGCTGCCCTGAACTCGGCGGCAAACGGTTTGAGCTGCGGCGTACCGACCTTGCCCAACCCTTCGTGCGCGGCTTCGCCCGGCGGCGTGACCGCGGTGAACTTCAGGAAGACGCGCGAACCGGGCAGCTTGCGCGTGCCGTAGACCAGCTTGCCGTCCTGCTCGCGCTCGTACAGCGTGCCGCTGAACACGCCCATCGATCCCCACAGGTTCGGCGTCTGCACGGCATTGTCGTCGATCTGTTTCGCCTCGCACTTCGAGCCGGGTTCGGGCGCGGTGGACAGGCTGACGGTGCCGCCGCGCACGCAGCGGTAGACGGTGCGGGCATCAACGGGCAAGGTCGCGGCCGCGAACGCGAAGGTGGCCAGCAGGACGGCGATCTTGCGCAAGACGTCGCGCGACGCATCGCCTTCAGGAGGCAATCTCGATGCCGTCGGCGGTGATGCGGTATTCCACCGGCTCGGCGGCGATGCCCTTGCCGCTGTCGCTGCTGAAGTGCTCGACCTGCTCGGGGGTGAGCTCCTTGCGCGTCAGCACGCCGTGGACCACGGCACTGCCGGTGGTGTCCTTGGGAATGTAAAAGTCGTGCTTGCCGAACATCACCCGCGCGGCCTTGCCGTCGTCCTCGAGCATCATCCAGCAGCCCTTGGCCTGGCAGACCTCGGCGATGCGGCCGCTGAAGCGCTGCGGCTTGTCGGCGTGGGCGTCGAAATCGGCAATGGCCTGCGACACGGGGACCGCCTCGCCTTCGGACATCGGTTGGCCGTAGGGGGTGGCGGCGTGGACGGCGGCGGCGGCCAGGCCCAGGGCCAGGATCGACAGCAGGCGCATGGTGGGATTCCTTGGGATCGGATCAGGGCGCCACGATAGCGCGAAGCGGGGAGAAACTGGGATTGTTTCTCCCCATCCATGCCACCGGGGCGTTCCATCGCCGGAACGGCCGCACGCCTTAGAATGCCTGCCTCCCGTGTCGCGCCTCCCGCGCGCGCGGTGCCGCCCCCACGGTGCCCGATGCCCGCCTCCCCCGCATCGGTCGGTCCCACGTCCGCGTCTCCGTCCGCCATCGCCCTCGCGCTGGCGGCGGTCTACCTGATCTGGGGTTCGACCTATCTCGCCATCCGCTTCGCGCTCGAGGGCGGCTGGCCGCCGCTGCTGATGGGCGGCGTGCGCTTCGTGCTGGCCGGTGCGCTGATGTACGCGGTGCTGCGCCTGCGTGGCGTCGCGGCGCCGACGCGCGCGCAGTGGCGCAACTGCGCGTTCATGGGCCTGCTGCTGCTCGCGGTCGGCAATGGCATGGTCTGCATCGCCCAGCAGACGGTGTCCTCGGGCTTGGCCGCGGTTGCGGTGGCGTCGATGCCGCTGTGGATGGGGCTGTTCGCGGCGCTGCGCGGCGCGCGTCCGCGGCGGGCGGAGTGGATCGGCCTGGGCATCGGCTTCGTCGGCGTCGCCTGGCTCAACGCCGGCAGCAGCCTGACCGGCACGCCCGGCGGCCTGGTCGCGCTGCTGGTGGCGGCGATCGCCTGGGCCTATGGCTCGGTCTGGAGCCGCGGCCGCGACCTGCCGACGCCGTTCATGACCGCCGCCGCGCAGATGCTGTGCGGCGGCGCGATCATGCTGGTCGCCGGGCTGGCGTTCGGCGAGCGCTTCGACGGCTGGCCATCGCCGCGGGGCATGCTGTCGCTCGGCTATCTCGCCGGCTTCGGCTCGATCATCGGCTTCAGCGCCTATGTCTGGCTGCTGCACCACGTGCGCCCGGCGCTGGCAAGCAGCTATGCCTACGTCAACCCGGTGATCGCGGTGCTGCTCGGCGCCTGGCTCGCCAGCGAGCGCTTCGGCTTGCACGACCTCGGCGCGATGGCGGTGGTGCTGCTGGGCGTGGTCGCGATCACGCTGGCGCGGTCGAAGCCGGTGCCGGTGCGCGCCGCGGGCGTCGACGCATGAACACGGGGACGCACGATGCCCGCGGCCTGTGGATCGCGATCGCCGCCTTCGTCATCTGGGGGCTGATGCCGGCGTACTGGCACCTGCTCAAGGTGGTGCCGTCGCTGCAGATCGTGCTGCACCGCGCGGTGTGGTGCGCGATCCTGGTCGCCGCCTGGCTGACCCTGCGCGACGGCCGCGGCTGGTTCCGCGACGTGGTCTCGCAGCCGCGGCTGGCGTGGATGCTGGCGCTGTCGGGCACCCTGATCGCGTTCAACTGGGGCCTGTACGTGTGGGCGGTGAACGCCGGGCACGTGGTCGAGAGCAGCCTGGGCTACTTCATCAACCCGCTGCTCAACGTGCTGATCGGCGTGCTCTTCCTGCGCGAGCGGCTGTCGCCGGCACAGTGGATCGCGGTCGCGCTGGCCGCCTGCGGGGTGCTGTGGCTGACATTCCAGTTCGGCCGCCTGCCGTGGATCGCGCTGTGCCTGGCCGGCTCGTTCGCGCTGTACGGGTTGATCCGCAAGTTCGCCGCGGTCGAGGCGGTGCGCGGGCTCGGGGTCGAGAACATGTTCGTGTTCGTGCCGGCGCTGCTGTGGCTGCTGTGGTTCGAGCTGCGCGGCGACGGCGGCTTCTTCTCGCTGCAGTGGGGTGGGTGGATCAACGCGCTGCTGGTGTTCGGCGGCGTGCTGACTGCGGTCCCGCTGATCTTCTTCGCCTACGCGGTGCGACGCGTGCCGCTGAGCGTGGTCGGGCTGCTGCAGTACGTCGGTCCGACCCTGCAGCTGCTGCTGGGCGTGTTCTTTTTCGGCGAGGCCTTCGGCCGTGATCGCGCGATCGGCTTCGGCTTGATCTGGATCGGGCTGGCGGTGTTCGCGGTCGATGGCTATCTTGCGGCGCGGCGCAGGATCGTGGCGCAGCAGGCGTAGGCGCGGGCCATGGGCGCGACTGGTGAGAAACCCTCCCCTTCAAGGGGATGGTTGGGTGGGGATGGTGTGGCTTCGACCGGAATCTGCCCAACCGGGAGTACACGGACGCGAACACCATCCCCACCCCAGCCCTCCCCTTGAAGGGGAGGGAGAAGAGCGAGTCGCGCCCATGGCCCGCGCCTACGCCTGCTGCGCGTCGGCCAGCGCCAGCGGCGGCGGGCAGAAGCGCTTGGGCGAGGCGTTGTCGAGCCAGTCGATCACCGTCGGCGCCAGCAGGTCGAGCCGCATCGGCAGGCTGATGTGGTCCTCGCCCGGCACCTCGATGTAGTGCGCACGCGGCGCGGCGGCGGCCAGCGCACGGCCGTGCGCCACCGGCACATGGCCGTCCTCGCGACCGTGCAGCAGCAGCACGCAGGCCGGCACCTGCGCCAGGGCGGCGCCGACGTCGACACTGTCCAGCGGCAGCCGCAGCGCGTCGCCGGCAGCGGCGATCGCGTGCTCCAGCGCGGCGTCGTCCAGCTTCCAGCGCAGCCAGCGATGGCTGAACTGCTGGGCCAGGGTTTCCGGCGCCTGGTGCAGCATGTGCGGGACCATGTCGCGGATCGCGTGACCGGCGTTCTGGAACGATTCGAGCGCGATCACGTTGTCGACCTGCGCGCCCAGCTCGCGCGCGCTGAAGATCGCGGTCGCCGCGCCGTAGGACACGCCCATCAGGTGCAGCGGGCCGATGATTTCGCCCTGCGCACGCAGCACCGCGACTGCGTCGGCGACGTCGCGCGCCTCGCGCGTGCCGTAACCCGAAGGCGCGGCGCCGGAGCGGCCGTGGTTGCGCAGGTCGAGGCTGATCGTGCGATAGCCGGCCTGCGCCAGCTGCAGCGACCACGGCAGCAGCGAGCCGCCGTCCATCATCCAGCCGTGCAGCAACAGCACGGTGCCGCGCGGCGTCACCGATGATGCGCCCGGCGACGCGAAATCGAGACGGAAGTCCATGCGCCCGCGCGAGCTGCCGTCGGGGCGGTAGGCGTAGTCGAGCCGGTAGGCACCGGGATCGAAGGCGCGCCAGAACAGGGACACGCCCGCGGACGTGGTCACCCGGCCCTCGCGATGCGGCAGCCGCGTGATCGCCTCGTCGATGCGCGCCGTCGGCAGGATCGGCGACACGCCGCCGGGCGCGACCAGGCGCCGGCCCAGCGCGTCGCCCTCGCCCGGCCAGGCGAATCCGGCCAGCAGCAGGCAGGCACCCAGGAGCAGCAGCACGCGGCGCATCGGCGGCGACCTCGATCGAGAAAGGTTGCACAGGTTAGGGTTCGCGCGCGCGGCGCTCTACCGCGTTTCGATGACAGTGCGATGACAGCGCGGGCGTCATTCAGCATTAGAATCACGGGGCTCACCCCACTTCCGGCAATCCCCATGAGTCCAGGCAACGCCCCCCTGCGCGGCAGCATCGTCGCGCTCGTCACGCCCATGCACGAAGACGGCAGCATCGACTACGCCGCGCTGCGCAAACTGGTCGACTGGCACGTGGACGAGGGCACCGACTGCATCGGCGTGGTCGGCACCACCGGCGAATCGCCGACGGTGGACGTGGAGGAACACTGCGAGGTGATCCGCGTGACGGTCGAACAGGCCGCCGGCCGCGTGCCGGTGATGGCCGGCTGCGGCGGCAATTCGACCAGGGAAGCGATCGCGCTGGCGCAGTACGCGCGCAAGGTTGGCGCCGACAGCCAGCTGCAGGTGGTGCCCTACTACAACAAGCCCGGGCAGGAAGGCCTGTACCGCCACTTCAAGGCGATCGCCGAGGCCACCGGCGAGCTGCCGATCGTGCTCTACAACGTACCCGGACGCTCGGTCGCCGACATGCTGCACGACACCGTGCTGCGACTGACGCAGGTGCCGGGCGTGGTCGGCATCAAGGAAGCCACCGGCAACCTCGAGCGCGCGCAGTGGCTGATCCGCGACGTGCCCGAAGGCTTCGCCGTCTATTCCGGCGACGACGCCACCGCGGTCGCACTGATGCTCTGCGGCGGCGACGGCAACATCAGCGTCACCGCCAACCTCGCGCCGGGGCTGATGCACGAGCTGTGCGTCGCCGCGCTGGCCGGCGACGTGAAGCGCGCGATGGAACTCCAGCTGCGCCTGCTGCCGGTGCACAAGCAGCTGTTCGTCGAGGCCAACCCGATCCCGGTGAAGTGGGCGATGGCGCGCCTCGGCCTGTGCGGCGGCACGCTGCGGTTGCCGCTGACCGAACTGGAGGCGGGCAACCAGCCGAAGGTGGAAGCCGCGCTGAGAGAGGCCGGCCTGCTGTAGGAGCGCCCCATGGGCGCGACCGCTTTCGCGACATCGTGTGCAGGGTCGCGGGCATGGCCCGCTCCTACAGTCAGCTGTTTGCGAGGCTCCGCGCCGATCACATCGCCCGCAGCGCGTCGGTCACCGGCAGCGTTGCCGCGCGCAGCGCCGGGAACAGGCCGCCGACGAAGCCAATGGCCAGCGCCCACTTCAGGCCTTCCCACAGCAGCGCCGGCGAGACCCGGAAGTCGAAGCTCATCGTCGCCACGCCGGTGATCGTCGACGCGGTGTAGCCGTTGAACACCAGCCAGGCCAGCACGCCACCGAGCAGTCCTCCGAGCGCGGCGAGCAGCATCGTCTCCAGCATCACCGCCACCACCACCGGCACGCCGCGGAAGCCGATCGCGCGCAGCGTGGCAATCTCCCTCGCGCGCGCGGCGACGGTGGCGAACATCGTGTTCAGCGCGCCGAACACCGCGCCGATGGCCATGATCGAACCGACCACTATCCCGATCCAGCGCAGCACCGTCGTCAGCTGCTCGGACTGCTTGCTGAAGTAACCCAGCGTCGTGTCGGCCTCGACCTGCAGCCGCGGGTCCGCTTCCAGGGTCGCCTTGAACGCGTTGAGATCGCTGGCGTTGGCGAGCTTCGCGAATACCGAGGCGCGGCTGCTGCCGCGGCGGTAGGTGGTGGCGACGATCTCGGCGTCGGCCCACATCTCCGACTCCATCGCGTCGCCGGACTCGAACACGCCGACCACGCTCCAGACCTGGTTGCCGAGGCGCACCTCCTTGCCCGGATCGAGGCCGGCGAACTGGCGGCGCGCGCCCGTGCCCACCAGCAGCTCGCGCTTGCCCGATTCGAAGCGGCGGCCCTCGACCACCTTCAGTTCCGGCCGCAGCGTGAACGCCATCTCGCCGACGCCGCGCAGGCTGGCGCTGCCATCCTCGCCGTCGCTGCGCGGCAGGTTGGCCGACACCACCAGTTCGGCGGACGCCAGCGGCCTGCCCTCGCCGTCGCGCGCGATCTCCGGCGCACGTTCGATCGCATTGATCTGCTCGCGCGAGAGCACCGACATCAGCTCCGCCGAGGAGCCGCCGCGCAGCACGATCGCGGTGTCTTCGCTGCCGCTGCTGTTGACGGTGTGGCGGTAGCCTTCGGCCATCGCCAGCAGTGCGACCAGCACGCCGACCACGCCGGCGATGCCGACCACCACCACCGAGGAGGCGCCGAGGCGCTGCGTCAGCGTGCTCACGCCGACGCGGGTGACCGATGCCGCCTGGCGGCCGCTGCGGGTGAACGCCATCCACAGCGCAAACAGCCCCACGACGCCGAGCAGCGCCTGCCAGGGCAGCACGATCCAGGCGGCGAGGAAGGCGGCGATGACCAGGAACAGGACGAAGCCGCGGAGCAATTTCTTCAAGATGCGCATCTGTATTCCCTCATGAAGTCCGTCGCGTGCCGGGTTCAGCGCCCCGCCAGCGCATCGACGATGCTCAGGCGCATCGCGCGCAGCGCGGGCAGGACGCCCACCACCAGCCCGATCGCCGCCATCAGCGCCAAGCCCAGCGCCCAGCTCTGCCAGCCGATCGACGGCAGGCTGACGGCACCGCCGCTGACCGCGCCCACGACCGGACCCAGTACCGCCGCCAGGCCGAGGCCGAGCACGCCGCCGATCAGCACCAGCAGCACCGATTCGGCCAGCACCATGGCCAGCACGCTGGTGCTGGTGAAGCCGATGGTCTTGAGCACGGCGAGTTCGGAGGTGCGCTCGCGCACCGCCTGGGCCATGGTGTTGCCGGTCAGCAGCAGCAGGGTGAAGAACACCGCGCCCATGATCGAGCCGACGATCAGGCCGACGTCGGCCATCTGCTTGATCTGCGCGGCGAACGCCTCCTGCTCGTTCATGGTCTTGGTTTCGTGCGGCGAGTTCGCCGACAGTGCGTCGATCGCCCGCGCCGCCGCATCGCTGCGGTTGACGTCGGAAACGCGGCTGATGTACCAGCCGACGTCGCCGTCGACGTAGGGCGTGGATTCCTCGAAGTACTTGTAGTGCATCAGGATCAGCGCTTCGGTGAAGCCGGCGCTCTTGCCTTCCTCCGGCCGCAGCACGCCGACGATGTCGAACTCCCAGTTCAGCGTGCCGTCGCTGTTGGGGTAGATCGTCGACTGCAGCGGGATCTTCTGCCCGACCTTCCAGTCGAACCGGTCCATCATCGCCTGGCCGACGAGGATGCCGGTGCGCGTGCGCTTCCATGCCTCCATCTGGGCGGGCTCGACAGCGACCTCCGGGTACAGGTCCAGGTAGTTGTCGGCCACCGCGAAGGTGAACAGCTGGTTGCGCGGGTTCTGGTAGGCGCCGCCGAACCAGTTGGCGTGGGTGACCATCTCGATGTTGTCGACCTGCTTGATCCGGCTCTCCAGCGAGATCGGCAGGGTCTCGACGATCGACAGCCGCGACGCGGTCTGCAGACGCTGCGCGCCGTCGGCGTTCTGGCCGAGCTGCGCGAACGTGGTGCGGATGCCGTCGAGCATGCCGAACAGCAGGAACGCGGCCAGGATCGAGGCCAGGGTCAGGAAGGTGCGGGTCTTGCGCCGGAACAGCGCGGCCCAGATGAGGTGGAAGTATTTCATTGCTCGATTCCCTTTCCACATGTCATCCCGAGCAACGCGAGGGATCTGCTGTTCCCCGCTGCCGGAAAGTCAACAGCAGATCCCTCGCGTTGCTCGGGATGACAGCAATTCATGCCGCGTGCGCCTGCTGCTCGACCAGGGTGCCCTTGTCGAGGTGCAGGGTGTGCGAGGCGTACTCGGCGGCCTTCGGATCGTGGGTCACCATCACGATGGTCTTGCCGTGTTCGCGGTTGAGCGTCTGCAGCAGGCCGAGGATCTCTTCGGCCGAGTGTCGGTCGAGATCGCCCGTGGGTTCGTCGCAGATCAGCAGGGTCGGGTCGGAGACGATCGCGCGCGCGATGGCGACGCGCTGCTGCTGGCCGCCGGACAGTTCGCCGGGCTTGTGCGAGACGCGGTCGGCCAGGCCGACCAGCTGCAGCGCGATCTGCGCGTTGCGCTTGCGCTGCGCGCCGCCGAGGCTGGTCAGCAGCAGCGGCAGCTCCACGTTCTTCTGCGCGGTCAATGCCGGCATCAGGTTGTAGAACTGGAACACGTAGCCGACGTTCTGGCTGCGCCAGTGCGAGAGCTTGCCGCCGCCGAGCTGGTCGATGCGCTGGCCGTCGACCTCGATGCTGCCCGATGTCGGCGAGTCGAGGCCGCCGATCAGGTTGAGCAGGGTTGTCTTGCCCGAACCGGACGGCCCCATCAGCGCGACGAAGTCACCGCGTTCGATGTCCAGGTCGATGCCGTGCAGCACCTCGACCTTCTCCGGGCCGCGCTGGTAGGTCTTGGTCAGGTCGCGGATCGATACCAGGGATGCCATGGCTTGCCTCGTCTTGTTCGTGGCCGGGAACGTCCCGGCGGGTCATGCGATGCGATGTGGTTCGCGGCATCGCGCGGGTTTGTCACGTGGGACTTGTCGGAAAACGCCTTTTGTCATCTCGACCGAAGGGAGAAGCGCTCCATAACGGCCGAAGGCCGGTCAATCTGCTCTTCCACCGGGTCATCGGGAGATCTCTCACTGCGTTCGAGATGACAAGGGGGCGCTTGCTGCGTTCGAGATGACAGAATGGATTCGATGCTGCTTATTTCGTAGCGGTGGACACAGTGTCGCCATCGGCCAGCGCTGCGGGCGGCGAGACCACCACGCTTTCGCCCGGTGCCAGCCCCGATTCGACCTCGCGCTGGTCGCCGATCGCGCCACCGGCCTGCACCCGGCGCAGCTCGGCGACGTTGCCGCTGGCGACCACGAACACTGCGTCGACGCCGTCGCGCTGCACCACCGCCGCAGCCGGCACCCGCACGCCGCGGCGCGGTTCGGCATCGGCCTCCGGCGCCTTTTCCAGGAAGCTCACGGTCACGCCCATGTCCGGCACGATGCGCGCGTCCTTGACCTTCAGCGCCACGCGCACCTTGACCGTGGCCTTGCCGCGGTCGGCGGTGGGGATGATGGCGATGACCTCGGCCGGGATCTTCCAGTCCGGGTAGGAATTGAGCGTGGCCTCGACCGGCATCTTCGGCTGCACGCGGCCGATGTAGGCCTCACCGACGTCGACCTCGACCTCCAGCGAATCCATGTCGACGATGGTGCCGATGCCGGTGCGGGTGAAGCCGCCGCCGGCCGACAGCGGCGAGACGATCTCGCCCGGCTGCGCGGCCTTGGCGATCACCACGCCGGAGAACGGCGCGCGCACGATGGTGTTGTCGACGCCGATGTCGGCGATGTGCAGCCCGTCCGCGGCGACTTCGGCGTTGCGCTGCGCGGTGAGCAGTTCGGCACGCAGGGCATCGCGGCTGGCGACGGCCTGGTCGTACTGCGACTTCGACACCAGCTGCTGGCCGACCAGCTGCGACAGGCGGGCGGCGTTGGCTTCGGCGTCCTTCAACCGCGCCGACACGCTGCCGACCTGGCTGCGCGCCGCCGCCAGCTGCGCGGCGCTGAGCGCGCGCTGGGCGTCGGCGTCGATCGGATCGAGCGTGGCCATCACCTGCCCCTCCTCGACCGCCATGCCCTCCTCGATCAGCACCTCGCGCACGCGTCCGGTGATCTTGGCCGAGACCGTGGCCATGCGCCGCGCCACCACGTAGCCGCTGGCGTCGAGCACCGACGCGGCCTGGTTGCCGGCGGCCAGCGACACCGCGGTCGCGGTCTGCACCGGCACCGCCTGGTCGCGGCCGAACAGCGCCCAGCCGGCCAGCGCCAGCAGGGCCACGACGGCGAGGACCGCGAGCGTGATCCACAGCCCCCTGCGCGACGGCGGCGGCGCGGACTTGCGGTCGATGCGGAGTTCCTTGAGCAGGTCGGCGTTGGTGTTCATCGAAGGACAAGACGGGGCGGCGCGTCAATTGTGACCGCAAACGCCGAGGGACGTTGTGCCCGGCTGGTTCGGTGCCCGGCGGACGCCAGCGTAGCCGCGCGCCGGGGACGGATCAGCTGACAGCTGTCATGTGCTTCGGCTGACGACGGCGAATGTCACGTCGGCGACAGCTGCGCGAGGATGCGCCTCAGACCACGAGGATGCGCACACATGGCAACGACGACACCGGTACTGGCGCGCCTGCACGGCGCAAGCCGCCGCTACGGCAAGACCGTCGCGCTCGACGGCTTCGACCTCAGCCTGCACGCGGGCCAGGTCACCTCCCTGCTCGGCGCCAACGGTGCCGGCAAGAGCACCGCGGTCGGCCTGCTGCTCGGCCTGCTGGCGGCGGACGCGGGCACGGTGGAGGTGTTCGGCCAGGCGCCCGGATCGATGGCGGCGCGCCTGGGCACCGGCGCGATGCTGCAGTCGGCCGGCCTCCCCGAACGGCTCAAGGTGCGCGAACTGCTGACCCTGGTGCGCAGCTACTCGCCGCAGCCGCGCAGCCTGGCCGACTGCGTGGCGCTGGCCGGACTCGATGGCCTGCTCGACCGCCGCTACGGCCGGCTGTCCGGCGGCCAGCAACGGCGCGTGCAGTTCGCGCTGGCGATCTGCGGCCGACCGAGGCTGCTGTGCCTGGACGAGCCGACCACCGGCCTCGACATCGAGGCGCGCCAGGGCCTGTGGCAGGCGATCCGCGAACTGGTCGCCGACGGCAGCGCGGTGCTGCTGACCACGCACTACCTGGAAGAGGCCGAGGCACTGTCGGACCGGGTGGCGATGATCGATCGCGGCCGCCTGGTCGCCGAAGGCAGCGTCGCGCAGATCCGCGCGCATGTCTCGCAGCGGCGCATCCGCTGCGTCACCGGACTTGCCGCCGGCAACGTGCTGCAGTGGCCGGGCGTGCGCGACGCGGTGCGCGAGGGCGATGCCCTGCGCATCGTCGCCGACACCGCCGAGGCCGTCGTGCGCCGCCTGCTCGACGCCGATCCGCAGCTGCACGAACTGGAAGTGCAGCGCGCCGGACTGGCCGACGCCTTCCTCCAGATCACCCGCAACAGCGAACAGGAGGCCGCGTGATGGAAACCATTGCCCAGTTCCAGGTCCAGGCGCATTCCCCGTGGCGCAGCTATCTTCTGGAAGCGAAGTGCGAGTTCCTGCGCATGCTGCGCGAACCGGCGTTCTGCGCGCCGGTGATCGCGTTCCCGGCGCTGTTCTACCTGCTGTTCGGCGTGCTGCTCAACCGCGGCAATCCTGCCGCCGCCGAGTACATGCTGGCCAGCTACGGCGTGTTCGGCGTGATCGGTGCGGCGATGTTCGGCTTCGGCGTGACCATCGCCATGGACCGCGAACGCGGCTTCCTGCGCTACAAGCGCGCGCTGCCGACGCCGCCGGGCGCGCCGCTGCTGGCGAAGATGGTGATGGCGATGCTGTTCGCGGCGATCATCTCGCTGCTGCTGGCCACGCTCGCGGCGACGCTCGGCGGCGTGTCGCTGGCACCGCGGCAATGGGCGCTGCTGTTCCTTGTGAACGTGCTCGGCACGCTGCCCTTCGCCGCGATCGGCCTGTATGTCGGCAGCCTGGTCAGCGGCAGCGCCGCGCCGGCCCTGCTCAACCTGCTGTACCTGCCGATGGCCTTCCTGTCGGGGCTGTGGCTGCCGCTGTCGATGCTGCCGGACGTGCTGTCCAGGCTCGCGCCGGCCTGGCCGGCCTGGCATCTTGGCCAGCTGGCGCTGAAGGTCGTCGGCCACGACGCGGGCGGCGCGACCTGGCTGCACCTGCTGGTACTGGCGGTTGTCACGGTGGTGTTCTTCGTGCTCGCACGGCGCCGGCTGTCGGCTGCGGAATGAGTGTCGTTGCAGTGTCCTTTCGATTGCCCGATAGCGAGCAACCAACAAAGTGTCATCCCGACCCCGGACTCGATCCGGGGGAGGGATCTGCTTGTCGATTGCACATGATGCGCAGAAGCAGAAGCAGATCCCTCGCGTCGCTCGGGATGACAGAACGCCTTCTGTTGCGCGCTCCTCGAGAATTCAACATGGAGATCGATCATGAGCAAGCACTGGCCTGAACTGCTGGCAGTCACCGCACTGGCCGCGGTGATTGGACTGGCGGTCCTGCTGCGCCCCGGCGCGGAGGCGGCGACACCCGCGACCGAGGCGACCGGCAACAGCTTCGTCGTCGAGGGCGCGCGCGTGTTCGATGGTGAGCGCGACCTCGGCGTTGCGACCGTGGTGGTCCGCGACGGGCGCATCGAAGCGGTCGGCGCGGATGTCACCGTCCCCGAGTCGCTGCCGGTCGTGGATGGCGCCGGCAAGACCCTGCTGCCGGGGCTGATCGACGCGCACGTGCACGCATGGGGCGATGCGCAGCGCGACATGGCGCGCTTCGGCGTGACCACCGCGCTGGACCTGCATGGCGTGATCGAGCGCCTGCCGGCGCTGCGCGCGCAGCGGGAATCGCTCGACAACGGCCGCGAGGCCGACTTGTGGGCCGCCGGCTATGCGATCACCGCACCCGGCGGCCACGGCACCCAGTACGGCTTCCCGGTGCCGACCATCGATGCACGGACCGATGTCGACGCCTTCATCGCCGAACGCATCGGCGAGGGTGGCGACTTCATCAAGCTGATCATCGAGGACCTCAGCGCCTATGGCCTGCCGAACCGGCTGCCGACGCTGTCGCCGGAGCAGGTGCGCGCGGTCGTGGCCGCCGCACATGCGCGGCAACGGCTGGCGATCGCGCACGTGGCGAAGCTCGACGATGCGCGCGTCGCCATCGATGCCGGCGCCGACGGCCTGGCGCACGTGTTCAGCGACGCCGTGGCCGACGACGCCTTCATCGCGGCGATCCGCGAGCGCGGCGCCTTCGTCACACCGACGCTGGCGGTGGTGGCTTCGACCGCCGGCAGCGACGAAGGCAAGGCGCTCTCAGCCGACCCCCGCATCCAGTCGATGTTGACCGCAGAGCAGGCGGGCACCTTGGCATCAAGCTTCGGCGGATCCAATCCCGACCGGCTGGCACGTGCGATCGAAAGCGTGCGCCTGCTGCACGCGGCGGGCGTGGACATCCTCGCCGGCAGCGACACGCCCAACCCCGGCACGGCGCATGGTGCCAGCCTGCACCACGAACTGGAACTGCTGGTGCGCGCGGGATTGTCGCCGGCCGAGGCGTTGGCCGCGGCCACGTCGCTGCCGGCCAGGCGCTTCGCGCTGCCCGAGCGCGGCCGCATCGCGGCGGGCATGCGCGCCGATCTGGTGCTGGTCGACGGAAACCCGCTCGATGACATCACCGCGACCCGCGCAATCAACACGATCTGGAAGAACGGAAAAGCGGTCGAGCGTGACACCGCCGCCGCTCCGACGCAGGGCGAAGCCGTGCCGGACCAGTCGCTGGTCAGCGATTTCGACGGCGACGCCATCGCCGCCAGCTTCGGCAGCTGGCAGCCGACCACCGACCAGATGGCCGGCGGCGCCTCGCTGGTGCAGCACGCGCTGGTCGAAGGTGGCGCGTTCGGATCGCGCGGCGCGCTGCGGGTGTCCGGCGAGGTCAAGCCCGGCTTCGCATTCCCCTGGGCCGGGGTGATGTACTTCCCGGGGTCGCAGCCGATGCAGCCGGTCGACCTGTCCGCGCGCAGCGAACTGGTGTTCCAGGTGCGCGGCGACGGCCGCAGCTAGAGCGCGATGCTGTTCTCCGGTCCGTCGGTGCAGGGCATGCCGAGCATGCAGGCCTTCGTCGCCGGGCCGGAGTGGAGCGAGGTGGGGCTGCCGCTGGCAGGCTTCGCGGGCGGCGATCCGGCGCAGGCGCGCGGCATCGCCTTCACCGCCGGGCAGCCGCAGGGCGCGTTCGAGTTCCACATCGACCGGATCGAACTGCGGTGAGCGCCGGCATGATCGGCAATGGCATGATGCCGGTCCTCCACCGTCCAACGTGCGGGTGATGCCGATGACGCCGAACAAGCGCCTGAAGCCCTGGGACCGGCTGCGGCCAGCGCCCGATTCGCTGGTGGCCAGCGACGTGCGCGCCGGGCGTCCGGCCTGGACCGGCTTCGTCCACGTGTTCTGGTCGGTGTGGGTGTTCCTGACGCCCGCGTTCTCGGGCAGCGCCTACGGCTACAACTTGCGCTGGACGCTGCTGACCCTGGTCTCGTACCCGCTGTTCCTGTGGCTGTACGCGGTGGCGCTGCTGGCGTCGCCACGCAAGTCCCACCTTGCCGCGCTGTGCATGCTCGCGCTGTGCTTCGCGTTGCTGCCGTGGTATCCGTCGGGACTGAGCTACTTCGTGTTCGGCTGCGTGATGCTGCAGCCGCGCCGCGGGCATTCCGTGCTCGGCTACGTGGGACTGCTGGTGCTGCTGAACGCGGCGCTGATCGTCTATGCGCAGGCGATCGGCTATCCTTGGCAGGCGCTGGTGTGGATGCCGGTGGTCACCGCGATCATCGGCGCGCTGGTCATGGTCGACCGCGTCACCTGCGAGCGCGACGCGGCGCTGAAGCTGTCGCAGGAAGAGGTACGGCGGCTGGCCGCGCTGGCCGAGCGCGAGCGCATCGGCCGCGACCTGCACGACCTGCTCGGCCACACGCTGTCGATGGTGGCGCTGAAGTCGGACCTCGCCGGGCGCCTGCTCGAGCGCGATCCCGCCGCTGCGCGCGGCGAGATCGCCGAGGTCAGCCGGGTCGCGCGCGACGCGCTGGCACAGGTGCGGCGCGCGGTCAGCGGCATCCGCGCCGCCGGCATCGCCGCGGAGCTGGCCTCGGCCAAGCTGCTGCTGGAGTCCGACGGGGTCGCGTTCGACTACCGCTTCGACAACGACTTCAGCGGCCACGCGCTGCCGCCCGGGGTCGAGAGCGCGCTGGCGATGACGGTGCGCGAGGCCGCGACCAACATCCAGCGCCACGCCCGCGCGCATCGTGCCGAGGCCTGCTTCGGCGTGGAGGACGGCGAGGCGGTGCTGCGCATCGTCGACGACGGGCGCGGTGGCGCGATCGCACCGGGCAACGGCCTGAGCGGCATGCGCGAGCGGATCGAGGGCGTGCACGGCCGGCTGCGGATCGAAGCCGGCGCCGGGCGCGGCACCCGGGTCGAGGCGCGGGTGCCGCTGGCGGCGAATGACGACGGATAGAGCCGGGGTTGGAACCGGGGTCAGAGTCGTTTTTCGGCACGGATGGATCGGGGAAAACCGGGGTCAGAGTCGCTTTTCGGACGAAGAATCATCGGCGACCGATCCGCCTGGACCGAAAAGCGACTCTGACCCCTCCCTGCTTCCTCCCCCGCTGGTGGTAACGTGCGGCGCATGATGACGCTGCGTTCCGCACGCCGATGATCCGCATCCTGCTCGCCGAGGACCAGGCGATGCTGCGCGGTGCGCTGTCGGCGCTGCTGGGCATGGAGAGCGACATCGAGGTGGTCGGCGCCGCCGGCGATGGCGAGGCCGCGTGGCGCGAACTGCAGCGGCTCAAGCCCGACATCCTCGTCACCGACATCGAGATGCCCGGCCTCACCGGCCTGGAGCTGGCGCAGCGCATCCAGCGCCAGGAGCTGCCGGTGAAGGTGGTGATCGTCACTACCTTCGCCCGCGGCGGCTTCCTGCGCCGTGCGCTCGATGCCGGCGTGTCCGGCTACCTGCTCAAGGACGCGCCGGCAGAGCAGCTGGCCGACGCGCTGCGCCAGGTGCATCGCGGCGGCCGCGCGATCGATCCGCAGCTCGCGCTCGAGGCTTGGGGCGAGGCCGATCCGCTCAGCGACCGCGAGCGCCAGGCACTGCGCCTGGCCGGCGAGGGCCTGTCGGCCAGCGAGATCGCCGAACGGCTGCACCTCTCGCACGGCACCGTGCGCAACTACCTGTCCGAAGCGATCGGCAAGCTCGGCGTCGGCAACCGCATCGAGGCCTACCGGCTGGCGCGGGAGAAGGGCTGGCTGTAGATCCGGCGATCAAGTGTGGGATGGCGTAGGAGCGCCCCATGGGCGCGACCGGGTTGCGATGATGCTCCGGCTGCGGCGGGTCGCGGGCATGGCCCGCTCCTACGATGTTGATCGCGAGCGGGGCCGGCCGCGTGGTCTAGACTGCGGCCCACCAGACCCGGATGCCAATGCCATGCCCGCGACCAAAGTTCCCGCGCTGTTCTGGTTCATCGCCATCCTCGCCGTGCTGTGGAACCTGGCCGGCGTGTTCTCGTTCTACTACCACCTCAGCGCCACGCCCGAGGTCATTGCCACCTGGCCGGAGCAACAGCAGCGCCTCTTCGCGGCGTTGCCGCGCTGGCTGTTCGTGCCGTTCGCGGTCGCCACGGTCGGCGGCCTGGTCGGTTCGCTCGGCCTGCTGTGGCGCAGCCGCTGGGCGGTGCCAACACTGGCGCTGTCGCTACTGGCGATCATCGTCCAGTTCGCGGGCAACTACCTGACCGCGCCGCTGTGGCAGCTGACCGGCCTGCGCGGCGCGTTGCTCCCGCTGGCCATCACACTGGTCGGCCTGTTCCTGTGGTGGTACGCGCGCCGTTGCGCAGCGCGCGGCTGGCTGCGCTGAGCGACGCGGATCAGGCCGCGTAGCGCGCCTTGAGCATCGCGTAGGCCGAGCGCAGCGCCAGCGCCTCGCCGCCCGCCGGGCGGCCGGGGCGCGCGCTGTCGTTCCAGGCATAGACGTCCAGGTGCGCCCAAGGCGTGCCCTCGGGCACGAAGCGTTCCAGGTACAGGGCCGCGGTGACGCTGCCGGCCATGCGCGAACCGGCGTTGGCGATGTCGGCGATGTGGCTGGTGAGGTAGCGCAGGTAGGGGCGCCACAGCGGCATCCGCCATACGGGATCGCGCTGCTGTTCGCCGGCCGCGATCCAGGCGCCGGCCACCGCGTCGTCGTTGGCGAACAGCGCCGGCAGGTCGGGGCCGAGCGCGATGCGCGCGGCGCCGGTGAGGGTGGCGAAGTCGAGAATCAGTTCGGGCGCGAGTTCGCCGGCATGCGCCAGCGCATCGCACAGCACGATGCGGCCCTCGGCATCGGTGTTGTCGATCTCGACGCTCACGCCCTTGCGGGTGGCGATCACCTCGCCGGGACGGTAGGCGTTGGGGCCGATCGCGTTCTCCACCGCCGGCACCAGCAGGGTCAGGCGCAGCGGCAGCGCGCGCGCCATCACCAACTCGGCCAGCGCGATCGCGTGCGCGGCGCCGCCCATGTCCTTCTTCATGTTGCGCATGCCGTCGGCCGGCTTGATGTCGAGGCCGCCGGTGTCGAAGCACACGCCCTTGCCGACGATGACCAGGTGCGGATGCGCAGCGTCGCCCCAGTGCAGCTTCAGCAGCCGCGGCGCACGGTGCGAGGCGCGGCCGACGGCGTGGATCGCGGGGAAGTTCTGTTCGAGCAGCGCCTCGCCGGCGATGCTCTCGAACGATGCGCCGTGCGCCTGCGCGATCGCGCGCGCGATCTCCTCCAGCTGCTCCGGCCCCATGTCCTCGGTCGGCGTGTTGACCAGGTCGCGCACGCGCACGCAGGCGGCAAGCACGTCGCCCGTCTCGGCGTCGAGCGCGGCGAGCGCCAGCCGCGCCGGCGCGCGGCCACCGTTCTTGTAGCGGGTGAAGCGGTAGGCGCCGAGGCCCCAGCCCAGCTGGAGTGCGCTGGCATGCGCCGGCTGCAGCGCGTTCGCGATCATCCAGTCGCCCTCCGGCAGCGCCGCAGCGGCGTGCGCGTACGAGTAGGCATCGAGCGGATCACCAATGCCCAGCACCGCGCCGGCCACGCCGCCCTCGCCCGGCAGCAGCGCGTGCGAACCCGGCGCGGCGCTGAACTGCTGCGACTGCAGCCAGTCGCGCGTCACCGCCGGCTGCGCCTCCATCCACGCGCCGAAACCCGCCTTGTCGAGCACGTGCAGCGGACGCGCGCCGTCGATGGTCGGGGAAAAGCCGGCGGGAAGCGGGGAAACGGTCATCGGAAGGACTCCGGGAAGGAAGGAAACGCTGCGCGCATCACGACAGCACCTGCCGTCAACCGTGCGCGTCCAGCCAGTCGGCCAGGCCGGCCAGGCTGTCGAAGGTGAGGTCGGGGCGGACGTCGTCGAACGGCCACCCGGCGTGCCCACCGGGGTGGTCGTCGCGGCGCAGCCAGCAGCTGCGCAGGCCCGCGCGCGCGGCGCCGGCGACATCGGCCTCGACGTGGTCGCCCACGTGCAGCACCAGCTCCGGCGCATGGCCGAGCCGGTGGCAGGCGGCGAGGAAGATGCTGGCCTCCGGCTTCGCCGCGCCGTGCTCGCGCGCGTGCAGGCCGAAGGCGAACAGGTGGCCGATGCCGACCCGATCGAGGTCGGCGTTGCCGTTGCTCAGCGCCACCACCGGCACGCGATCGGCGATGCGCGCCAGGGCGTCGAGCGCATCGGGGTAGAACTCGACGCGGTTGCGTTCGGCGTAGAAAGCGTCGTATGCGGCATCGAGCAGGCCGATGTCGCCGCCGCTGTCGCGCAGCGCGATCTCCAGGGTCATCCGCCGCAACGTGCCGAGGTCGTAGGCCAGCTGCGGGTTCTCGCGCCAGACCCGTTCGCGCAGCGCGCGCATCGCCGGCACCGGGAACATCGCCGCCGTGGCCGGGCTGTGCTGGCGCATCCAGCCGTCGAGCACGCGCTCGATCCGTGCGCCAATCGGCGCAAACGGCCACAGGGTGTCGTCGAGGTCGAGGGTGATCGCGCGGACGGGGAAGCTCACGGCGCCATTGTAGTCGCCGGCGGGCGGGCGGCGCCCCGAGGCAATCATCCCTGGGCATCGCTGCAACGCGTCGCCCTGGTGACGGCCAGCCCGGCGTGCGTGCCTACTCCAGCAGCCGCGCCCAGCCCTCCATGCCCTCGACCTTCGCCAGCACGATCTTCACGCAGACCAGCAGCGGCACCGCCAGCAGCAGGCCGACGAAGCCCCACAGCCAGCCGAACAGCATCAGCGCCAGGATCAGCACCAGCGGCGACAGCGCCATCCGCCGGCCGAGCACGATCGGGGTGATGAACTGTCCCTCGATCGTGTGCAGCACGAGGTACACCGCCGCCGGCATCAGCGACTGCCACAGCTCGTCGAAGGTCATGAAGCCGACCAGCAGCATGCCGACCATGCCGATCAGCGGGCCGACGTAGGGCGCGAAGTTGAGCAGCGCCACCAGCGTCCCCCACAGCAGCGCCTCGGACAACGGGATGTCCATCAGGTACAGCGCGCCGGCGAACACCAGGCCCACGATGGCATTGATGAGGCTGATGGTCAGCACGTAGCGCGAAACCTCGCGCTCGATCGACTGCAGGATCTCGACCGTGAACTTCTTCTGCTGCCGCCCGGGCAGCAGCGCGATCGCGTTGCGCTGCAGGTTGGTGCCGTAGACCATGAAGAAGAACGTCAGCAGCACCACCGCCAGCAGCGAGGCGAGCAGGCGCGGGGTCTCGGTGACCTTGCGCCAGGGATCATCGACCGCGGTGCGCACCAGCTGCGGCTGGCGGCCGGTTTCGCCGCCGGCGACGCGGGCCAGGCTCTCGGCGGCCTTGTTCGCCTCCTGCACGGGCTTGGTGAGCTCGCGCAGCTTGGGCGCGAGCTGGCGCATCGCGCGTGGCGCTTCACTGGCCCAACCCATCGCCGACGGCGCCATCAGGTAGACCAGCGCACCGCTGGCGGCAAGGCCGGCGCACAGCACCAGCAGCGCGGCGAGGAAGCGCGGCACCCACAATCGGCGCAGCAGGCGGATGACCGGGTTGCCGACCAGGGCGAAGAAGCACGCCAACAGGATCGGCAGCAGCACCTCCTGTGCCGCCCACAGCGTATAGCCGACCGCGAGCGTGGCCAGCACCACCAGCGCGGTCGAGCCGCGCGGATGCGGCGGGGGCGCGGCGGGCGCGGCCGACTCTGGCGGCGTGGGAACGGGCGGCGCGGCGTCGGTGTTCATGGCGGGCTGGCGCGAAGCGGGGCGCGATCATGCCATTGCGGCGATGCATGGCGGCGTGATGGTGCGGAACAACGCGGGAAAGCGACTCCCGGCTGCGCTTCGCTTACCCGGGCTACGCGGCTGCCGCCAGAGCCCTCCCCTTCAAGGGGAGGGAGACGATCGGGCGCTACCGCTCCGACAGCTCCGTCGCCGCTTCGGCCGGGCGCGGTTCGGTGTCGAAGGGTGTATCGGGACGACGGCGGCCGTCGGACACCGCACGCGGAGCAGCGTCTTCCCGCACCTGCGCGGACGCACTGCCGGCTGCGACGGCGCCCTCCTCGACCGCGGCCTCGACCGTGCCGGCCGCCTCCTCCGCGGCCTCCTCTGCACCGCTGGCCGCGGATTCGGCGAATGCCGCCGACTGCGCGGCCATGAGCGAAGCGACCAGCCCCGACAGGCTGGTGGCGATCTCGATCCAGCGCGTGTCCGACACCGCGCCAAGCGCGCGCAGCGGCCGCGCATTGGCAACCAGTGCACCGCTGAGCAGGCCGGCCACGACGATGCGCCCCGGCGTCCAGGCCTCGCGCCAGCGCTGGCCGAGCGCGACGCGGTGCGCATTCGTCTGCGCGAAGCGGCCCTCGACCAGCTGCTCGGTGCGTTCGACCCGCCGCTTGATGGCCTCGAAGTTCATGGCGCCGGCCCATCCTCCGCCGACGCCTCGGCCGCGTCTTCCTCGTCGTCCTCGCTGAACAGGCCCAGCTTGGCCAGCTGGCGGCGGGTGGCGTGCATGCCGGCGTGGTCGAAGAACACCGACACCCGCCAGGCCGCCAGGCCGGTCACCGCCAGGCTCAGCAGCGCGGCGATCGACAACGCCGCCAGCCACGACAGCCCCGAGGCCTGCATCAGCGCGACCAGCACGCCCATCGAGATCACCCAGCCCGAAGCGCCGAAAGCGATCGCCACCGCGGTCCACGCCAGCGCGCGCCCGAGCGCGCTGCGCGCCAGCGCGAGGTCGGCCGAGAACAGCCGCCGCAGCGCGCGCCCGGTGTCGAGCGCCGAGTCGAGCGTGGCCCGGCCCTCGGCGCCGATGGCGCGCACGGCGTCGTCGACGCCTTCCGCTTTGCGCTCCGCGCCCGCCTCGTCGCGGGCCTGCGGATCGCTGGCCGTCTCCCCGGTCACGGCGGACGGCGTCGCTTACTTCTCTGAGCCGCTGCGGGCGAGCTTGGCGATGATCCAGCCGGCGGCAAAGGCGACGCCGAACGAGGCGATCGGACGCTCGCGGATCAGGTCGGCGGCGCTGTCGATCAGGTCGCGGCCCTTGTCCATCAGCGCGTCGACCTGCTCCTTGGCCGCGCCACCACCCTCCTCCAGCGCGGCGATGCCGGCCAGCGCGGAGTCGGCGAGATCGGCCTTGACCGCGGCGCGACCGACGCGCAGTTCGTCTCCGGCGACGCCCGCGGCGTTCTTGATCGCGCTGCCGGCGTCGGTGGCTGCGTTCTTCAGGTGGGCGCCGGCTTCGCCGAGGTTGGCCTTCATGGCGTCAGTCGAGGTGGGGCTCATCGTCGTCTCCTGGGTGGGTGGGCGCGGGGGGCGCCGGGAGGATAGGCCGGCGCGGGGCCGGTCATTCCATGATCAGGTCGCCAACGCGTCCACCGCGTGAAATCCGCAGGACGAGCTGGCGCGTGCCGTCGGTCAGAGTATCGCGGAAACCGGCCAGATCGCGGAATTCGCCGCTGTTGGCCGCGAAGATGTAGTCGCCCTGGCGCAAGCCGTTACGGTACGCGCGGCTGGCGGCTTCGACCTTTTCCACCAGCACGCCGCGCGCGTTGGGGTTCTGCCGGCGCACCGCTTCGGGCAGGTCGGCCAGGGTCGCGCCGGTCAGGCGCTCGTCGTAGCTGGCGCCGTCGCGCGCCAGTGCGCGCAGGCGCGCGGTGAGCGTCATCGGCTTGCCGTCGCGCAGCAGCTCCAGCGTCACCGGCGCATCCAGCGGCTGCAGGCCCTGGAAATTGCGCAGCGACACCGGGTCGTCCATGCGCTGGCCGTTGGCCGAGACGATCACGTCGCCGGTGCGCACGCCCGCCGCCGCCGCGCCGGACTGGCCGTGCACGCGCGTGACCACCACACCGCGCGGCGCGTCCAGGCCCAGGCCCGCGGCCAGGCGTGCGTCCACCGCCTGGGTGTCGAGGCCGAGGGTGCCGCGCTGCACGCTGCCGGTGGTCGCCAGCTGCTGCATCACCCCGCGCGCCAGGTCGATCGGAATCGCGAAGCCCAGGCCGATGTTGCCGGCGGCGCTGCCGCGCGGATTGAAGCTGGCGGTGTTGATGCCGACCAGCTCGCCGCGCAGGTTGACCAGGGCGCCGCCGGAGTTGCCCGGGTTGATCGAGGCATCGGTCTGGATGAAGTTCTGGTAGCCCACGCCCGGCACGTTGCTGCGGCCGACCGCCGAGACGATGCCCGAGGTGACCGTCTGGCCGACGCCGAAGGGGTTGCCGACCGCGACCACGAAATCGCCCACGTCCAGCTGCCCGCCGCCGGCCAGCGGCAGCGCGGTCAGGCCCTGCGCAGCGATGCGCATCAGCGCCACGTCGGTGTCCGGATCGGAGCCGATGAACTCGGCCTCCAGCGTGCGCCCGTCGGCCAGCGTCACCGAGACCTCGTCGGCGTTCTCGATCACGTGGTGGTTGGTCAGCACGTAGCCCTCGCGCGCATCGACGATCACGCCCGAGCCGAGCGAGCGCGCGATCTGTTCCTGCGACAGGTCCGGGAACATGCGGCGGAAGAACGGATCGTTGCCGAACGGGCTCACCTGGCGCCGCTGCGCCGCCTGCACGCTGACCACCGAGGGAGTGACCCGCTTGAGCATCGGCGCCAGCGAAGGCATCGGCTGGCCGTCGACCGCCATCGGCAGCGGAGCCGCCGCGGGCAGCGCCGCCGGCGCGGCGGCGGGGGCGGTCGCCAGCGCCGGCGACTGCATGGCATCGCGGATGGCGGTGGCGGCGAAACCGCCGAACGCGGCGGCGACGGTCAGGGCAAGCAGGGTCTTGGTGGAAGTCTTCATGCGGGCGTCGATCAGGCAGTCCAGCCGGGCAGTGTCGGCCCTGATCGTACAATCTGGACTGAAGGCAAGGGGCGGCCGGCGTACCCGCGGCCAGGAATGGCGTAGGAGCGCCCCATGGGCGCGACCGGCGTGGGATTGATGTCGCGGCCTCCGAGGGTCGCGGGCATGGCCCGCTCCTACACCTGTCTTCCTGATCGCGCGTGGGCTCAGAAAGCGTGCTGCAACCCAAGCCTCCAGCCCCGGTCACGACGGTCGCCGCCGAAGGCGCGGTCATGCTCAAGCGACCAGCGCGAACGCAGGCCCAACTCCCCGCCCAGTCCGACGCGTAGCTCACCGGCCGCAGGATCGCCCGCGTCGGGAAGCTCGAACCGGACATCGGGCACGCCACGGAACGCCGCGAG
This sequence comes from Luteimonas sp., assembly GCA_035444805.1. Lineage (GTDB taxonomy): Bacteria > Pseudomonadota > Gammaproteobacteria > Xanthomonadales > Xanthomonadaceae > Luteimonas. The sequence continues at coordinate 14,612 of DAOMPM010000012.1, read as the reverse complement.
CATCGGATCGCCCTCGACCAGGTCGTGGCGGTAGCGCACGTCAAGCTCGAACCGCAGCGTCTGCCGGTCGAGGTCCCAGTCATGCGCGTAGCGCGCACCGAGCGCGCCGCTGAGCCGCGCCTGCCGCGAAGGCCCGGCGACCAGCTCGAGCCCGGTGCCGCCCTGTTCGGCGAACCCGTCGCTGTGCGTGATGCCGTAGTCCAGCGCCACGAACGGCACCAGGCTGCCGACGCCCAGCCTCAGGTCGCGGCCGAGTTCGGCGTGCGCGAAGGCGTGGCCGAAACCGCGCTGCGAATGCGCGAGATGACGGCCGGCCGCGCCCAGTTCGATCGGCCGCTGCAGCTGCAGCCGGGCGCGTCCCGCACCGACCGCGCCGGTGACGTGCCAGCCGGCACCGCGGTAGTGGAGGTGGAGGCCCGCGGTCGGCGCTTCGCCCCAGCCATGCCCGCCGAGGCGGTCGAAGTGCAGCGACGCCTGCCCGCTGCTGACGCTGCTGCCGACCAGCAGGCGCGGCGACAGCCACTGGTCGACGCCGGAGGACAGGCCGGCGAAGCCATGCGCCCCCGCGTTCGACTGGAACGTCCCGCTCCACGACACCGGTCCGGCCGCGTAGTCCTGGCGGGCGAGCCGTGCATCCAGCCGCGCCGACGCCTGTTCGGCATGGCGGTGCAGGCGGTCGCCCAGCCCGACGTGAGCGTGGCCCGCGAGGCTGTCGAAGCTGCGGATCGCCTGCGCCGTGTCCTGCTGCCACATGATCGAGGCCGACGACGCGAGGAACTGCCGCTGCGCCTCGCTCAGTGACGCCTGTGGCGCCAACGCAAAACCGTCTGCGACGGCAAGCGCGCGATCGAGGTTGCCCGCGCTGGCCAGGCTGAGCGGGCGACGAATGCCCTTGGCGGCCGCCGCGGACTGCAGCGAAACGCGGGTGGCATCGAAGAAGGCATCGTTGTCGGTGTAGCGCAACGTGCCTTCCAGGAACAGCCCGGGCGATGTCCATCCCTGGAACTGGCCGGACAGGCCATCTGCGGCATGCAGCAGCAGGATGCTCGTGGACGCGGTGGGCAGTACGTAGGAGCGGGACGTGCCCGGAATCAGGCCGAGCATGCCGTCGAGCGTGGCGCGCCCGGTGACCTGCAGGTCCCATCCGAGGACCAGTTGCAGGGTCCCGGACCAGCTTTGCGAGTAGTCGCCCTCGATGCGGCTGCGCGGATCGTTGTCGCACAGGTTCAGGCCCGTGCCGCAGACATGGCGCGTGGTCAGCAGACCGTCGTTGAAGACGTTGCCACGCACCGTTCCGCTCAGCCAGAGCGTGCCACCGGGTTGCCAGCTCGCGTTGTAGACGTGGACATTGGAGACGAGCTGGCCTCCGCTGTGGATCGCCAGGGTGCCGCCGAGGACATGGGTGCCACCGCCGAAGCGGTACTCGCCTTCGGTCAGGCTCAACGTGCCATCCACTGCACTGTTGACGATCAGCTGGTGATCGCTCTGGCGGCCACCCGTCATCCTGTTCTCGTTCCATGTCGCGGTCTGTGGCGGTTCAAGCTCGCAGTGGGTGGTGACAGGGTCGGGGCATGGGTTGACCAGCGGAGAAGAAGGTGGTGGTGGTGGTGGTGGTGGCGGTGGCGGTGGCGGTGGCGGCGGAGGTGGTGGTGGCACGGACGCCTGCACGATGTCGCGGCCACCGCCGCCGCCACATGCGGACAGCAGCAGGATGGTCAGGCAGAGAAAGGCGCTTCGCGTATACGTGTTCATGACGGTGCTCCTTGTGGAGCCCGCGCCACCGGCGCCGGCATCGCCGCGCCGGTGGCGCGAGGGAGGGACGACGCGGCTACAGCCGATGCGAGACACCCCTGCCGCACAGCCTCAGGACAACGCTGCCGTCGGGGGCGTAGCGGGTCGCGACGACCGGACCGGAGGCGGTGTTGCGGTTGTTGCTCAGCACCATCGTGCGGTCGACTTCCATGTGGCCGAGGAACAGACCGTCGCTGCTGGCGTACGAGTCGAAGCGGAGCAGCAGCTTGTACTGCCGGGTACGCACGTCGTACGACCACTTGCCCAGGCCGAAGGTACGCAACTGCGGCTCTCCGGGAACACCGGCCGGCGTGACCTGCGGGTTCTCCACTGCGGTGCCGCCGGCGTTGAACACCATGGTGTTGTGGCCGATCAACGGCGGCGGCGGCGCGCCCGGCGTGCAGGCCTGGGGGCTGACGTAGATGTCGGTCTTCCACATGCCGACCAGGTGGTTGGCGGGGACCGGCAGCACGCCGGTCGAGGCGGGGTCGCTGGCCGCGGAAGGCGATGGCGCGCTGGCGACCAGCAGGCCCAGCGCGAGCGGCAGGGAGGCGAGGATGTTCATGGTTGGCTCCAATCGCAGGGCGGGATCGCCCACCCGCATCCGACGCCCGCGATGGCCGCTTGCGCACGCAAAACCCGGTGAAATAAGCTGAAATTTCCTGAAACCGGCCGCGGGAGCCACCCATGCAGGACGCCAGGGGACGCCACTACCGCTTCGGGCCATTCCAGCTCGACCTGCAGACTCGCGAACTGCGCAGGGACGGCACGCCGCTCGTCCTGACCGCCAAGGCCTTCGACGTGCTGCGGGTGTTGGTGGAGAACCGCGAACGCGTGGTCGGCCGCGACGAACTGCTCGCGACGGTCTGGGCCGGTCGCGTGGTCGAGGAGAACAACCTCACCCAGGCGATCACCGCGTTGCGCCGCGCCTTCGGCACCGGTGCGCAGGAGCACCTGTACATCGTCACCGTGCCCGGGCGCGGCTACCGTTTCGTCGCCGACGTCGAAGAGGGCACGGTCGTCGACGCCGAAGCAGCCACCGCAGCGGCTGCGGCCCCCGATTCCGTTCCCGCCCAAGCGTCCGCCCCCGTTTCCGGGCGCCATCGGGCGCTGCGCCTGGCCATCGCCGCGCTGCTGGTCGTCGTGGCGGTCCCGCTCGCGTGGCGGGCGCTGCGCGAACCGGCGTCGCCGCCCGCGCAGGCGCCCGCTCCGGCTGACACATCATCGCCGCTGACGCTGGCGGTGCTGCCGTTCCACCCGCTCTCGTCCGGCGAGGACGATGCCCTGCTCGGGCTTGGCCTGGCCGACACGCTGATCACGCGCATCAGCACCTCGACCTCGCTGCGGGTGAGTCCGCTGTCGTCGAGCCAGCGTCTTGCCGGCGCGAAGCAGGCGCCCACCGAGGCCGCGCGCCAGCTCGGCGTGGCGTACCTCGTGGAAGGCACCACCCAGCGCCGTGGCGACGAGGTCAAGGTCAACGCGCGACTGCTGACGGCCGACGGCGAAGCGCTGTGGTCGGGCAGTTTCGATGCGCACACCGGCAGCGTGTTCACCCTGCAGGACCGCATCGCCGACGCACTGGCGAACGCACTCGCGGTGAAGGTCGCCGCCGCGGCCAGGCGCAGCCCCTGCGACGGCGCCAATGCCGACGCGTATCGCGCCTACCTGTCGGGCCAGTACCGGATCAGCCGGCCGTCGGCGGACAGCGCCCGCCAGGCGCTGGCGGACTACCGGCGCGCGCTCGACCTCGACCCGACCTGCGCGCGCGCCTACGCAGCCATGGCGAACGCCTACCGCACCCTGGTGGCGACCGCGGACGCGGATCCGCAGGACAACTTCGCGCGTGCGACGACGCTGGTCGACAGGGCGCTGTCGCTGGATCCGCACCTGCCCGAAGCACACCTGATGCGCGGCTGGATCGCGTTCTGGTACGACTGGGACTGGGCCGCGTCCGAGGCATCGTTCAAGCGCGCGATCGAGCTCAACCCCAGCCTCGCCGATGCGTATTTCGGTTATGCCCACCTGCTCCTCAACCTTGGTCGCGGCGAGGAAGCCGCCGCGCAGGCGCGCATGGCGATGGCGCTGGACCCGCTGTCGCCGGTGATCAACGCGATCGGCGGCCTGATCGTGGCGCCCCCCGGTGAGGGCGGCCGCTACCTGGAACGGGCGCTGGAGCTGGACCCGGACTACTGGCTCGCGCTGCTGATGCGCGGCTTCAGGCGGCTGTCCTCAGGCGATGCCGGCGGCATGGCGGACCTGGAACGTGCGCGCGAACTCTGTGGCGACTGCAGCCATGCACTCACCGTGCGCGGTGGAGTGGAGGCACGCGCCGGCAACCGCGACGCGACGCGCGCCATCCTTCGCCAGATGGAAGCGCGCGACCGCGAAGGCTACTGGCCGGCGAGCGCGCTGGCGACGCTGCACAACGCGCTGGGAGAGACCGATGTCGCGCTCGACCTGCTTGAACGCGCCTGGCGCGAGCGCGACCTGCGCATGGCCTTCCTCAAGCTCGACGAGGGGATGCGCTGGCGCAACCTGCGCGACGAGCCGCGCTATCGCGCCCTGATGCAGCAGATGGACTTCACACAGGACGAATCCGCGGATACGGACGTTACGGACGTTACGGACGTCAGAACGAGTACCCCAACGTCATCGAATACGTCCGCGGCGGACCGTAGTAGCCAATGACCACGCCATTGTTCGCGTAGGCGAAGGCGGTGGTGCGGTAGCCGGTATCGGCGAGGTTGTCCACGCGCAGCGCCAGATCCCAGCGCCGCTGCGGCGAGGTCCAGGCCAGCGAGGCGTTCCACAGCGAATAGCCGCCCTGCAGCAGCAGCGGGTCGAGATCGGTGGTCGGCCGGGTTTCGCTCTGGTAGCGGCCGTCGACGCGCGCGAGCAGCCAGCCGGCGCCGCGCAGCGGGATGTCGCCGACCAGCGAGGTGCCGGCGGTCCAGCGCGGTGCGTTCGGGAAGTGGCGGCCATCGGCGACGTCGGTGCCGCCGTCGATGTACTCGTCGTAGCGTGCATGGAGGTAGCCCAGGTGGCCGCTCCAGCGCAGCCACGGATTGATGCGCGCCTGCCACTCCAGCTCCGCGCCGCGGGTGGTGCCGCGGCCGGCGTTGCGGTAGTCGGGAAAACCGGCGCCATCCGTGTCGTGCACCGTCACGGCCAGCTGGATGTCGCGGTAATCGTTATGGAACAGCGCCGCGCTCATGTCCAGCCTGCCGTCGAGCCACGCAGCCTTGGCACCCAGTTCGAACGCGGTGACGGTCTCGGCGTCGATCGGCTGGACCGATTCGGGGAAGTCCACGGCATTGGCGCGGACGTTGTAGCTGCCAGCCTTGAAGCCGCGGCTGGCCTGGGCGTACAGCATTGTCTGTTCGCTGGCGCGCCACGACAGCGCCAGGCGCGGTGTCGGCGCCCGGAACTTGGTGCTGTCGGTGAAGTCGGCGGTGAAACGGAACGGTGTGTCGCTGACGTCGTCGGGGTAGAAGCCGTTGTAGGCGGTCGCGGTCTTGCGTTCGACGGTGTAGCGCAGGCCGGCGTCGAGCTGCCAGGCTGGCGCGAGGTCGTACACGACGCTGGCGTAGGCGGCGGCGCTGCGCGTGCGGATCGAACCACGCGCGCCGTAGAACCCCCCCGGCACGAAGCGGGTGCGACCGCTGCCGGCCTCGGTGCCGTCGAACAGGTACAGGCCGGCGACCAGGTGCGTGCCCTCGCCTTCGCCGTGCAGCTGGAACTCCTGCGAGCGCTGCTCCTCGTCGAAGTCACGACGCAGGGTGAAGATCGGCCGCGGCAGGCTGTCCATGTCGAGCACGGCCTGCGAATCGCCCTGCCGCCAGGCGCTGATCGAGCGCAGCCGCCATTGCGGTCGGAACGCCCAGTCGATCGCGAGCGAGGCGCCTTCGCTGTCCAGGTCCAGCCGTTCCGCCACGGCGCTGCGCACGTCGTGGCGGCCGGGGTCGAGCGGGGTCTGGTCGGGATCGTAGAGCGGCCGCGCGATCGCCAGCCGGCGACCGCCGGGCGGGCCGGAGCGGTCGCGGTAGCGGTCCCAGGACAGGCGCACCTCCACATCGTCTGCGGGTGTCCACAGCGCGCTCCAGCGCGCCACCGCGGCGTCGCGCGCGCTGACCTCGCCGCCGGTGAACAGGTTGCGGCCGTAGCCGTCGCGGTCATAGCTGGCCAGCGCGAAGCGCGTGCGCAGGTCGTCGCCCAGCGGCAGGTTCAGCACCAGCCTGCCGTCGCGGCGACCGTAGTTGCCGGCGGTCAGCGCAAACCGACCGCTGAATTCCGTGGTCGGTTCGCGGGTGACGAGCTTGATCGCGCCGCCCATCGCGTTGCGGCCGTACAGCGTGCCCTGCGGCCCACGCAGCACCTCCACGCGCTGCACGTCGAGCACGTCGAGCAGGGCGCCCTGCGGTCGCGCCAGATGGACGTCGTCGATGTAGATGCCCACGCCCGGCTCCGCGCCCCAGATCGGATCGAACTGGCCGATGCCGCGGATGTAGGCGGTGACGCTGCCGTTGAAGGCGCGCGCCGGGAAGATGGTCAGGTTGGGCGTGACCATGTCCAGGTCGGCGATGTCTGTGGCGCCGCGCGATTCCAGCTCCTCGCCGTCGACCGCGGTGATCGCCAGCGGCACGTCGTGCAGGGGCTCGAGCCGGCGGCGCGCGGTCACCAGCACCGCGTCGAGCTGGGTGGCGGCCTGGTCCGGCTCGCGTCGCTCCGATTCGACGCCGGCCGGCTCCGCCCCGTCCTCGTCGGCATGGGCGGCGGCCATGGTCAGGGCAGCGAGGCACGCGAAACTCCATCTCCACATACACCGGTCTCCGCGGCGTGGGGTGGCCCCGCCCCGGCCGGGACGGCGATCCTGCTGTTGCTGCAACGGAAGCCACTGCCGCGAGCGGCCTTTGCCCGCGCGCGGGCCCCTCTGGATCCGGGCGGAGGCGGCTCCGGCCATCCGTTTCCGTGGCCGGCCACGGATTTGCCGACGAGGCGCCAGACGGCTGTTGACTTCGCCTGTTTGCGGGCGTAGCTTGGCCGACGCTCGCCACAACATCTTGGGGTCGCGGGCCGGACTGAATCCCAACTACTGGGGTTTTCCCGAAAAAACCGCTTCATCTGCACCGCGGCGCCACAGGGGGGCCACGGAATGGGTCTGCAGGACGATAACGCGACAAAGCACACACTTTCGCCAGGGGCGCGGCGCTGATCGCCGGGCTTCGCCGTCGGCGTCTCCGGGCGCGGCGGCTTCCAACAGAACAACAAGGCGGGGCACGCATCCCGGCCGGCAACAAGGAGACAGCACAGGCATGAGCACGGTTCGTCTGGAGGCAGTGAAGACGCAGGGAGAACGGGAGATCCCGATGCAGCCCGCCTCGCAGGACATCTGGGACAAGAAGTACCGGCTGAAGACCAAGCACGGCGTGCCGGTCGATCCCGACATCGACGGCACCTACCAGCGCGTGGCCAAGGCACTGGCCGAGGCCGAGTCCGGCGCGGAGAAGCAGAAGTACTGGAACGACCGCTTCCTGTGGGCGCTGCGCCGCGGGGCGATCCCCGCCGGCCGCATCACCTCCAACGCCGGTGCGCTCGAGCACAAGCCGGCCACCAGCACGATCAACTGCACCGTCTCGGGCACGATCACCGACTCGATGGACGGCATCCTCGACAAGGTCCACGAGGCCGGGCTGACGCTCAAGGCCGGCTGCGGCATCGGCTACGAGTTCAGCACCCTGCGCCCGCGCGGCGCCTTCGTCGCCGGCGCCGGTGCCTACACCTCCGGCCCGATGTCGTTCATGGATATCTACGACAAGATGTGCTTCACCGTGTCCTCGGCCGGCGGCCGCCGCGGCGCGCAGATGGGCACCTTCGACGTCTCGCATCCGGACGTGAAGGACTTCATCCGCGCCAAGCGCGAGGACGGCCGCCTGCGCCAGTTCAACCTCAGCTTGCTGATCACCGACGGCTTCATGCAGGCGGTGGAGGACGACGGCGACTGGCCGCTGGTGTTCCCGGTCAGCGAGAAGGAAGTCGACGACATCGACCTGGGCAATGCCGAGCAGGTGGTCTGGCGCGACTGGCCGCACAGCGACGGCTACGTCAGCCGCGACGACGGCCTGGTCGCCTGCAAGGTCTACGGCCACATCAAGGCCCGGCACCTGTGGGACATGATCATGGTCTCCACCTACGACTACGCCGAGCCGGGCTTCATCCTGATCGACAAGGTCAACGAGATGAACAACAACTGGTGGTGCGAGAACATCCGCGCCACCAATCCCTGCGGCGAGCAGCCGCTGCCGCCCTACGGCGCCTGCCTGCTGGGCTCGGTCAACCTGACCAAGTTCGTGCGCGACCCGTTCACCGACAAGGCGAGCTTCGACTGGGAGGAATACAAGGAAGTCGTGCGCGTGTTCACCCGCATGCTCGACAACGTGGTCGAGGTCAACGGCCTGCCGCTGCCGCAGCAGCAGGCGGAGATCATGCGCAAGCGCCGCCACGGCATGGGCTTCCTCGGCCTGGGCTCCACGGTGACCATGCTGAAGATGAAGTACGGCTCGAAGGCGTCTTGCGAGTTCACCGAGCGCATCGCCCGCGAGATGGCCGTCGCCGGCTGGGAGATGGGCCTGGCGCTGGCCCAGGAGAAGGGCCCGGCGCCGATCATGGAGGAGCGCTTCACCGTCACCGCCGCCATGCTGCGCCAGCGCCCGGAGATGGCCGCCGACGGCTGGAAGGTCGGCCAGGAGATCCCCGGCAAGGTGCTGCACGCCCGCTACAGCCGCTACATGCAGAAGGTGGCCGAGGTCGCCCCGGAGCTGGTCGACAACCTCGCCGAAACCGGCGCCCGCTTCACCCACCACAGCTCGATCGCGCCCACCGGCACCATCTCGCTGAGCTTGGCCAACAACGCCTCCAACGGCATCGAGCCGTCCTTCGCCCACCACTACAGCCGCAATGTGATCCGCGAAGGCCGCAAGACCAAGGAAAAGGTCGACGTCTGGTCCTACGAGCTGCTGGCCTACCGCGAACTGGTCAACGCCAAGGCCATGCCGTTCTCGGAGGAGGCCGAGGCGAAGCTGCCCGACTACTTCATCTCCGCCGACGACATCAGCCCGAAGGAGCATGTCGACGTCCAGGCCGCCGCGCAGAAGTGGGTGGACTCGTCCATCTCCAAGACCGCGAACGTCCCGACCGACTACCCCTACGAGGACTTCAAGGACATCTACCGCTACGCCTACGAGCAGGGGCTGAAGGGCTGCACCACCTTCCGCTTCAACCCCGCCGCCTTCCAGGGCGTGCTGGTCAAGGAAGCCGACCTGGAGAACACCACCTACCGCTTCGAGCTCGAGGACGGCAGCGTGCTCGAGGTCAAGGGCAACGAACAGATCGAGTACGACGGCGAGACCCACAGCGCCGCCAACCTGTTCGACGCACTGAAAGAGGGGTATTACGGAAAGTTCTGAGGTCCAGGACCGGACCAGCGCCGTCACCCGCGACGCTCCCCGCCGCACTCCCCTCCCCCGCCCGCGGGCATTACGCCCTTCACGGGAGGAGCGGAGGGGGCAGCCCTCGCGGTATTGCTTGCGTAGCGCGCGCTTCGCGCTACATTTCGCCCACGGGCGCTTGCCCGTAACCCGACTACCGTAGAAAAGCAAACCGACGAGGACACACCCATGAGTAACGGCAATGGGGTCGCGGAGACCCTGACCCACGCCGCCGAAGCCGTCGCCGGCACGGCGAAGGACATCGGCAAGAAAGTCGCGAAGAAGGCAGACAGCGCCGTCAAGGCGGCCAAGAAGAGCGCGGCGAAGGCTGAAAAGGCCGTCGCCAAGACCGCCACCAAGGCGAAGAAGGCCGTCAACAAGCAGGTCGCCGCCGCCAAGAAGTCCCTGGCCGCCGCCAGCGCCGCGGGCAAGAAGGAAGTCGCCGCGCTGAAGAAGAAGGCGACCAAGACGACCGCCAAGAAGGCCGCACCGAAGAAGAAGGCTGCTGCCAAGAAGGCGCCGGCGAAGAAGGCCGCCACGAAGAAGGCGCCGGTGAAGAAGGCGGCTGCAAAGAAGGCACCCGCGAAGAAGGCCGCCGCCAAGAAGGCGCCGGTGAAGAAAGCGCCGGTGAAGAAGGCCGGCGGCAGGCGCCGGTAAGCAAGACCGCGAACAAGAAGTAGGCAACACCCGCCGCCGCGCCCCCCGGGCGCGGCGGCCCCCTCCCCCGGGAGGCCCCATTCCAGACCAGCACCACCGCATCCGCAGGACCCACGCAATGGCCGTCAAGATCAGCAAGAAAATCACCGGATACGCCGTCGTCACCCCCGAGGACAAGGAGAAGGCCATCGCCGTCGCCTCCGTCCCGCGCGAGACGGTGGAGGCGGAACTCCCCAAGGCCGACGTGATCCAGATGCACGAGCGCATCGAGCGCCCGGAAGTGCTGATCGGTAGCACCTACAAGATCAAGTCGCCGCTGGTGGAGCACGCCATGTACGTGACCATCAACGACATCGTGCTCAACGCCGGCAACGAGCACGAGCACCGCCGCCCGTTCGAGATCTTCATCAACTCCAAGTCGATGGACCACTTCCAGTGGATCGTCGCCCTCACCCGCATCATGTCCGCCGTGTTCCGCAAGGGCGGCGACGTGACCTTCCTGGTCGAGGAAATGAAGGCCGTGTTCGACCCCAAGGGCGGCTACTTCAAGGCCGGCGGCGTGTACATGCCCTCGCTGGTGGCCGAACTGGGCAGCATCGTCGAGGACCACCTCAAGTCCATCGGCATGCTCCACGACCCCGAGATGAGCCCCGCGCAGAAGGCCCTGATCGCCGAAAAGCGCCGCGCCTACGAACAGCGCTCAAAAAAAAACTCTGACGTAGACGCCACCCCCGAAGACCCCGGCTACCCCGAACCGGTCGAATACATCGAAGTCACCGGCGACGGCGCGAGTTTCCCGCCGTCCGCGAGCATGTGCCACAAGTGCAACACCAAGGCGCTGGTGCTGATGGATGGGTGTGCGACTTGTTTGAATTGTGGGTACAGCAAGTGCGGGTGACGAGACCACAACGCCTCGTTTGATCGCCGTAATGTGCGGTTACCCATAAGGCGCTAGTTGGATAACCATAAAGCTCTACTGTGGCACCCATAACGCGCCACTTCACCACTTTCACTCTACCTGGGGGCTCTCATGAGCCCCTTTCTTTTTTCTGCCCGACTAGAAGAAGCCTTAGTAAGGTCGGGGCAAGTTACCCATCTCTACAGGTGGACACGAAACATAGAAGCGTGCCGACTCGACATCTGGTGGCGTGTGCTGTTTGAGGATTCGATTTGCTTCGATCTGCGCGTCCTCCGCATACGAGCGGGACAAAGCGGAGGAGGAATCCTCGAGCATCCAATGCTCATTTCTCAGTCGCAAAATCTCCTTTTGCGCCGTCATTAGCAGATCGCGATTGCTCAGAAGCCAGTCGATGCGCGGTGACGTGGGTACGATCGGGAATGATCCATAACCCGCCTGGTGGATTGCGCGGGCTGAGTTCACGTACCAATTGACCCATGCCCGGAATTCCTTCATCCGCTCACGCGAACTGAGCTTGTTCTTGCGATGGGTCCCGGCGTGTTGACGCCAATCAGCCTCTGTCAGCCAACGGTTTGAGAAAACGCGGTCATCGACCAGTATCCATAGCAGGCGCATGAACTCATCCGGCATGCTGTAGCGCCTGCACATCAAGGACAAGCAGCTGGTTAGTGCCGATTTGATCGCGATGGCTTGCTCAAGCAGAACGCCATGAATCGCTTCGCGAAATAATGCAATTAGAACGGCAAACTCTTCAGGTGTTGCTTCATTGACTAGCTTGTGCAGCATCGCGCTGTAGGCGGTTGACACCCCTGGTTGTATGGCGGGTTCCGATTGCCCCAGGAAGGTGATGTACAAAGGCAGTTCGTTGGCGCGGGCACGAATCCACCCCTTCTCTTGGACGTATTTCTGGACGAAGTCGGAATAGACGTTTGGTGCCAGGTCACGAGTGGAGAGATAGGTCCATGCCTGGGACTGGAAAGCCTTCGTAGCGGAGGCATAAGGGCCGTCCTCTCCGTCAGGGGCATCCCAGTGATCGACAATCTCCAACAAGGTCTGCCCATTTATCAGGGCGAATTCATCCGGGGATGCAGCCGTTTGCTGCAGTCGCTCGAAATGTCGCTTGCGAGCCACGTCGCCAAAACACTTGCGGTCCAGTTGGTCGTTCGACAGTCCAGAGATGTTGCGGACGCGCCAGTACCAGAACCAGTTCCTGGCACGGATTGCCAGATCGTCAGCCGGCCGCATGCGATATCCATGGAGTGGGAAATGGCGGAATTATGCCCGGGTTGTGCCCGCCAAGCAGGGTCGCTGAAATGGGCCAATTAGCCATCCATCCGACACCCGTATGCGCTGTAAATCGCCCGCCACCGCTGTTTCGGTGGTTCACATCAAGGGTCCTGCGCTCTGGAAGGCCCTGGGCTTTGCCAGCGAGCGTGCCTTTCAGCGCGCTAGGCAGACGAAGCGGGTGGCACTACCCCTGTATCCGATTCCCGGGCAAGCGAGGGGGGTATATGCGCGGTCCGACGAGCTTGCCGAGTACCTAGCAAGCCATCACCCCAATAGGAGGCGTCATCCCATGAAGACCTAGTGCCCAGCGCAACGCAGGGAACTGGAAATGCAGACGGCCCGGGGTAGTGGCCCGGGCCGTCCGTTGAGGCGCTGAAACTGATCTACCTCAGTGCCTCCCAGTTTAGCAGGAAGGTTTTTCGAATCAATCGGTGGCCTTGTCCTGCGCGAGTCGATGGGTTCCGCAATCGCGGTGCCCAATCCCATAACTGATACGTCGCCTCCGTCATTGAAGAGGCCACGGGAGGCTTTTGTCCATGACTACTTCAACCATGCAACTTTTGCCGCGGCGAGAGAACCAATCCCATCGCCGACGCAAGCGTCAGGCTAGTCCATCCGCACTTACGCCAGCTGACATGCAGCTCCGGCGCTCGTTGCACATCCTGGCGAGTAACGCAGTAAGTGCTTCTGATCTGCGCGTCGAACTACCACCGGAAGACGTCGTTCGGATAAGGAACCTGGTCTCTCGGGCGACGCAGCGGGCCGTCTTCAAGATGACCTCTATCAAGCTCGCTCGGGTCGTGCAATGCGAGTCGATCTTGGAAAGTGATGTTGTCTTGCGTCTCGACAGCAATCCGGGCGTGACATCGTACGCGGAGCAGCCTGTCCGGATTCATTACCTGATGGATGGGGTTTGGCGGAGCCACATACCGGATTTTGTTTTGCTTTCCGGGGACCAGCTCATTGTTATTGAGGTGAAATATGAGAAGGATGTGGATGATGAAGTCAGAGAGCGAACGCGTTGGATGGAAGGCGCTCTCGCACGGCTAGGTGTCGAGTACCGGCTCCTGACGGAAATGCATATTCGGCAGGGTGATGCTGTCCAGAACGCGCTTCGCCTCCTGCGTCGTGCACGACATCCAGCGAGCGATGAACATTTGCTGCAGGCGTACGATGTGTTGCGTCAGGCCGGCAATCTGCCGCTCTCAGCCTTCGGTTGGCATCTGCCAGACAGTTTGAATGCCATCTGCATCGCCCAATTGGTAGTTCGTGGTCGAGCAATGGTAGAGAAGAATGCGCCGCTGACGGGCGAATCCATGGTTTGGCCGATAGAGGACAAAGGCCAAGGACAGGGTGTGTCATGGTAAGCGGCGCCTTGCGCGTAGGCCAACGCCTAACGATCAATAACGCAGCCCACAGAATTTTCCGTGATCTTGGAAATGGTGTAGTGGCGATCGAAGAGCTGGCCACGGGTCGGATCTACGAACGACGAACTGCTGAGTTGCTGGAAGGTTGGCGAACAGGCGATCTCATTCTAGGGGATCGTGCGCAACCGACCGATGAGACCACCCTGCTCAACGCGATCGATCGTGCCCATGCCGACGCCTTTCTGCAGAGCTATACGGAAGAGCAGCAAAACCAAGCTAGGACCAAGCTTGTTTATATCGAACAACTGGAAAAGCTGCCTCGAACCGGCAGCGTGATGACGCCGGCTATCGAGAAGATCAGCTCCGACAAGCGCATCTGGAGAAAAGCGCGCGCCTTGATCAAGCCGCCGCATTTCACCACTGTGGCGCGCTGGATTCAACTGTACAAGAACGCTGGCCGCGATATCCGGGTCCTGGTCGACCGTCACCACGATAAAGGCAATGACAGCGAGCGAGTGGACCCGATCGTCCAGACCATGGTCGATGACCTGATTTCGACCCGATACCTGACGGAGGAGCGGCCATCGATCAAGGCGCTTCGCAAGGAACTCAAGGGACTGGTCGCTATGCGCAATACGACGCGCCTTGCTTCCGAGCGGCTATGCCCACCGTCATACAGTTACCTGAAAAGGCGAATCCGAGATATCGCTCCGTATGACGTATATCGGGCGCGGTACGGACAAAGAGCAGCAGACCTAAAGTTTCGGGTCGCTGGGAGTGGCGTTCAGACTGCGCATCCCTTGGCGCGGGTGAGCATGGACCACTCTCGTATGGACGTATTCGTGGTGGACCAACGGACTCGCCTCCCGCTAGGCCGGCCTTGGCTCACGATCGTCATCGACGAATACAGCCGCTACGTACTTGGCTATTACCTCAGTTTCGAGGAGCCCAGCAGTGTCAGCATGTCGCGAGCACTGCGACATGCGCTAGGGGTGAAGGCTCCGTCAGCCGATGTAAAGGGAAGCTGGGACGCTTGGGGAGTGATGGAGACCCGAGGGTGTGCAGAATTCTGTGTAAACGGGGTTTCGGTTTACAGCTGAGGGAGTC
>DAOMPM010000011.1:0-53134 GCA_035444805.1 Luteimonas sp. | reverse complement strand
ACTCCATCGACTCGCGCGGGCCGTAGGTGGTCAGCAACTCTTCGGGGGTCATCGGATTTGCTCCTCCAGGGTGGGGGAAACGCGGGGCCAGCCCGTCAGCAGCCCACGCAGGGCAGCAACGAGCGCCAGCGGCTGGTCCAGCATGACGTGGTGGGCGGCGTCGGGGATCTCGATCCTCGGCGCGTCCGGGAACGTGGCATCGATCGCACGCTGCGCCTCGGCGGTGTTCAGGCGCGAACGCTCGCCCCACACGAACGCCATCGGGCACTGCGTGGCGGCGAGACCGGCGTGGTAGTCGTGCGCGGCCATCTTCGCCCGCAGCTCCGGATCGAAGCTACGGAACCAATGCTCGCCCTCCTTGCGCAGTCCCTCCGCGGCAACGTGCGCGACCAGCCAGGGATTGGCACAGGGTTGCTCGGGCATCAGGCGGAACGCGACCACGGCCTGTTCGATCGTCGGATAGGGCTTGAGGCTGTACAGGCGGGGTGGCGACGGCGCATAGCGGGTCGTTTCACGCAGCGGTCCATCGACCAGCACCACGCCGCCCAGCTCGCGCCCCCGCGACTCGGCGAAACGGCGCGCCGGGAACGTGCCGAAGGAATGGGCGACGATGATCGGCGGGACGCCGCCCTCGTACAGTCCCGCGACCTCCATGACCGCGGCCAGTTCCTCCACGTAGGTCGCAACCGAGTAGCGCTCGCGCCAGCCCGAGCGCCCCATGCCCGAGAACGACAGCGACGCGCAGCGGAACCGGTCGGCGAAAAAGGGCGCGATGAAATCCCACCAGCGCGCATGGGCCATCATGCCGTGCACGAACAACAGTCCCGGATGCCCGCGTTCACCCCAGACAATCGTCTCGATCCCGGTCCCATCGACCTCCACTTCGCCCGACCCGTGCGCGCAGTCGATGGCTTGGTTGAACCAGTCGGGCGTCCCGGGCTGCAGCGGCATCCGCCGCTGCGTCGCCGCGGCAGCGCGCCAAAGCCCATGGGCGGGCCGGGGATGGGCCAGCGCTTCAGGGATGGCTGGCATGGTGCCGGACCAGGTCGTGCATGTCGTCGTAATCGCCGCCATGGAACAGTCGGCTCCGCAGGTGCGCCCGCATGCGCTGCGGCGGCGCGTCGGACACATGTCCGCCTTCGAGCAGGGTGAGCACAGGTGTCCGCGCGCGTCGTGCGCAATCAGGATCAGGGTTCACCACCTCTCTCCCGTCGGGCGCAGGCGCGGGCGGGAAGATCGCCACGCATGGGTCCGGCTTGCAGTTCCAAGGCACAATATTATACATAAGTGCACTTTTAAACAAACGGCACAGCGATTTCTCGCGCGCATCGCGATGGCGCGTCCGCGGTGCGGCATCCATCACGTGTGTCACTGGTCCCGGGCATCGGCCGTCATCGGCGACACCATGCATGGTGTCGCCACGTTGCGGCCGTGTGTCAATGGCGCGGAAGCGCCTCCCCGCTCTCGCGCTCCCAGCGCCGGTACCAGGGCGCGAGCTGTCGGGCGCGGAATTCCGGCACCGCCTGCGTCGCCGCGCCGATCACCAACGTGGCGGGGCTGACGGTTCCGAAGCGCGGCCACGGCGGCCGCCCGGCGACGTTCGGATCGCCGTCGCGGACGAAGGACACCAGGTAGTCCTGCATCATCGCGGATATGCGCGCATCGTCCGCCGCAGGCGTGTCCACCAGGCCGAAGCTGTAGGGCATGTCCGCGCAATGCGCCGCTCCCTTCGCCGCGGCGGCTTCCGATTCGCGCACGTAGTCGAAGTGGTAGGCGTAGGTGGGCGATCCGGCCGCGGCCGCCAGCGTCGCCATGCCCAGGCTGGCCGAGGTGAAGATGAAATCGGTCTGTACCTGCCGCAGCAGTTCAGCCTCGTCGATCCGCGAGGCGTCACCGTAGTGGCGCCGCAGCGCGTCGAGGTCGACACCGAAGCGCTCGGCGAGCACCTTGCGGTCGAATCCCATCAGCCCGAACACGCTGGCCTCGTCGCTGGTGGAGCCGACCATGTACGGCACCTGCGCGGCGCGCGCGTTGGCAAAGGACGCCGACGTCGGTTCGTGCAACAGCCTGCCATCGACCACCGCCCCGAAGTTCGGCGGCCCGGATTCGAGGGCGAGGATCTCCTGCGCGCCCATCGCCAGCAGCCGGTCCAGCGCCTCAGCGCCGTCAACGTCACCATCTCCACTGCGCGCGGCGTACTCGCGCCCCTGGTCCTGGGCGACATCGAGCGGGCGGGTGGCGTTGAAGAAGCCGCCGCCCGAGCGTGCGCTGGCACGCGCGAACAGTCTGCCGGCGTCGGGCGCGGCCATCAGCGCGTTGATGCTCGATCCACCGGCCGAGCAGCCCAGGATCGTCACGTTCTCCGGATCCCCGCCGAACACATGGATGTTGCGCCGCACCCACTGCAGCGCCGCGATCTGGTCCATCAGCCAGTAGTTGGCGAGGTCGTCGCCGCGCTCGCGGCTGCGCCGGGTCAACTCGGGATGGGCGAAGAACCCGAGCCGGCCCAGCCGGTAGTTGGGCGAAACCAGCACAATGCCTTCGCGCACGATCGGCTGGGCGTCCGCTTCCGCGAGATAGCGACCGGAGCCGGAGAAGAATGCACCGCCATGGATCGACACCAGGACCGGCAGCCCCTTGGCTCCGGCATCCGGCGTGATCACGTTGAGCGTCAGGCAGTCCTCACTCTGTGGATGCGACATCCTGCCCTCGTGGACCGGCTGCGGGCAGTCCGGCCCAAAGGCCTTGGCGTCGCGCACGCCCGCCCACGGTTCGACCGGCTGCGTGGGGCGCCAGCGCAGTTCACCGACCGGCGGGGCCGCGTACGGAATGCCGCGAAAGGCCGCGACGCCTCCGTCGAGCGCGGCACCGCGCACGCGACCGGGATCGATGTCGACCACGACATCGTCCGAGGCGCGCGCGACGGCAGCACACAGCAGCAGGACAAGCGCCAGACCCACGGCTCGCTGGTGCATTCGACCCTTCCCTTCAAGGACCACTCACTTTCCTGCCCCGGGCCGGGTGCGTCCATCCGTGCGTCGCCGCCACTCCGGCGCATCGGCCGGAAGGGAGCCCCTGGTACCGGGGCTCCCGTCTTCCGCACTAGAAGTTGAAGCGCACGCCCGCGGTGTAGGCACGACCGATGGTGTCGAAGGTCGAGATGATCGTGGGCAGGTTGACGCCCGGCGTATTGCCCGGGATGAGCGGCGGATCGCGGTCGAACAGGTTGTTGACGGTCAGGAAGGTCTCGAAGCCGCGCTCGAAACGATAGTTGAGCGTCAAGTCGGTGTAGGAGACGCTACCGAAGTCAGGCTCGGCGTAGATCTGGTTCGGCTCCTGGGAGCCGAGCCTGAACTTGCCGATGTACTGCTGCGCCACCGAGGCCGTGAAGTTGCCGATGTCGTAACGCAGGTTCAGCGAACCGCGCCACTTCGGCCGCATGATCGGCTGGGTGGAGTTCTGCGCGGTGCCCGCGTACTCGTTGACCTGTGCGGTCGCGCTCTGCTGCGTCTTGAAGGTGTCCAGCCAGTTGGCGTACAGGCGCATGGACAGGGTCCCGGGGCCGACCCCGAACGCATAGGCCGCGTCGATATCGACGCCGGCGGTCTCGAGGAAGGCGATGTTCGCCGGCGCGTTGCGCACCGAGCTCGGGAACTCGTTCGGCGACGGTCGCGTGATCAGCGCGCACTCGGGCGAGGTGCCACCGCTGGCAAAGCAGTTCTGCACGATCTGCACCGTGCCCAGCGAACCGATGGCGCCGTCGATCGTCAGCTTGTAGTAGTCCACCGCCAGCGTGAAGCCGGGCAGTGCCGACGGCGAGAACACCGCGCCGGCGGTGAAGGTCTTCGACTCCTCCGGCTTCAGGTTCCGGTTGCCGCCGGTGATCAGCACGATGTTGGCGTTGACCCCGCTGACCGGATCGACCAGCGTACCGATCGAACTCTGGTCGCCGGCGAACAGGTTGAACAGGGTGGGGGCGCGGATGTCGCGGGAGATCGTCGCGCGCAGCAGCAGGTCATCGACCGGGCGCCAGGTGCTGCCGAGCTTCCAGGTCTTCACCAGTCCGCTGGTGCTGTAGTCGGTCGCACGCGCCGCCATGTTCACGTCCAGCGCGCGCGCCCCCGGGACGTCGCGGAGCAGGGGGAAGTTGAACTCGGCAAAGGCTTCCATGACCTCCACCGTGCCCTCGGCGACGCCGACGTTGTTCAGCCAGAAGAACAGGGCCGAACTGGGCACTGTGACGCCGAAGAAGTGCGCGTCGCGCTCGGCCTGGGTGTCGAGCAGCGCCGGGTTCGCGTTGCTGGTCATGTCCAGCTCCTGCTTGCGGAACTCGGCGCCGAAGGCCGCGTCCACCGGGCCGGCCGGCATCTGGAACAACTCGCCGGAGATCGTGGCCGCAACCATCTCCTGCTTGAATATGGCGCGGTAGCTCGACGTGCCGGTCGCGTACTCGTAGCCGGCCGGCGTGGTCATCATCGCGCCGTCGCCCAGCACGTTGAGCGGCTGGCAGCCCGCGAAGCGCTCGCGCACCCGCGGATCGGGGCTCAGCGTGTTCCTGCACACGATGTTGCCGTTGGTGTCGCGGACCGCGTCGACTGCCGCATAGGCCTTGTACCATTCGAACAGGCCCGACTGGTCGACTTGGTGGTCGGAGTCGCCCCGGTTGTAGGCCGCCTTCCAGGTCCAGGTGTTGCCGAACATGCCCTCCAGGCCGAAGGTGGCGGTCCAGTAGTCGGTTTGCTCGTGGGTCTGGGGCTTCGGCGCGTACGCGCTGTAGACGTCGGCCACGATGCGTGTTTCACCGGCGGCGGCCAGCGCGTCGCGCTGCGCCTGGGTGATGTTGAGGTAGGGGTTGTCCAGGGCGATGAGGGCCGGGTTCGTGCCCTGAAGACTGTTCGCCAGCGAGGCGTAGTTCAGCTCGTTGCGGGCGAACGCGGCCTGCGCGTAGGCGGTCACGCCCGACTCGAAGTCGTAGCTGTACCGGACGAACGCGCGCTTGGAGTCCTGCGGCGCCACCGCCGACACGTCCGGCGGGATCTTGTAGCCTTCGCCGCCGTAGTTGAAGCCCGGGGTCCCCGACGGAGTGCCGGGGTCGAACGTCGTCAGGCTGCCGTCCGGGAGGAAGCGCATGCCCCGCAGCGCCCCGTTGAGGATCAGTCCACCGTCGGTGGCGCGCACCAGGGTGATGTTCTCGCCGAGGATGTAGGGATTGGCCGCCGAGCCGGGCGTACCGCCGCCCGGCGTCCGCCCGACGTAGTTGTAGCCGCGCAGGGAGATGTCGCGGTCGCTGCGCAGCATGCCGTCGCTGCTGCTGTACTCGGCGCTGGCGAGCAGGTGGCCGGCGCCGTTCTCGTGCAGGCTCCAGCCGCCGGCCGCGGTGATGCGATGGTTGGCGTTGTCGCCTTCCTCCGCGACGCCATACTGGGCCGAGCCCTTGAGGCCGACGAAGTTGCGGTCGAGCACGAAGTTGACCACGCCGGCCACCGCGTCCGAGCCGTAGGCCGCGGACGCACCGGCCGTCACCACGTCCACCCGCTGCATTAGTGCGCTCGGCAGCACGTCGACGTCGACTTCGCCGACGTAGGTAGTTGGCGCCACGCGAATGCCATCGAACAGGATAAGGGAGCGGCCGCCGCCGACGCCGCGCAGGTTCAGGATGTTGCCGTGCGAGGCGGTGTTGGCGAAGTTGTGCTGCGACCGCGCCGGGCTGCTGGAGTTCTGGAACTGCGGCAGCTTGTTCAGGCCATCGGGAATGCTCGTGGGCGTGGTCAGCAGCAGCTCGTCCACAGCCGCCACGGTCACCGGCGTCGGCGCGTCGTAGCCGATGCGCTCGATGCGCGAGCCGGTCGGCGCGGTGACCCTGACCGCGTCGAGCTGCTGGACCTCGTCAGACGACTGCGCCTCGGGCGCCTCCGTCGGCTCACTCTCCTGCGCTTGGGCGACGGACAGCGTCCCCGCGGCGGCCAGCCCCGCCAGCAAGGCCAGCGACAGGCGATTTCTCTTGAACGTACGGCTTTTCATTGCAACTCTCCCAAGGTACATGACCTACGGACGCAAGGCGTCCGCCCTCCGCAACATCGGCAATCCGGGGTTTTCGTTGACGCGCCATCAGGCGTCGCGCCAACGAAATGTCACCCATCGTGCATTTTTTGGAAATTATACTAGAGTGCAATTTAAGTCAATGGGATAATGTCCCGTATTTCCCGCAAGGGAGCACCTATCGGCTACATTTGTAAGTCAGTCGACTTACCCGGGCCTGCAAATGTCTTTCTCCGCGCTCCGGACACCGCCCTGCGGTGGATTGCGCCTTGCGGTTTCCCTTGCCGCGCCAGGCGACCCGCATGCCCCACTGCCGGGCCGTGCTCCGCACTCCCTGACGCCGCCGGGCACTCTGGCGGACCGCTACCCGGATGCCCTGCGGGGGCCGGAGGCTGCGCGTCGCTATACGATTGGGCCAGCGACTGCGGCGTGTCGCGGCAACCTGCCGGGCCTGTCGTCTGGACTCCCTGCACCGATGACCTTGCACCATCAGACGTGCAAACGACCGATCCGTCGGCAATGACTTCTTCCCGGGTGGGAGAACGCGGCCGGAAACGGGGCAGCGACAGCGCGCCGGAGCGGATCATCCGCACGGCCGAGTCGCTGTTTGCACAGCGCAGCATCGACGGCGTGTCGATGCGCGAGATCGCGCTGGCGGCCGACTGCGCCAACAACAACGTCGTCCAGTACCACTTCGGCACGAAGGACGGCCTGCTGGACGCGATCTTTTCCAGCCGAGTACAGCAGATGGAGCCCCTGCGCCTGCGCATGCTCAGGCTCGCCGAGGAGAACGGCCTGCTCGGGGATGCGGCCGCCCTGCTCGGAATCCTGTTCCTTCCGCATCTCGAACTGATCGACGACGATGGCCGTTACCCCTACGCGGGATTCCTGCTCCAGTTCGCCACGCGAGTGTGGTCCAGGGACCGGCAGCGCTGGAGCGGATCGGTCAAGGATGCCCGGGGACTGATCGGCGTGATGGAGCACCTGCACCAGCTGGTGGACGAGCCATCCTCGCAGCTGCGCAGCCTGAGGATCATGCTGTGCAACATGATGTTCATCAGCACGCTCGTCCGCTGGGACAACGACAGCGAAGCGGATCGACAATGCCTGCCGCTGCCGGCAAGGATCCGCGACGTCCTGCATTCCTCCGCAACCACACTGACCAGCGAACCGCCCCCTGGAGTCGGGTTCCCGGCAACGGCCGTCGAATGGGAAGCCGGCCTCGGGACGTCCGACGGGCAGTAGACCTTCCGGACCGGCATCTGCCATCACGCCTCGCGCGGCGGCTTTCCTCCTGGTCCAAGCGCAGCCGGACTTCGACGATCCTGCCGCTGAACGCGCTGTCGGCCACCTTTGCGGTCAGCGCCAGTGGGGCATGGCCAGCCCCTCGCCGGCGTTGTCCAGCCTGTACACCCTGCCGTTGCGGCGCGAGACGATGTAAAGATCCCGTAGATTGCGGCCGCCCCAGGCCAGGTTGGTCGGCATCTGCAGGTGCACGGCATGGGGATCGTCGATGACCACGGCGATCCGCCCTTCGGGACTGACCGCGACGATCCGGTTCGAGAACGGCAGCGTCACCCACAGGTTGCCCCGCACATCCAGCGCGACGCCGTCCGGGTGCCCGAGCGTGCTGCGCCCGGCGGCGTCCATCGCCTCGAAGATCTCCGGCACGGTGATGTTGTCCGGGGCTTCGCCCAGCTGCCCGCCCCACACCTGGCGATCGGCGTATCCGCCGCCTGGCTGCCGGCGGTAGCGCAGCACGTTGCCGGCGGCCGTCTGCGCCACGAACAGGTGCCGGAAGTCGGCGTCGAAGCAGCAGCCGTTGGCGCCGCGAATGCGGTCGGCGACGATCGACACCTCGCCCTCGCGCGTCACCCTGTAGACGAAGCCGGTCGGTTCGGTGGTGCCGACGTTCGACGGATTGCTCCAGGTGGAGTGCGTGCAGTAGATCGCACCGTCGGGGCCGATCGCCGGCGCATTGGACGCCACCAGCCGGCGCCCGTCGACGGCATCGACCAGCGTCTCCAGCCGTCCGCTCGCCAGGTCCAGGCGCTGCAGCGGCCCGCCGGTGTCGTGCAGCAGGCCGAAGTTGGCAATGATCACCCGGCCTTCGCGGTCGATGGTCAGGCCGGCAGGCGCGGGCGCCTGGCCGATGCGGCGCAGCGCCCCGTCCGGTTCGATCAGCACGCAGGCCGCGCCGGTCGCCGATACCGCCACGCGGCCGTCCGGGAACGTGGCGACGCCTTCGGGCGATGCCAGCCCCTCCGCCAGCAGGCGCAGATCCGACAGTGGCCGCGGCACCGGCAGGCCGGCATCGCCTTCGAGCCCCGGTCGATTGCGGCCGCCACATGCGGGCAGCGCCGCGGCGAGCGCGAGCGCGGGAAGTCCCGCCAGCAGCGACCGTCGCCGCATGTCCGCGCCGCCAAGGCCTGGGCGCGGCAGGATCACGCCAGCTTCACGACCCCCGACTGCGCGTATGCATCGACCTGCGCGTCGGTGCAGCCGAGCTCGAGCAGCACCTCGCGCGTGTGCTCGCCCAGTCCGGGCGCGGCGCCCCTGCGCACGCCCGGCGTGCCGTGCAGGCGGTTGAACAGGCCGATCTCGCGGATCGGACCGTGCAGGGAGTCGGGCTGCTCCAGCGCGCGGCCGGAGGCGAGCGCCCAGTCCTGCTTGAAGAATTCCGGCAGCCACTGTTCCTCGCGCGCGATCTCGCAGGCCACGCCGGCGGCGTCAAGGTGCGCAAACGCAGCCTCGGTGTCCCGCTCGGCGAACCACGCGCCGATGATTTCGCCGAGATCTTCGCGATGCGCAAGCCGCGAGGCGTGGTCGCGACAGCGTCCCTCGTCCACGAGCGCCGGCCGCCCGATCGCCTCGGCAAGGCGCGCGAAGCGCTCGTCCGATTCGCAGCAGATGCAGATCCAGCCGTCACCGGTGCGGTACAGCCGGTCGAGCGCACTGAACCCGGTCTGGCCGCGGTCCATGCGCATACTCCAGACCACCTCGCGACTGGCGTCGAGGAAGTGCTCGGAGGTCGTGAACAGGCTCGAGTTGACCTGGGGGCACTCCAGGTAGGTGCCCTCGCCGGTGCGCTCGCGGTGTTCGAGCGCGGCCAGCACACCGAAGGCGCCGAGGAAGCCGTTGTTGTAGTCCTCGTTGCCGAACACGCTCGGCACCGGCGGGTTGCCGTCACCGCCGCCTTCGTACAGCAGCCCGCAGAAGCCGCTGATCAGCGGCGCGAAGCTCTTGAGCTTGGCCTTGGGCCCGGTCGAACCGTAGCCGGGGAGATAGGCGTAGATCAGCCGGGGATTGATCTGGCGCAGCTGCTCATAGCCGATCCCGGCCTTGTCGGCCTTGCCCGGCCGCCAGTTGTGCATCACCACGTCCGCGTCGGCCACCAGCCGGTGCACGAGTTCCAGCCCCTCGGGTGTCTTGAGGTTGACCACGATGTCGCGCTTGCCACGCTGGCAGGCCTCGAACGGATCGGGCAGCGGACGCATCTGGTCGCCGCTCGGCGTCTCGACCTTGATCACGTCGGCGCCGAGGTCGGACATCATCCGCGCGGCGTAGCCGCAGGCGAAGAACGAGCTGAAGTCCAGCACGCGCAGGCCCTCCAGCGCCGAGCGCACGCCTTCGCCGCGCCGCTCGTGCTGCGGGCGCGGACGCGCAGTCAAATCGGCCAGGCGCGCATTGTCGCGGCCGACCACCGGCGCCGGTGCCGGCGCGACCGTTTCGATGCTCGAATAGCGCACGGCTGGTGCCGCCTGGTGGATCGTGCCGAAGTCCGCGTCGGGCAGCTCGATCCGCTGGCCCATGTGCTCGACCTGATCGTCGAGCAGGGCCTGTGCCGGCCGCAGCACGGGCAGGCAGGCGATGTCCGCCTCCTGGAACAGCTTGAGCCATTGCTCGCGCGGCCTTTGCTTCATCGCCTCGTAGAGTTCGACGCGCGCGATCTGGTATTCCTCGTCCGACAGCGGCACCAGCATCTCCGGCCCGTCCACCGCGCTCACGCGGTCGCCGAAGCCGAGCAGGTCCATGGTGCGCTTGAACGCGCCGGGGCCGCCGGTGTGGATCTGCATGTACTCGCCGTCGCCGCACTGCACCAGCCCGGTCACCAGTCGCGTGTGCCCGAAGTTGACGCCGCGGCTGGGGTCCTGCTTCTCGCGGTTGATGTAGGACAGGTTTTGCGGGTGCGACCACCAGTTCATCGGCGACTGCGCGAGGAACGAGTCCAGCAGCGAAGCCTCGACCTCCTGCCCGCTGCCGTTGTGGCGCCTGGCGCGCAGCGCCGCGGTGATGTTGATCACGGCAAGAAAAGCCTGGCCGTAGTGCAGCGCGGGGTGCCCGAGGTAGAACGGGCCGTCGCGGAAGGGGCTGCGCTTCTCCAGCATCGCGCCGAGCCGCGCGGCGGCGAGCGATTCGCCATACGGGCGATCGGCCAGCGGCGTGTCCGCGCCGTAGGCGGTCAGTGCGCACACGACCAGCGCCGGGCATGCCCCCGCCAGCGAGGCGTGGTCCAGCCCGCGGCGGCGCGCCTGGGCCGGATCAAAGGAATGGATCAGCACGTCAGCCGTCCGCAGCAGCGCGGCGAGGTCGTTCCTGCCGGCCGCGGAATCGAGGTCAAGCTCGATGCTCGACTTGCCGCGGTCCCAGCCCTTGCGGCTGAGCTCATGCGAATAGTAGTGCCCACCCGGCGGCTCGATCTTGATGACCTGCGCGCCGTGATCGGCCAGCAGCACGCCCGTGATCAGGCCGGCACGCACCTGCGACACATCCACCACCACCAGATCCTGCAACGGCCCGGCCATCACACACCTCCCAAGACTATCGGCGCGGCCGGGGCGCAGATCCGCCCGTCCGCGGCTGATTTTGCATTATGGTCTACTTTTCTCGCCAGGTCCACGACCTCCTGACGTGGCTCATTCGCGCCCCGCGTCGGCGAAGCCACGCCCCTCCGCCACCAGCCGTTCAAGCAGGGGCGCCGGGCGGAAATCGTCGCCGTGGCCGGGATGCAGTTCGCGCACGCGCGCGAGGATAGCTGCGAGGCCCGCGTCGTGCTCGGCCCAGAACATCGGGCCGCCGCGATAGGCCGGCCAGCCGTAGCCGGTCACCCAGACCACGTCGATGTCGGACGCGCGCGCGGCGATGCCTTCGTCGAGGATGTCGGCGGCCTCGTTGACCATCGCGTACAGGCAGCGTTCGAGGATCTCCGCATCGGACACGTCGCGGCGGACGATGCCCTTGCGCTCGGCGAAGTCGAGGATCACCTTGTCGGCCACCGGCGATGGCGTCGGCCGGCGCTGCTCGTCGTAGTCGTAGTAGCCGGCGCCGGCCTTCTGCCCGCGCCGGCCCATCTCGTTGAGGATCTCGCGCACGGTCGACGACGACGACTTCGCGGGATCCCAGCCCACGTCCATGCCGGCCATGTCGCGCATCTGGAACGGCCCCATCGGGAAGCCGAAGTCGTACAGCACCTTGTCGACCTGCCACGGCATCGCGCCTTCCAGGATCAGCTTCTCGGCCTCTCGTTGGCGCTGGACGTGCATGCGGTTGCCGACGAAGCCGAAGCAGTTGCCGACGACCACGCCAACCTTCTTCAGCCGCTTGGCAACCGCCATCGCGGTGGCAAGCACGTCGTTGGAGGTCGCCTTGCCACGCACGATTTCCAGCAGCCGCATGATGTGCGCTGGCGAGAAGAAGTGCATGCCGACCACGTCCTGCGGCCGCGAGGTGGCACCGGCGATGGCGTCGAGGTCCAGGTAGGAAGTATTGCTCGCCAGGATCGCGCCGGGCTTGGCGATGGCATCGATGCGGGCGAACAGGGACTGCTTGATGTCCATCTGCTCGAACACCGCCTCGATGACGAGGTCGCTGTCGGCAATATCCTCGAGCGCCATCGTGCCCTGCAGGCGCGCCATGCGTCCTTCCACCTGCTCGCGGGTCAGCCTGCCTTTCTCGGCGGTGGCGTCGTAGTTCTTGCGGATCACGCCGATGCCGCGATCCAGCGCCTCCTGGCCAGTCTCGACCAGGGTGACGAAGAACCCGGCATTGAGGAAGGCCATCGCGATGCCGCCGCCCATGGTGCCCGCGCCGATCACCGACACCCGCTCGACCGGCCGCGGCCGGGTGTCCGCGGGCACGCCCTCGACCTTGGCGACCTGGCGCTCGGCGAAGAACACGTGGCGCTGCGCCCTGGACTGGGGACCGGCCATGAGTTCGTCGAACAGGCGCCGCTCTTCCTTCAGCGCTTCGTCGAAGGGCAGCGCCAGGGCCGCCTCGATGCAGCGGATGTTGTACTCGGGCGCGAGGAAGCCGCGGAAGCGGCGCGCATTGGCCTTGCGGAAGGCGTCGACCACACCGGGGTTCGCGCGCGCCTGTTCGATCTTCGCATCGAGGTCGCGCACGCGCTTGAGCGGGCGCTTCTCGTCCACCACCGAGCGCGCGAGGGCGATCGCGTCAGCGCGCAGGCTGCCGTCGCCGGCCAGCGCGTCGAGCAGGCCCATCGCATGGGCCTCGGTCGCCGGCACGTGGCGTCCGCTGGTGATCATGTCCAGCGCCGTTTCCACGCCCACGATGCGCGGCAGGCGCTGGGTCCCGCCGGCGCCGGGGAGCAGTCCGATGTTGACCTCGGGCAGCCCGCACCGGGCCGAGGACACCGCGATGCGGTAGTGTGCCACCAGCGCCACCTCCAGGCCGCCGCCGAGCGCGGTGCCGTGGATCGCTGCGATGACTGGCTTGCCCGCGTTCTCGATGACGTCCTGCACCTGGCGCAGGATGGGCTCGACCGGCGGCTTGCCGAACTCGGTGATGTCCGCGCCGGCGAAGAAGGTGCGGCCGGCGCAGATGAGCACGATCGCCTCGGCCGCATCATCGGCCAGCGCAGTCTCCACGCCCCGGTACACGCCCGCCCGTACCGCCGCCGACAGCGCATTGACCGGCGGCGAGTCGATCGTGATGACGGCGACACCATCCTCGACCTGGTAATCGGTCACATCATTGATCTTCATGCGTCCTCGCTGGATCGGTGCGCGCGCACGTTGCGCGCTACTGCTGTGCGGCTTGCCCGGCCAGGGCCAGCCGCGCGTTCTTGCGGATGTAGTGCTGGATCGCCTCGATGTCCGCGTCGTCGAACTCGGGGTAGGCCGGCATGCCGTTGACCACCAGCGCGCCGTCGCGCAACACCGCGCGCAGGGTCTCCACGGCCAGCGGCATGCCGGCCTTGCGCAGGTCCGGGGCCGCGCCGCCCGAGCGCAGGCCCGGACCGTGGCAGACCCCGCAGCGCGGCGCGTAGAGCGCCTCGCCGCGCGCGGCCTTGGCCTCGTCCACGACGAAGTCCCCACTGTCCATGAAGGGCAGCGGCGTGCGATCGGCCGGCGGCAGCGTCGCCGCGCCGTCGAGCCGGAACGTCAGCGCCCGCCTGCGCTGCGCGTAGTAGTCCCAGTCGTGGGCCGCGCCCGAAGGGCCGCTCGTGCGCCAGCCCGACAGCACGGTCACGTACTGCACGCCGTCCACCGCATAGCTGATCGGCTGCGCCATCACGCCGTTGCCGGCGTCAAACGACCAGAGCTTGCGGCCGCTGTCGGCGGCGTACGCGGCCAGCTCGCCCTCCACGTTGCCCTGGAACACGAGGTTGCCGGCCGTGGTGAGGATCGCTCCGTTCTTGCTGCCGGTGAGCGGCACCGACCACGCCGCCTTCTGCGCCACCGGGTCCCAGGCCAGCAGCGAGTTGCTGCCGGGCGGCAGCACGATGTCGGGCGGCGCGCGTCCGGTGCCGGTGTTGATCACCTGCCCGGGCGTGAAGCGCCAGTCTTTCAGGTCGCCCGGCGGGTCGACGTATACCCGCCCCTGCTCGATCGCCGGGATGTACACCAGCCCGGTTCCGGGGTTGTACGCAGTGGCCTCCACGCTGTGCGCGCCGACCGGCGACGGAAACACCACCGCGACGCGTCCGTCCGGATAGCGCGCCTCGGGATTCTCGACCGGCCGGCCGCTGGCGATGTCGATGCGTTCGGCCCAGGTCACGTTCTCGACGAACTTCTCGGCCGAGATCAGGCGCCCGTCCTCGCGGTCGATCACGTAGAAGAAGCCGTTCTTCGGCGCGGTCATCAGCACCTTGCGCGGCCGACCTTCGATCTCCAGCTCGGCCAGATGCATGTCCATCGCGGCGTTGTAGTCCCAGGTCTCGCCGGGATTGATCTGGTAGTGCCAGACGTACTCGCCTGTGTCAGCGTCGAGCGCGATCACCGCGCACAGGAACAGGTTGTCGCCGCCGCCGGGGCTGCGGATCTTCTGGTTCCAGGGCGCACCGTTGCCGGTGCCGATGTAGAGCCGGTTGAACTCCGGGTCGTAGGCCATGGCGTTCCAGACCGTGCCGCCGCCACCGAACTTCCACCACTCGCCGTTCCAGGTCTCGGCGGCCATGGCCATCGCGCCGTTCTCGAACCCGTCCTCCGGGTTGCCGGGCACGGTGTGGAAGCGCCACAGCTGCTGGCCGGTCGCGCCGTCGTACACCGTGACGTAACCGCGCACCGGCGCGAAGTCCGCGCCGCCATGCCCGATCGCCACCTTGCCGTTGAACACCCAAGGCGCGCCCGAGATGTAGCGACCGTCGTCCTCCTCCAGCGTCTGCACGCTCCACAGCACCTCGCCGGTGCGCGCGTCCAAGGCGATCAGGCGCCCGTCGATGACGCCGGTGTAGATGCGGCCGTCGGCGTACGCGATGCCGCGGATCCCCCATGCCGCACGCATGCGCTCGCCCGCGACCTCGTTGCCCTTGGGATCGTATTTCCAGAGCAGTTCGCCGCTGCGCGCGTCGAGTGCGTGCACGACGCTGTAACCGACGCCGAAGTACAGCACGCCGTCCACCGCCAGTGGCGCGCTGAATGCGTTGGGCCGGGCGTCGATGTCGAACGACCAGGCCAGGCCGAGCCGTTCGACGTTGCCGTCGTTGATCTGGTCGAGCCGGCTGAACCTGCTTTCGGACACGTCTCCGCCGTATCCGGACCAGTTCTCGGTCGACCCGATCCGCAGGCCCTCGTCCGCCCCAGCCTCGGACGCCGGCTGCCCAACCGAACAGCCCAGCATCGCCAGGGCGCCCAAGACCGCGAGGACCGGCCCGTAGGCGCGCCCGAGCCTTGCTGGCGCGCCCCGGTGACTCGCCGCACAGACCGGCCGCCGGCTCATTTTGTGCTGTCCGCGCCGTCGCCCGCTGCCTTGGCGGCTTCGGCCTTGGCGGCTTCGGCCGCGATCGCTTCGCGTGCGCCGCGCCGGATGTAGTGCACCAGGCCTTCGACCTCGGCGTCGGGCATTTCCTCGAACTGCGGCATGCCCCTGGACACCAGCGCGCCCTGCTGGAGCACGGCCGCCAGCGATTCGACGCTCATCGGCGTACCCGCGCGACGCATGTCCGGCGCGGCACCGCCCGAGAGCAGGCGCGGCCCGTGGCAAACGTGGCAGTTGCGATGGAACACCTCTCGACCCAGTTCGGCCTTGGCGTCGTCGATGACCAGGTTCGGATCGTCGAGCAGCGGCGGCTCCACGTGTTCGAACGGCGGCAGCGTCTGGTCGCCGTCGAGCACGAAGGTCAGCACGTGGCGCTTCTGCGTGTAGTAGTTCCACTCCTTGCCCGTGCCGCCGAGGCCAGTGCCGCGCCATCCGGCGAGGACGGTGATGTACTGCTTGCCGTCGACCAGGTAGCTGATCGGCTGCGCGGCGACGCCCACTTGCGCGTCGAACGACCAGAGCTTGGTGCCGGTGTCGGCGGCGTAGGCAGACAGTTCGCCGGTCACCTGGCCCTGGAACACGAGATTGCCGCCGGTCGCAAGGGTCGCGCCGTTCTGCATGCCGATCAGCGGCACTTCCCATACCCGGCGCTTGGCGACCGGATCCCACGCCTGCAGGTAGCTGCTCGGCGGAGGCTGCGGCGGAATGTTGGCCGGCGTCGGCCCGATGCCCGAGCTCACCCGCATGCCCGGCGGGTGCGTCCACCCCTCGATGTCCGGCGGATCGGAGTAGACGGTGTAAGACTCGGTCGTCGGGATGTAGACCAACCCGGTCTTGCGGCTGAAGGACATCGCCGCGACCGGATGCGCGCCCCACTGGCCCGGCCAGCCGATCCACACCTTGCCGTCGCGATAGCGCGCGTCGGGATTCTCGACCGGACGGCCGGTTGCCATGTCGATGCGCTCGGCCCAGGTGACGGTGTTCGCGAACTGGTCGGCCGAGATCAGCTTGCCGTCCTTGCGGTCGATCACGTAGAAGAAGCCGTTCTTCGGCGCATGCAGGATCACGTCGCGCAGCTCGCCGTCGATTTCCAGCTCGGCCAGCTCGATGTCCATGTTCGAGTTGTAGTCCCAGGTCTCGCCGGGGTTGGTCTGGTAGTGCCAGATGTATTCACCGGTGTCGGCATCGAGCGCGACCACGGAAGCCAGGAACAGGTTGTCGCCGCCGTCGGGGCTGAAGATCTTCTGGTTCCACGGCGAGGCATTGCCGGTGCCCAGGTAGATGCGGTTGTAC
This sequence comes from Luteimonas sp., assembly GCA_035444805.1. Lineage (GTDB taxonomy): Bacteria > Pseudomonadota > Gammaproteobacteria > Xanthomonadales > Xanthomonadaceae > Luteimonas. The sequence continues at coordinate 36,583 of DAOMPM010000011.1, read as the reverse complement.
TTCTGGTCGTAGGCCATGGCGTGCCAAACGGTGCCGCCACCGCCGAATTTCCACCACTCGCCGGTCCAGGTCTTGGCCGCCATTTCCATGGCCTCGCTCTCGAAGCCGTCAGCGGGGTTGCCCGGAACGGTGTAGAAGCGCCACGCCTGCTCGCCGGTCTCGGCGTCGTAGGCAGTGACGTAGCCGCGGACCGGGGAGTAGTCCGCGCCGCCGTGGCCGATGATGACCTTGCCGTTCATGACCCACGGCGGACCGGTGATGTAGCGGTAGTCGTCCGGGTCGACGGTCATCGCCGTCCAGAGCAGGCTGCCGTCCTTCGCGTCGAGCGCGATCAGGCGGCCGTCGAGGGTGCCGGCGAAGATCTTCCCTTCCCAGTAGCCCACGCCGCGGATCGGCCAGCCAGCCCGCAGCTTGTGGCGCGCGGCCGAATAGACGTCGGGGTCGTACTTCCAGAGCAGTTTGCCGGTTCTCGCGTCCATCGCGTGGATGACGCTGTGGCCGACCGGGAAGTACAGGATCCCGTCGATGGCCAGCGGCGTGCCCAGGCCGTTCATGGTCACCGGCAGGTCGTAGGACCAGGCCAGGCCCAGGCGCGAGACATTGCCGTCGTTGATCTGCTCTAGCGGACTGTAGTGGTTCTCGCGCCAATCGCCGCCGAACGACGACCAGTTCGCGCCTTCCACCGCACCTGCCTGCGCGACCGCGTCCGGCGCGACCGCCCTGTCGGCGCAGCCGCTCAGGGTCGAAACGATGAGCATCGCGGCGGCCACGTACCCCACCCCGATCAACTTGCTGAGATTGATAGACATCCGTTGGCACTCCCTCTTGCTGGCCGGCCGCAAGGCCGGCCGTGGCGATACTTCTGGTCGCCCCTGGGGGCGGCCTCGTGCGGCCCCGGAAGTCCGCCGGACGCCGGCACCGGAAGCGTTCTCCCCCGCCAGATCCCGTTGCAGGGTCCCGCGGGGCTCCTGCCATCGACGGGTCGCCGGCAGGATCGCTACTTTTTACACCATTGTGCAGTTTCTTCGCGGCCCGTCAACACGCGCGCCGTCGCCGGGCCCGGCCGGCTACCCGCCGATCATCCGCTCCGTCGGCCAGTAGCGCCGCTTGAGCTCCTTCTTGTTGATCTTGCCCATCGCATTGCGTCCGATGTCCTGGTGGAACTCGTAGGAGCGCGGGCACTTGTAGCCAGCCAGGTGGCGGCGGCAGAACTCGTTGAGCTCCTCCGCCGACGCCGGCACGCCGGGATCCGCGGGCACCACCAGCGCCTTGACCTCCTCGCCCATCTCGCGGTTCGGCACGCCGATCACGACGGCATCGGCCACCTGCGGATGCTGTAGCAGTACCTGCTCGACTTCGGCCGGATAGATGTTCACGCCACCGCTGATGATCATGTCCGACGCGCGGTCGGTGATGTACAGGTAACCCTCGTCGTCGACATGGCCAACCTCGCCGAGCGTGAACACGCCCGGCGCCGCGTGCACCTCGGCCGTCTTGACCGGGTCGTTGCGATACACGATGCCGCGCCCGGTCGCGTCGCGGAAGTACACCTGCCCGGTCTGGTTCGGGCCCAGCTCCCGGCCATCGTCCGACAGGATCACCATCTCGAACGGCGCCACCGCGCGCCCGACCGATCCGGGCTTTCGCAGCCACTCCTCCGAGGTGATCATGTTGGTGGTGCCCGACTCGGTGCCACCGTAGGCCTCGACCAGCACCGGTCCGAACCATTCGATCATCTGCCGCTTCACCTCCGCCGGGCAGGCTGCGCCGGTGTGCGCCATGCGCTTCATCGACGAGACGTCGTAGCGCGCCCGCACGTCGGCCGGAAGCGAAAGCAGGCGCTGGAAGTGCGTTGGCACCATGACCGTGGCCTCGATCCGCTCATCCTGGATGGTCTGGAGCACGCGCTCGGGGTCGAACGCGTCCATCGTGACCAGCGGACAGCCGCCCAGCATCGCCCGCACCATGGTCAGTGGACCGGTGTGGTAGAGCGGTCCGGCCACGATGCCCGGCCCCTGCGGCAGCACCGCCGAGCGCACGTGCTGCGCGGCGACGTAGTCGCGGACCGTATCGGCCGGCGGGAAATAGGCCGGAGGGGTTTCGGTCGCCTTGGGCGTGCCGGTGGTGCCGGAGGTGTAGTGCAGGTGCGGCAGCGGCACCATCGCGTCCGGCGGGGGCGCGGGCGAAGCCGCCTCCAGCCACGCCTCCCACGCGATCAGCCCGGGCGTCGGCGGGCACCGCCATCCCACAACGGTCTCGATGCCGCAGCGCCTGGCCGCGGCCAGTCCGACCTCCTGCATCCCGGGGCCCACCAGCAGCGCGCGCGCGCCCGAGTCTTGCAGGATGTAGACCAGCTCGTCTTCGGTCAGGTGGTAGTTGACCGGCACGCTGGAGGCACCGGCGAGCAGGCACGACGCATAGGCGATGACTGCCTCGGCGCAGTTGCCCGAGTACACCGCCACGCGGCGCTGCTCGCCCAGGTCCAGGGCCAGGATTGCGTTCGTGGCCCGGTCGAGCAGCCGGTCCAGCGCCGCCCAGTCCAGGCGCACGCGCTCATCGGCCAGCGCCAGAGTGCGCAGACGTTCCGGGGAATAGCCTTCCACAACCAGTGACATGCTCGTTGCCTCCAACGGTCTCGATGCTTCGGCCCGGTACGACTCAGGTGCTGTCGCCCAGGCCGGCCGCCTCGGCCCGCACGATCGAAGGGCCGAGGTAGCGCAGCGACATGCGCATCGCCACCAGGGCGATGACGAAACACCCCACCACCACGATCATCAACGACGAGCCCAGGCGTTGCTCGTCGGCGAACACGAAATCGGTGATCGCGCCGACCAGGGTCGGGCCGGCGCCCATGCCCAGGGTCGTGAACACGAACAGGAACAGCGCGATCAGCTGGCCGCGGATGATGTTGGGCGCCATCAGCGCGATGATCGACGACACGTAGACCATGAACGGCACGGTGATGAACTGCACGACGCAGTACAGCGCCAGGAACACCCACGGGTTGGACACCACGAACAGCAGCAACACCGCCGGCGCCAGCAGCATCAGCAGCCAGCTGTAGAAGCGCATGTGGGCATCCTTCATCCCGCGCCGGAAGAAGCGGTCGACCAGGCGCCCGTTGACCACCAGCCAGATGGCCGAGATCACGTTCATGGCGCTCAGCGCCGGCCCGTACTGGGCCGGTGCCCATCCGAAACGACGGGTGATGTAGGACGGCACCCACGAGGTCAGGCTGTAGCCGATCAGCGCCAGCGCCGAGAAGCAGACCATCATCAGGCCGATCAGTCGCCAGTTGGCGCGCAGGAAGGAATACAACGCACCCTTGCTGTCGTTGTCGCCCTTGGCGGCCGCGAGCACGCCACGGCGGGCCGGCTCACGGAACGTGAACACCAGGCCGGCCAGCACCAGGCCCGGCAGGCCGACCATCATCATCACCCGCTGCCAGCTCTCGGGATCGCCCACGATCGGCCAACTCACGCCGCGTGCGTGAAGGGAATCGGCATAGGCAATCGCCAGCGCGCCCAGCCCGAACGCTGCTGCGGAGCCGACCTTGCCACCCATCTGGAAGGTCGACGCGGCCAGCGTCAGGCGGTCGCGCGGAAACTCGTCGGCCAGCAGCGAGTACGCCGCGGGAATGAGGCAGGCCTCGCCGACACCCACGAAGACCCGCGCCAGCAGCAACTCCTCGAACGATTGCGCCAGGCCGCAGGCCGCCGTCGCCAGCCCCCAGAGCGACACCCCGAAGAACACGATCCAGCGCCGCGGGTAGCGATCGACGGCCCAGCCCAGGGGGAGGCCGAACAGGGCATAGGCAATCGCGAACGCCGGACCGAGCACCAGGCTCATCTGGAAGTCGCTCATGCCCAGATCGGCCTTGATCGGCTCCACAAGCATGCTGATGATCAGGCGATCGAGCCAGGAGAACACGTACAGGGAGAACAGTACCCAGACCATCCACCAGCTGCGGAATCCCACGGGGGACACCTTCATTTTCCCGACACTGGCTTCGCTGGACATCTCTTCCCTCTCCAGGACTGCAGCCGCGTCGGCGCGCACGCCAACGCGACTGGTTCAGGACACGATCAGCGCAGCGGCTTGCCTGCGTACTCTTCGATCTTCAGCTTGCCCAGCTGCGCCATGTGCACTTCGTCCGGGCCATCGGTCAGGCGCACGTAGCGGTTGGTCAGGAACAGGCCCGCGATCGGCGTGTCGCCGCTCACGCCCATCCCGCCGTGCACCTGCAGCGCGCGGTCGCCGACGGTCTGCGCCATCGCTGGCGCAACTATCTTGATCGCGGCGATCAGGTCCTTGGCGACCTTGTTGCCGTAGCGGTCCATCGCATCGGCCGCCTTGAGCGTGAGCAGGCGCGCCTGCTCGATCTCGCAGAACGAGCGCGCCACCTCCTGGCGGATGCTGCTCTGCTGCGACAGCTTGCGGCCGAAGGCCACGCGGTTCTCGGTGCGGTGCGCCATGTACTCGAGCATCCGCTGTGCCTGGCCGATCGAACGCATGCAGTGGTGTATGCGGCCCGGGCCCAGGCGCCCCTGGGCGATCTCGAAACCGCGCCCCTCGCCCAGCACCATGTTCTCCCTGGGCACGCGCACGTTGTCCAGGCGCAGTTCGGCGTGGCCGGCGGGCGAATGGTAGTGGCCGAACACGCTCAGCGGACGCACGATCTCCACGCCCGCCGCGTCCGCCGGCACCAGGATCATCGAATGCCGCGCGTGCCTCGGGCCTTCGTCGAACGTCCTGCCGAACACGATCATCAGCTTGCAGCGCGGGTCCATCGCGCCGGAGATCCACCACTTGCGCCCGTTGATCACGTAGTCATCGCCGTCGGCGACGATGCTGGTCTCGATGTTGGTCGCGTCCGACGAGGCCACCTGCGGCTCGGTCATGACATAGGCCGAGCGGATCGTGCCGGCCAGCAGCGGCTTGAGCCACTGCTCCTGCTGCGCGGGCGTGCCGTACTTGGCCAGCACCTCCATGTTGCCGGTGTCCGGCGCGTTGCAGTTGAAGAACTCGGCGCTTGCGATCACCCGGCCCATGATCTCGGCCAGCGGCGCGTATTCGAGGTTGGTCAGGCCGGGGCTCCACGGCGCGTATTCGTGCGGCAGGAACAGGTTCCACAGGCCCGCGTCACGCGCGGCCTGCTTGATCTTCTCCACGCCCGGCCACGGCTGCCACCTGTTCGCCTGGTCGTGCTGCCACTGCTCGCGCTCCTTCTCGATCGGGTAGACGTGTTCGTCCATGAACGCTTCTAGCCGTGCGATCAGGTCCTTGACCTTGGGGGAGTATTCGAAATTCATCGCTGCATCTCCTGGACAGGGTGATCTGTTCCGGTCAGAGGGTCAGGCCACCGTCGACGACGATGGTCTGGCCGGTTACGTAGGCCGAGAGCGGCGAGGCGAGGAACAGCGCCACCCCGGCCATGTCCTGCGGCTGGCCGAAGCGGCTCAGCGGAATCTTCGACATTGCGCGCTCGCGGCGCTGGGGGTTCTCCGTGGTGACCTTGGTCAACTTGGTTTCCACCATGCCCGGCGCGATGCCGTTGACACGGATCCCGCGCGGCGCCCAGGCCTGGGCCAGGGTCGCGGTCAGGCTGACCGCGCCGGCCTTGGAGGCGGCGTAGGCGGGCGTGCCGAGCGTCGCCATGTAGGCGGCGATCGAACTGACCACGATCACGCTGCCGCGACTGCGTTCGAGCTGCTCCTCGAAGCGGCGCGCACAGTGCATCACGCTGTCGAGGTTGATCGCCATCACCTTGTCCCAGCCGGCGCGCTCGAACTCCTGGCGCTTGTACAGCACCGAGCCCTGCGACAGCACCAGCACGTCGAGCCCGTCGAACGGCGCCGGCGCGGCGGCGATCGCGTCCGGGTCCGACACGTCGACCTGGGTGTAGCCCAGGCCCTGGAGGTCCGAGCCGTCGCTGTCGGCGTAGTCCGCTGCCGTCGCGCGCGTGCCCCAGACGTGCACCTGCGCGCCGAGCGAGCGGAAGGCGTGGGCGATGCCGTTGCCGATGCCACTCGATCCGCCGACCACCAGGACCTTCCTGGCACTGAAATCAAGCCCTGCGTGTACGCCTTCCATCGACCAACCCTCGAGAAGTGTGCTCAGTCCGCATCCAGCCAGCGCAGCGCACGTTCAAACAATCGGACCGCCCGCCCGTGCAGGAGGTCCCCGGTTTCGCGCGGTGCCTTGCCGGCACAGGCACGCGCGTGGGTGCCCTCCAGCAGGATGCCGAGCTTGTAGCAGGCCAATACCCGGTACCAACCGATCGACGACAGGTCGCGCGCGCTGCGTTGCCGGTAGTGCGCGACCAGTTCGTCTGCGCTCGGGAAGCCGATCCACGGGCTGACGCTGGAGGTCATGCCGTGGGCCGGATCGGGCCAGGTCGCCAGCAGCCAACCCAGGTCGATCAGCGGGTCGCCGATCGTCGCCAGCTCCCAGTCGATGATCGCCGCCAGCTCCGGGCCGTCGTGGCGATACATCACGTTCGCCAGGTGGTAGTCGCCGTGCTGGATGCCGGGGGAGAAATCGACCGGCCGATTGGACTCGAGCCATGCCGCCACGCGCTCCACGCCGGGCAGGCCGGCCACGCCGGTCCAGCCCGGCAAGGCCTGGTAGCTTTCGAGCTGCCGGCGCCAGCGCGCGACCTGGCGCTCGAGGAAGCCCTCGGGCCTGCCGAAGTCCGACAGGCCCAGGGCCTGGTGGTCAAGTGCGCCCAGCCGGGCGATGCCTTCCACCAGCGCCAGGCCCATGCGGTGCTGTATGGGTGCCGAGCCCGCGTGCGGCTCGGGCAGGCCGCTGGTCGGGTTGAAGCCGTCGACCGGCTCCATCAGGTAGAAGGCCGCGCCGAGCACCGATTCATCGTCGCAGGCCGCGATCAGGCGCGGATGGGGCACGTCGGTGCCGGCCAGCGCCCCGAGCACGCGCGCCTCGCGGCGCATGGCTTCGTTGGAGCTGTCGCGCAGGTGCGGCGGCGGGCGCCGCAGCACGTAGCCGGTGCCGTCCCGGGAGAAGCGCAACAGGATGTTCTGGGTGCCGCCAGCCAGGCGCTCCACGGCCTCCAAGGGGCCGGACCCCAAGCCACGACCGTCCATCCATTCCCGCAGGACGGCAAGGTCGACGACAGGTGGCGCGGTCTGGCTCAAGCGGGGTAGCATCCTGATTAATTCAGATGGATAATGCACTCGTTCGATCGACTTCGCAATGGTATTTTTGCACTGATGGTCAGATTAGGCTCCAAGCAGAACGGATCGGCCGCCGCCTACATCAAGCGCGTGGCGCGGCGGCTGTTCTCCGAATTCGGGGTGGACGGCGTCACCGTGCGCACGATTGCCAAGGCCGCCGGGCAGAAAAACCACGGCGCCGTGGGCTACCACTTCGGCTCGAAAGAGGCGTTGGTGCGCGAGATCGTGCGCGACGGCGCGGTGCTCATCGACCGCCGCCGCCAGGATGCGCTCGATCAGCTCGAATCCGAAGGCGGCCCCCGCAACATCCGCGAGGTCGTCTCGATCCTCACCTCCTCCGCACTCGACATGGAGGAGGACGGCGAGGGCGAGGACACCTACATCCGCTTCGTGACCATGCTCGGCATGACCCACCGCAGCCTGTTCCTGGACTCGCTGGAGAGGCGCTGGAACGCCGGCTACCTGCGCTGCCTGGAGCACCTGCGGCGGCTGATGCCGGACATGCCGGCGGCGGCCAAGAACCAGCGCTTCGTGTTCATGGGCGCCTACCTGAGCGCGGTGCTGTCGATGCGCGAGGCGGCGCTGACCGACACCCGCCGCGAGCACCCGGTGTGGTCGTCGCCGCTCACCATCGAGCATTTCGAGGACACCCTGGCCGCCATGCTCGAGGCGCCGGCGCCCATCCCCGGCACCGGGTCCGGCGCCGGTTCGTTCGTCGGCATGGACGCCACCACGCGCCCAGAAGCCCTGTGACCCCGCCACCGGGCGCAGCGACAGTACCGTAGGACCCACCGCCCCGCGCGGGGGACCAAGGCGGCCGGGCGGCGGGTTGGAGACCGATCATGCAGTACGACATCGACGTCCGCACCGAAAACGACGAGCGCCTCAAGGCGCGGCTGCTGGCCACGCCGCAGGAGCGACTGCTCACCGAGGCCGCGTGCCTGCGCGACGAAGGCCACGGTCGCCTGCAGGGCTACTCCCCCAAGGTCTTCATCCCGCTGACCCAGCTGTGCCGGGACCGCTGCCACTACTGCACCTTCTCGCGCCCGCCCGGTCGCGACCACAAGGCCTTCCTGACGCCGGACGAGGTGCTGGCGATCGCCCGTGCCGGCCAGCGCGCCGGCTGCGTCGAGGCGCTGTTCACGCTCGGCGAGAAGCCGGAACTGCGCTACCCGCACGTGCGCGAGGAGCTGGCCCGCCTCGGCCACGACAGCACCCTGTCCTACCTCGCGGCGATGTGCGAGCGGGTGGTCGACGAGACCGGCCTGCTGCCGCACGTCAACGCCGGCACCATGGACCACGGGGACATGGCGATGCTGCGCCGGGTCTCGGTGTCGCAGGGGCTGATGCTCGAAGCCACGGCCGACCGTCTTTGCGAACGCGGCGGCCCGCACTACCTGTCGCCGGACAAGGTGCCGGCGAAGCGGCTGGAGACGATCCGGCTCGCCGGCGAACTGGCGGTGCCGTTCACCAGCGGCATCCTGATCGGCATCGGCGAGACCCGCGACGAGCGCATCGACGCGCTGTTCGCGCTGCGCGACCTGCACGCGCAGTACGGGCACTTGCAGGAAATCATCGTGCAGAACTTCCGCGCCAAGCCGCGCACGCCGATGGCGCGGCATCCGGAGCCCGACCTCGACGAACTGCTGTGGACCTTGGCGGTCGCGCGCATCGTGTTCGGCCCCGGGATGAACCTGCAGGCGCCGCCCAACCTCAGCCCCGACGTGTTCCCGCGCCTGCTCGGCGCCGGCATCAACGACTGGGGCGGGATCTCGCCGGTCACGCTCGACCACGTCAATCCGGAAGCACCGTGGCCGCAGATCGAACGCCTGCGCGCGGCCACCGCTGGTGAGGGACGCATCCTGGTCGAACGCCTGCCGGTCTACCCGTCGTTCGCCCACGACTGCGCGCGCTGGCAGGATCCCGCGCTGGCCCCGCGCGTGCGGCAGGCCAGCGATGCCGACGGCTGGCTGCGCGACGACGCCTGGAACCCCGGCGCCGACCTGGTGCCGAAGCTGCGCGCACCGGCACCCGGATTGGCGCCGGACCCGGCGATCGAAGCCCTGCTGGCGCGCGCACGCGGTGGCGAGGCGCTGGACGAGGACGCCATCGTGCGACTGTTCGAGGCGCGCGACGTGGACGTGGAGCGCATCTGCGCCGAAGCCGACCGGCTGCGCCACGCCGGATGCGGCGACACGGTGACCTATGTGGTCAACCGCAACATCAACTACACCAATATCTGCAGCTACAAGTGCGGCTTCTGCGCCTTCTCCAAGGGCAGCACCGACGACGTGCTGCGCGGCAAGCCCTACGACCTCGACCTGGACGAGGTGATCCGGCGCAGCCTCGAAGCGCAGGCGCGCGGTGCGACCGAGGTGTGCCTGCAAGGCGGCATCCACCCGCACTACACCGGCCAGACCTACCTCAACCTCGCCCGCGCGATCCGCGCCGCCGCGCCGGACCTGCACATCCACGCGTTCTCGCCGCTGGAGGTGGCGCAGGGCGCGGCGACGCTCGGCCTGCCGGTCGAGGACTTCCTGCGCCAGCTGAAGGAGGCCGGCCTCGACACCCTGCCCGGCACCGCCGCCGAAATCCTCGACGACGAGGTACGCGACGTCCTGTGCCCGGACAAGCTCGACACGGCGCAGTGGCTGGAGGTCATCGAAACCGCACACCGCGTCGGCTTCCGCACCACCGCCACCATCATGTTCGGCCACGTCGACCAACCGCGGCACTGGGCGCGCCACCTGCTGCGCGTGCGCGCGCTGCAGGCGCGCACCGGCGGCTTCACCGAGTTCGTGCCGCTGCCGTTCGTGCACCGCGAGGCGCCGATCGCGCTGCGCGGGCGCACGCGCAAGGGACCGACCTTCCGCGAGGTGCGGCTGATGCACGCGATCGCGCGGCTGGTGCTGCATCCGCTGATCGGCAACATCCAGCTGTCGTGGGTCAAGCTCGGCCCGGCCGGCGCGCGCATCTGCCTCGATGGCGGCGTCAACGATCTCGGCGGCACGCTGATGAACGAGAGCATCTCGCGCGCCGCCGGCGCACAGCACGGACAGGAGATGCCGCCCGAGGCGATGGAAGCGCTGATCCTGTCCGCCGGCCGCGTCCCGCGGCAGCGCAGCACCCTTTACGGCGAGGTGGCGCCGGAACGGCACGCGCGCGCATTCGGCGCCGCGCCGCTGGCGCCGCTGGTGCAGACGCCGCCGCGCCGCCGCGACAAGCCCCTTCGCCCGGCCGTGGCCGGGCATCCAACCCCGGAGATCCCGATCCATGTCGAATCCATCCGCGCCAAACCCGCCGTCGTCGAGTCCTGAACGCCCGACGATCGCCGTCCTCGGCGGCGCCGGCAAGCAGGGCAGCGGCCTCGCCCTGCGCTGGGCCGACGCCGGCCATCCGGTCGTCCTCGGCAGCCGGTCGCCGGAACGCGCCACCGAAGCCGCGGACGAACTCAACCGCCTGCTCGGCGAGGTCCGCGTCCGCGGCGCCGACAACCGCACCGCCGCGCGCGAAGCGCAGGTCGTGGTGCTGGCGGTGCCGTTCGCGGCGCAGCGCGCGACCGTCGAGGAAGTGCGCGACGAACTCGCCGGCAAGCTGCTGATCGACGTCACCGTGCCGCTGGTGCCGCCGAAGGTAGGCCGGGTGCAGTTGCCCGGGGGCAAGTCTGCGGTCGAGGCGATCCAGACCCTGCTCGGCGACGGGGTGAGGGTGGTGTCGGCGTTCCAGAACATCTCCGCGCACCACCTGAAGAAGCTTGGCCACGACATCGACTGCGACGTGCTGGTCTGCGCCGACGACAAGGCCGCCGGCGAGCAGGTGGTCGAACTCGCGCAGGCCATCGGCATGCGCGCCTGGTTCGCCGGCCCGCTGGCGAACTCGGTCGTCGCCGAGGGCCTGACCTCGGTGCTGATCTCGCTCAACCAGCGCTACAAGGTGCCCGGCTCGGGCATCCGCATCACCGGCATCGGCTGAGGGACGCGGACGCCGACACCATGACCTACGCCGCGCGCGCGCTGTCGCTCACCGCATTGCCGGACATCCCGATGGTGTCCCCGGGCGACGACCTCGCGCGACTGCTCGCCGACGCACTGGCGCGCGCCGGTGTCGCGCCCGCGCCCGGCGACGTGCTGGTGCTGGCGCAGAAGATCGTCTCCAAGGCCGAGGGCCGCGCGCTGCCGCTGGCGGGCATCGAACCGTCCGCGGCCGCGATCGATATCGCCGCGCGCGCCGACAAGGACCCGCGCCTGGTCGAGCTGATCCTGTCCGAAGCCGACGAGGTGATGCGCGTGCGTCCCGGCGTGATCATCGTCCGCCACCGGCTGGGCCTGGTGCTGGCCAACGCCGGCATCGACCACTCCAACGTCGACGGCGACGAGGTCGCACTGCTGCTGCCATGCGACCCCGACGCCTCGTGCGCCACGCTGCGTGCGCGCCTGCGCGAACGCACCGGCGCCGACTTCGCCGTGGTCATCATCGACAGCCTCGGCCGCGCCTGGCGCAACGGCACCGTCGGCACCGCGATCGGCGCCAGCGGCCTGCCCGGCCTGCTCGACCTGCGCGGGCAGCCCGACCTGTTCGGCCGCCCGCTGCGGACCTCCGAACTCGGCTATGCCGACGAAATCGCCGCCGCCGCCTCGCTGCTGATGGGACAGGCCGACGAAGGCCTGCCGGCGGTGCTGCTGCGCGGACTGCCGGCGCCGACGCGCGACGGCAGCGCCGCCGAGCTGGTCCGTGATCGCGCCCTGGACCTGTTCCCTTGAGCGCCGCGACCCACGTGCTCGCGCTCGCAGGCGGCGTCGGCGGCGCCAAGCTCGCCTGCGGACTGGCCGCCGCACTGCCACCAGCGGACCTGACGCTGGTGGTCAACACCGGCGATGACTTCGAACACCTCGGCCTGCACGTCAGCCCCGACATCGACAGCGTGACCTATGCGATGGCCGGTCTCAACGATCCGGTGCGCGGCTGGGGACTGGCCGGGGAGACCTGGAACGCGATGGCCGCGGTCACCCGGCTCGGCGGACCGGACTGGTTCGCGCTGGGCGACCACGACCTCGCCACCCACCTGCTGCGCAGCCAGCGCCTGCGCGCCGGCGACACGCTGTCGCAGGTCACCGCTGATTTCGCACGGCAGTTGGGCATCAGCCACTGCATCGTGCCGATGAGCGACGATCCCGTGCGCAGCGTGGTCGAGACCGCCGACGGCGACCTGCCGTTCCAGGACTATTTCGTGCGCCGTCGCTGTGGGCCCGCCTTCCGCGGCATCCGCTTCGACGGCATTGCCGACGCGCGGCCGGCGCGCGGCTTCCTCGACGCGCTCGATAACCCACGACTGCGCGCCGTCGTGCTGTGCCCGTCGAACCCGCTGCTGAGCCTGCGCCCGATCCTGTCGCTGCCGGGCGTCGACGCGCACCTGCGCGCGCGCGGGGTGCCGGTGGTGGCGGTCTCGCCCTTCGTCGGCGGCGACGCGGTCAAGGGGCCGGCCGCGAAGATCCTGCGCGAGCTCGGCGTGCCGGTGTCCCCCGAAGGCCTGCTCGGCTGCTACGACGGCCTGGTCGACGCCCTGGTGGTCGACGCCCGCGACGCGGCGTTCGCCGAACGCGCCAACATGCCGGTGCTGGCCACCGACACGCTGATGCGCGACCGCGACGACCAAGTGCGGCTGGCGCGCGAAACGCTCGCCTTCGTCGACACCTTGCCCGTCCGGGGGACGGCCGCATGAACCTGCGCGTGCTGATTCCGGTGCGCCCGTTCGAGGACGGCAAGCGACGGCTTTCGACTCGGTTGTCGCCGCTGCAGCGGCAGGTGCTGAGCGCACGCCTGTGCCGGCACCTGTTCGACGTGGTGCTGGCGGTGGTGCCGGCCGGCGACTGCATCGTGGTCAGCCGCTCGCCGGAGGTGCTGGCGCTGGCCGAATCGCACGGCATGCAGGCGTTGGCCGAAGACCCGCCCGGCGGCCTCAATCCCGCGCTGGAGCAGGCGGCCGCCCTGTCCGCCACGCAGGGCGCCGACGCAGTGCTGTCGCTGGCCTGCGACCTGCCGCTGCTCTCGCCGGATGACGTCCGCGCGCTGATCGCGCGCGCCGCGCCCGGACGCGTGGTGCTCGGATCGGACCAGGCCTGCTCGGGCACCAACGCACTGCTGATGTCGCCGCCGGGCGCGATCCCCTACCTCTACGGCGCCGACAGCCGGCGCCTGCATCGCGAGGCCGCCTGCCTCGCCGGCCTCGGCTTCGAGGCGATCCACCGGCCCGGGATCGCCACCGACATCGACACGCCCGCCGACATCGACGCGCTGCCCGACGAGGCGGCGCGACTGCTGCCGGGCCACGATTGCCGGGAAAGCGCCTGAGGCGCCGCGCTCAGGCGCGTTCGAACACCGCCGCCAGCCCCTGGCCGCCGCCGATGCACATCGTCTCCAAGCCATAGCGGCCGTCGCGGCGATGCAGCTCGCGCGCGAGGTTGGCGAGGATGCGGCCACCGGTCGCGCCGATCGGATGGCCGAGCGAGATGCCCGAGCCGTTGACGTTGAGCCTGTCGCGGTCGTCCCAGCCCCAGCCCTTGAGTACCGCCAGCACCTGCGGCGCGAAGGCCTCGTTGAGTTCCACCAGGTCGATGTCCTTCCAGCCCAGTCCGGTGCGCGCGAACAGGCGCTCGACCGCCGGCACCGGGCCGATGCCCATGCGCGAAGGATCGCAGCCGGCGGCGGCCCAGGAATGGAACCAGGCGATCGGCTCGAGCCCGAGTTCGGACAGCTTGTCCTCGGCCACCACGAAACAGGCCGCCGCCGCGTCGTTCTGCTGGCTGGCGTTGCCGGCGGTGACCACGCCGCCCTTCTCGATCGGCTTGAGCGCGGCCAGCGTCTCCATCGTCGCATCCGGACGGAAGCCCTCGTCCTTCGCGAACACCAGTGGCTCGCCGCGCCTCTGCGGTACCGACACCGGCACCAGCTCGTCGTCGAACTTGCCCTCGGCCCAGGCCGCGGTGGCGCGCTGGTGGCTCATCACCGCGAACTCGTCGCACTGCTCGCGGGTGATGCCGTAGTCCTTGGCCAGGTTCTCGGCGGTCTCGATCATGCCGGTGATCACGCCGAAGCGCTCGATTGGCTGCGACATCACCCGGCCGCGGGTCAGGCGGTCGTGCATCGTCACCGAGCCCGAGCGCGCGCCGCCGCGCATGTCGGTGCTGTAGTACTCGATGTTGCTCATGCTCTCCACGCCGCCGGCCAGCACCACGTCGGCAGCGCCGGTCTGCACCATCATCGCCGCGTCGATCACCGCCTGCAGGCCGCTGCCGCAGCGCCGGTCGAGCTGGTAGCCGGGCACCGAGAGCGGCAGGCCCGCGGCCAGCGCCGACCAGCGCGCGATGCACGGCGCCTCGCCGTTGCCGTAGCCCTGGGCGAAGACCACCTCGTCGATGCGCTCGGGATCGATCCGGGTGCGCTCGACCAGCGCCCTGATGATCGTCGCGCCGAGTTCGCCGGCCTGCAGCCCGGCAAGCGATCCCATGAACCTGCCGACCGCGGTGCGCAGCGGCGAAACGATGGCGACTTTGCGCATGATGTCCAACTCCGGTGGAATGGCGGCGCACGCGCGCCGCATGGTTGACGAGGGGGAACGGGTCAGGCGTCGAGGCCGCGCAGCATCTCGCGGGCGATGATGATCTGCTGGATCTGCGAGGTGCCCTCGTAGATCCGCAGCAGGCGCACGTCGCGATAGAAGCGCTCGACCTTGTACTCGGCCATGTAGCCGGCGCCGCCGTGGATCTGCACCGCGCGATCGGCGACGCGGCCCACCGCCTCGGTCGAGAAATACTTCAGCGACGACGCCTCCAGTCCGATCTTCTCGCCACGGTCGAACTTCGCCGCGACCGACTGCATCAGCGCCTCGGCCGCAAGCGCGTCGACCTTGCTGTCGGCCAGCAGCGCCTGCACCAGCTGGAACGAAGCGATCGGCTGGCCGAACTGGCGCCGCTCGGCGGCATAGCGCAGGCTCATGTCGATCAGCCGGTCGCACATGCCCAGCGCCACCGCGGCGATGTGGATGCGGCCGCGGTCGAGCACCTTCATCGCGGTCTTGAAGCCCATGCCGGGCACGCCACCGATGATGTTCTCCGCCGGCACGACGCAGTCGTCGAAGATCACGTCGCAGGTCACCGAGCCCTTCTGGCCCATCTTCTTGTCGGGCTTGCCGAAGCTGATGCCCGGGGTGTCGGCCGGCACGATGAAGGCGGAGATCCCGCCGGCGCCCTTCACGTCGGGCTCGGTGCGCGCCATGAGGGTGAACATTCCGGCGCGCGGCGCGTTGGTGATGAAGCGCTTGGTGCCGCTGATGCGGTAGACGTCGCCGTCGCGCTTGGCCGCGGTCTGCAGCGAGGCGGCGTCGGAGCCGGCGTCCGGCTCGGTCAGGGCGAAGCTGGCGCTGACCTCGCCGCTCGCCAGCCGCGGCAGCCAGGCCTGCTTCTGCGCCTCGGTGCCGTCGATGACGATGCCCTGGGAGCCGATCCCGACCGTGGTGCCGATCACCGAGCGGAACACCACCGAGGCGCGGGTGAGTTCGCGCACGACCGCCGCTTCCTCGGACATGGTCAGGCCAATGCCGCCGTAGGCCTCGGGTACCGACAGTCCGAACAGGCCCAGCTCACGCATCTCCTGGATGATCTCGGCGGGCACTTCGTCATCGTGCTCGATCCTGTCCTCGGCCGGGATCAGCCGTTCGTCGACGAAGCGCCGCACCGATTCGCGCAGCAGTCCGAAAGTCTCGATGTCCATGGTGTCTCCCAAATATTCGGCGCGTGATCGGACGCGGTTCTAGAACGCGGCGGTGGCGGCCATCGCCACCTCGCCGTCGCAGCGCAGCGCGCGGTACTCGCCCTCGGCGTCGCCCGCGACCAGGCGCACCGGCTGCGAAACGAACAGCGGCGCCTGCGCGCGGAAAGAGAACGCCGTCGGCGTGCGGCCGGCGCGGTCGCGGGCGTGGGCAAACAACTTCGCCGCGGTGAACGGGCCGTGCACGACGAGGTCCGGGTAGCCCTCGACGCCGGTCGCGTAAGGTCGGTCGTAGTGGATGCGGTGGGCGTTGAAGGTCACCGCGGAAAATCGGAACAGGTCGACCGGCCCCGGCAGCCAGGCCTGCGCCGCGCCTGCATCCGGCACCTGCGCAATCGCGGGCTGTGTTCCGCCAGCGTCTCGGTAGACGATGGTCTGGCGTTCCTCGACGCGCACCTCGCCCGCCTGCACGATGCGCCGTTCCACCTCGACGAACACGAGGTCGCCGCTGCGCCCGCTGCGATGCTTCACCTCGGCGATGGTGCTGGTCAGCGTGGCGACATCATCCAGCCGCAGCGGCGCCGGGAAGCGCATCGACGAGGCGGCGAACATCCGACGCGACAGCGATACCGGCGGCAGGAAGCCGCCGCGCCTGGGATGACCGTCCTCGCCGATCTCCGAGGCGGCGGCCACCGGCAGGAACCAGGCCCAGTGCGCCAGCGCCGGCGGCGCCCGCTCCACCTCGAGGCTTTCCCCGGTCGCTGCCGCGAACCGGCGCAGGCTTTCCGCGTCGAGCCGCTGCTCGCGCACCTCCTCGCGCCCGATCCAGCCCTGCCAATGCGCCACGTCGCCGGCGCCGATCGCGCTGCTCATGCCTTGTCTCCGGAAACGATGCCTCGGTCGTGCAGTCGTCCGATCTGCGCGGTCGACAGGCCAAGCAGGTCGGCCAGCACCTCGTCGGTGTGCTGCCCCAGCCGCGGCGCGGGCAACACGTTGCCGCGCGCCTCGCCGGCCAGCGTGGCCGCCGGGCCGGACGCGGGGTAGCGCAGCCCGCTCGGGTTGAGGATCTGCTGGAACAGGGGATTGGCGGTGAACAGTCGCTCGTCCCTCGTCGCCGCCTCGTGCAGGCCGCGGTAGCGCGCCCAGGTCACGCCGCCGGCGTCGAACGCCGGTCGCAGCGCGGCAAGGTCGCGGCCGGCGAACGCGGCCTCGAACAGCGGGAACAGGCGTGCCCGATGCACGAAGCGCAGGCCCTCGTCGCGCCCGAACGAGACACCGAGCTCGGCCTCCAGCGCCTCGACCTGCGCCTGCAGGTCGAGCACCTTGAGCAGGCCGCTCCACTGCCGCGGCGTGATCGCCACCACCATCACCCGCTCGCCGTCGGCGGTGACGAAGTCGCGGCCGAAGGCGCCGAACAGGTCGTTGCCCATGCGCGGTCGGTCGGCGCCCGAGACCAGGACCTCGGCCAGCATCCCGGTATGGCTCAGGCTCGACGCCACCAGGTCGGACAGCGGTATGCGGATCTCGCGCCCCGTCCCGCTGTCCCGGCGCCCGCGTTCGGCGGCCAGCAGCGCGAACGCGGCATAGGCGCCGCCCAGCAGGTCCCAGGCCGGCAACACATGGTTGACCGGCGCGGCGGCATCGGCCGGACCGGTCATGTACGGCACGCCGGCCGCGGCGTTGACCGTGTAATCGACCGCGGGCGAACCGTCGGCCCAGCCCATGATCCGCACGCAGACGATGTCGCCGCGCGCAGCCTTCAGTCTGTCGTAGGACAGGAAGCCCTCGACCGGATAATTGGTCACGAACAGGCCGCCGTTCTCGCCCGGCGCGGCCGCGAGCTGCAGCGCCAGTTCGCGCCCTTCCTGCGAGGACAGGTCGATCGCGACCGATTTCTTGCCCTTGTTCAGGCCTTCCCAGTACAGGCTGTCGCCGTTGGGCGCGAGCGGCCAGCGGCGGAAATCCGGGCCGCCGCCGATGTTGTCGAAGCGGATGACCTCCGCGCCCATCTGCGCAAGATGCAGGCCGCTGGAGGGACCGGCGATGAACGCCGCACCCTCGACCACGCGCAGGCCCTTCAGCAGCTCGTACATGTGCCTTGCTCCCTGTTGCCTGGCCGGGCATCGCGCCGGCAGGGCGCCAGTGCCCGCGCATGAATACGCCCGCGCTCGCCAGACACCGCACTCATGCCAGCTTCACCAACATGCGACCCAGGTTGTCGCCGCTGAACAGCCCCGAGAACGCGTCCAGCGCGTGCCCGATGCCCTCATGCACGGTCTGCGCCTGCTTCAGCCGTCCATCGCGGTACCACGCGGTGACGTCGGCGAGGAACTCCTGCTCGCGATGCAGGTGGTCGAGCACGATGAAGCCTTCCATGCGGACGCGCTTGACCACCGCCTGCATCAGGTTGCGCGGCGCGGTCGGCGCTTCGGTGCTGTTGTATTGCGAGATCATCCCGCACAGCGCGAAGCGCGCGTGCGGATTGGCGATCGCCAGTGCGGCATGCAGGTGCTCGCCACCGACGTTGTCGAAGTACACGTCGATGCCCTGCGGCGCGGCGCGCGCCAGTGCCTTGGTCAGGTTGGGTTCGGCCTTGTAGTCGATCGCGGCATCCACCCCGAGTTCGTCGCGCAGGAACGCGGTCTTGCGTTCGCCGCCGGCGGACGCGACCACGGTGTGACCCTTGAGCTTGGCGATCTGGCAGACGATCGAGCCGACGCCGCCCGAGGCCGCCGAGACGAACACCACGTCGCCCGGCTTGAGCGCGGCGACCTGCAGCAGGCCGATCCACGCGGTCAGCCCGGTGGTGCCGCCGATCCCCAGCAGCGCGTGCTCCGGCAGCATCGAGGCGTCACGCAGGCTCAGCGCCGAGGCCGGCGCGTTGAATCTCTCGCGCCAGCCCAGCCGCGACCAGACCACGTCGCCGGGGCGGAAGCCCGGATCGTTCGAGGCCACCACCCGTCCGATCGCCGGGCCCTCCATCGGGGCGTCCAGCGCGAACGGCGGCACGTAGCTCCTGGCCTCGCTCATGCGCCCGCGCATCGCCGGATCCACAGCCATCCAGGTGTTGCGGACCTGGACCTCGCCGGGGCCCGGCGACGGCACGTCCACCGCCGCCAGCTCGAAGTCTTCCGGCGACGGCGTGCCGACCGGCCTGCGCTTGAGCCGCACTTCGCGCGAGATCGCCACCGGCGCTACCGCCGCGGGGTCAGTAGCCATGCAGCGCCCCATAGCGTTCGCGATGGAACGCGGCGTCGCCGTAGTTCGCATCGGCGGTGCGCGCGCGCTTGAAGTACAGCCCGGCATCGTGTTCCTCGGTCATGCCGATGCCGCCGTGCAGCTGGATCATCTCGGCGACGACGTTGCGGAAGGTCTCGCCCGCCAGCGCCTTGGCCAGCGACACCTTCGCCGGCGCGTCCCCGGCGTCGGCGTCGAGCGCCTGCAGTGCGGCCTCGACCGCGGAGCGGGTCAGCTCCAGCTCGCCGTACAGCGCGGCCGCGCGATGCTGCAGCGCCTGGAACGCGCCGATGATCTGCCCGAACTGCGTGCGCACCTTCAGGTACTCCAGCGTGGTCTCGAAGGCTTGCTGGGCCGCGCCCAGCATCTCCATCGCCGCGCAGGCGCGCGCGCGGTCCAGTACGCGCTCGAGCAGCTCGTCGCCGCCCTCCAGCACATCGTCCGGCGCCAGCGTCACCCCGTCGAATTCAACGATCGCCGCGCCGCGCGGCTCGATCTCGTGCAGGCGCGTGCGGTGCAGGCCGTCGGCCGCGGCGTCGACCAGGAACAGTCCCGTCCCGGCCGACGTCCCGTCCTGCGCGACCATGCGCGCGGCCACCACCAACAGGTCGGCGGCCATCGCGTGCGACACCGGGCGCTTGGTCCCGTCCAGCCGCCATCCCTGCGCCGTACGCGCCGCGGTCGTCGCGATCGCGTGCGGCGCGTGTCGCGTCCCCTCGTCCACCGCCAGCGTCGCGGCCGCCTCGCCCGACGCGATCCTCGGCAGCCATCGCTGCTGCTGGCTTTCGCTCCCGCCCAGCACCAGCGCGGAGACTACGGCGACCGCCGAGTCGAGCAGCGGCGACGCGACCAGCTGTCGGCCCAATTGCTCGAGCACCAGCCCCATGCCGAGGCAGCCGAACTCGCTTCCGCCGTGGCGCTCCGGGACGAGGATCCCGGTCCAGCCCATCTGCGCCATCGCCGCATACAGCTCGGTCGAATAGCCCGTGCCGTCATCGATCTCGCGCAGCCTGCGGAACTCGGTGACCAGCGCGCACTCGCGCACCCAGTCGGCCGCGGCGTCACGCAGCATGGTCTGTTCTTCGCTGAGCCTTGCCATTTCCGTTCGCTCCCTGTCCGCTCTTCAGCGCCCGGCCATGTCCGGCAGGCCCAGGACCCGCTTGGCGATGATGTTGTTCTGGATTTCCTGGCTGCCGCCGTAGATCGAGTACGCCCGGCTGTGCAGCCACGCGCGCGTCGCCTCGATCTCGTCTTCGGAGAAGCCGTCGCCGGCCCAGCCCAGGCCATGGTTGCCGACGATGTCCAGCACCAGCTCGGCGCGCTCCTGCGAGACCGATGCGCCGAGGTTCTTGAGCACCGATACCGCCGTGCTCAAGCCGCCGCCGCGCGACTCGTCCTGGACCCGGCGGAACGTCTGCCCGTAGGCCTCGGCGCGCATCGCATGGCCGATCAGGCGCTGGCGCAGGACCGGGTCGGCGATCCGGCCCCGTTCGTCGACGCCCAGGTACGTCTTCGCCACTTCCGCCAGTCCCGGCAGCTCGGCACGGTTGCCGGCAAGGCTGTCGCGCTCGTACTGCAGCAGGCGCTTGGCGATCTCCCAGCCGCGGTTGATCTCGCCGATCAAGTTCTCCTTCGGCACCCGCACGTCAGTCAGGAAGACCTCGCAGAAGTGCCGGGTGCCGCTGATCAGCACGATCGGACGCACCTCGATGCCCGGCGAGCGCATGTCGATCAGCAGGAAACTGATGCCGCCCTGCTTGCGGCTGGTGTCGGTGCGCACGAGGCAGAAGCACCAGTCAGCCTGGTGCGCGTTCGAGGTCCAGATCTTCTGGCCGTTGACCAGCCAGGCATCGCCGTCGTCGACGCAGCGGGTCTGCAGCGAGGCCAGGTCCGAGCCCGCGCCGGGTTCGGAGAAGCCCTGGCACCAGCGCACCTGCCCGCGGGCGATCGGCGGCAGGAAGCGCGCCTTCTGCTCGTCGTTGGCGTATTCCAGCAGGGTCGGGCCGAGCATCATTTGCCCGTAGCTGCGGTTCGGGTTGAAGGCGCCGATCTTCGCCATTTCGCGGGCGAGGATCTTGTCCTGCGCCGGGGTCAGCCCTGCGCCGCCGTACTCGACCGCCCAGGTCGGCGCGCCCCAGCCCTTGGCGATGATGCGCTCAAGCCAGACGCCGTAGTCGGGGTCGGCCGCGGCCACCTCGGCGTCGTTGATGTAGGGGTAGGGGTTCTTGTGGGCCAGTGACGGCGGGAAATTCTCCGCAAGCCAATGCGCCACCTCCGCGGCGAACGCCTGGTCCTGCGATATGACGACATCGTTCACGACGCACCCTCCCGTCATTTTGGTGCCTTCGAGGCCCGCCAGCCGTCCGGTCCGGCAACCCTAAAATTGCATATTAGACTACTTTTGGGCCAAAGCATACCTCGCCATCGCCCGGATCCGGACGGCGGCACGGCACGGCACGGGGCGCCCGCCACCGTACAGCCGCCCTTGGCGGTTCCGAAAAAAAGGATGTGGTGCATAATTGGCCGGTCAACACCCCGGTAGCCCCGAGACCCCGGCTGCACCGCACCGTCCGGGGGACGCCTGTCCACCCGAATGATGGATGCCCGGCGCCGGCGCACGAAGCCGGGGCCACCCGAGCCAATGGAGGAAGATGCGTGGCGCTAGTCGAACCGGACAAGACACTGGTTTATTCCAGTCCCGCAATCCACGCGCGCCGCCGTCGAATCCTCGAAGAAACCCGCAAGCTCATCGCCGAGCGCGGCCTGTCGGGCTTCAGCATGGACGAGATCTGCAAGCGGGCCAACGTCGCCAAGCGGACCCTGTACAACGCCTACCAGACCCGGGAGCGGATGATCGCGATCGCGATCCACGAGTACTTCGATCGCTACATCTCCCGCATCCCCTATACCTCGCCCCCGGGAACGCTGCAGGGGACGATCGAGCGCATGGTGTTCGTGATCCAGCGCAACCGGCAGATCCGCAACTACATCACCGCGATCATGTCGGTCTACTTCAGCCCCGACGCCGACGACTCGATCTGGGAGACGATGCACTCGATGGCGGTCGAGCCGAACATGGAGTGGATCGAATCACTGCGCGCCAAGCGCCAGCTGCAGCCCTGGGTGGACCCCCAGCGGCTGGCTGACGACGTGGTCCGGATCGAGTACGCGATCATCTACGACTGGTGCCGCAACCGGATTGACGACGAGGACATCGTGCTGCACGTGGTCACCGGTCACCTCACCTGCATGGCCGGTGCCACGCGTGGCGCGGCGCGGCGGCAGATCGAGGAGAAGCTGCTGGAGTTCCAGACCAGCGGGATCCCCGCCATCGGCCCACCGCAGCCGGCACCCAAGGCCGCGCGAAAGCCACGCAGCAAGTCCGCCTGACCTCCGTCCGCGGGCGGACCTTGTCCCCAAGCCGGCTCACGCAGCGCTCCGGCGGCCTGCGCGCGCAAGCGGCCGCCAAGCGATGCGTCGCGGCACCGCATTGGCGCCCTTCCAGATATTAACCTAAAGTGTAATATCTACTTTTCGCAAGGGGACCCGCGCGATGGCCGATCCTCCCGTACTCTTCCGCAGCGGCACCGACCGACTGCAGGTAGAGAGCCCGCACGAGGGCGTGCTGCTGGTCACGATGAACCGCCCCGAGGCCAGGAACGCGGTGTCGTTCGAGATGTGGCAGGGGTTCTCAGGCCTGCTCGACCAGCTCGAGCGCGAGACCCCCGTGCGCGCACTGGTGCTGACCGGCGCCGGCGGCACCTTCTCGACCGGCGGCGACATGAAGATCCCGCCCGCCCGCGGCGAGGGCGCACTGTCCCCGGCCGCGCGCCTGGAGTGGGGGCAACGCGTGATCGCAAGGCTGCGGCGCCTGCCGATCCCCGTGATCGCCGCTATCGAGGGCGGCGCCTGGGGGATTGGCTGGAGCCTGGCGCTGGCCTGCGACCTGGTATTCGCGGCCGAGGACGCCCGCTTCGGCGCTCCATTCGTGAACGTCGGCCTGGCCCCGGACGGCGGGTCGTGCTGGCTGCTTGGCCGCCAGCTGGGGCGACGACGCGCCGCCGAACTGCTGCTCTCGGGACGCAACATCGACGCCACCGAAGCGCTGTCGCTGGGGCTGGTCAGCCGGCTTTGCCCCGCCGGCGCTGCGGTCGAGGCCGCCGTGGAGTTTGCGCGCACGATCGGCGGCGGCAACCGGCACGCGGTGGAGCTGACCCGGCGCCTGCTGCACGCCGCCGATGACGGCGGTTCGCTGGAGGCCAGCCACGCGCTGGAGCTTGCCTACTGCGCGATCCTGCAGCGCGGCGACGAGCTGCAGCGTGCGCGCGCGGCCTTCGCCGACCGGGCGGCGGCCCGGAAGAAGACCACCTGATTCCGGCCCCGGGGAGAGTGACATGCAGTTCGACATGCGCACGCTGCCGCTGCCGGCGCGCTACAAGATCATCAACTCGACCGTCACCCCGCGTCCGATCGCCTGGGTCACCACGCTCAGTGCGGAGGGCGTCGGCAACACCGCGCCCTACAGCTTCTTCAACGCGGTCGGTGACGACCCTCCGATGCTGGTGCTCGGCCTGCTCAAGCACCCGGTGACCGGGCAGATGAAGGACACCGCGCGCAATATCGTCGCCACCGGCGAGTTCGTGGTGAACCTGGTCGGCGAACACGACGCCCAGCGCATGAACCTGTGCAGCGTGGACGCACCGGCCGATGTGGATGAAGCGGCCTGGGCCGGCCTGGACATGGTGCCCAGCAGCGTGGTCAAACCGCCGCGGATCGCCTCCAGCCCGGTCGGCTTCGAGTGCCGCAAGCTGGCCACGCTGGACATCGGCCCGCGCCAGACCGTGGTGCTGGGTGAGATCCTGGTCGCGCACATCCCCGACGAATTCATCCTCGACCCGGACAGGCTCTACCTCGACACCCCGGCGATGAAGCTGATCGGCCGCCTGCACGGCAGCGGCTGGTACACCCGCGCCAGCGGCGACATGTTCAAGATGGATCGACCCGCGGCGTTTCCGGACGAAACCTAGCGCGAAGGCCCGCGCGCCAGCAGCCGCCGCGCGCGCGCCACCACCGGCAGGTCGATCATCCGACCGTCCAGCGCCACCACCGCCGCGCCCGCCTCGCGCGCATCCCAGGCCGCGACCACGCGGCGGGCACCGTCGAGTTCCGCCGCGTCCGCGCCGAAACCGGTGTTGGCCGCGCCGACCTGTAGCGGATGGACGCAGATCGCGCCGTTCACGCCCCAGGCCGCACCCGCGGCCACCGCGGCGACGTAGGCGTCGACCTCCCGGAACGCGGCGATCGACAGCGGCACCGCCAGCGCCATCTGCCCGCGCACCGACGCGGCCAGCGCGATCTGCCGGCTTGGCAGCTCCAGGACGGCCGGCGTCGGCGCGACCCCGAGTCCGATGCAGAAATCCTCGGTGCCCAGCGCCAGCCCGGCCACGCGCGGTTGCGCGGATAGCGCGTCCAGCACCGGCAGCGCCGCGGCGCTCTCGACCAGCGCCACGATCCCGGTTGCGCCCGTGTCGGCGCCATGCGCGGCTTCCAGCTCGCCGAGCAGCTCGCCCAGCACCTGCAGGCGCGCCGGGTCTTCGGCCTTGGGCACCATCACCGCCTCGGCGCCGACGGCGACCGCAGCGTCGAGGTCGGCGAATGCTTCGCGCCAGCCGGCGTTGATCCGCACCACGACGGCCACGCCGGCCTCGCGCAGCGCGGTCGAGGCGGCGGGCAGGCATCGCCGCGCCTCGTCCTTCATCGCCGGCGCCACGCCGTCCTCCAGGTCGAGGATCACCGCGTCGGCGCCGACCGTACAGGCCTTCGCGCAGCGCTTCGCATCGTTCGCCGGGACGAACAGCAGCGAGCGCCAGGCCGGCATCGGCCTGGCCATCAGAAGGACTTCGGCAGGCCGAGCACGTGGGTGCCCACGTGGCTCAGGATCAGGTTGGTCGAGATCGGGGCGACCTGGTACAGCCGGGTCTCGCGGAACTTGCGCTCGATGTCGTACTCCTCGGCGAAGCCGAAACCGCCGTGCGTCTGCACGCACATGTCGGCCGCATACCACGAGGCCTCGGATGCGAGCATCTTCGCCATGTTGGCATCTGTGCCGAAAGGCTTGCCCGCCTCGCACAGGCGCCAGGCGTGCTCGACCATCCGCGCCGCCGCCGAGACCTGCACGTAGGCGCGCGCGATCGGGAATTGCACCGCCTGGTTCTGCCCGATCGGGCGGCCGAAGACCGAGCGCTCCTTGGCGTAGGCGCTGGCGCGGTCGATGAAGAAGCGGCCGTCGCCGATGCACTCGGCCGCGATCAGCACGCGCTCGGTGTTCATGCCGTCGATGATGTAGGAGAAGCCCTTGCCTTCCTCGCCGATCAGGTTCTCCGCCGGCACCTTCAGGTCGTCGAAGAACAGCTCGGTGGTGGCGTGGTTGAGCATGGTCCGGATCGGGCGGATGGTCAGGCCGTTGCCGACCGCCTCGCGCATGTCCACCAGCAGCACGCTCAGGCCCTGGGTGGTCTTGGCGACCTGGTCGCGCGGCGTGGTGCGCACCAGCAGGATCATCAGGTCGGAATGCTCGGCGCGGCTGATCCAGATCTTCTGGCCGCTGACGAGGTAGTGGTCACCCTCGCGCCGGGCGAAGGTGGAGATGCGCGTGGTGTCGGTGCCGCTGGTCGGCTCGGTCACGCCGAACGCCTGCAGGCGCAGCTCGCCCGAGGCGATGGCGGGCAGGTACCTGGCCTTCTGCTCGGCCGATCCATGCCGCAGCAGCGTGCCCATGGTGTACATCTGCGCGTGGCAGGCGCCGCCGTTGCAGCCCGAACGGTGGATCTCCTCGAGGATCGCGGCGGTGGCGCCCAGGCCCAGGCCCGAGCCGCCGTACTCCTCCGGAATCAGGGCACCGAGGAATCCGGTTTCCGTCAAGGTCTGCACGAACTCCTTCGGGTAGGCGCGCTCCCGGTCCAGGGCATTCCAGTAGCTGCCCGGGAATTCGGCGCAGATGCGCCTGACCGACTCCCGGATGTCCGCGAAATCATGCTGCTCGACCATGGTGTCCACCTCGTGTGCGTGTCGGGCGGCGCCTGCAGCGGCGCACCCGGATCGGTTCAGTTCTTCTTGCGTCGTGGCGCGACGACCTGCGCCGCGGCGATGTCTTCCGGCGTCAGGCCCACGGCGGACAGCACCTGGTCCGTGTCCGCGCCGAGCGTGGGGGCGGGTTCGACCACCGCGCTATGCGAGCCGTCGATGATCGCGGGATAGCGCAGGTACGTGAACGGGCCGGCGACCGGATGCGCGCCCTCCTCCAGGATGCCGCGCGCGCGGTTGTGCGGGTCATGTGGCACCTGGTCGAGCGTGTTGGCCACCGACATCGGCACGTTCTTCTCCAGTGCCAGCTGCGTCCACTCCTGGGAAGTGCGGGTGCGGAAAATGTCGGCCAGCACCGCGCGCATCTCCGGCTTGTCGACGCCGTAGTCCACCGACAGCCTGTCGTCGATCTTGTCGCGCAGGTCCTCGCGGCCGATCGCGTCACAGAAGTTGCGCCAGAACTTGGGCTCGATGGCACAGAACATCATGTAGCGGCCGTCTTTCGCCTCGTACAGCGCATAGTAGACCGAGCCGG
This sequence comes from Luteimonas sp., assembly GCA_035444805.1. Classification (GTDB taxonomy): domain Bacteria; phylum Pseudomonadota; class Gammaproteobacteria; order Xanthomonadales; family Xanthomonadaceae; genus Luteimonas. Next base: position 9,769 of record DAOMPM010000011.1, on the reverse strand, counting down.
CCGGCCAGCCGTCGTTGGGCTCGCCGCGCGGGGCCATGCCGGTCAGGTCGGTGATCCGGTCGTAGTTGAGGTTGGTCACCGCCGCCAGCCACGACATGGCGAGGTTGGCGTCCGATGCGGCAACGTCGATGAAGGCGCCCTGGCCGGTCCGCTGCCGCCGCCACAGCGCCGCCAGGCCAGCCATCACCGCGAACGGCGCGCCGGGACCGCCCTTGATGCCGCCGAACAGGTCGCTCTCGTTGCCGCAGCGCTCGACGAAGCCGTCCTCGTCCTTGCGCGCATGCAGGCCGCCGGCCACTGCCACCATGGAGTAGCCGTGCGCGGCCAGGCGCGAGTACGGCCCGGTCATGCCGAAGCCGGTGTTGGCCATGTAGATGATGTCGGGCTTGACCGCCTTCTGCGCCTCGTAGCCGACGCCCATCGCCTCGCAGGCGCCGCCGCGCAGGCCGTCGGCGAAGATGTCGACCGTCTTGAGCAGTTCGAAGAACGCCCGCTTCCCGGCCTCGGTGTTGACGTTGATGGTGACGCTCTTCTTGTTCTTGTTGACCTGCAGGTGCGCCGGGCTGTGCCGCGGCACGATGGTGCCGAGGATGTCGCGGATGTAGTCGCCCTTGCCGGGCTCCTCGACCTTGATCACCTCCGCGCCGAGGTCGCTGAGCAGCATGCCCAGGTGGTCGCCATTGACCAGCACGCCGAACTCCAGCACCCGCACGCCCTTGAGCAGATCGAACATCGCCTTGTCCTCAGTCCCGGGCGCCGGCGAGCATGTCCGCCAGGCGCTTGAGTGCATCGATGTGCTCGGCCGCGCTAGCGCCGGGCAGGCTGAAGTTGACGTGGTGCACGCCGAAGTCGCGCATGGTCCGCACGTGGTCGAGCACGGCGTCGCGGTCCATGCCGCTCACGTCCAGGGTCATTTCCATCACGATCGCCTTGGGGTCGCGGCCGGCCTCGACGGCCGCTTGCTCCATGGTCGCGACCGCGGCCTTGCCCTCCGGACCCGGCTTGAAGATCGGCAGCCAGCCGTCGGCGAGGCGGCCGACGCGCTTGAGCACCACGTCCGGCGGAATCGGTGCGATCTTGCGGCCGAGGCCGAAGAACAGCGGGATCGGGCGCTGCACCGGGCGCGGCGACAGGCTCACGTCGGCGAACTTGTGCCACTGCCCGTCGTAGCTGACGTCCGGCTCGGTCCATAGCCGGCGCATGACGTCGATCTGCTCCTCGAACCGCTTGCCGCGGTCGGGGAAGCTCGCGCCCATCGCGTCGAACTCGAGCGGGTTGTAGCCGACTGCCACGCCCAGGGTCAGGCGGCCGCCGGACAGGATGTCCACCTCTGCCGCCTGCTTCGCCGCCAGCACGGTCTGCCGCTGCGGCAGGCCGAGCACGCCGGTGACGAAGTGGATCCTGGTGGTGATCGCCGACAGATAGGCCATCAGCGTGAACACTTCGCGGATCGTGCTTTTGTCGGTGTAGGGCGTTTCCGCGATGCCGCCGTGGCGCTCGGCGACGATGCCGACCACGTGGTCGAGCAGGCGCAGCCGGTCGAAGCCCAGCTGTTCGGACAGCTTCACGAACTCGACCATGGGCTCGAGCTCTGGTCCGAACGAAGGGAAGCGGTACAGGTTGGTACCAAACTTGACGCCGCTGATCATGCCGGGAGCCCTCGCCGAAGAATTAGTTCATTTGGATAATGCACTTGACGAGACGCTTTGACAATGAGATTTTGACCTACATTGAAATTTTCGTCCGGTTTGCCCTCCGGGGCCACCGGGCACACCGGGCCGTCCGGCGCCGCGCCGGGCCCTTCGAGGCAGGAGTGAACACAATGAGCGAAGCCTTCATCGTGGCCGTGGGCCGCAGCGCCGGCGGGCGCAGGGGCGGCCGGCTGGCCGGCACCCATCCGGTGGACCTGGCCGGCTCGGTCCTGCGCTCGCTGCTCGAGCGCAGCGGCGCGGACCCGGCCCTGGTCGAGGATGTGATCATGGGCTGCGTCGGTCCGGCAGGCGAGCAGGGCGCCAACGTCGCCCGCAACGCGGTGCTGGCCGGCGGGCTGCCCGAAAGCATCCCCGGCACCACCGTGGACCGCCAGTGCGGCTCCTCGCAACAGGCGCTGCATTTCGCCGCCGCCACCGTCATGTCCGGCGCCATGGACGTGGTGATCGCTGCCGGCGTGGAGAGCATGACCCGCGTGCCAATGGGCCTGCCCTGGACCCTGGCCGCCAAGCACGGCTACGGCAGCCACCGCAGCCCGGGCGTGGAGGCGCGCTATCCCGGCACGCCGTTCAGCCAGTTCCAGGGGGCCGAGCTGATGGCCGGGAAGTACGGTTTCTCGCGGCCCGAGCTGGACGCCTTCGCGCTGGAGAGCCACCGCCGCGCGATCGCGGCCACCGAGGCCGGCCGCTTCCGGGACGAGATCGTGCCGCTTCCGGTGGCCCTGGAGGACGGCTCGACCGTCGAGCACGCGGTGGACGAAGGCATCCGCTTCGACGCCAGCCTGGACAGCATTTCCCAAGTCAAGCTGCTGCAGGAGGGCGGCACCACCACCGCCGCCAACGCCAGCCAGATCTGCGATGGCGCCGCCGCGCTGCTGGTCGCCAACGAGCGCGGCCTCAAGTCGCTCGGACTGGCTCCGCTGGCGCGCGTGCACCAGATGACGGTGCTCGGACACGACCCGGTGATCATGCTCGAGGCCCCGATTCCGGCGACGCACAAGGCGCTCACGCGCGCCGGCCTGTCGATCGCCGACATCGACCTGTACGAGGTCAACGAAGCCTTCGCGCCGGTGCCGCTGGCGTGGCTCAAGGCGCTCGACGCCGACCCGGAGCGCCTGAATGTCCACGGTGGCGCCATCGCGCTGGGCCATCCGCTGGGCGCCAGCGGCGCCCGCCTCATGACCACCCTGGTGCAGGCCCTGCGTACGCACGGCAAGCGCTACGGCCTGCAGACGATGTGCGAGGCCGGCGGCATGGCCAACGTCACCATCGTCGAACGCCTGTGAACACGACCATGTCCGAGCCCACGCCCCTCCCCACCGCCGCGCCGCAGGCGCTGGCCGGCATCAAGGTACTCGACGTCTCGCGCGTGCTCGCCGGTCCGTGGTGCACCCAGATCCTGGCCGACTTCGGCGCCGACGTCATCAAGATCGAGAGCATCGGCCACGGCGACGATACCCGCGGCTGGGGACCGCCTGACCTGCCGGCGGAACCGGGCTGGGAATCCTCACGCGAGAGCGCGTACTACCTCTCGTGCAATCGCAACAAGCGCTCGGTGGCGATCGACCTCGCGCATCCGGAAGGCGCCGCGCTGGTGCGCCGGCTGGCGGCGGAGGCCGACGTGCTGGTGGAGAACTTCAAGTTCGGCGGGCTGAAGAAGTTCGGCCTCGACTACGACAGCCTGCGCGACATCAACCCGCGGTTGGTCTACTGCTCGGTCACCGGCTTCGGCCACACCGGCCCCTATGCCGACCGGCCCGGCTACGACTTCGTCGCCCAGGCGATGGGCGGGATGATGAGCATCACCGGCGAGAAGGACGGCCCGCCGATCAAGCCCGGGGTGGCGATGGCCGACCTGTCGACCGGCATGTACGCCGCGGTCAGCGTGCTGATCGCGCTGCGCCACGCCGAACGCACCGGCGAAGGCCAGCACATCGACTGCTCGCTGCTCGACACCCAGATCGCCACCCTCGCCAACCAGGGGTTGAGCTACCTGGTCGGCGGGGTGTCGCCGGGCCGGCTGGGCAACGCGCACCCGACCGTAGTGCCATACCGCGTATTCGACGCCGCCGACGGCTCGGTCGTGGTTGCGGTCGGCAACGACGCCCAGTTCCGCACCTTGTGCGCGGTGCTGGAGCTGCCGGAGCTCGCCGCCGATCCACGCTACGCCATCAACAGCCAGCGCGTGATCCATCGCGACACGCTGGAAGCCACGCTGCAGGCGGCGATCGGCACCCATCAGGTGCACGCGCTGATCGACACGCTGTGCGCGCGCAACGTGCCCTGCGGGCCGGTCAACACCATCGGCCAGATCTTCGAAGATCCCTTCATCGAGGCGCGCGGCGTGGTCCATCGCTTCCGCCGCGGCGACGGCGTCGAAGTGCCGTCCGTGGCCTTCCCCGGCAAGTTCTCGCTCACCCCGGCGCAGTTCGAGCGCCCGCCACCGCACGTCGGCGAACACACGGGGGAAGTCCTCGGGCAATGGCTGGGCCTCGACGAGGAACAGCGCGAGCGGCTGCGCCGCGACGGCGCGATCGCAGGCTGAGCCGCGCCACCGGGACATCCCCGCGGCAGACCGCCGCATCGACAGACCAAGGGAGACAAGCACCATGAAACTCGGCAACGACATCGCCGCCATCGTCACCGGCGGCGGCTCAGGACTCGGCGAAGCCACCGCGCGCGCGCTCGCCGCCCACGGCGTGAAGGTGGCGGTGTTCGACATGAACGCCGAGGCGGGCAAGGCCGTCGCTGCCGCGATCGGCGGCGTGTTCTGCGAGGCCAACGTCACCGACGAGGCCGGCATCGACGCCGCCTTCGCCAAGGCCCGGGCGGCGCACGGCCAAGAGCGCATCCTGGTCAACTGCGCCGGCACCGGCAACGTGGTCAAGACCGCCAGCCGCGACCGGGAGACAGGTGCGACCCGGCACTTCCCGATCGACGCCTTCGACCGCATCCTGCAGATCAACCTGGTCGGCACCTTCCGCTGCATCGCCAAGTCGGCCCAGGGCATGCTCGACCTCGCGCCGCTTGAGGATGGCGAGCGCGGCGTGATCGTGAACACCTCCAGCATCGCCGCGCATGACGGCCAGATCGGCCAGGCCGCCTACTCGGCTTCCAAGGGCGGCCTGACCTCGCTGACCCTCACGGTCGCGCGCGACCTGATGAACGACGGCATCCGCTGCAACGGCATCTTGCCGGGCATCTTCGATACGCCGCTGATGGCGCGCGCCAGCGACGCCGTGAAGCAGTCGCTCGCCGCGGGCGTCCCGTTCCCCAAGCGCTTCGGCCTGCCGGACGAGTTCGCCCGGCTGGCGCTGTCGATCATCACCAACACTTACCTCAACGGCGAGAACATCCGCCTCGATGGCGCGATCCGGATGGGGCCGCGCTGAGCACAGCTGATTTTTGCACTATAGTGCACTAATTGCAGGCGCGGCCCGTCCGGCCGCCGCCTCCGGAGCAGACCATGCAGACCCCTTCCGGCGCAGACGCCAATCCTCAATACATCGCCTATGAAGTCCGGGACAGCGTCGCCTGGATCCGGCTCGACCGCCCGAAGTACAGCAACGCCCAGAACTACCGCCTGCTCAACCAGCTCGACGCGGCGTTCCGGCGCGCGGTGGAGGACGACGCGGTCCGGGTGATCGTGCTCGGCGCGAACGGCAAGCATTTCTCGGCCGGCCACGACATCGGTACGCCGGAGAAGGACCGCGACCTGCCGCGCGAGCGCGTCCACCTTTGGCCCGACCACCTCCGCCGCGACGGTGCCGAGGCGCAGTACGTGCTGGAGCAGGACGCCTACCTCGGCCTGTGCCGTCGCTGGCAGGAGATCCCCAAGCCGGCGATCGCCATGGTCCAGGGCGCCTGCGTAGCCGGCGGGCTGATGCTGGCCAACGTCTGCGACCTGATCGTCGCCTCCGACGACGCCTTCTTCCAGGATCCGGTGGTGCGCATGGGCGTGCCGGGGGTCGAGTACTGCGCGCACATGATCGACCTGCCGCCGAAGATCGCGCGCGAGTTCATGTACCTGGGCCTGCGCATGGGCGCCGAGCGGGCCGCGCAGTTCGGCATGGTCAACCGCGTGGTGCCGCGCGAGCAGCTGGAAGCCGAGGTCGCGGCCATCGCGCAGCAGATCGCGCAACAGCCGCCGTTCGGCCTGACCCTGACCAAGCAGGCGATGAACTTCATCGAGGACCAGCGCGGCAAGCGCGCGTCGATGGACGCGATCTTCCACATGCACCACCTCGCCCATGCCCACAACCAGGTGGTCAGCGGCAACCTCGTCGCCGGGCTGGACGCGAAGGCAATGGCGCAGGCGAACAAGTCCGCGGCCGGGGAAGAGTCGGCGCAGTGAGTGCTCCGCTGATCATGCCGGACCTGATCGGCCGCTTCAGCGCCGCGGCCGACGCCGCGAGCGGGCTGGTCGCGGCCCTGCGCGAGATCGTCGTCGCACGCACCAGCGTCGACGGCCGGATCGACCGCGCGCTCGCCGACGAACAGCAACACCTGGTGCACGGCCTGGGCTGGTACGCCGCCTATGCCGACGTCATCGGGCAGGTGGCGCAGTGGGCGCAGCAGCTCGAGAGCGCCGGCCAGCTGCGCGAAATCGACGCCCTGCTCGCCCAGCTGCTGGTAGGCGAGTACCTGGCGCAGCTGCGCGGCGGCATAGCCATGAGCCAGGGCGAGACCATCCGCCTGTCGGACTTCGGCACGGTCGCGGCGGCCTCGGCGCTGGATGCGGCCGAACTCGGCGAACTGCGCGCGGCCGGCACCTCGCAGGCGGTCAAGTCGCGCATCGCCCAGCTGCTGGCCGCCGCGCAGGGCGAACCGATCCTCGAGCGCAGCGGCCTGGACGATGCGCTGGAGTCGATCCGCAGCCAGTTCCATGCCTTCGGCGAAAAGAAGATCACGCCGTTCGCCCACGGCTGGCACCTGCGCGACGAGCTGATCCCGCTCGAACTGGTGCAGGAACTGGGCGAGATGGGGGTGTTCGGCCTGACCATCCCCGAGGCCTACGGCGGCCATGGCATGGGCAAGATCGCCATGTGCGTGGTGTCCGAGGAGCTCTCGCGCGCCTGGATCGGCGTCGGCTCACTGGCGACACGCTCGGAGATCGCCGCCGAGCTGATCCTGTGCGGCGGCACCGATGAGCAAAAAGCCCACTGGCTGCCGCGGATCGCCGACGCGAGCGTCCTGCCCACCGCGGTCTTCACCGAGCCCGGCACCGGCTCCGACCTGGGCGCCCTGCGCGCCCGCGCGCTCGTCCAGGGCGAGGACTACGCGGTGACCGGCGCCAAGACCTGGATCACCCACGCCGCGCGCGCGGACCTGATGACGCTGCTGGTGCGAACCGATCCGGACAGCAGCGACTATCGTGGCCTGTCCATGCTGCTCGCGCCCAAGCCGCGCGGCGACGAGGTCGATCCGTTCCCGGCGCCGGGCATGGGCGGCGGCGAGATCCGCGTGATCGGCTACCGCGGCATGAAGGAATACGAGATCGGCTTCGACGGCTTTCGCGTGCCGCGCTCGCACCTGCTCGGCGGAGACGAGGGCCAGGGCTTCAAGCAGCTGATGGCCACGTTCGAGAGCGCCCGCATCCAGACCGCGGCGCGCGCGATCGGCGTCGCCCAGGCCTCGCTGGAGGTGGGCCTGTCCTATGCGCTGGGCCGCAGGCAGTTCGGCCGGGCGATCTTCGAGTTCCCGCGCGTCTCCAACAAGCTGGTGATGATCGCCGCCGAGCTGCTTGGCGTGCGCCAGCTCACCTACCAGGCCGCCCGGCAGAAGGACGCCGGCCGCCGCTGCGACCTCGAGGCCGGCATGGCCAAGCTGCTGGCCGCGCGCGTGGCCTGGGCGGCGGCGGACAATGCGCTGCAGATCCACGGCGGCAACGGCTTCGCCGAGGAATACGTGGTCAGTCGCTTGCTGGCCGACGCGCGCATCCTCAACATTTTCGAGGGCGCGGGCGAGATCCAGGCGCAGGTGATCGCACGACGCCTGCTCGACGGCAACGGCGGCTGACCGGCGATGGACACCCGGATATGCCACCGCGCTTGCGCGCAACGACACCCGCACGGCGGGGAGGTCCGGCAGGCGCCGAACCTCCCGCTGCGCGCCTTCGACAGAGGCAGATGACATGGCACAGGGACCTCTCAAGGGCATCAGGCTGGTCGAGTTCGCGGGCATCGGCCCGGCACCGTTCTGCGGCATGCTGCTGTCGGACCTGGGCGCCGACATCGTGCGCATCGACCGCCCGGGCGCGGCTGGCGGCCACCCCACCGACGTCACCGCGCGCGGCCGGCGCTCGATCGCGCTGGACCTGAAGCAGCCCGCCGCGGTCGAGATCTGCCTGCGCCTGCTGGAGCGGGCCGATGGCCTGTTCGAAGGCTTCCGCCCCGGCGTGATGGAGCGCCTGGGGCTGGGCCCGGACGCGGTGCATGCGCGCAACCCGAAGCTGGTCTACGGCCGCATGACCGGCTGGGGCCAGACCGGCCCGCTGGCGCAGGCGGCCGGGCACGACATCAACTACATCGCCCTGTCCGGCGCGCTGCACGCCATCGGCGGCGAAGACGCACCCTCGCCGCCACTCAACGTGGTCGGGGACTTCGGCGGTGGCTCGCTGTACCTGGCGCTGGGCCTGCTTGCGGGCATCTTGCACGCGCGGCAGACCGGGCAGGGCCAGGTCGTCGACAGCGCGGTGAGCGAAGGTGCCGCCTCGCTGATGTCCATGTTCTACGGCCTGGTCGAAACCGGCCGCTGGAAGGACGAGCGCGGCAGGAACGTGCTCGACGGCGGCGCCCACTTCTACAACACCTATCGCTGCGCCGACGGCGGACACATCTCGCTGGGTCCGATCGAACCGCACTTCTACGCGCTGCTGCTGGAGAAGGCCGGCATCGACGACCCGCTGTTCCGGCAGCAGATGGCGCGCGAGCACTGGCCCGAGCTCAAGAGCCGGCTGGCGGCCGTGATCGCGCAGCGCAGCCGCGCGCAGTGGTGCGAGCTGCTGGAGGGTACCGACGCCTGCTTCGCGCCCGTGCTGAGCCTGCGCGAGGCGCCGCTGCACCCGCACAACCAGGCGCGCGGCAGCTTCGTCGAGATCGCCGGCGTGCGCCAGCCCGCAGTCACGCCGCGCTTTTCCGCCACGCCGGGGGCGATCCAGTCGCCACCGCCGGCGATCGGCGTCCATGGCCGGGAAGCCCTGTCGGACTGGGGCTACCCGGCCAGCGAACTCGACCAACTGCAGGCCGAAGGCCTGATCTGACCCGCCCACCCACGGAGACGCCCCATGCGCACATCTGACCAGGACCATCGCCGCAAAGCCGTCGGCACCTTGCTCGGCCTGCCCCTGGCCGCCGCTGCCGTCGCAGCACTCGCGCCGTCCCCGGCGCAGGCTGCACGCGGCACGCAGGACAAGGACTCGGCCGCGCTGCAAAAGCGCTTGGACCAACTCGAAGCCCGCCAGCAGATCACCGATGTCCTCTACCGCTACGCCCGCGGCTGGGACCTGCTCGACGAGCAGATGCTGCGCTCGTGCTTCTTCGACGACGCCCAGCACCAGCACGGTGGCTACAAGGGCCAGTCACAGGACTTCATCACCATCGCCCTGCCGGTGGTGGCGAAGACCCGCAGCACCAGCCACGCCATCTCCAACGTGTTCATCGAGCTGCGCGGAGACGCGGCGGTCGCCGACTGCTATTTCTTCGCCCACCACCGCCGCAATAACGCCGAAGGCACCGACGAGGAGGATTACTTCCTCGGCGGCCGCTACCTGGACCGTTTCGAGAAGCGCGACGGCGTGTGGAAGATCGCGCGCCGCCGCGGCCTGAACTCGCTCGAGCGAGTGGTCCCGCGCGCCGACCGCAGCTTCGCCCGCGCCGCCGCCGACAGCTTCGTCGGTCGCACGCCGGACGATCCGTTCTACGCCTTCCTCGCCGAGCTCGACGCCAAGCCCTGATCCGGGGCCTGGTCCGCCGGTCGCCCACCCACGCTGCAGAGATCGATCGCAATGAAAATCCTCGTCGCCTACAAGCGCGTGGTGGACTTCAATGTCCGCATCCAGG
>DAOMPM010000010.1:0-54596 GCA_035444805.1 Luteimonas sp. | reverse complement strand
CGCTCGACCAGTCCTACGGCGCCAAGTGGCTGCTCGACCTGTCGGCCAGCTACCGTCCGGACGACCGCTGGACGCTCACGCTCGGCGCCGACAACGTGCTCAACGAGTATCCGGACGAGAACATCTTCGGCAACTCGACCAACGGCCAGTTTCCGTACAGCAACCTGTCGCCGTTCGGCTTCGGCGGCGCCTTCGTGTACGGACGCGTCGGCTACTCGTGGTGATCCGCTGACGGAAGGTCTGGCCTTCCGATCCGGCAAGACCGACGCCCCGGCCATGGCCGGGGCGTTTTCTTGTTCCCCCCGTCGATTGCGGGTTCCACCGGAGGTCCGCCAAGCCCCCTCTCATGCCGGATCCGCATCCCGACATGCCACGGGGCCCTTTGACCATTTTGTTATTTATGTGTTAAAGGGGGTGTGCGACTGCCCTTAGCCCACTTCCAAGAAGGAAAGAGCCCGACCATGACCCGCCATCCACTGTCCTTGGCGCTAGTCGCCGCCATCGCTGCCGGTCCCGCATTCGCGCAGGACGCACCCACCGAACAGGCTAGTACCCTCGACACCCTGATCGTCACCGGCACCCGCGTCACCGACCGCACGGCCGCTGAATCGACGTCCCCCATCGACATCATCTCCCCCGAAATCCTGCAGTCCACCGGCACGGTGGAGCTGGCGACGGCACTGTCGCGCGCGATTCCTTCGCTGAACTTCCCGCGCGCGGCGATCAACGACGGTACCGACGCCATGCGCCCGGCGCAGTTGCGCGGTCTGGCGCCGGACCACACCCTCGTGCTGGTCAACGGCAAGCGCTACCACCCCGGCGCGCTGGTCAACGTCAACGGCAGCCAGGGTCGCAGTTCCTCTCCGGTGGACCTCAACTCGATCCCGATCTCGGCGATCGAGCGGGTCGAAGTGCTGCGTGACGGCGCCTCCGCCCAGTACGGCTCCGACGCCATCGCGGGCGTGATCAACATCGTGCTCAAGGGCAGCGACAGCGGTGGCAGCGCCAGCCTTACCGCGGGCCAGTACAGCGCCGGCGATGGACGCCAGTATCAAGGCCTGGCGGACGCCGGCTTCAAGCTCGGCGAAAGCGGCAAGGTGCATTTCGCCGTGCAGCTCGGCCACCAGGACCAGACTGACCGCGCGCGGCCGTTCCTCGGCACGGTCACCCCGACCAGCGTGCCCGGAGGTCGCGTGGTGCAGCGGTACGGCGATCCGGAAGTCGACCATGGCTCGTTCCTCTACAACGGCGAGTTCGGCATCACCGACTACCTGACGTTCTATTCCTACGGCCTGTACACGAAGCGGGAGACGCTTTCCAACGGCTTCTTCCGGCCAGCCGGGGATTCGCGCAACATCCCGTCGATCCATCCGGATGGCTTCCTGCCCCAGATCTTCAACAACTCCACCGACGTCAGCGTGTCCAGCGGCATCCGCACCTTCACCGCGGGCGGGACCAATATCGACATCAGCTATACCTACGGCACGAACGAGCTGACGTTCGACATCCTCAACACCCTCAACCGCAGCCTCGGCCCGAGCTCGCCGACGCAGTTCTACGCCGGTGCGCTGGAGCTCAAGCAGCACGTACTGAACCTGGATTTCAACAAGGCACTGGACTGGGGGCAGGCCTATCCGCTGATCCTGTCCTATGGGGCGGAATGGCGCGGCGAGGAGTACACCATCGGCGCGGGCGAGCCGGACTCGTACATCAACGGCGGCGTGCTCCTGCCCGACGGCTCGCCGGCACCCGGCGGCGCCCAGGTGTTCCCGGGCTTCCGCGCGAGCGACAGCGGCAGCTTCGACCGCAACAATATCTCGCTTTACGCAGGGCTCGAAGCCGACTTCAGCGACCGGTTCTCTGCCGGCATAGCCGGCCGCTACGAGGACTACAGCGACTTCGGGAGCACGACGACCGGCAAGCTCTCCGCCCGCTACGCTTTCAGCGATGCCGTCGCGCTGCGCGGCACGGTATCCACCGGCTTCCACGCCCCGTCGCTGCAGCAACAGTATTACCAGACCACCTCGACCAACTTCATCGGCGGCATCCCGTTCGACCTGGTGACGTTCCGGGTGACCAATCCCGCCGGCATCGCGCTGGGGGCCGAACCGCTCAAGGCCGAAGAGTCGGAGAACCTGAGTCTCGGCCTGGTGCTGACGCCTGCCAACGGCTTGTACCTGACCATCGATGCCTACCGCATCAAGGTCACCGACCGGATCACGCTGTCCGAGAACCTCACCAGCACCGCCGTGCGCACCTGGCTCAACAGCAACGGTTTCCCGGACGTGGCCGGCGGTCGCTATTTCACCAACGCACTGGATACCACCACCACCGGCATCGACATCGTCGGTACCTACAAGCTGGCGCTCGAGGGCAGTACGCTCGATTTCACCAGCGGCTACAACTACAACAAGACCGAGATCGACCGGGTGGCACCGAACCCCGCCGCGCTCGAGGCAATCGACCCGACGGCGCTGCGCTTCGGGCGCGTCGAGCTGGCGCGCTTCGAGGTCGGTTCGCCGCGCGACAAGTTCTTCCTCAACAGCATCTGGACCAGGGGCGGCTTCAGCGTCAGCGCCACCGCCACGCGCTATGGCGAGTTCACGATCCTCAACGCCAACCCGGTCCTCGACCAGACCTTCGATCCGAAGTGGCTGCTCGACCTGGCCTTCAGCTACAAGACCGGAGGATGGGACTTCACGCTGGGCGGCGACAACGTGCTCAACGAGTATCCGGACGAGAGCCTGTTCATCTCCCCGGCGCTCAACACCTCGACGACCGGGCAGTTGCCGTATCCGTCGCAGAGCCCGTTCGGCTTCAACGGCGCGTTCGTGTACGGCAGGATCGGCTACAAGTGGTGATGCCGTAGCTTCCCCTTCGGGAAACGGTTCCACGATACGACGACGCCCCGGCCCATGCCGGGGCGTTCTCGTTTCCCCGCCGGCGTTCCGCCATATCGATGCGCGGGATGGCGTTGGCGCGATGCGCGAAGCGGATTTGCCCGATCCGTCCGCATCCGCCAAACTGCTTTTCCAGCAGCAGGATCGCCGCCGACTCGATGCCCCATGACACCGACCTGATCAGCATCGTCGCAGTCGGCCTCGCCGTTGCCTTCGTCCTGGGCGCGCTGGCCAACCGGCTGCGCATGTCGCCGCTGGTCGGTTACCTGGCCGCCGGCATCATCGTCGGTCCGTTCACGCCCGGCTTCGTCGCCGACCAGGAGTTGGCCAACCAGCTGGCCGAGATCGGCGTGATGCTGCTGATGTTCGGCGTCGGCCTGCACTTCTCGCTCAAGGACCTGATGGCGGTCAAGGCGATCGCGATCCCGGGCGCGATCGCTCAGATCACCGTCGCCACCGTGCTCGGCTGGGCGATGTCGGCGGTGCTCGGCTGGCCGACCCTGCACGGCATCGTCTTCGGCTTCTCGCTGGCCACCGCCAGCACCGTGGTGCTGCTGCGCGCGATGGAGGAACGGCGCCTGCTGGAGACCACGCGCGGCAGGATCGCGGTCGGCTGGCTGATCGTCGAGGACCTGGCCTGCGTGCTCGCGCTGGTGATGATGCCGGTGATGGCCGACGTGTTCGTTGGCAGCGAAGGCACCGCGCCGCCGACCTTCGGCGCGGTGATGGTCACCGTGCTGTGGACGATGCTGAAGGTCGCCGCGTTCGTGGCGGTGATGCTGGTGGTCGGCCGGCGGGCGATCCCGTGGGTGCTCGAGCGCATCGCCGGCACCGGCTCGCGCGAGCTGTTCACGCTGTCGGTGCTGGCGATCGCGCTCGGCATCGCGTTCGGCTCGGCATTGCTGTTCGGCGTGTCGTTCGCGCTGGGCGCGTTCTTCGCGGGCATGCTGCTCAACGAATCCGAGCTCAGCCACAAGGCCGCCAACGACTCGCTGCCGTTGCGCGATGCGTTCGCGGTGCTGTTCTTCGTCTCGGTCGGCATGCTGTTCGACCCGATGATCCTGGTGAACCGTCCGCTCGAGGTCATCGCGACCGCGTTCATCATCATCTTCGGCAAGTCGGCGGCCGCCTACTTCATCGTCCGCGCCTTCGGCCACCCGACCGCCACCGCGCTGACCATTTCCGCCAGCCTCGCCCAGATCGGCGAGTTCGCCTTCATCATCGCCGGGCTCGGCGTTGCGCTGGGCATGCTGTCGCCCGACGAGCGCTCGCTGGTCCTGGCCGGCGCGCTGATCTCGATCATGCTCAACCCGATGATCTTCGGGCTGCTGGACCGGCGGCTGGCGAAGCAGAAGGCAGCCGCGGATGCCATCGCGGCGGCGGCCGCCCCGGACGAGCCCGAGGAGGACCTGATCGACCGTCCCGAGCTCGACGTCGACGACCACACCATCGTCGTCGGCTACGGCCGCGTCGGCCGCCAGCTGGCGCTGCTGCTGCGCGATCGCGGCGTGCCGGTGGTGGTGGTGGAGGAAGAGGCCGACCTCGTGCACAAGGCGCGCGAGGAAGGCCTGCTGGCGGTGCGTGGCAACGTCGCCTCCGAAGCGGTGATGCGCGAAGCCCTGCCCGGGCGCGCCAAGCTGGCGGTGTTCGCGATCCCGCGCGCGCTGGAGGCCGGCGAGACCATCGAGCGGATGAAGAAGGCCAACCCGATGCTGACCGTGCTCGCCCGCGCGCACAGCGAACGCGAGGTACGGCACCTGCTCGAGCACGGCGCCGACGGCGCGGTGCTGGCCGAGCGCGAACTGGCGTTCTCGCTGGCCGAGATGGTGATGTCGACGCCGCCCTACCGCCCGGTACGGGTCGTCGCCGCAACCTAGCCCCCTGTCCGCGCCCTCCGGGCGTGGCCGCTGGCGCGTGATCGCGGCGTTCTCAAGGGTATCGGTCGCGATCCCCCGTGCGGCCGGAGGCTATCGCCATGAAGCGAACGGTCGTGATCGTCGCTGCGCTTGCCCTTGCCGTGTCCGCCCTCGCCTTGTCCGGCCGGCATCTTTCGAACCCCGCGATCGCGATCGGCGCGAATGCGCTGCAGGCGGCACCGGCCGCTGCAGGCGGCGTCGCGGCGAACGCGTCCGCCGGACCCGACCGGGCATCAGGCTTCTACGACGGCGAAGCCGGGCTTTCGCCGGCCGAACGCGTGGGCCGCGAGATCTGGTACAAGGCCACCGCCGGCAACGCGCGCTTCCACACGTACGTCTTCCAGCAGCGCGTCGGCATTCTCGTCGACTGGTTCCGCGTGCTGCGCGCGGACCAGCGCGGCGACCGCTTTGCCGCCTGGGGACTGATCAACGATCCCGACTGCTGCGTCCCCGGCAGCGCCGACTGCCCGGCGCGCAGCCTCGACGAGACCTACGGCTTCGAGTGGTGCCCGGGCGATGCCGAACTGCTGGCGCACGTCGGCCGTCCCGGCTACCGGGACCCGGCCTGCGACCTGGCCGACGCGCCGGTGCCGGCCGGCGCGCCGCACGCCGCGTCGCAGCGCCAGTCGTCGTGCGACCTCGCGTTCGGCACCTCGACCGGCGCGCTCGGCTACCGCAAGTTCCCCAACCCGCGCTTCGATCCTGCCGCGTGGATCGCGCTCAACGGCAGCGCCGCCAGCTGGGAGGGCTACAACCGGCACCTGTCGGACGACCCGGCGTCGGCCGACTCTCACGTGCGCCGCCTGGCCGACGGCGCGATCGAGCCGCCGTTCCTGATCGGCACCAGCTGCGGCTCCTGCCACATCGCCTTCGACCCGCTCAATCCGCCGCGCGATCCCGCCAACCCGGCATGGGCCAACCTCAAGGGCGCGATCGGCAACCAGTACCTGCGCATCTCCGAGATGCTCGCCTCGGGCATGTCGCCGGCGTCGCTGGAGTACCAGGTGTTCGCGCACGCCCGCCCGGGCACCAGCGATACCTCGGCGATCCCCAACGACCAGGTCAACAACACCGGCACCATCAACGCGATCATCAACTTCCACCAGCGGCCGACCTTCGCCAGCGAAGTCGTCGACAAGTGGCGCCCCGCCTCCAGCTGCGCTGCCGACGCGAAAGGCAAGGGCACCTGCTGGTGCGAGCCGGGACACGACAGCAAGTGCTGGAACAAGGGCGTGGCGCAGGAAACCGTGCACCACATCCTCAAGGGCGGCGAGGACTCGGTCGGCTTCCACGAGGCCGTCCAGCGCGTGTACCTCAACATCGGCTCCTGCGCCGAGCAGTGCTGGGTCAACCATCTCACCGACCTGCGCCAGCTCGACCCGAATGCCCGCAACTTCGGGCAGACGCCGTTCGACATCGGCCAGTGCCGCCGCGACTGCCCGAACTTCCGCGCGATCGAGGACCGGCTCGGCGACCTCGCCGCGTTCCTGCTCTCGAGCGAAACCGACGCCACCGACCTGGCCGTCGCGCGCGAGAACGCGCGCAAGGCCACCACGCCCGCCGCGCGCTACGGCCACGACGACCTCGTCGCCGACCTCGACCGGCGCTTCGGCGCGGGCGCGGTCGCGCGCGGCCACGGCGTGTTCGCCGCCAACTGCGCGCGCTGCCATTCCAGCCTGCCCGAATCCGTCGCCGGCCCGTTCGCGACCCGCGACTTCCGCGCCACCGACCCCAATACCGGCCTGCGCGCCGACTGGCTGGGCAACGACCAGACCACCTTCGCCACCGAGATCGGCACCAATCGCTGCCGTTCGCTGCATTCCAACCACATGGCCGGCCACGTCTGGCAGGAGTACGGCTCGGAGACGCTGCGCGCGCGCCCGAAGGATCCAGGCGTGCGCGAGGCCTCGGACGGCGGCCGCGGCTACTACCGCAACGTCTCGCTGCTGTCGCTGTGGGCGCACGCGCCGTTCATGCACAACAACGCCATCGGCCCGGAGATCTGCGGCAAGCCGGCCAACGGCGACAACGACTTCTACCGCGATTCCCACGTCGACGCCGACGGCAAGCCGTTGCCTGCCAACCAGGCGCCGGCTTGCCTGGCCTACGACCCCGGCATCGAGGGCCGCTTCGAGCTGTACGTGGCCTCGATGCGGGCGCTGCTCGATCCCGCTTCGCGGGTGCCGAAGATCACCCGCTTCGACGTCGACGTGCCGCTCTCGGCCGGCCTGCGCACGGTCGCCGACGGCGAAGAGAAGCAGGTCGCCGGGATCACCATCGTGGTGCCGGCCGGCAGTTCGGCGGCACGCCTGGGCAACTTCCAGCACAAGCGCTTCTTCAACGACCTGGTCG
Source organism: Luteimonas sp. (assembly GCA_035444805.1). Classification (GTDB taxonomy): domain Bacteria; phylum Pseudomonadota; class Gammaproteobacteria; order Xanthomonadales; family Xanthomonadaceae; genus Luteimonas. The sequence continues at coordinate 47,428 of DAOMPM010000010.1, read as the reverse complement.
TGCTGCGCCTGCGGCCGAAGACCCTGCAGGAGGACCTGCGCAAGCGCCTCGGAGCGGAGGAAGGCGACGCGGTGTTCGCGCAGCTGAAGACGGTCGCCGGACAACTGGTGGAAGCGCCGGAGCAGATGGTCGCCACCCTGCGCCAGCACCCGAAGCTGTTTGAGGTCTACGGCAGCTGCGACGACCAGGTCGAGAACGCCGGCCACCGCTTCGGCGAAGACCTGCCCGCGGCCGACAAGGACGCGCTGATCGCCTTCCTCGCGACGCTGTAGGAGGACGCCATGGACCAGACCCACGCCATTCCGCAGCACCGCCGCGCGTCGCTGCGCACCGCCCTGTCCTGCCTTGTCGCTGCCTTCGCGATCGCGATCGCGGGCTGCAACGCCGCGCCCGACATCCCGTTCGCCGGGTACGGCGATGGCTACGCGGAGAAGCCCGACTTCGCTCAGGTCGAGCACGACTATCCCTTGACCCCTGTCGACCTGCAGAAGCTCACGCCGAAGAACATCAAGCGCCTCGACCAGGAACAGCTCGACCAGGTGTACGCACGCTTGACCGCTGGGCCGATCCCGGACGGCGCCTACGACGGCGACCTGGTGTTCCCGAAGAGCCGAGACGGCGACCGTCGCATCTCCGAGATCGTCGGCGGCTTCCGCGGCGCGGTGGTCGAGTTCAAGACGGTGCGGGTCGAGTCACTCGCGCGCGCGCTCTGGAAGGGCAAGGTGTTCTACCGCGACCAGCGCCTGCTGCGGAACCGCATCGAGAACACCCGGCTGCTGTCACCGCTGGTCGGCAGCGACATGGATGCCCTCCCGAAGACCGACTTCGACGGCGACGACCAGTGGCTGCTGTTCCCGGCCAGGCTGTACTGCGGCCAGAGCCTGATCGACAGCCGCCGTGAATCGATCATCATCGACTACGCGTTCTCCGACACCCTGCCCGGCTACCGCGAGAAGCCCGACTTCCTCGCCGGCCGCAACGGCCTGCAGGTGCGCGACGAAATCCGCATGGTGCGCCCTGGCTTCTACCTCGGCCGCGCCTACATCGGCCGCGTGTTCCTGCTCGACTTCACGCTCTACAACAAGGACGTCGCCGAACGCGACGGACCGGCGTTCGCACAATCCGGCGAAGCCGCGGAAGACTGCTGGACCGGGACGCAGGAGCGGCGGCTGGTGGCGGCCACGGAGTACGGCGGCTAGCAGGGGCGCCGCGCGCGGGCATGGCATGGACGTCCGTCGCCACCGACTGCTGGTCGGACCTGTCGCCGCCGCCATTGCGTTCGCGCTCGTGCTGGCGACGCCGGCCTGCCGGGTGCAGGGGCCGGACCAGGACGGGGCGCCCGAGACCGAGGCGCCGGGCAAGGCACCGGCGCCACGATGGGCGGTCAGCCCGATGCAGAGTGGCCCGGACAGTCCACCAACCGGTCGCTCGCTGTTCGACTTCGTGACCACGCGCGAGGAGGCGGGACGCCTGGTCGAGGACATCCCGTATCCGTTCGAGGCCTTGCTGGCGCGGATCAACGAACGCGCCGGCTGCGACGCGGAGCGCGACTGCCTGCGCGTGGTGCTGATCCCGCTAGGCCGCTCGTTGCAGCGGCTGTCGGCGTCGCCGGACTTCTTCGCGCAGCCGCGCGTGGTCGCCGCGGTCGACCGCGAGGGCGACGGGATGCTGCTCAAGGACCGCCTCTACCTCGGCTTCCAGGAGCACACCGGCATGCTCGAGGTCATCAGCTACAACGAAGCCGCGGCGCGCTTCGAGTTCCAGCTGGTGCACGACTACCGCACCGGCGGCACACCGCGGCTGAGCTACGCGAGGCGCGAAGTGTGCGCGGCCTGCCACCAGAACATGGCACCGATCTTCTCGCGCCCGCTGTGGGCGGAGACCAACGCCAACCCGCAGGTCGCGGCCATGCTCGGCGTGCATGGAGAGACCTTCGCCGGCGTACCGGTGCACCGCGGTGTCGACATCCCCAACGCGATCGACGACGCCACCGACCGCGCCAACCTGCTCGGCGTGTGGCAGCGGCTCTGGCAGGACGGCTGCGGCCGAGACGATGAGCGCGACGCCAGGCGCTGCCGCGCGGCGGTGGTGCTGGCCACGCTGCAGCACCGCCTCGCCGGCGGGCGCGGCTTCGACGCGGCTGCGGCCGGCTGGCGCGACGACTTCCTGCCGGTGTTCGCGCGCGAATGGCAGGCACGCTGGCCGGCGGGGCTTGCGATCCCCAATCCCGACCTGCCCAGCCGCGACCCGCTGCAGGCCGATGCCGGGCCGCTGCCGGACGGCGACGCCATGGCGCACGTGCCGGCACGCTTCGATCCGCTGCTGCCGCGGCCGCCGCTGGAGACCTGGCACGCCGCCGACCCCGACGCTCTCGCCGCCATCGCGCGTCGCTACGTCGCCGGGCTAGGCGAATTCTTCACCACCCGCGAGCTGCGCGCCCTGGACGATCAGCTGCGCACACGCACCGGCGACCCGGCCGGACGCCGCGAATACACCGCTGCCTGCACCCTCGAACGCAGCTCGCGCGCGCTCGCCTTCCGCTGTGCACCGGCCAGCGGCAGCGATGGCGCGCGCCTGTCAGGACGGCTCGTGCTCGCGGATGGTCGCGTCAGGAGTGGCGTGGTCGATGGCCTCGCGGTCGACGCGTCCACGGCGCTGAACGGCATCACGGTGGCGCCGGGGACGGCCGTCGACGCGCGGGGTGTCGAGATCCGCCTGCGCGACCACGACCGGCACGCGCGCCTGGCCGACGGCCGCGCGGTCGACGCCATCCGCCTGCGCTGGGGCGCCGACGACGACGCCAGCGCCAGCGTCGCCGTACTCGACGACCTCGCGCCGCTGCGCGAAGCACTGACGGCCCTGGCGGACGACGACACAGCGGGGTCGCCGCTGTCGTCCGATCATTTCAACCGCGCACGACTGACCTCGGCGCTGTTCGCGCGGCTCGGCATCGACGGCCGCACCGCGTGCTGCGACGAGACGCCGGCGTTCCCGCGGATCCGCGTCGAGCCGGCCGCGCCGCCGGCGCCGACAACCGGCGACGCGCGCGCCTTCGCGGCCTTCTTCGATGACTGCGCCGGCTGCCACGCCACCGGCGAGCACTCGCCGCCGAACTTCCTCGCCGGCAGCGGCAGCGAGGTCGCCGCGCGCATGCGCCACTGCGCGCCGCGCCTGTACGTGCGCCTGGCGATGTGGCACCGCGACCCCGGCGAACGCGAGAAGACGCCGATGCCGCCGCCCTTCCCGTCCGCGACCGGCGCCGTGCGCGGCGCGCCGGAGAGCGTCGCGGCGCTGGAACGCATCGCCGCCGGCCTGCTGCGCGAGGAAACCGGGGCCGAGCCGCAGCTCGACGCGCTGCTGGCCGACGGCTACGAAACGCTGCGCCCCTGCCTGCCCGACGCATCCACCTGAGACCGGGGAACGACCATGTCCGGCAAGATCCGCTCCGCGATCGCACGCCTCCAGGCCTGGTTCGACCGGCTGTTCCGGCACCGCTGGCTGCGCTGCACACTGCTGCTCCTGGCGCTGCCGACGCTGCTGCTCGCGGGCTTTGCGCTGTACGGCCTGTGGCTGTTCACCCGCAACGTCCCGGTGACCTATGCCGACCCCGCCGAGCACTTCAAGTACGGATCGACACGCGGCGAGATGGCGTCCGGCCTGCCGTACTGGATCTGGCAGGTGCTGCCGCAGGTCTGCGGCCAACACCTGCCCGACCCGCGCCGCGGTTACGCCTCGCTCGGGCTGATCTACGAGGACGGCCGCGACCTGCCGATCGGCATGTCCAAACGCAACTACCAGGGCGTCGACCGCACCTTCCTCAACTGCTCGGTGTGCCACACCAGCACCTGGCGCGAGACCCCCGGCGCCGAGCCGACCATCGTCCTGGGCATGCCGGGCAACCGCTTCCGGGTCTGGGACCTGCAGCGATTCCTGTTCGCCTGCGCGAAGGATCCGAAATTCTCCACCGAGTTCGTGGTCCCCGCGATCGATCGCGCGATGCGCGAGCGCGGCGAACGCCTCGGCCTGCTCGACCGCTACGCGATCTACCCGGTGGCGATCGCGCTGATGCGCGAACGACTGCTGATGCTCGCCGGCCGCTTCGAGCCGCTGATGCAGTATCCGGAGTGGGGCCCGGGGCGGGTGGACACGTTCAATGCCGCCAAGGTGATCTTCAACTTCCCCATGGCTGCCCTGCCCGAGCACGAGAAGAACGCACCCTCCGACTTCCCGTCGATCTGGCTGCAGCGGCCGCGCGAGGGCATGCAACTGCACTGGGACGGCAACAACACCTCGGTCGAGGAGCGCAACAAGAGCGCCGCGTTCGGCACCGGCACCATGCCCTCGACGATCGACGTCGCCGCCATCGCGCGCATCGAGGACTGGCTGCTCACGCTGGAACCGCCGCCGTACCCGTTCCCGATCGACCAGGCGCAGGCCGCACGCGGCAAGACTGTCTACGGCGAGTACTGCGCCGACTGCCATGGCGCAGGCGGCCGTGACTTCAGTGGTGCGCACGTCGGCAAGGTGACGCCGCTGGCCGGGATCGGCACCGACCGCCGCCGGCTCGACAGCTACAGCCGCGACCTCGCGGTGAACCAGTCGACGCTGTACGCCGGCTACCCCTGGCGCTTCACCCATTTCCGCAAGACCGACGGCTACGCCAACATGCCACTCGACGGCCTGTGGCTGCGCGCGCCCTACCTGCACAACGGCTCGGTGCCGACGCTGCGCGACCTGCTCGAACCCGCCAGTGGGCGGCCGCGGTCGTTCTGGCGCGGCGACGATGTCTACGACCGGCACAAGGTCGGATTCGTCTCGGACATCGACGAACGCGACGGCGTGCGCCTGTTCCTCTTCGACACCTCGGTGCCGGGCAACTCCAACGCCGGCCACGAAGGCGCGGACTACGGCACGGACCTGTCCGACGAGGACAAAGACGCTCTCGTCACCTTCCTCAAGACCTTCTGAGCATCCGCGAGGAGCCCGTCATGAACACTGCAAACCCCGTCGCCGCACCGTCCAAGCGCAAGCCGCGCTGGCTGTGGTGGCTGCTGCTGGCGCTGCTGGTGCTCGGCGCCGTCGTCGGCTTCGCCGCCTGGTACAAGTTCTTCCGCGAGGAGCCGCAGCCGGACTGGGTCACCGCGACCCCGGAGATGCGCTTCAGGTACGGCTCGATCGGCGCCGAGAACGAAGCCGGCATCCCCTACTGGATCTTCTACGTGCTGCCGCGCATGTTCCCGGAGAAGCTGCCCGGGCCCGGCGGCTACGCCGCGTTCGGCGTCGCCTGGGAGCAGGGCCAGGAACTGCCGGTGGGCTTCACCAAGAAGGTCGTCGGCTTCCCGCGCGTGGCCAACACCTGCGCCACCTGCCATACCGCGAGCTACCGCACGTCCGTCGATGGCGAGCCGACGTACGTCGTCGGCGGCCCCGGGCACACGCTGCACCTGTCCGCGTTCTTCCGCTTCCTGGTCGATGCCGCCAAGGACCCGCGCTTCAACGCCGACAACATCATGCGCGAGATCAACCTGGTCACCGAGCTGTCGTGGCTGGACCGGCTCATCTATCGCTACGCGCTGATCCCGATCACCAGGAAAAGGCTGATGGAACGCGAACCGCAGTTCGAATGGATCTACCGCGACGACTTCCCGGACTGGGGCCGCGGCCGCGACGACGGCATGAACCTCACCAAGTACTTCATGCTCGAACTGCCGATGGACGACAGCCTCGGCGCCACCGACATGCCATCGGTCTGGAACCTGAAGAAGTACGACCGCCCCGGCACCACCATGAACTTCGCCGGCGACAGCCACGACGCCTACTCGGTGATCATCGACTCGGCGCTGGGCCTGATGAACGCCGCGCCCAAGTCCAACGAGGACTTCCTCGGCCACGTGCGCTGGATGCAGGAGTACCTGTCGGAGCTGCCACCGCCGAAGTATCCGTTCCCAGTCGACGCCGCGCTTGCGGCCGCAGGCGAGTCCGTGTTCACGCGCGACTGCGCGGCCTGCCACGCCAGCGCGATCACCGGCACGCGCCAGCCGCTGGCCGGCATCGACACCGACCGCGCACGCATCGACGCCTGGAACGCCCAGCACGCGATCGCCGCCAACCGCGTGGTCACCGAGTTCGGCATCGAGCGCAAGGGCCTGGTCGAGGAGGACCTCATCGGCTACAACCCGCCGTTCCTCGACGGGCTTTGGCTGCGCGCGCCCTACCTGCACAACGGCTCGGTGCCGACCCTGCGCGACCTGCTGCGCCCGCCGGCCGAGCGCCCGAGCACGTTCTGGCGCGGCTACGACCTCTACGACCCGGTCAACGTCGGCTTCGTCACCAGCGGCGAAGACGCCGAACGCATTGGCACGTTCCACGACACCGCGCAGCTCAACAACGGCAACGGCGGGCATGTCTTCGGGACGACGCTGCCGGAACAGGAAAAGGCAGCGCTGCTGGAATACCTGAAGACGCTGTAATCAGTCCGCCCGAATGTCCGTAGCAGTTCGCATGGAGACGCATGCCATGACACCAGACGACTACATCGCACAACGTGTCGACGGCCAGATCGCGTGGTACCGCGGCAGGGGCGGGCGCGCGCAACGCAAGTTCAAGGCACTGCGGATCATCGAGATGGCCAGCGCGGCCATCATTCCCCTGGTCGCCGGATTCCTGGCAGTGATCCCCTACGGCAATGTGCTCGTCGCCGTCCTCGGCGTGGTGGTGGCCGTCAGCGCCGGCCTGATCGCGATCGGGCACTACCAGGAAATCTGGATCGAGTACCGCACCGCGAGTGAGTCGCTGAAGCACCAGAAGTACCTGTTCCTCACCCGCTCGCCACCGTACGACACGGATGAGGCTTTCGCGCTGTTCGTGCAGTGCGTGGAAGGGCTGATCTCGAAGGAGAACAGCGCCTGGTCGCAGCATATGCGGCCCCCGGCGCCGGCCAAAGTCGGCCCTGTCCAACGTGGTGCTGGAGAATGACGATGGCCTGGCCACCCTTTGCCACCACAGGGAAAGACGTGAATGGCACGACCGCAATGTCCGTCCCGGAACCCGACGACTGTTCCCGCCGTGACAGAGGCCTGCAACGAGTCGGACACATGGACAACAAGCTATCCACCGGAGACATCACCATGGAACGCATGGCAAGGACACATTCAGAACATCCCTCATCGCGGACCCGTATTTCCGCCGGATGCGCGGGACTGCTGGGTGCGCTGCTGCTCGTTCTGGCCGCACCGATTGCCCGCGCGCAATCGCAGCCGCTTTCGCTCACCGAACAGTTGGATGAGCAGCTCGGACTCGGTGACTTCCGCGGCTGTTTCGATCTTCTCCGACTCACTGAAGCGGATGTGACTGCCGCCGACGGTAACCCACAAACTGCAGTCAACAGGGAGCTGAACCGTCTGGAGGCCGCGGGGCATATTGGCAACGAACTGCGTGCGATCTGCGGCCCGAGCGCGGTCAATTCGGCTTCGTCCCTGGGCGGCGCGCTCAACACCGTGCAGGCCACCAAGACAGTGTCGCAGTTCCGCCTCGCCCGCCGACGCATCGACCAGCGGCTGCCACGCCGTCCTTCCCTGTCTGTCCAGGGCATGCCGCTCATGCTGTTGCTGCAATCCGCCGGGTTGGAACATGATCCGGAGCTGCGACGGCACGCTGCCGTCGGCGCCGCCGTCTTCGGCGAGGTCGAGTACGAACAGCAGGACCGGGAGATCACGCGCTACGAGGACGGCTACGAGGCCGACATCACCGGTGGCGCAATCGGGATGGACTATGCCTGGGACCGCGCCATCGTCGGCGCATGGGCGGGCTACAAGCGCATGGACGGCGATTTCCAGGGCGGTTTCGTCCGCTTCCTCAGTAATCCGGCGCAGTTGTCCGCCGTCTGCGGTGGCGTACTTCCCGGCGGCGACTTCGACCTCGATGGCGGCCTGCTTGGGGTCTTCGCCGGCTGGAAGATGGGCGACGCTGGCTTCGTCGACGTCAACGCCAGCAAGGCGCAGCGGGACTACCGGTACAACCGCAACACTTGCGCGATCGAATCCAACAGCGAGTCCTTGTCGTTCAATGAAGAGAACGGTGAGCTTTCCAGTGACGGTATCGTGATCGACGACATCTATGCAGGCCGCGTTTCCGGCGACACCACCGTCACGGAGACTGGACTGTCGATCCGCGCGGGCTTCGACGCGGTCCGTGCCGCCTGGACCTTCGGCCCTCGCGCTACGCTCAGCTATGCACGCAGCACCGTCGATGCCTATTCGGAGACCGGACGCAGCACGGTGAGCAACCCTGTTGAGCCGGTCGGCGCCTTTGATCCCGAGAATCCAAACCCGCAACCCGATGCCGGACGCATCGTCAACCGCGCTCTCGGCGACCCGCTGGGCCTGGAGCTCGCCTACCAGGAACAGAAGCAAGACTCCCTTCTGCTCGAGGTCGGCGGCCTGGTCGAGCGTCGCTTCGAGATGTCCCGCGGCCTGCTGGTCGCGCACGCCTCGGCCTACTGGCGCCACCAGTTCAGGGACGACCTGCGCTTCGCCACGGCGCGGTTCGTGCAGGACCAGCGCCCCGACCCGGTGTACTTCTCCTTCGTCACCGGCCAGGTCGACGCCAACTCCGCACTGTTCACGCTGGGCGTGACCGCACTGTTCAACGAACGCGCCGCGTTCCGCCTCGAGGTGACTCACCTGGCGTTCGACCGCTACCTGGACTCGACGGCCATCTCCGCGCAGTTCCGCGTCGGGCTGTAGCAGAGGCTGTAACCGCCATGCGCTACCGCGCCTTCATCTCCTATGCCTCGGCCGACCGGCAGGTCGGCGAGCGCTTCCAGCGCGCGATCGAGCATTACCGCATCCCCAAGCCGCTGCGCGGGACCGACCATGGCCTCGGCCCCGTTCCGAAGCGGCTGACGCCGCTGTTCCGCGACCGTTCTGACGCGAGCGCCGGCCGCGATCTCGGCATCACGCTGCGCACGGCGCTGGAGGCGTCCGATGCGCTGGTCGTCCTGTGCAGCCCGGTGTCGGCCCGTTCGAAGTGGGTCAACGAGGAGATCCGCACCTTCAAGCGGCTGGGACGCAACGCACGCATCTTCCCGGTCCTCGTCGATGGCGCGTCGCGCCGCCACGACCCGGAGCTGGCTCCAGATGGCGCCTTCCCGCCCGCCCTGTTCGAACGCTTCGACGCCGATGGCGAACCGATTGCCGGCGACGATGCGACACCGCTGGCACCCGACTTGCGCGAACAGGGCGACGGCCTGCACTTCGCCAGGCTCAAGATCGTCGCTGCGCTCACCGGCGTTCCGCTGACCCTGCTGACCCAGCGCCAGCAGGAAGCCGAGCGGCGCGAGAAACTGGTCGTGCGCTGGGTCGCGGCGATCATGGGCTTCCTGGCGCTGCTGGCAAGCGCCGCGGCGGTGCAGGCCTGGCGCTCCGCGGAAGCGGCGCGGGCGCGCATGGAGGACGCCATCGAGATGGCCGCGCGGCGGGTCGACGATGCCGCGCAGTACCAGGACAGCTATGGCGTCCCGACCGAGGTGATCCGCCAGCTGCTCAGCGGCGCGGAGCAGGACTTCGACGAGTTGATCGCCGCCCGTGGCCAGCGCACACCGACGCTCGAACTGCAGCGCGGGCGCATGTCCGTCCTGTTCTCCGGCCTGTACGGCTCGGTCGGCGATGGTCCGCGACAACTGGCGCTCGCGCGCGACGGGCTGGCGACGATCGAAGGCGTCACCACGACCCGGCAGGCTGCCCATCCTTCGACATGGTTCGCGCGCCTGCCCCGGCGCGAGACGGTGGTCGGTGAGCGCCTGAACGCGCTGGAGGCGGTGGGTTCGGCCCTGGCCAGCGATGAGGGCGGCTTCATCGAGGCAGAGGAATCCTACGAGCGCGGCCGCCAACTGGCCGAATCCGAGAACGCGCCACAGCACGTTGCGCGTTTCTGGTCACTGCTCGGCCAGCATCGCTACAACGGCGGCGATCTCCAGGGCGCACTGGTCGCCCAGGATGCGGCAATCGCGGCGCTGGACACTGCCATCGCCAGGGGCGGCGATGGATTCGCCGAAGCGCAGCTCGATAGAGCGCTGGCACGTTCGGACCGGGCAGAAACGCTGCTCGAACTGGAACGTCACCGCGAGGCGCTGGCCGAACAGGACGCGGCTACCGAGGCGTTCCAGGCGGAAGCAACGGCAGCCCCCGGCGACACCACCGCTGCGCGGCGACTTGCGCATGCCCTGGTGCGGCGGGAGGACATGCGCTACGCGGTGTCCGGCGATTGGCGTCCGTCGATTCCGGTCCTCGAACGCGCGATCGGCATCCTGGAACGACTGCACGCCAGCGACCCTGCGAGAATCGACTTTGCGCGCGACACCGCGATCGCGCTGGAGCGCCTGGGCGACGTCCGCCTGCAGCTCGGCGAGTTGGCGGACGCCAGCGTGATGTTCGAGCGGGCGATCGCGCTCAAGCGCGGCGTACTTGCCCGCGACCCGGCCAATGTGGACGCGCAGCGCGATATGGCCGTTGCCCTCGAACGCCAGGGCGACACCGCGTTGGCACAGCGACGACCGGGCGACGCGCTGGCTGCCCTGGACGAGGCGCGGGAACTGCGCGATCGCACCGGAACCGAGGCCGACCCTGTCGCCACCCGCGACCTGGCCGTGCTGTGGAGCAAGACCGGCCAGGCCCGCGCCGCTGCCGGAGGGACACAGGACTGGAAAGAAGCATTCTCGAATGCAATCGAGCTCATGCGTCCGCTCATCGAGTTGGACGGTGCGCCCCCGGGCTGGATGCGCGATCTCGCGGTATTCCATGCCGGCTATGGCGATACCCTGGCAAGAGCAGGGCAAGACACCAATGCCGTCGCGCAATGGCGCACGGCGCTTGACCTCACGGAGCGCCAGCTGTCGCTCAATGCCGACGACCCTCGACTCCAGGGCGACCTGGCCATCCTGCAGGACCACATCCGCAGGACAGGGACGCGATGAACTGGCGATAACGGCCGTACCGGCTTCCACGGCTTCGCGTCATCGCCATCGATCCACGCATGGGAATCGAATCCGTCGCAATCCTGGAAAACAGTAAGATGACGCCACATACCGGCAAGCTGTACTTCGTGATGATCGCGTCGGTGCTGCTCTCGTGCATCGCGTCGTGGATCATCGCGCGTCGGTACCGAGGCCGGATGCGGCAGTTGATGCGCGTACCGCAGGCCGGAAGCCTACCCGCGCCCATGGCGGAGACCGCACCCGGCACGGAGTCAGCATCCAATGCCCATCCGCCGGCGCAGGCTACCCTCGCCGGCAACCGCCGCGCCGGGATGCGGCTGTCGATGCTGCTGGCAGCGGTGTCCTGCCTCATCGCGCTGTCGAGCGCTTGCATCTGGTGGACGCTGGTGTTCCCCGGCGAACCGATGCCTGCGAAGCGCGTGGCGGTGGTGGCGCTGCTGCACCTGTGGCCGGTGGTGCCCGCGTTGGCGCTGGTGTGGCGCTGGTCGCGCAGTCGCCTGTTCGGAGCCTTGCTGTTGTGGTGCGCCGCCACCTACGCGGTCTTCCTGTGGCGGCAGATCGAGCCCAGGCCGCTGGAAGCGATGCTTGCGATGGCGAGCGAAATTGGGCTGTCCCTGGCACTGGTGTCGGCGGTCTTCCTGGGCAGCGCGACCCGCGCGATCGCGCCCTGGTTGCTCGTGCCCACGGCGTTGCTGCTGTCGGCCATGCTCGTCGGCCTTGACGTGCTGAGCTGGATGGCTGGACACGAATCGCCGCTGCTGATGTTGTTGATCCAGCCCCTGGAATGGCTGCCGGGGTGGAGTGGCGTCGTCGTGGTCTTCGGGATCTTCCTGTTGCTGGCGGGGATCATCGCCTGGTGGCCGATGCGGATGTCGGGGCGCGCGCTCGGCCACGCCTACTCGCGCAAGTGGCTCTCCGACCTGCTGGTGCTGTTCACCGGCGTATGGGCCTTCGCGTTGACCGACCGCACGCTGACGCTCTCGGCCAGCATCGGCGTCGAAGCGTTCGCGATGTACCTGTCGCTGCTGTGGATTCCGGTGGTGATGTGGCTGGCTGGCCGATTCCGCCAGGGGCGGGCGCTGCCACCCACCCTGCTCGTCCTGCGGGTGTTCCAGCAGGATGTGCAGATGCAGTCCCTGTACGACCAGGTCGTCGAGCGTTGGCGCCTGAGCGGCAACACCGTGATGATCGCCGGCACCGACCTCGCCGATCGCACCCTCGACGCGGGCGACATCTTCCAGTTCCTGGATGGCAAGCTGGCACAGCAGTTCATCATCAGTCCGGCGGACGTCACGCGGCGCATCGACGCGTTCGACATGGCGGCCGACATCGATGGTCGGTACCGGGTCAACGAGTGCTATTGCCACCACACGACATGGCGGGACGCGCTGCAGGCCCTCGTCCACCGCAGCGACGTGGTGCTGATGGACCTGCGGGGATTCCAGGCGCACAACGCCGGCTGTCGCCACGAACTCGCCACCCTGGCACGGGCCGCGCGGGCGCTTCGCGTCGTGGTACTGACGGACGGCCGGACCGACCGCGCCGTCGCGCAGGCAGACGTTGCCTCCGGCCGGCACGAACGTTTCACATGGATCGAGGTTTCGCGCCTCGATGCACGCATGCGTCGCCAGGTCCTGGCCGGGCTGTTGGCCTGACGGCGGCTTCCCGGCGGCCGCCGCCGCGCGCCGGTTGCGTTGTCATCGATTGGGGGGACCGGCTCACCGCGACACGGCAGGTGGACCATGGACCTCAAACGCGAGATCTCGGCCGAGTTCTGGAAGAAGCTCGCCGAAGTGCTGGAAGTGGAGACGGCGGCGCTGCGCGCGGTCGCCGAGATCGAATCCAGGGGCAGCGGCTTCCTGCCGGCGCCGGCGATCCGGCCCAAGGTGCTGTTCGAGGGCCACGCCTTCCACAAGCTCACCGGCGGGCGCTACGACCGCGACCACCCCAACCTCAGCCACCCGAAGTGGGACCGCCGCCAGTACTCCGGGTCGCTGGAAGGCGAATGGAAGCGGCTGGACCAGGCCTGCCTGCTCGACCGCGCCGCGGCGCTGCAGTCGGCCAGCTGGGGCATGTTCCAGATCATGGGCTTCAACTACTCCTATGCCGGCTACCTCGACGTCGAGGCCTTCGTCGCCGACCAGCACGCCGGCGCCGAGGAACACGCCCGCGCGTTCGCCCGCTTCATCTCGCGCCCGCCGTTCCTCAATGCACTGCGCAAGCTGCGCTGGGCGGAATTCGCGCGCGCCTACAACGGCCCCGGCTACGCCCAGAACAAGTACGACACCAAGATGGCCGCCGCCTATGCGCGCCACAAGGCCGCCGCGCCGGTCGCGGAGAAGGTCGGCAAGGCGACGAAGGCGGCGAAGCCGCGCAAGGGGCGCGGCAAGGCAGCAGCGGAGTCGCCGCTGCCGCCCGGGCGCGAGTCCTTCGCCGTCACCCAGAGCACGCGTCGGCGCAACCCGCGGCGGCGCAACGTGCGCCCGGATCCGGTCGACCTGCGCGACTGGGTCTACCAGCCGACGGTGGCGATCGCGCCGCGCGACTGGATCATGCCCAACGACCCGCGCACCACCAAGGCGCAGGGCGACACCAACGCCTGCACCGGCTTCGCGCTCGCCACCGCGATCGAATACCTGCTCGACCGCGGCGGGCGCCCGGTGGAAGGCATCTCCGGCTACATGCTCTACGACATGGCGCGCCGATACGACGAGTGGGCCGACGACGACGGCGATTCCGGCTCGTCGCTGCGCGGCGTGCTCAAGGGCTGGTCGCGCCACGGCGCGTCCGCGTCGCGACTGTGGGAGACGCTGGCGATGCCGCCGGCGCCGCGCCTGACCAAACGCGACCTCGAGCGCCTCGACGCCATCGACAACGTCGCCAGGCTCGACCGCCTCAAGCTTGACCAACTCGACGAGGACTGGTGGCTGGACGCGGTCAAGCGGCCGATGGGCGCCTACTATCGCGTCCCTCCGGAGAACATCCGCGACATGCACATCGCACTGGCGGAAACCGGCGTGCTGGTCGCCAGCGCGTTCACCCATTCGGGCTGGGACCTGCTGCTCAACGAGAAGGCCGTGCCGGGGCCGACCGCCCCCTCGCAGCTGTCGCTGATCAAGTACCTGTCCGGTGCACCGGACCAGGGCCACGCCTTCGCCATCGTCGGCTACACCCGCGACGGCTTCATCGTGCAGAACTCGTGGGGCCCGAAGTGGGGGCGCGGCGGGTTCGCTGTGCTGCGCTACCAGGACTGGCTGGAGAACGCAATGGACTGCTGGGTCGTGCAGCTCGGCGTGGTGACGGCCGAGCACGACGACGTCGCCAAGGCGCCGTCTCTGCGCTACCAGCGCGACAAGGGCGAACCGGTGGGCCGGGTGGTGCTGTCGAGCGACAGCACGCTCGCCGACCACGAGATCGATCCGTTCGTGATCAACATGGAGAACGAGGGCAGGCTCAGCCAGCGCGGGCGCTTCCGCACCAATCCCGAGGACCTCGAACTGCTGCTCGACCGCCACCTGACGGTGGCGCAGCGCCTGTGGAAACCCGCCGACGCGACCATCGACGTGGCGATCTACGCCCACGGCGGCCTCACCGACGAGGAAGCCGCAGCCAAGACCGCGCGGGCCTGGATCCCGTACATGTACGCGCGCCAGGTGTTCCCGATCTTCCTGATGTGGGAGACCGGCGGCCTGAAGACGATCGCGAACATCTTCGAGGATGCCGTCCGCGGCGAGGACGAGCGCGCCGGCGGCGTGCGCTGGGACCGCTTCAGGAAGCGCTTCGTGGAATGGAAAGACGAACGCATCGAAGGCCTGGCGCGGCAGCCGGGCCGGAAGATATGGAAGCAGATGACCCAGAACGCCAACGCGCTGTCAGGCAAGCGCAACGCGGGGGTGATCCAGCTGTTCGAGGCGTTCCGTGCGCGCAACGGCCAGCTGCCTCCGATCCGACTGCATCTCATCGGCCATTCCGCCGGGGCGATCGTGCACACCTACCTGGCCGAGCGCGCGCTCGTGCATGGCCTCGGCCTGAAGACGATGTGCCTGCTCGCCCCGGCGGTGCGCCTGGACCTGTTCGACGAAAAGGTCGGTCCGGCGATCGCCGCAGGCGGCCTGCGGCTGATGATCGCCAACCTCACCGATGCCGCCGAACGCGCCGACGACACCTGCCGGCCGTACGGCCATTCGCTGCTCTACCTGGTCTCGCGCGCGTTCAAGGACAACGAGGAGACCGCGCTGCTGGGCATGGAAAAGCACCTGGTGCCGGCGCTGGTCACCCATCCCTGGGGCGAGCGCGTCACCCAGCTGCCGAGCCCGGGCCGCATCCGCCGCGAAGGCAGCAAGGCCACGCGTGCGGTCACCCATGGCGGCATCGACGACGACGAGGCAGTGCGCGAGGCGGTGATGGACTTCATCAAGCAGCCCGCCGTTGCGTGAGTGGCGATTGCGGGAGCTTGTTCGCCACTGGCGGCAACCTCCTGCCTGGGCACATCATGGGAACCGACGACGGATTGCTGTTTACCCCGGTCAGCATCGGCAAGCTCACGCTTCCGGGGCGCCTGATCAAGACCGCGACCGCGGAAACGCGCGCCGACGACGATGGCTTCGTTACTCCGCAAGTGCTCGACTTCTACCGTCCGATCGCCCGCGGCGGGACACCGCTGATCATCACCGGCAACATCTACGTCAGCCGCGGCGGCAAGTCGGCGCCGCGGCAGCTTGGCGCGGACGAGGACGACAAGATCCCGGGCCTGTCACAGCTCGCCGCTGCGGTGCATGCACACGGTTCGAAGCTGTTCGCGCAACTCAACCATTGCGGGCGCCAGGTGGTCCTGCGATTCGCCGGCAACCACGAGGCGGTCTCGGCGTCGGCAACGACCGAGCTGGTGACCGGAACGAAGTCGCGGGCACTGTCGATCGCGGAAATCGAGCGCGTGGTGGAACGGTTCGCAGACGCCGCCGAACGCTGCCGGCGCGCCGGCTTCGACGGCGTGCAGATCCACGCCGCCAACGGCTACCTGATGAGCCAGTTCCTCACTGCGCACACGAACCGGCGCACGGATGCCTACGGTGGACCTCTGGAGCAGCGCACCCGCCTCCTGCGCGAAACGGTCGCTGCGATCCGGTCGCGCGTCGGCCGCGACTTCCCGCTCATCGTCAAGATCAACGGCTCCGACTACCTGCCGCTGCGCGCCGGCCTGAAGACCGGCGAGCTCGCGCAGATCGCCGCGATCCTGGAACGCGCAGGCATCGACGCGATCGAGGTATCGGTCGGCCACTACGAGTCCGGCATGCCGATGGTGCGCGGCACCTTCGGTCGCTGCCTGCGCAACATGGTGCAGG
Organism: Luteimonas sp.; assembly: GCA_035444805.1. Taxonomy (GTDB): domain Bacteria; phylum Pseudomonadota; class Gammaproteobacteria; order Xanthomonadales; family Xanthomonadaceae; genus Luteimonas. The sequence continues at coordinate 31,093 of DAOMPM010000010.1, read as the reverse complement.
GAAGCATGCGCCACCTGCCCCTCGCGCGCCGCACGCTGATGCGTGTTTCCTGGCCGCTGCTGGCGCTGCTGTTCAACCTGTTCTTCAGCCGGCGCGAGGGCTTCAACCTGCGCTACACGCAGGTGTTCAAGGCGAGGCTGTCGATCCCGGTCATCTGCGTCGGCGGATTCCTGACCCGCGAAGCCATGGAGGCGGCCCTGACGCAGGGTCGCTGCGACATCGTCTCGGCCGGTCGCGCATTCATCGCCGATCCGTTGTTGTACCGCCACCTTCGCGACCACGAACCCGGGCCGCGCTGCGTCGACTGCAACGCCTGCATCGGCCATCTCGGCGCGCAGCCGGCGGATTGCTACCACCCGGTAGTGAAGGCTCAAAAGGACGCGATGCTGGCACGGCTGACGTAACCCGGGCGAACCCCGCCCGATCAGACCTGCGCCAGCGCCTGCTCCAGGTCCGCGACCAGGTCGTCGACGTGCTCGATGCCGATGCACAGGCGCACGGTGTCTTCGGTGACGCCGGCCTTGGCCAGTTCCTCCGGCGACAGCTGGCGATGGGTGGTCGAGGCCGGGTGCGTGGCCAGCGATTTGGTGTCGCCGATGTTCACCAGGCGGGTGAACAGCTGCAGCGCATCGAGGAACTTCGCGCCCGCCTCGCGTCCACCCGGCAGGCCGAAGGTGAACAGGCCCGAGGCGCCGGCGCCACGGAGGTACTTCTTCGCCAGCGCGTGCTCGGGATGGTCCGGCAGGCCCGCATAGTTCACCCAGGCGACCTTCGGATGCTGCTGCAGGTGCCGGGCGATCGCCAGCGTGTTGGCGTTGATCCGGTCCATGCGCAGCGGCAGCGTCTCGATGCCCTGCAGGATCAGGAAGGCGTTGAACGGCGACAGCGCCGCGCCGGTATTGCGCAGCGGCACCACACGCGCGCGGCCGATGAAAGCAGCCGCGCCCAGCGCCTCGGTGTAGACCACACCGTGGTAGCTCGGATCGGGTTCGTTGAGCCTCGCGAAGCGGGCCTTGTGTTCGGCCCAAGGGAACTTTCCGGAATCGACGATCGCGCCGCCGATGCTGTTGCCGTGGCCGCCGAGGTACTTGGTCAGCGAATGCACGACGATGTCGGCACCGAAGTCGATCGGGCACAGCAGGTAGGGCGAGGGCACGGTGTTGTCGACGATCAGCGGCACGCCGTGCGCATGCGCGACCTTAGCCACCGCCTCGATGTCGGTGATGTTGCCCAGCGGGTTGCCGATGGACTCGACGAACACCGCCTTGGTGCGTTCGTCGATCAGCTTGCCGAACGATTCCGGGTCGCTGTGGTCGGCGAAGCGGGTTTCGATGCCGAACTGCGGCAGCGTGTGCGCGAACAGGTTGTAGGTGCCACCGTACAGCGCGGACGAGGACACGATGTTGTCGCCGGCCGCGGCGATGGTCTGGATCGCGTAGGTGATCGCCGCCTGCCCCGACGCCAGCGCCAGCGCGGCGATGCCGCCCTCCAGCGCAGCGACGCGCTGTTCGAGCACGTCGTTGGTCGGGTTCATGATGCGGGTGTAGATGTTGCCCGGCACCTTCAGGTCGAACAGGTCGGCGCCGTGCTGGGTGCTGTCGAAGGCGTAGGCGACGGTCTGGTAGATCGGCACCGCGACCGACCGCGTGGTCGGGTCGGGTTTGTAGCCGCCGTGGACGGCGATGGTTTCGGGCTTCCAGTTCTGGTCGGTCATGGCGGAACACACTCATTGCGGATGCTGCCCGCGACCATACTGCAACCACGCGCGCGACGCGCAGGCGGTTGCAGCGGCAACCATGACGACGGGCAATGACGTCATGACCAGGCTGACCGCTTCCCCGGATGCGCTGCGCTTGTCTGGACTACGAGGCGGATGGCGTGCGGCCCAGATCAACTTGCGATCAGGAACTACGGAATGGCGTAGGAGCGCCCCATGGGCGCGACCGGGTCGCGATGATGACCCGGCCGCCGCGGGTCGCGGGCATGGCCCGCTCCTACGTTTGTCTTTTCTGATCGCGAATGGATATCAGCCCTTGCCGAACACCAGGTGCCCGCCTGCGGCGTCGACCCGGATCGTGTCGCCGCTGGTGAACTCGCCGGCGAGGATGCGCTGCGCCAGCGGGTTCTCCAGCTGCTGCTGGATCGCGCGCTTGAGCGGTCGCGCGCCGTACACCGGATCAAAGCCGACGTTGCCGAGCAGGTCGAAGGCCTGGTCCGAGACCTCGATCTTCAGCCCGCGTTCGCCCAGGCGCTTCTCCAGGCCGGCCATCTGGATCCGCGCGATCTGCTTGATCTGCGCCTTGTCCAGCGGATGGAAGACGACGATGTCGTCGAGCCGGTTGATAAACTCGGGACGGAAATGCGCCTGCACCACCGCCATCACCCCGGCCTTCATCTGGGTGTATGCCTCGGGTGAATCATCGCCACCCAGCTCCTGGATCATCTGGCTGCCCAGGTTGGAGGTCATCACGATCACCGTGTTGCGGAAATCGACCGTGCGCCCCTGGCCATCGGTCAGGCGGCCGTCGTCGAGCACCTGCAGCAGGATGTTGAACACGTCCGGGTGTGCCTTCTCGACCTCGTCGAGCAGGATCACGCTGTACGGGCGCCGGCGCACGGCTTCGGTCAGGTAACCACCCTCTTCATAGCCGACGTAGCCCGGGGGCGCGCCGACCAGGCGGCTCACGGAATGCTTCTCCATGAACTCGCTCATGTCGATGCGCACCATCGCGTCGGAGCTGTCGAACAGGAACTCGGCCAGCGCCTTGCACAGCTCGGTCTTGCCGACGCCGGTCGGGCCGAGGAACAGGAACGAACCGCTCGGGCGATTCGGATCGCTCAGCCCCGCGCGCGAACGGCGCACCGCATCGGAGACGACCTTGACCGCCTCGTCCTGCCCGACCACGCGCGCGTGCAGTGCGTCCTCCATGTTGAGCAGCTTCTCGCGCTCGCCCTCGAGCATCTTGCTGACCGGGATGCCGGTCCAGCGCGAGACCACCTCGGCGATCTCCTCGGCGGTGACCTTGTCCTGGAGCAGGGTGAAGCCGGTGGCCTCGGCTTCCTGCGCCGCCTTGAGCTGCTTCTCCAGCTCCGGCAGGCGGCCGTACTGGATCTCGCTCATCCTGGTGTAGTCCTGGGCGCGCTGCGCGGCCTCGAGCTCCAGGCGCGCGGCCTCGATCTGCTCCTTGATCTTCGTCGCGCCGTGCAGCATGGCCTTCTCGGCCTTCCACACTTCCTCCAGGTCGTTGTACTCGCGCTCGAGCCCTTCGATCTCGCTTTCCAGGTCGGCCAGGCGCTGCTTCGACTCGGCGTCCTTTTCCTTCTTCAGCGCCTCGCGCTGGATCTTGAGCTGGATCAGCCGGCGTTCCTTGCGGTCGAGTTCCTCCGGCTTGGAGTCGATCTCCATGCGGATGCGCGAAGCCGCCTCGTCCATCAGGTCGATGGCCTTGTCCGGCAGCTGGCGATCGGCGATGTAGCGGTGCGAGAGCGTGGCCGCGGCGACGATCGCCGGGTCGGTGATCTCGACGCCGTGGTGCACCGCGTAGCGCTCCTTCAGCCCGCGCAGGATGGCGATGGTGTCCTCGACGCTCGGCTCGCCGACGAACACCTTCTGGAAGCGGCGCTCCAGCGCGGCGTCCTTCTCGATGTACTTGCGGTACTCGTCGAGCGTGGTCGCGCCGATGCAGTGCAGCTCGCCGCGGGCCAGCGCCGGCTTGAGCATGTTGCCCGCGTCCATCGAGCCTTCGGCCTTGCCGGCGCCGACCACCGTGTGCAGCTCGTCGATGAACAGGATGATCTGGCCTTCGTTCTTCGCGAGGTCGTTGAGCACGCCCTTCAGCCGCTCCTCGAACTCGCCGCGGAACTTGGCGCCGGCGATCAGCGCGCCCATGTCGAGCGAGAGCACGCGCTTGCCGCGCAGGCCCTCGGGCACTTCGTTGTTGACGATGCGCTGCGCCAGGCCTTCGACGATCGCGGTCTTGCCGACGCCGGGCTCGCCGATCAGCACCGGGTTGTTCTTGGTCCGGCGCTGCAGCACCTGGATGGTGCGGCGGATCTCCTCGTCGCGGCCGATCACCGGATCGAGCTTGCCGCTCTCGGCGCGCGCGGTCAGGTCGATGGTGTACTTCTCCAGCGCCTGGCGCGATTCCTCGGCGTTCTCGTCCTGCACGCTCTCGCCGCCGCGGACCTTGTCGATCGCGGCCTCGAGCTGCTGCTTCGTCGCGCCGGCGGCCTTGAGCGCCTTGCCGGCCTCGCCGCCGTCCTCCAGCGCCGCGAGCAGGAATAGTTCCGATGCGATGAAGGCATCGCCGCGCTGCTGCGCCAGCTTGTCGGTGACGTTGAGCAGGCGGCCGAGGTCGTTGCCGATCGACAGCTGCCCGGCCTGGCCGGTCACCTTCGGCAGCTTGTCCAGCGCCTCGCCCAGCCGCTCGCGCAGCACGGGGACGTTGACCCCGGCCTGCGCCAGCAGCGGCCGCGTGCCGCCGCCCTGCTGGTCGAGCAGGGCCACCAGCAGGTGGGCCGGTTCAATCATGTTGTGGTCGCGGCCCACGGCCAGCGACTGCGCGTCGCTCAGCGCCTGCTGGAAACGCGAGGTGAGCTTGTCCATCCGCATGGGAATCGCCTCGAATGAAAGTGGCCGGCGCGCGGCCGGCAATACCCTCCAGATGCGGACGCTGCCTGCGGATACAAGGTGGGGCGACCGACTGGACGCGTGCGCCGTTGCCCCTCCCCGGCACTCAGCCGGGCGCAAGCCACCCGGAATACCGGATCACCCGCCCCACCACCGGCAGCGTGGCCTCGACCTCGAACCGGTACTGCTCATCCTGCTCGTATTCCCGGCAACGCACGCCGTCGAACAGCGACGCCGGCAGCGGCAGCACGCCAAACAGCCGCGCGCCGGCCACGGTCCACCAGATCGCGCCGTCGTTGGCGTGCAGGGCGAAGTGGAACCGGATCGGCCCCAGCCGTTCGCGCAGCAGTCCGTCCTTCAGGCGCACCGTTGAGCTCATCCGCGAGCCGCCGAAGTCGCGCCGCCAGGTCTCGCTGCGCGGATCGCAGGAGAACTCCACCAGGGTCGGCACATCCTCGCCCGCGGCCGGCAGCCCGGCAATCCGCGCGCACAGCCGCGCCAGCGGATTGCCGCCGCGCTCGATCGTCGTACGCCCGGCCCAGGCCTCGCGGCCGCGCAGCGAATGCAGGCGGCGCAGGGAATCGGGCAAGCGGAAGAACGCGGCGCCGAGCGCCTGCTGGAACACGGTGGGCTGCATGCGGGACACGGCCGGGAGGGAGGAGAAGGATAAGGCAGCGCTGGAGAAGTGCCGTCATCCCCGCGAAGGCGGGGATGACGAGCAGAAAACGACTTGACCAGCATTGCCATAAGCCGTCGCGCGGGCCGCGACGCGATCCGGCGCCCTGATCCGCGTATCACGACCGCCAGACGATGGTCGCCAGGCGCCCGCTGCGGCCGTCCCGGCGATGCGAGAAGAAGCGCACCGGATCGGAGATCGTGCACAGGTCGCCGCCGTGGATGTCGGCCGTGGCCATGCCCGAGGCGACGAGCCTGAGGCGCGCGAGCGCCGGCAGGTCGGCGAGCCAGTGGCCTTCGCGCGTCGGCGCGAACGCCGCGGCGGCGCCGGCGTAGTGCGCGACGAAGGCATCGAAGACGTTGCGACCCACCTCGTAGCGCGCCGGACCGGCGCAGGGGCCGATCCAGGCGACGACCTGCGCCGGCGGCGCGCGCATCGCCGCGAGTGCGGCCTCGAGCACGCCATTCGCCAGCCCGCCCCAGCCGGCGTGCGCCGCGGCGATCTCGCTGCCGTCCTTCGCCGCGAACAGCACCGGCAGGCAGTCGGCAGTGAGGATGGCGAGGACCACGCCCGGCGCGGAGGTGACGGCAGCGTCGGCTTCCGGCTCGTCCCCGGCCCTATCCTCCGCATCGAACCGGACCACCTCGGTGCCGTGCACCTGGCGCAGCCAGTGCGGCACCGCCGGCAGCGCGAAGCGTTCCACCAGTTCCACGCGATTGCGCGCCACGACCGCCGGATCATCGCCCTCCGGCCCGCGGAAGTTGCCGAGATTGAAGCTGTCGAACGGTGCCGACGACGCCCCGGCGCCCTGGCGCAGCGTGGTGAAGGCCTGCACGTTGGCGGGAAATGGCGCCACCGCCTCGATGCGGTCGCTCACCGCCGTCCCCGCGTCGCCCCGGCATGCGCGGCCGCGTCCTCGCGCAGGCTCGCCATCAGCGCCAGCATGTCCGCCGGCACCGGCGCGCTGCAGCGGATCGGCTCGCCGCTGGCCGGATGCGTGAACTCGAGCGTCTCGGCGTGCAGCGCCTGGCGCTTGAAGCCGCGCAGCGCGGCGATCATGTCGTCCGACGCGCCCTTGGGCAGCTTGAACGACCCGCCGTACAGCGGATCGCCGACGATCGGATGCTTGAGGTGCGCCATGTGCACGCGGATCTGGTGGGTGCGCCCGGTTTCCAGCCGGCATTCGAGCGCGGTGTGTGCGCGGAAGCGCTCGCGCAGGCGGTAGTGGGTCACCGCGTCGCGGCCATCCTCGCGCACCGCCATGCGGATCCGGTCGCGCGGATGGCGGTCGATCGGCGCATCCACGGTGCCGCCGGAGACCAGCGCCCCGACCACCACCGCCAGGTACTGCCGATGCACCTGCCGCGCCGACAGCTGCGCCACCAACGCCGTCTGCGCCGGCAGGGTGCGCGCGACCACCATCACCCCGGAGGTGTCCTTGTCGAGACGGTGCACCACGCCCGCGCGCGGCAGCGCCGCCAGCGCCGGATCGCGGTGCAGCAGCGCGTTGACCAGGGTGCCGTCGGCGTTGCCGGCGCCCGGGTGCACCACCAGCCCGGCCGGCTTGTCGATGACGAAGACCTCGGCGTCCTCGTGCAGCACGCACAGCGGGATGTCCTGCGCGATCGCGGCGGTTTCCACCTCCAGCCGCGCCACCAGCCGCACGTGCTCGCCGCCGCGGACCGGATCGCGGGGACGCACCTGGCGGCCGTCCAGCAGCGCATCGCCGGCGCGGATCCACTCCGCCAGCCGCGAGCGGGAGAATTCGGGGAAAAGCTCGGCCAGCACCGCGTCGAAGCGGCGTCCGGCGGCGGATTCGGGGACGCGGGCGTCGCGCGCGTCGGGCTCGGGACCGGGAAGGGGCATGGGACGGCTGGGGTTCAGGCGACGTGCCCCGGGTCGATGGGGCGGGCTGGTATTATCCGCGGTTCGTGCCTTGCCTGCCCCGGTGCCCATGACCGTCCGCCCGACCCCGTTCCTCCGCACCGTGCTGCTGCTGCTCGTGATCGCCCTGACCGCCACCGGCTGCGCCCGGATCAAGGGCGTCTTCAAGGACAAGGACGAGAACGAGGGCGTGCCCGTCCAGGAGCTGTACGACAAGGGCCAGGGCCAGATGCGCTCCGGCAACTGGAACGGCGCAGCCGTCACCTACCGCCGCCTGCTCGCCCAGTACCCGTACGGCCCGTACACCGAGCAGGCGCTGATGGAGACCGCGTACGCCCAGCACAAGATGGGCAACAGCGAGGAGGCGATCTCGACCATCGACCGCTTCCTGCGCACCTATCCCACGCACAAGAACACGCCGTACATGTACTACCTACGCGGCCTGGTGAACGCCGGGCGCGACACGGTGTTCCTGCAGCGCGTGTGGAAGCTCGACGCCAGCCGCCGCGACCTGGCCACGCCGAACCAGGCCTACTCCGACTTCAACACCCTGATCGACCGCTATCCGAACAGCCGCTACACCGCCGACGCGCGCCAGCGCATGGTCGCCCTGCGCAACATGTTCGCGCGGCACGAGATCGAGGTGGCGCTGTACTACCTGCGCCGTGATGCCTGGGTGGCCGCCACCGACCGCGCCACCTACCTGCTGGAAACCTACCCGCAGAGCGAGTTCCAGAACGACGCCGTGGCCGTGCTCGCCGCCGCCTACACCGAACTGGGCAACGAAACCCTGGCGGCCGACGCCACGCGCGTGCTGCAGCAGAACCAGCCCGGCCACCCCTACCTGTCCGGCGACTGGCCCGACTACCCCTGGAACATCCGCAAGCTCAACCCCTTCGCGGGCGAGAAGTCGGCGATCGACAACGACCGCCGCGACTGAGGGCCAGTAGGAGCGGGCCATGCCCGCGACCGGGGGCGGCGCAGCTTGACGCCTGTCCTGTCGACCCCCGACCTGATCCGGGGGGAGACATCCCGTGAGGCCGCGGAGATCTCTCCCTGCGGTCGAGATGACAAAACGCGGTACCCGGTCGCGCGCATGGCGCGCTCCTACCGGGCTGCGTCCCAGTCGAATCCGCTCAGCCGCGCCAGGCGCTCCGGCGGCAGCACCTCGACGTAGTGACTGCCATCGATGATCCAGGTCGGATAGCCGCTGACCCGCGCGCTGATGCACTCGAAGGCGACGCCGCCATTGCGACCGTCCGGCGAGCACTCCACGTACGGCAGCCGCTTTGCCGCGGCGCCGAACTCGCGCTTCTGCTCGGTGCAGTTGGGGCACCACGAGGCGCCGTAGAACTTCGCGCCTGACTGCTCCAGGTGCGCGGCCAGCGCGCGCAGCCGCGGGTCTTCGCGCCGCTCCAGCAGGCCCATCGCCGACAGCTGCAGCGCCGCCAGCAGGCCCAGCGCGACCAGGCCGTTGCCCAGCAGCCAGGTCGGCCACGGCGTGCCGGGTGCGGACTCGGGCCGGGTCGCGTGCACCAACAGGAAGATCGCCAGCATCACCGCCAGCGACGCCAGGCACCACAGGCACACCGCCTGCAGCGCGACCATGCCGGCGACGGTCAGGTACAGGCTGACCGCCAGCCCGAGGAACGACAGCCGCCACAGCCGCCGCCAGCGCGCCAGTCGCGACGCCGGTCGCCACGCCACCCACGCCAGCAGCGCGTACAGCCCGAAGCCCCAGGCCGCGATCGGCAGGCCGAGGAAGCGCGACCAGCGGCTGCCCTGCACGATGTCGCAGCCCGAGCCCTCGGTGCAGAACGCAGCGCCACCGTCGCTCCACGCGACCCAGGTGAGGTAGGCGGTCAACAACAGGCCGAACGCGATCAGCACGCGCAGCGCGATTTCCGTCTTCGAAGCAGGCACGGCCGCAGGCGCTGGCGACGCAGCGGCGGCGTCATGCCCGGAGCGGGAGGCGGAGGCTTTGCGCTTCCTGGATTTCGATGCTCTGGCCACGCGGTTCCTGATCCTGTTCCGGGTATGGCGGCATTATGCCGCCGTCGGCGCAGGGGAGCCGCCCGCTTCGATGCCACGCGGACACATCGCTACGCCGGATAGCGGTTGCTGATCGGATAGCGCCGCTCGCGTCCGAAGGCGCGCCGCGAGACCTTCGGTCCCGGCGCGGCCTGGTGGCGCTTCCATTCGCTGCTGCGCACCAGGCGCAACACGCGGTCGACGGTGGCTGCGTCGAAGCCGGCGCCGACGACTTCGTCGCGCGACTGCTCCAGGTCGACATAGCGGCGCAGGATCGCGTCGAGCACGTCGTAGGGCGGCAGCGAGTCCTGGTCGAGCTGGTTGTCGCGCAGCTCGGCCGACGGCGGCCGCGCGATCACCGCCGGCGGGATCACCGGCGCGCCACCGACGGTGTTGCGCCACTTCGCCAGTCCGTAGACCTCGGTCTTGTACAGGTCCTTGATCGGCGCGTAGCCGCCGCACATGTCGCCGTAGATCGTGGCGTAGCCGACCGCGTACTCGCTCTTGTTGCCGGTGGTCAGCAGCAGTCCGCCGAACTTGTTCGACAGCGCCATCATCAGCGCGCCGCGGATGCGCGACTGCAGGTTCTCCTCGGTGACATCCGGCTCGCGCCCCTCGAACGTGTCCGCCAGCGCGCCGAGGAAGCCTTGGAACGGCGGCTCGATCGGCAGCGACAGCAACTTCACCCCGAGCGCGTCGCACTGCTCCTGGGCGAGGTCGTTCGACAGCGCCGCGGTGTAGCGCGAGGGCATGCGCACCGCGGTGACGTTGTCCGCGCCCAGCGCGTCCACCGCCAGCGCCAGCACGATCGACGAGTCGATGCCGCCGGACAGGCCAAGCCACAGCTTCGAGAAGCCGTTCTTGCCGCAGTAGTCGCGGATCCCGCGCTCGATCGCGCGCCAGGCCAGCGCGTCCATGCTCTCGTCGCCGTCGTCCATCCACATCACCGGGGCGAACTTGCGCGACGCGACGTCGTAGTCCACCAGCAGCCACTGGTCGGTGAAGGCGGCGGCGGCCGGATGCACGGTGCCGTCGCCGTCGGCGACCACCGACGAGCCGTCGAACACCAGCGCATCCTGCCCGCCGACCACGTTGAGGTAGGCCAGCGCCGCGCCGCTTTCGCGCGTGCGTTGCGCCAGCATCGCATCGCGCTGGGCGTGCTTGCCGCGCTCGAACGGCGAGGCGTTGGGCACCAGCACCAGCTGCGCGCCCTGCGCCACGGTGTCGGCCAGCGGCTCGGCGAACCACAGGTCCTCGCAGACCAGCACGCCCACCGGCACGCCCTTGACCTCGAACACGCAGGAGCCGCCGTCCGGATCGGCGTGGAAGTAGCGGCGCTCGTCGAACACGTTGTAGTTGGGCAGCTCTCGCTTGCGGTAGGTCGCCTCGACCTTGCCCTCGCGCAGCACGCTGGCCGAGTTGTAGAGGATGCTGCCGGCACTCTCCGGCCAGCCGACCACCGCGACGATGCCGGTGGCCGCCTGCGCCACCTCGCGCAGCGCCGCCTCGCAATCGGCGAGGAACGAGGGCCGCATCAGCAGGTCCTCCGGCGGATAGCCGCTGACCGCCAGCTCCGGGAACAGCACGATGTCGGCCTCGTAGCGCTCGCGCGCCTCGGCGATCATCGCGGCGATGCGGTCGGCATTGCCGCGGACGTCGCCGACCGGGAAGTCGAACTGGGCCATGGCGATGCGCAGGGTGTCGGTCATGTCAGATGCCGTGGGTCAGCATGTCGATGGCGTCGATGATAACGAGCCGATCGTCCGACAGGTCGGCCACCGGCTTTCCCAGCATCTGCAGCGGCACGTTGGTGATCTGCGCGGTATCCATCACCATGCGCTTGCCGGCAACGACCAGCTCCGGCATCAGGCGCTGGATGATACTGCCGGCCCGTTCGGGCGTGACCATGGGGATCACCACGCGGGAGTCGGCGGTCTCGATCAGATCGCTCTGCACGTTCAGCCACGATGGTATCGATTTGCGCGAAGCCGCATCCGCGTTGGCGTAGACAACGAACTGGGTCATTCGCCAGCCCGCGCGAGGAATGCGCGCACATGGTCGCTGGCAAGCCCATCGCGCGCGATGCGGCGGTTGTACGCCTCGATCGCTTCGCGATTCTCCTCCAGCCACTTTTCGCGCTTGCGCGCTCGCACCTCCTGCTCCAGCGCCTTCTCGAGCGTGGCCGACAGGTTGATCTCCAGCGCCTTGGCCTCGTCCAGCAGGCCCTGGTTGATGCTGACGTTGGCAGCGCGCTTGCCGTAGCCGGCATAGTCTTCGCGGATGCGCATGGCTTCCCTCCATTCAATGCGCATCAATCATGCGCATGAATCGCCCGCGAGTCAATCCACTGCGCTTGGCCCGAAACGCGAAAGGCCGCCCGAAGGCGGCCTCCCACAACAGCACTGCAGCCCGCGAATCAGCCGTTGAGCCGCTTCGCGATCGCTGCTCCCAGGTCGCCCGGCGACTTCACCGTGGTCACGCCCGCCTTCTCCATCGCGGCGAACTTGCCCTCGGCCGTGCCCGAACCGCCCGACGCGATCGCGCCGGCGTGGCCCATGCGCTTGCCCTTCGGCGCCGAGGCGCCGGCGATGAAGCCGACCACCGGCTTGGTGACGTGCGCGGCGATGTACTCGGCCGCCTCTTCCTCGGCGCTGCCGCCGATCTCGCCGACCATGATGATGCCCTCGGTCTGCGCATCGTCCTGGAACAGCTTCAGGCAGTCGATGAAGTTCAGGCCGTTGATCGGGTCGCCACCAATCCCGATGACGGTCGACTGGCCGAGGCCGGCGTCGGTGGTCTGCTTCACCGCTTCATAGGTCAGCGTGCCCGAGCGCGAGACGATGGCGATCTTGCCCGGCTTGTGGATGTGGCCGGGCATGATGCCGATCTTGCACTCGCCGGGGGTGATCACGCCCGGGCAGTTCGGCCCGATCAGCACCACGTCCGGATAGCCCTTCAGTGTGTTCTTGACGCGCAGCATGTCGAGCACCGGAATGCCCTCTGTGATGCACACGATCACCTTGATGCCGGCGTCGGCGGCCTCGAGGATCGCGTCGGCCGCGAACGGCGGCGGCACGTAGATGACCGAGGCATCGGCACCGGTCTGCGCGACCGCGTCGCGGACCGTGTTGAACACCGGCAGGCCGATGTGGGTGGTGCCGCCCTTGCCCGGGGTGACGCCGCCGACGACCTGGGTGCCGTACTCGACCATCTGGGTCGCGTGGAAGGTGCCCTGCTGGCCGGTGAAGCCCTGCACGATCACCTTGGTGTTCTTGTTGACCAAAACGCTCATCGATGAATCCTTTGCTGTCGTAGGAGCGGGCCATGCCCGCGACCGCTTTTCGCGGAAGGTCGCGCCGATGGGGCGCTCCTACAGGTGATGTGTGGGATCAGGCCGCCTGCTTGACGGCGGCGACGGCCTTCCTCGCGCCGTCGTTGATGTCGTCGGCCGGGGTGATGGCCAGGCCGCTGTTCTTCAGCGCCGCCTTGCCTTCCTCCACGTTGGTGCCTTCCAGGCGCACGATCACCGGCACCTTGACGTCGACTTCCTTGACCGCGGCGATGATGCCCTCGGCGATCATGTCGCAGCGGACGATGCCGCCGAAGATGTTGACGAAGATCGCCTTCACGTCGTCCGACGAGAGGATCAGCTTGAACGCCTCGGTCACGCGCTCCTTGGTGGCGCCGCCGCCGACGTCGAGGAAGTTCGCGGGCGTGCCGCCCTCGAGCTTGATCACGTCCATCGTCGCCATCGCCAGGCCGGCGCCGTTGACCATGCAGCCGATGTTGCCGTCCATGGTCACGTAGTTGAGGTCGTGCTGGCTGGCCTTCACTTCCGTCTCGTCCTCCTGGCGGATGTCGCGCATCGCGACCAGGTCCGGGTGGCGGAACGAGGCGTTGTCGTCGGAGTTGACCTTGCCGTCGAGCACGGCGAGGTTGCCGTCCTTGAGGATCGCCAGCGGGTTCAGCTCGACCAGGGCCAGGTCCTTCTCGTTGAACAGCTTGTACAGGCCGAGCATGATCTTCGACAGCTGGCCCACCTGCCTGGCGTTGAGCCCCAGCGCGAAGCCCATGTCGCGGGTCTGGTACGGCTGCAGGCCCTGCACGTAGTTCACGTTGAGGGTTTGGATCTTCTCGGGCGTCTCGGCGGCCACCTGCTCGATGTCCACGCCACCCTCGCTCGAGGCGATGAAGGTGACCGACTGCGTGCCGCGATCGACCAGCACCGACAGGTACAGCTCCTTGTCGATGTCGGTGCCTTCGGAAATCAGCACGCAGTCGATCGGCAGCGCCACGCCGGCGGACTGGTAGGTCGCCATGCGCGTGCCGAGCATCGCCTTGGCGTAGTCGCGCACTTCGTCGAGGGTCCTGGCGAGCTTGACGCCGCCTGCCTTGCCGCGGCCGCCGGCGTGGATCTGTGCCTTGACCACCCAGAGATTGCCGGGAATGGCCTTGGCGGCATCGACCGCCTCTTCCGGCGAGCGCGCGACGCGCCCGGCCGGCACCGCGATGCCGTAGTCGGCAAACAGCTGCTTCGCCTGGTATTCGTGGAAATTCATGTGGGGGTCCGTACTGGGGAGGATCGCGTCGCGCAGCGCGGACCCTGGGGCCTGCAGTCGGCACGCGGCCGGTTATTGTCGCCGATGCGACGCCGCCGGGCAAAGCCGCGGGGCCTGTTGACGCCATTGACATGGGCCCACCGGCGGAACGATCCGTGCCTATACTGCCCGCTCGCCCCTTGCCCCCGTGCCCCTTGGCCGCAGCCGACGCAGCCCTCGCCGCCCATCATCCGTCGCTGCGCCGCGAGCTGTACCTGTTCGCGCTGTACCGGGTCTTCGAGGCCTCCCTGCTCGCCCTGGTGGTCTTCAGCCCGGCCGGCGCGCTGATCGGCGGAATGCACCAGCCCGCCCTGGCCCAGGGCGTGGCCATCGCCTACCTGCTGCTGTCGCTGGGCCTGGTGGCGCACGCGCGGCGGATCCAGGGCTCGCTGCTGCCGCATGTGGTGGTCGGCATCGCGATCGACGTGCTGGTGGTGATGCTCGCCACACATGCCATGCCCGGCGCCGGGCCCGGCATCGCGATGATGCTGGTGTTCAACATCGCCGCCAGTTCGCTGTTCCTGTCGCTGCGCTGGAGCCTGGCGGTCGCCGGCGTGGCCTCGCTGGCGCTGCTGGCCGAGTACGTCTGGGACCGGATCGAACAGGTCCACGCCTTCCGCCCGCTGGCCGAAGTGTTGATGTTCGCCGCCGCCTACTTCGCGGTCGCCGCGCTCATGCACCACCTCGGCCGGCAGATGCGCGAGTCCCAGCGCCTGGCCGACCAGCGCGGCGCCGAAGCCGCCAACCTCGCCGAGATCAACGAACTGGTGATCCGGCGCATGCGCACCGGCGTGATGCTGGTCGACGGCGGCGGCCGCGTGCGCATGGCCAACGAGGCCGCGCAGCTACTCTTGCGCGACGACGACGACCCCAATGACCATGGCATGCACGGCCAGGTGCTGGGCCAGGTCGCACCGGAGCTGGCGATGCGGCTTGCGCAATGGCTGCAGGACGGGCGCCAGGACGAGGCGTCGATGGCCTGCGGCAGCGATGGCGCCGAAGTGCTGCCGCGATTCGCGCGCCTGCTCGCCAACAGCGACGCCACCCTCGTCTTCCTCGACGACACCTCGATGCTCTCGCGCCGCGCCGAGTCGATCACGCTCGCGGCGATGGGCCGCTTCTCCGCCAGCCTCGCGCACGAGATCCGCAACCCGCTGGCGGCGATCAGCTACGCCACCCAGCTGCTGGAGGAATCGCAGGACCTCAGCACCAGCGACCGCCGCCTGCTGCAGATCATCCACCAGCAGTGCCTGCGCACCAACGGCATCGTCGAAAGCGTGCTCGGCCTCGCCCGCCGCGAACGCGCCAAGCCCGAGCGCCTGGACCTGCTCGCGTCCGCCCGCCATTTCGTCGACGACTACCGGATGATCGTGCCGGAGGACAACGCGCAGCTGCGCGTCACCACCGACATCGGCCGCCTGCCGATCATGTTCGACCCGCGCCACCTGCAGCAGATCCTCACCGCCCTGGTGAACAACGCCGTGCGCTACGGCCACGTGCCCGGCGACAAGCCGCGCATCGCCATCCACGTGGCGGAGGAGGATCGCGTTCCCGTCGTCAGCGTGCTCGATCGCGGTCCCGGCATCCCCGATGCCGTGGTCTCGCAGCTGTTCCGCCCCTTCTTCACCACCTCCGAGAACGGCACCGGGCTGGGGCTCTACATCGCCCACGAACTGTGCCGCGCCAACGAGGCCACCCTCGAATACGTCTCCGTCCCGGCCGGCGGCGCCTGCTTCCGGATCACCCTCCCGTCCCAGCACGCCCTGCTGCATTCGTAGGCGCGGACCCCGCCCGCGACCGCTTTCCCCACCAGGCTGGGCCACGCCCTTGGGGGCTACCGGAGGTCCCGGCAGGCACCCTCGTCACCCGCGTCAAAAACTGTCAATATTGGTCACCTTCCGACCGTACCCCACCGTTTGCCCATGAACGAAAACCGCAGCGCCCTGATCGTCGATGACGAACACGACATCCGTGAACTGCTGGTGCTGACACTGGGACGCATGGGCCTGCGGACCGATACCGCCCCCAACCTCCACGCCGCCCGGCAGATGCTCGGCACCGTCTCCTACGACCTGTGCCTGACCGACATGCGCCTGCCCGACGGCTCCGGCCTGGAGCTGGTCAGCGAGATCTCCACCCGCTTCCCCACCACCCCGGTCGCGGTCATCACCGCCTACGGCAACGTCGAGGCCGCGGTGGAGGCGCTGAAGGCCGGCGCCTTCGACTTCGTCAGCAAGCCGGTGGACATCAACGTCCTGCGCGGCCTGGTCCGCCAGGCGCTCGACCTCAACACCCGGCGCCTCGCCCAGCCCGACGAGGCCGGGCGCCTGATCGGCACCTCGCCATCGATGGTCGCGCTGCGCCAGACCATCGGCAAGGTCGCCCGCAGCCAGGCGCCGGTGCACATCAGCGGCGAATCGGGCACCGGCAAGGAGCTGGTCGCGCGCACCATCCACGCCCAGGGCTCGCGCGCTGGCGGGCCGTTCGTGCCGGTGAACTGCGGCGCGATCCCGTCCGAACTGATGGAAAGCGAATTCTTCGGCCACAAGAAGGGCAGCTTCACCGGCGCCAACAGCGACAAGCCCGGCCTGTTCCAGGCCGCCGACGGCGGTACCCTGTTCCTCGACGAAGTGGCCGAACTGCCGCTGGCGATGCAGGTCAAGCTGCTGCGTGCGATCCAGGAGAAGAGCGTGCGCGCGGTCGGCGCCGCCAACGAGGTGCAGGTGGACGCGCGCATCCTCTCGGCCACCCACAAGGACCTGTCGAAGCTCGTCGCCGAAGGCCGGTTCCGCCACGACCTCTACTACCGCATCAATGTCATCGGCCTGCCCGTGCCATCGCTGCGCGAGCGCCAGGGCGACCTGCCGCTGCTCTCGGCCGCGATCCTCGAGCGCCTGTCCCGCGCGATGAAGCGGCAGCCGCCGACCCTGGCCGCCGACGCCGTCGCCGCGCTCGAGGACTATTCCTTCCCCGGCAACGTGCGCGAACTGGAGAACGTGCTCGAACGCGCCCTCGCCATGGCCGACGGCAACACCATCCACGCCGAAGACCTGCACCTGCCGACCGCGGCCAGCCAGCGCCACCATCCGGCGATGGTCGCCGCGGTCGGCGTCGCGCCCCCGTTCGCCGGCACCACGCCGCCGGGTGCCGACCCGCGCGCCACCAGCCCCTTCGACACCGCCAGCAGCGCCCTGCCCTCCTACATCGAGGAGATCGAGCGCACCGCCATCCAGCAGGCGCTGCAGGAAAACCGCTACAACAAGACCAAGACCGCGGCCGCCCTGGGCATCACCTTCCGCGCCCTGCGCTACAAGCTCAAGAAGCTCGGCATCGACTGATCCCCGGGGAAAAACAGGGGTCAGAGTACTGTTTCGGATCGGGTACTGAAGACATCCGAAGTCCTTGGCCCGAAACAGTACTCTGACCCCTGTTTTTCCTACGCCCAGCCCATGTTCTGCATCAGCCGGAACAGCGCATAGGCGATCCCGCCGGACATCGGGATGGTCAGGATCCACGCCCAGATCATCTTGTGGACCACGCTCCACTTGATCGCGTTGAAGCGCTTGGCGCAGCCCACGCCCATGATCGCCGACGAGATGTTGTGCGTGGTCGAGACCGGGATGCCCAGCGACGAGGCACCGAGGATCACCGACGCGGCGCTGGTTTCCGCAGCAAAGCCGTGGATCGGGTGCAGCTTGACCAGCTTGTGGCCGAGGGTCTTGATGATGCGCCAGCCGCCGGCGGCGGTGCCGGCGGCCATCACCAGGGCGCAGGTGACCTTGATCCAGGTGTCGATGTCGCCATCGGCGAGCGCGCCCTCGGACGGATGCAGGAACGCCAGCCAGCCCGGCAGCACGTCCAGCGTGCCGGCGGCCTGCGCGCTGGCCAGGGTGAGCGCGACGATGCCCATGGTCTTCTGCGCGTCGTTCATGCCGTGGGCGAAGCCCATGCCGGCGGCGCTGACGATCTGCGCCTTGCCGAAGAAGCCGTTGACCCAGCGCGGGCGCGCCAGCCGCGCCAGCCAGCCGCCGCTGCGCGCCATCATCGAGATGATGAAGAACAGCACGCCCATCATCAGGAAGCCGGCGGCGAAGCCCAGCACCGGCGAACTGAACATTGGCACGATCACCTTCCACAGCACGCCGGCGCTGCGGTACAGCGGCTCGGTCGGCTCGGACCAGATCACCACGTCGAAGTTGTTGGACGCCGCCGCCAGCGCCGCGCCCAGCAGCCCGCCAATCAGCGCGTGCGAGGACGATGACGGCAGTCCGAACCACCAGGTGATCAGGTTCCAGGTGATGCCGCCCAGCAGTGCGCACAGGATCAGCTGCGAGCCGACCTCGATCACCCCCGCGTCGATCAGGCCGGACGAAATCGTCTTCGCCACCGCGGTACCGGCCAGCGCGCCGACCAGGTTCATCGTGGCCGCCAGCCCGACCGCCTGCATCGGCGACAGCACCTTGGTCGCGACCACGGTCGCGATCGAATTGGCGGTGTCGTGGAAGCCGTTGATGTACTCGAACACCAGCGCGGTGAGCACCACCACCAGGACCAGGGTCAGCATCGTCGCGGTCCGGTCAGGAGTTCTTGAGCACGATTTCGTAGGCGACCACGCCAGCCTCGCGGCAGCGGTCGATCGCCTTTTCCAGTATCTCGAAGAACTCCTTGAGCAGGAACATCTGCTGGGCATCGAGCTTGCCGGAGTAGATGTCGCGGTACAGCTCCAGCATCAGCCGGTCGGCCTCGTTCTCGATCGTGCGCAGCTCGTCGTTGAGCGCCTTCATCGGCTCCAGCTTCAGGTGGCGCAGCTGCTGGACCATCTTCAGCACCACGCCGGCGGCCTGCTCCAGCATCGCCGCGCGCGGCGCGAAGTCGATGTGCTCCAGGTGCTGGGTGGCCAGCGAGTAGCGGTCGGCGAATTTCTCGATCTGCTTGGGGATCTTGTACAGCGCCGAGCCCAGGGCCTCGATGTCCTCGCGCTCGATCGGGGTGATGAAGCTGTCGACCAGCGCCTGGCTGATCTTGTTGGAGGCCTCGCGCTCGCGCAAGCGGGCCAGCTTGAAGGCATCCAGCGCCGGTTGCCGGTCGGCCTCCCTGAGCATCGCGTGCAGGGCCTTGGCGGCGTCATGGGCGGCCACCGCGGCCTCCTCCAGCAGCGCATAGAACTGGTTGCCCTGGCCGAACATGGTCTGCAAGGAAAACATCGGGAGGTCCCGCCGTCGCGGGGTGGACGGCCATCGGGGCGGAATTATGACGGTTCCATGACGCCTGCCGCCATGCCGACATGGGGGAAGGCGCCCGGGAACGGGCCTGGCCGAAGGCGGTGTTATCATTGCCGGCCGCGCCGAATGCGCCGCCGCCCCCATGGACGACGACCCTAGACCGCCCCCACGACCGCCGACCGGCGGCCGCTTTCCCCGACTGAACCCCGCCACGGCCGTCCGCCGGACAGGACGCAGCCGTGCTTGAGCTGTTCATCGTCTTGGCGCTGATCGCGCTCAACGGCTTTTTCGCCATGTCCGAGATGGCCCTGGTCACCTCGCGCATCCCGCGCCTGCGGTACATGGCCGAGACCAGCCGCGGCGCCCGCGCGGCGCTGAAGCTGGCCGAACACCCGGACAACCTGCTGTCGACGGTGCAGATCGGCATCACCCTGATCGGCGTGCTCACCGGCCTGCTTGGCGGCGAGGCCATCGGCCTGATGATCGCCGACTGGCTCGAGGACGTGGTGCCGTCGGCGGCCGAGTACGCGCGCCCGATCGGCATCGGCACCGCGGTCGGCCTGATCACCGCCGGCTCGGTCATCTTCGGCGAGCTGATCCCCAAGCGCCTGGCGCTGACCAATGCCGAGGCCATCGCCAGCGTGGTCGCGTTGCCGCTGGAGGTCCTGGCCACGATCGCGAAACCGGTGGTGCGCCTGCTGGGCGCGATCAACCGCGGCGTGCTGCGTCTGCTCGGCATCCGCGACGACGAGCGCGGCGCGATCTCCGAGGAGGAGATCCGCATGCTGGTCAGCGAGGGCCACGCCCAGGGCGTGATCGACGCCGACGAGCGCAACATGATGAACCGCGTGCTGCGCCTGGGCGACCGCAGCGCGGCCAGCCTGATGACGCCGCGCACGCGCATCGCCTGGCTCGACGTCGCCGAGGGCTTCGAGGAGAACCTCGCGACCATGCGCGCCACCCCGTTCTCGCGCTACCCGGTCTACCGTGGCAGCGATGCCGACGTGGCCGGCGTGCTCGAGGTCAAGTCGCTGATCGACCGCCTCGACGAGGGCGCGTTCGACCTGTTCAGGCACCTGCGCGAGCCGCTGTTCGTGTCCGAATCGACGCCGGCGATGAAGCTGCTGGAGATCCTGCGCGAGGAGCAGCAGTCGCTGGCGCTGGTGGTCGACGAGTACGGCGATGTCACCGGCCTGGTCACGGTCAACGACGTGCTGGAGGCGGTGGTCGGCCGCAACCAGACCGGCGGCGACGGGCCGGACTCGATCCCGCAGATCACCACCCGCGACGACGGCTCATTGCTGGTCGACGGCGGCATTTCGGTCGAGACGGTGCGCGAGATGCTCGGCGGCGGCGCCCTGCCCGGCGAGGACGAGCACGATTACCACACCGCGGCCGGCATGGTCATCGCGCACTTCGGCCGCATCCCCAACGTCGGCGAGCACTTCGACTGGGGCGGCTGGCGGATCGAGGTGGTCGACCTCGACGGCCCGCGCATCGACAAGCTGCTGCTGCAGCGTACTGCGGATCCGGGTGGCAGCCATGGTGACTGAGGAACCATCGTCGCAGGGCGAAGACATCCGACGGACATCAACGGCGAACCTGGGCACGCGCGAGCTGTTCGACGCACTGGCCACCGGCGACCCCGAGGACCACCTGCGGCTGGAGGACATCCTCGCCGGGCTCAGCCGCCAGGTGTTCGGCATGCTGCTGTTCGTGGCCACCCTGCCCGCCTTCATCCCGATCCCGGGCGTGGGCGGCGCGGTCGGCGGGCCGCTGACGATCCTGGTGGGCGTGCACCTGCTGGTGGGCATGCGCAAGCTGTGGCTGCCGCGCTTCGTCGCACGCCGCGGCCCGCGCCGCGCCACCCTGCAGGCCTTCGACCGCATGCTCGGGCCCTGGCTTGGGCGGCTGGAGCGGCTGGTGAAGCCGCGTATGACCGCGCTGATCGAACACCGCGCCGCTTCGATGTTCACCGGCCTGCTGCTGGTCCTGCTGGGCATCCTGCTGGCGCTGCCGATCCCGTTCACCAACTACCTGTTCGGCAGCCTGCTGCTGGTCTACGCCTTCGCCCTGCTCGAACGCGACGGCCTGCTGATGCTGCTGTGCTGGATCACGGGCGTCATCGCGATCGTCGTGTTCGGCATCCTCAGCGGCGCGCTGGCGGCCGCCGCGACACGCTGGATCGGCGGTTTGTTCGCGTAGGAGCGCCCCATGGGCGCGACCGGTGGCGGTGGTGACCCGGCATCGCAGGTCGCGGGCATGGCCCACTCCTACGGCGCCGAAACCGATGGAATGCCATTCAAGGCGCGACACGGCATCGCGCTACCCCAGCAACCGCGCGAACCCGTGGTTGTCCATGGGATGGCCCAGCCAGTAGCCCTGCGCCATGTCGCAGCCGCGCTCGCGCAGGATCGCGTACTGGCCTTCCTTTTCCACGCCCTCGGCGATCACCTGGATGCCGAGCGAGTGCGCCATGGCGATGATCGCGGTGGTCAGCGCGAGATCGTCCGGGTCGCGCAGCACGTCGGCGATGAAGCTGCGGTCGATCTTGACCCCGTCCACCGGCACCCGGCGCAGGTGGCTCAGGCCGGAGAAGCCGGTGCCGAAGTCGTCCAGCCAGACCTTCACCCCGCCGTTGCGCAGGCGCGCCAGCAGGCTGCTCACCCGCGCCTCGTCGCCGATCACCGCGGTTTCGGTCAGCTCCACGTGCAGGTGCCGCGGCGCCAGCCCGGTTTCGCGCAGCACGTCCTCCACCTGCGCGGCGAGATCGCCGCTGCGCAGCTGGCGCGGCGAGACGTTGACCGAGACGAACAGCTCGCGCGCCGACGGGAAGTCCCGCTGCCAGCCGCGCGCGTCCATGCAGGCGGCGCGCATGACCTGGCGGCCGATCACCTCTATCAACCCGCTCTGCTCGGCCACGTCGATGAACAGCGACGGCGCGACCAGTCCATGCTCCGGGTGCCGCCAGCGCAGCAGCGCCTCGGCGCCGGCGAGCTTGCGATCGGCCATGTGGTACACCGGCTGGTAGGCCAGGCTGAGCTCGCCGCGCTCCCAGGCGCCACGCAGGTCCTGCTCCATGCGCACCCGGCGCTCGACCGCCTGGTCGACCACCCGGCTGTAGAAGCGGTGGCAGTTCTTGCCGGCGACCTTGGCCTGGTACATCGCGATGTCGCCGTTCTTCATCAGCGTCGACACGTCGGTGGCGTCGTCCGGGAACAGCGCGATGCCGATCGAGATGCCGAGGAAGACCTGGCGGCCATGGATCACGATCGGCCGCCCCAGCTCCTGCACCAGCGCCTGTGCCAGGCGGTCGGCGCGTTCGCGCACGCCGTCGCCCGCGGCGCCCTGCAGCAGGATCACGAACTCGTCGCCGCCGAAGCGCGCCAGCTCCGATCCTTCGCCGCCGTGCAGGTCGATCATGTCGCGGATGCGCGCGGAGAACTGCATCAGCACGTCGTCGCCGGCATCATGGCCGATGGTGTCGTTGACCCGCTTGAAGTCGTCGATGTCGGCGAACAGCAGCGCCAGCGGCCGCGCCGAGCCGTTGCCCTCGGTGACGCGCTGGTCCAGCATTTCGCGGAACGCGAGCCGGTTCGACAGCCCGGTCAGCGCATCGGTGTAGGCCATGCGCCGGATGTCGCGGTCGTGGCGCACGATGCTGTCGCGCATGTGCGCGAAGGCACGCATCAGGTCGCCGATCTCGTCGTTGCGCCGGGTCGACGGCACCTCGGTCTCGAAGTTGCCGGCCTCGATCTCGCGCGCGGCGTTGGCCAGCTGCCGCACCGGCGCCACCAGCGCGCGCTGCAGCACCCAGCCCACCAGCGCCAGCAGCGCGACCATGCCCGCCAGCAGCAGCCCCAGCCACAGCAGCTGGCCCTGGCCGATCCGCTCCAGCCGCGCCGACATCATCGCGCCGATCTGGCGCTCGTCGGCCTTGACCGAGGCCAGCGAATAGCCGATCCGGACCCCGCCCAGGCGCTGGTCGCCCAGCAGCACCGGCGCGGAGACGTCGAGCAGCTCGTCGCTCGACTGCACGTGGACGTCGCCTGCGGCCAGCACCTCGTAGGCGAACGGGTCGGACATCGACTGGCCATAGGTCGAGATGTCCTCGCTGCCGTCGTGGATGATCCGGCCTTCGTTGTCGTAGACGATGGCGTAGCTGACGTCCGGCTGGCGCATCAGGCCGCGCAGCTGCGTCCCGATCGCGTCGAGGTCGAAGTAGTACAGCGGGTTGACCAGCGCATCGGCCAGCTTCGACGCCTCCTCCGAGCCCTGCGTCAACAGCCGCTTCGAGGCGATCTCGTGCACCGACTGCAGGCTCAGCGACTGCACGTCGCGGTAGGCGGCGTCCTGCCGGTGCAGCACCAGCAGCATGATCGACAGCGAGGCCAGCAGGACGAATGCCGCGAGCAGCGCGAATCGCGCGCGCAGTCCGTAGCGCAACCTCACTCGACCTCCTTCGCCACCCGCTGCACGCCCTTGCGCAGGTGGGCGAGGGCGTGGTCGGTGCCCGCGTCAAGGGGGACGAAGCGCGTCGTCTTGAAGAAGCGCAGCAGGGCCTCGCGCGCATCCGGATCGTCGGCGGCGCCCAGCAGCACCTCGCGCAGGCGGGCGGCGATGCGGGCATCGAGGTCGCCGCGCACCATCTCCAGCGCGCGCGGGTAAGCCGGCGTCTCGCGCACGATGCGGAAGTCCCGCCGGTACGACGGCGGCACCCGCTTGGGATTGGTCCAGTCGAGGTTGCTCATCACGCCGGCGTCGACCAGGCCCTTGTGTACCCACGAGGAGATGTTGAGCTCCGAGCGCCCGAACAGGTAGCCGACCGAATCCGGCGCCGGCCGGTCCATCGGCGAGAGCAGGACCTCCAGCCGCTGCCCGCGTTCGAGCAGTTCGACCGCCGGCACGTAGTACGCACTCGTGGAGAACCGGTTCTGGAACGCGATGCTGCGCCCGCGCAGGTCGTCCAGCGTGCGCACCGGGCTGTCGTTGCGCACGAAGTAGAGGGTGTGGTACTGGGCGACGCCGTCGCGTTCGGTCATCAGCAGCGGCACCGCGCCGGCGCGCTCGGCCAGCATCATCGCGGTGGCCGCGGTCTCGGTGACCCAGTCGACCCGGCCGCGGCGCATGTAGCTCTGCATCTGCTGCGCATCGCGCGCCATCAGCACCCGGCCCTCGCGGATGCCGACGTCGGCCATCCGCGGCACCACGTAGTCCAGCAGGTGCTTGAGTTGTTCATAGTGCGCGCCGGGGTCGTCGCTGATCCGCCCGAGCACGAGCACGCCATCGTCGGCGCGCGCCGCCGCCAGGGCGCCGACCCACAGTGCCAGCACCAGCACGACGCGAACGGCGCCCGCGGACAGCGTGGACAGGGGGCGATTCACGATCGAGGCATGCACGGCGGCGAGCCTAGCCGAAAACCGGGAATCCCCGATAGTGCGGTCTGGTGGCGCCCGGCCGCGAAGACGGCACGTCACCCGCGGCCATGGCGCGGCGATCAGCGTTCCCCACCGGTGGCGAGCCGCGCCATCCGCTGGGCGTCGGCGAGGACGCCGCGCAGCAGGCGCACGTCGCGGTCGTCAAGGTCGGCGCGCAGGAAGATCCGGCGCAGCTTGCGCATCGCCGACGCCGGTGCGCGGCCCTTGTGGAAGTCGATCGCATCGAGGGTGTCGGCCAGCTGGGTGAAGAAGCCCTCCAGCTCGGCGTGGCTGGCCGGCACGTCGCCGTCCGCTGCCGGCGTCGGCGTCGGTGCGGGCGCCTGCGCCGACAGCCCCAGCATCGCCAGGCGCAGCTCGTAGGACAGCACCTGCACCGCCGCGGCGAGGTTGAGCGAGCTGTAGCCGGGGTTGGCGGGAATGGTCACCGCCGCGTGGCACAGCTGCAGTTCGTCGTTGTCCAGCCCGGTCCGTTCGCGTCCGAACACCAGCGCAACCTCGCCGCCGCCGGCCGCCGCGGCCACCGCCCGCGCCCCGGCCTCGCCCGGCAGCAGCTCGTCCAGCGCGATGCGCCGGCTGCGCGCGGTGCAGCCGAGCACCAGCCGGCAGTCGGCGACGGCCTCGGCCAGGGTCGGCACCAGCGGCGCGGCATCGAGCACGTCGCCCGCACCTGCGGCCATGGCCATGGCGTCGGCGTGCGGGAATCGCTCGGGGGCCACCAGCACCAGCCGCTGCAGGCCCATGGTCTTCATCGCCCGCGCGGCGGAACCGATGTTGCCCGGGTGCTGGGTGCCGACCAGGACGACGCGGATGCGGTCGGCCGCGTGCAGGAGTTCGCTCATGGCGGAATGGTAAACTGCGCGGCCGATCAAGCATCGGACCGCTCTTTCCACCCGCCAAACCCCGCCTGCGCTCCGGAGACCGCGATGCTCGCCCCTGCCGTCAACATCATGGTCAAGGCCGCGCGCGCGGGGGGCAACGTGCTGCTGCGGCACATGCACCGCCTGGACGCGCTGAACGTGGTCGAGAAGGACCGGCTGGACTACGCCAGCGAGGTCGACGGCCAGGCCGAAGAGGCGATCGTCAAGGAGCTGCGCCGGGCCAATCCCGACTACGCCATCCTCGGCGAGGAAGGCGGCGCGCGGAAGGGCAACCGCGGCGGCAGCCGTTACACCTGGGTCATCGACCCGCTCGACGGCACCAGCAACTACCTGCACGGCATCCCGCACTGGTGCGTGTCGATCGCGCTGTGCGAGGGCCCGGAGCCGGTGCACGGCGTGGTCTTCGACCCGCTGCGCAACGAACTGTTCATCGCCAGCCGCGGCGCCGGCGCCCAACTCAACGACAAGCGCATCCGCGTCGCCGAACGCAAGGACCTGTCCGGCGCGATGCTGGTCACCGGCTTCCCACCGCGCGAGCGCAAGCGCATCGGCGCGCACCTGGACTGCGTGAAAGTCCTGCTGCAGGACGCCGAGGACGTGCGCCGCACCGGCTCGGCCGCGCTCGACCTGGCTTGGGTCGCCGCCGGACGCTGCGACGCCTACTTCGAGGCCGGCGTGCAGCCCTGGGACATCGCCGCCGGCGTCCTGCTGGTGCGCGAGGCCGGCGGCCGCGTCAGCGACTTCAAGGGCGCCGCGACCGGGCCGATGCACGTGGCGATGGGCCACGGCCGGCCACTGCTCGCCGGCAACCTCAAGGTCACCGATGCGCTGCAGAAGGTGATCGTGTCGTCGGGCTACGCGAAGGAATTCGACTGACGGCCGCGACCGCCGCGAAGCTCACACCCGTCATCCCGGCGAAAGCCGGGATCCATTGTGCTGTTGGTGCGGACATACGGAAAGGCTAGATCAAAATGGATCCCGGCTTTCGCCGGGATGACGGCACTGGACGCCGCGACCGTGTTGAATCTCCCAACGTCAACCGTCTAAAAAAGAAGGCCGCGCATTGCGCGGCCTTCTGCATTCACCAACCACCAACTACCAACCACGAACGGCTGCTTCACGGCCGCCTCACGGCCGCCGCGCCAGCGCCTCCTCGTCGCGCGCCTTCGGCAGCAGGTCCTGCTTGGAGACCTTCAGCGGGCCGATGGTCAGCAGCGGGCAGGCCACCAGGATCGACGAGGCGGTGCCGATCACGATGCCGATCATCATCGCCTCGGACATGCCCTGCAGCGAACCGCCGCCGTAGATGTACAGCGCCAGCACGGTCAGGAACGCCACCACCGAGGTGATGATCGTGCGCGACAGGGTCTGGTTGATCGAGGTGTTCAGCACCTCCAGCGGTCCTGCGCGCATGCCGCGGAAGTTCTCGCGCACGCGGTCGAAGACCACGATGGTGTCGTTGATCGAGAAGCCCATCACCGTCAGCAGGCCGGCCAGCAGGGTCAGGTCGAACTCGCGCCCGGCCAGCGAGAACCAGCCGGCCACGATCAGCACGTCGCCCAGCGTAGTGATGATCGCCGACACCGCGAACTTCCACTCGAAGCGGAACGCGATGTAGATCAGGAAGCCCACGACCACGAAGATGATGGCGTAGACGCCCTTCTTCGCCAGGTCCTGGCCGACCTGCGGGCCAACGAAGGAACGGCCCTTGATGGTGGCGGCGTTGCCGTCGGTCGAGGCCGCGCGCAGCACGTCATCCGCGGTGCGGTTGATCGCCTCGGCGTCGGTGCCGCCGTCCTTGGGCTGCAGGCGGATCATCAGGTCGCTGGCGGTGCCCATGGTCTGGACCTGGGCGCCGGGATAGCCCGCGTCCTCGAGGCGGTCGCGCACGGCGTCGACATCGGCCGGCTTCTCGAACACCAGCTCCACCGAAGTGCCTCCGGTGAAGTCGAGCGCGTAGTTGAAGCCGTTGAGCGCGATCTGCACGATCGAGGCGAGCATCAGCACGCCCATGAAGGCGATCGTCACGTACCGCCAACGCATGAAGTTGATGTTGGTGTTGGCGGGGATCAGGTGCAGCGGGAACAGTTTCATGGTCTTGGTCTTCCCGCGCTCAGATGGCGATCGACTTGAGTTTGCGCTTGCCGCCATAGATCAGCGTGGCGATGCCGCGCGAGACGGTGACCGCGGTGAACACCGAGGTCATGATGCCGATGACCATGGTCACCGCGAAGCCGCGCAACGGCCCGGTGCCGAACGCGTACAGCGCGATGCCGGCCAGCAGCGCGGTCATGTTGGAGTCGAAGATGGTGCCGGAGGCCTTGTCGTAGCCCATCGCGATCGCGCTGCGCGGCGGCAGCCCCGCGCGCAACTCCTCGCGTATGCGTTCGTTGATCAGCACGTTGGCGTCGACCGACATGCCGATCGACAGTGCCAGGCCGGCGAAGCCGGGCAGGGTCATGGTCGCGCCGAACAGCGACATCACCGCCACCACCATCAGCAGGTTGAGCAGCAGCGCGACGCAGGTGATCAGGCCGAACATGCGGTAGTAGATCGCAAAGAACACCAGGGTGAACACGAAGGCGTACAGCACCGCCTGGGTGCCGCGCGCCACGTTCTCGGCGCCGAGGGTCGGACCGATCACGCCCTCCTCGACGAAGTCCATCGGCGCGGCCAGCGCGCCGGCCTTGAGCTGCTTGGCCAGCGACGCGGCTTCCTCGCGGCTCAGTCCGGTGGTCTGGAATTCCTTGCCGAAGACCCCACGGATGGTCGAGGAGCTGATCACCCGCTCCTCGGTGCGCGACGAGCGCACTTCCTCGCCGTTGACCATGGTCACCGTCGGGATGCGCTCGACGTAGACGATGCCGAGGCGATTGCCGACGTTCTCGAGGGTGTGGTCGAGCATGCGCTTGCCGCCGGCAGCGTTGAGCGTGATGCTCACCGCAGGCAGGCCGGTCTGGGCATCGGTCTGCGGCTGCGCGTTGACCAACTCGTCACCGGACACCAGCACGCGCCGCGACAGCAGCAGCGGCTGCCCGTTCTGGTCGTAGTAGATGCGCGAGCCAGCCGGGATGTTGTTGTCGGCCAGCGCCGCGGCGGCCTGCGCCTCGTCGCCGGTGACGGCGCGGAACTCCAGGGTCGCGGTGGCGCCGATCAGGCGCTTGGCCTCGGCGGTGTCCTGCAGGCCCGGCAGCTGGATCACCAGGCGGTCGTCGCCCTGGCGCTGCAGCACCGGCTCGGCCACGCCGATGGCGTTGATGCGGTTGGCGATGACGTTGCGGTTCTGCTCGATAGCGTCGCTGGCGATGCGGTCGATCTCGCCCTCGGACAGGCGTACGGTGATGCGGCTGCCGTCGACATTGATCGAGGGGCCACCGGTGCCGAACGCAGCGCCGCTGAGACCACCCATCGCGGTCATGATCTCCCCGCGCGCCTTGCCCGCGTCGGAAGCATTGGTCAGCGTGACCAGGATGCTGTTGTCGGGCCGGCGGTCGGCACTGGTGTAGCCGATCCGCGCCTCGCGCAGCGCGGTGCGGATGGCGTCGGCATAGCCGTCCAGCCGCTTTTCCAGCGCCGCCTTCTGGTCGACCTGCATCATGAAATGCACGCCGCCCTGCAGGTCGAGGCCCAGCGACATCGGCTTGGCGCCGAGCTTCTCCAGCCATGCCGGGGTGGTCGGCACCAGGTTCAGCGCGGCCGAGTAGTCCTCGCCCAGCGCCGGGCGCAGCGCGTCCGAGGCGCGGGTCTGGGTGCCGGCGTCGGGCAGGCGCACGAGCAGCTGGTCGCCTTCGATGGCGACCGACTTCGCGCTGACGCCCGCCTCGTCGAGGATGCCCTGCACGCGCGACACCAGTGCCTCGTCGATGACCGCCGCCGGGCGGTTCTTGGTGACCTGCACCGACGGGTCCTTCTGGTAGATGTTGGGCAGCGCGTAGATCACGCTGAGCAGCACCACGATCAGGATGAGGACGTATTTCCAGCGGGGAAATTCGAGCATTGCGGGTATCGTCTGGCGAAAGGGAGGCAGGGGCCGTCAGGCCCCGCCCCGTGCCCGTCCGGCGGTGCCGGCGGGAACGTGGTGCGGCGCCGCAGGGGCGCCAGCGGTCAGGCGGCCTTGAGCGTGCCCTTGGGCAGCACGTTGGCGATCGCGCCCTTCTGCAGGCGGATCTCGACGCGCTCGGCGATCTCGACGGTGATGAAGCTCTCGCCGATCGCGCGCACCACGCCGGCAATGCCGCCGTTGGTGATGACCTCGTCGCCGACGCCGAGCTTGTCGACCATGGCGCGGTGTTCCTTCTGCCGCTTCATCTGCGGGCGGATCATCAGGAAGTACATGATCGCGATCAGGACGATCGGCATGATCAGGAAGCTCAGGCCGCCACCCTGGGGGGCGGCACCGGCGGCCTGGGCGTGGGCCGGGGCGATCAGCAGGTCGAGCAGGTTCATCGGTTCGGGTCCAGTTCGCGGAAAATAGCCGGGGATTATGCCACGGAGCCCCCCGGCCGGGGCCGGAAGGGGTATCCAGGGGGCTGCGCCCCCTCCCGGCTGGCCATCAGGCCTCCGGGGCGCGCAGCGCGTGGAAGGACTCGCGGAAGGCGGCAAAGGTTCCCCGCTCGATCGCCGCGCGCATGCCGGCCATGAGCTCCTGGTAGTGCCAGAGGTTGTGCAGGGTGCCCAGGATCGGGCCGAGCATCTCGTTGCAGCGGTCGAGGTGGCGCAGGTAGGCGCGGCTGTAGCCGCCGACGCAGGCCGGGCAGCCACAGCCTTCCTCGATCGGGCGCAGGTCGCGCTCGTACTTCGCATTGCGGATGCGCACGGCGCCGGTCGAGGTGAAATAGTGGCCGTTGCGCGCGTTGCGCGTCGGCATCACGCAGTCGAACATGTCGACGCCACGCGCCACCGCCTCCACCAGGTCCTCCGGCCGGCCGACGCCCATCAGGTAGCGCGGGCGGTCGTCGGGCAGCTGCGGCGCGGTGTGCTCGAGCATCGCGTTGCGCTCGGCCTCGCTCTCGCCCACCGCGAGCCCGCCGATGGCGTAGCCGTCGAAGCCGATCGCCTTCAAACCGTCTGCCGAGCGCGTGCGCAGGTCGTGGTGCACGCCGCCCTGGACGATGCCGAACAGCGCCGCGTCGTTGCCCTCGTGCGCCTTCTTCGAGCGCTCCGCCCAGCGCAGCGACAGTTCCATCGAACGTTCGATCACGCGCTTGTCGACGGGCTGGCCATCGACGTTCACCGGCGGGCATTCGTCGAAGATCATCACGATGTCGCTGCCGAGCACCTTCTGGATGTGCATCGACTCCTCGGGACCGAGGAACACCTTCGAACCGTCGGTCGGCGCGGCGAAGGTCACGCCAGCCTCGGTGATCTTGCGCCGGTGCGCCAGCGAGAACACCTGGAAACCGCCCGAATCGGTGAGGATCGGCCCGTTCCAGCGCGAGAAGCCGTGCAGGCCACCGTGCGCCTCGATCACCTCCAGCCCCGGCCGCAGGAACAGGTGGAAGGTGTTGCCGAGGATGATCTCCGCACCCAGCGCGCGCAGTTGCTCGGGCAGCATGCCCTTGACCGTGCCATAGGTGCCGACCGGCATGAACGCCGGCGTCTCGACCGTACCGCGCGGGAACGCAAGGCGGCCGCGGCGCGCGGCGCCGTCGGTGGACAGGAGCTGGAACTGGAGGCGGGACATCGGGAATCGGGAATCGGGAATCGGGAATCGGGAATCGGGAATCGGGAATCGGG
>DAOMPM010000009.1:0-58389 GCA_035444805.1 Luteimonas sp. | reverse complement strand
ACAGTTGCCATGAATTATGGCCTGCGGGGTGTCTACAAAAGGCTGGTCGGTCCAAGCGGCGTCGGCGCTTGCTGACCGACCGCATCGATGTGCTCGGCGACGCGTTCCGGGCGGCTCGCGTCGCGCGCCCGTTCTCCATGCCGGCCTGGGTGGTGTTGCCCGATCACCTGCACTGCGTCTGGGTGCTTCCGGAAGGCGATGCAGACATCGCCACGCGCTGGCGTCACATCAAGACGCTGTTTTCGCGGGCGATGCCGCGAGGCGAGCAACGGTCTTCTCGTCGCCTCGCCAAGGCCGAGCGCGGCATCTGGCAACGTCGCTACTGGGAACACCTGATCCGGGACGAGACTGACCTGCAGGCGCATGTGGATTACATCCACATCAATCCGGTGAAACACGGTCATGCTGCACGCACGGTTGATTGGCCGCACTCGTCATTCCACCGCCATGTGCGCCGTGGATGGTTGTCAGTGGATTGGGCTTGCGAGCCGTGCAGTTTGGCCGCCGGGGAGAGGTGATGGCGCGTGCTGGCGCGTGCTGGCGTGTGCTGGCGTGTGCTGGCGTGTGCTGGCGTGTGCTGGCGGGTCAAGACCCGCCCTACGGCCTTGGGTTGACGTTCCCGTCCGGTGGAGGGAGTCTGGCGTTTCCATCCCTCCGGAGACGCTGCCATGGGTGACCACGTCTACAAGTCGACCGAGTTGACCGGTTCCTCGACCACCGGCATCGACGACGCCATCAGCACCGCCATCGAACGCGCGTCGAAGACCTTGCGCGACATCCGCTGGTTTGAGGTCCAGGACGTGCGCGGGCACGTGAAGGATGGCCGGATCGCGCACTGGCAGGTGACGGTGAAAGTCGGGTTCACGCTCGACGGTTGAGCCGGAAGCTGAAACCGGGGTCAGAGTAGTGTTTCCCAGTGAAACAGGGGGCGGAGTCGCTTCTCTCCCTGACCGCTGAGAAACACTACTCTGACCCCGGTTTTGACTTGCTTGAATGCAAGTGCGCGTGAGGCTGCTGGCTACTCCGACACCAGCATCGTGGGCGCCAGTCCGAACATCCGCCGGCAGGTGCGGCTGAGGTGCGCCGAGTCGGCGAAGCCGGCCTGCTGCGCGGCCTGCGTCCATGAGCCGCCGGCCATGCCCGCGGCCATCGCGACGCCCACGCGTGCCCACAGCAGGTAGGCGCGGAACGAAATTCCAGTCTGTTCGACGAACAGGTGGCGGAATCGGCTCGGTGAGAGATGCGCGATCGCGGCAGCCTGCGCCAGCGTGATGTCCGCGTCGAGCTGTTCGCGTATCCAGTCCAGCGCGGCGGAGACACGGGCGTCCACCGGTGCTGGCGCGGGTGCTGTGCCGGCCAGGTAATCGATCACCTGGCGCGCCCGCATCACCAGAGCCCCGTCATCGGCGCGTGCCATGAATGCCGCATGCAGGGCGGTTGCCCGCGCGTGCAGCGCGTCGTCGTGCAGGGGCCACAGGTCGCGATGACCGTAGCGTGCCAGCAGCGCGCGCCCGGCGAGGGTTTCCGGCTCCACGAAGACCATCGCGACGGCCTGGCCGCAGCCGTCGAACTGGTGCGGTCGGTCGGGCATGACGATGGCTGCCGACACCTCCTGCCAGGCCGCGTCACGACCGCCTTTCAGCTGCACCGGATGGGTAGGCGCCAGCGTGATCTGTATGGCGTGGTGGGCGTGTGGTTGCACCTGCCCGGTGTCCCGCCCGATCCAGACACTTCCCCCCTTCCACATGAGCACGCGACCGATGCCGGCGACTGGGCGACCCGCTGTCCGCGCGGTGATCGGGTTGGATGGCATCGTTCGGGCCTCCGCGTCGAACTGGCCTCGCCGGCCGGCCGGACCGGAAGATTAGCCCTTTGGTTCAAGTGTTGCGCGGCGGCCGTCGCGAGAATGGCGTCGTGGGTCGGTGACCCACTCCCCCAACTGCCGAGGAACATGCAATGAACGATCAGACTCCTTCTGCCAAAACCTGCCAGTGCCGCGACTGCCCGGGTGCCTCCTGCACTTGCGGCTGCCAGGCCAGCGTCCCGGCGTCGGGCTGCCAGTGCGGCTGCCAGTCGGGCCAGCCGTGCCAGTGCGGCACCGCTTGCGCCTGAGGCCGCACCCGGCGCCGCAGGGTGCCGGCCCCGTCGTCCACTGGAACAAGGGTCAGAGTCGCTTTTCTCCTTGACCGCCGGGAAACACTACTCTGACCCCGGTTTCGCCGCCGACCCGGTTTCGCGGATGAAACAGGCCAGCACGATGGCCAGGCCCACGCCGGCCACGAGTGGCCAGCCCGCGGCCTTGAACACGTCGAGGTCCATGTCGCTGTCGCCGGCCAGTCGCGCCAGCGCGCCGCCGAACAGCGAGGCCAGCAGCGCGCTCAGGGTGAACACCAGGAAGTTGATCGCGCCGGTGGCGCTGCCCTTGGCGTGGTCCGGGTTGACCTCCTTGATGATGGTGTAGGGAATCATCGCCGCGCCCGAGGCGATGCCCAGCAGCAGGCCCAGCGAGTAGGGGCGATGCACGTCCGCGGGCAGGTAGATCAGCGCCGCGGTCGCGAGCATCGCCACCACCGCGCCTGCCAGCAGCACCGGCTTGCGGCGCCCGAAGTGGTCGGCGAGATAGCCCAGCAGCGGGCAGCCGATCACCCAGCCCAGGGACACGGTGGCGGCGTGATTGACGGCGTCGGTGTATTTCATGTGCAGCCCCAGTTCGAGGAACGGCACCGCCCAGGTCTGCGCGCCGATGGTGGTCGGCAGGAACAGCAGGCCGGCGGTGACGCCACAGAGCCAGGACTGCGGGTTGGACAGCACCACCTTGTAGGGCGCGAACATCGACCAGACCGGCGTGCGGCCAGCCGCATCCGACGGCGTGTGCGGCGAGGCCAGCGCGATCACGATGCCGATCGACACCAGGCCGACCGCGCAGTAGTACCAGGCCTGCTGCCAATCGATCGGGCCGTGGATCAGCGGGCCGACCGCGAACTGTCCGGCGGCGGCGCCGAGCATGCCGAAGCACTGGGTGATGCCGATGGCGGTGGCCAGGAAACGCGCCGGGAAGCCGTGGGTGGCCAGATACACCGCGCCGGTGAAGGCGAAGGCCGAGCCTGCGCCCTGCAGCAGCCGGCCGAGCTGTGCGGCCTGCAAGACACCGATGCCGAACAGCACCGCGCCCAGCGCCACCATCGCCACGCCCGCAGGAATCACCTGCTTGGCACCCCAGCGATCCAGCGCCGCGCCGGCGATCAGCGAGAACAGCGCGTAGCTGTAGAAGTACAGGCCGACCAGGCTGCCGACTGCGGTGGCGTCGATGCCCAGCGCCGCGCTGAGCTCGGGAATCATCACGCTCGGCATCGAGCGCATGGCGTACTGCAGGAAGTAGAAGATCACGCAGAACAGCCACGCCACCACGAACGCGGCGTGGACCTGGTCGTGCTCCCGGGACGCGGGCGAGGTCGCCATGGCGGAATGCTCCTGAGGGTTCCGACGGGATACCCGTGGCCGATTCTGGCAGGCGGGCGCTTCCGGGTCACCGGGCCGAAACCGGGGTCAGAGTCGTGTTTCTCCCTGACCGCCGGGAAACACCACTCTGACCCCGGTTTCACCCCGGCGCCGGATAGACGACCCGGCCGTCCGCTTGCGGGCAGGCGCCTTCGGTCATCCGCGCCGGTTCGATGCGTCCGGCGGACAGGATGTGGAACACCCGTTCGCCGCGTGCGAGCAGGTGGTCGGCGACGATCCGGCGATGGCAGCGCCACCACACCGCTTCGGCACACATCACGGTACTGGTGCGGCGACGACCGGCAACGACCAGTGCATCCAGTGCGAGCCCGAACGCATCCGAGAGCGCGTAGTCGGCGTAGTTGTGGAAGCTGCGGTTGTGCCAGAGCGCGTTGACTTCGTCCGCCACGTCCAGATCGCGCCCGCGCCGGCCGCCGAGCGCGGCCGCGTAGTCGTAGCCGATGCCGTCCGCGGCGAGCGCGTCGCCCAGCGCGTCGGCGTCGAACTGCGGATGCGCGCGCGATCCCGGCAGGCGGCGGATGTCGACCACCAGTTCCACCCCGGCCTCGTGCAGCAGGCGCTCGAACACGGGCAGGCTGCGGTCGGAATGGCCGATGGTGAAGAACGGCCGGTTCACGCGCCGTCGTCGTCGATGCGCGCGAGCACGTTGCCCCTGTGCGCGGCGATGTGCTCGGTCCTGTCGCTGCGGATCTCGTACTGCGGCGATTCCGGCGTCGCCCGATGGGTGTGGCCCTTGTAGTCGAAATCGCGGGTATGGACCTTGATGACGTGGCCGCTGACCCAGCCGGCTTCCGAGTTCCAGCGAACGTGGTCCCCGACCCTGAACCTGTCTGCCATGGCGAGCGTGCTCCCGGTCCGGACGGCCCACGACGAAGCTCCGGCCGCCGCGACGAGTCTGAAGCGCTGCGTGCCTGGAAGGCAATCGCGCGGCAGGCGCGCAGCTGCGGCATTCGCTCCCGCCCGGCACCAGGCCCATCCCCGACTCGCCACGTAAAAACATGCGTGAAGCGGACATCGACCTTGCCCCCGGCAAAGCCGGCGCGACTGCATCGAAAGCCTGCTTCCACGCCCGATGACAAGGGCAGGGCCACGCTCTATTCTCGCCCGCACAGGTAGACAGGGCGGCTGCACGAATGGCGAGCGGCGGGCTGGCGGGGACGGGGCGTCTGCCGGAAGGCAGCTTCGTGTTCGTCAGCTATGCCCACGACGATGCCAGGGCCGCGAAGGCGGTGGTCGCGACCCTCGAGCAGGCCGGCTTCAGCGTGTGGTGGGACGAGCTCATCGCCAGCGGTGAACGCTTCGGGTCGAGCCTGTCGCAGGCGCTGGAAGCTTCGCGGGCGGT
Organism: Luteimonas sp.; assembly: GCA_035444805.1. GTDB lineage: Bacteria > Pseudomonadota > Gammaproteobacteria > Xanthomonadales > Xanthomonadaceae > Luteimonas. The sequence continues at coordinate 53,528 of DAOMPM010000009.1, read as the reverse complement.
GGTGGTGCTGTGGTCGAAGGCGTCGCTGGACTCGCACTGGGTGCAGGACGAGGCCATGTACGCGCGCGACCGCAACTGCCTGGTGCCGATCTCGATCGACGGCAGCGAGCCGCCGCTGGGCTTCCGCCAGTTCCAGTACATCGATGCATCGCGCGAGGGGCTGGGCGCGGACAGTCCGGCGATGCAGCGCGTGATCGCCGCGCTGGGCGCGATGCTCGAACGCCAGCCGGTAGCGGCCACCGCGTCGCCGAAGGGTCGACCGCTGCGCTTCGGACGCCGCAGCCTGCTGGCCGCGGGCATCGCGACGGTCGCCGTCGCAGGCGGCTGGGGCCTGTGGAAGTTCGTCGGCCGCAGCGCGGCGTCCGGCAACAGCATCGCAGTGCTGCCGTTCGACAACTATGGCGGCGCCGCCGACCAGGCCTATTTCTCCGATGGCCTCGCTGCCGAACTGCGCGGGCGGCTGGCGCGCAATCCGCTGCTGCGGGTGATGGGCCAGGCGTCGTCCAACGAGTTCCGCGACAGCAAGGACGATGCCCGCACGATCTCCAGCCGGCTCGGCGTGGCGTGGCTGCTCGACGGCAACGTGCGCATGTCCGGGAACACGGTGCGCATCGCGATGGAGCTGATCGAAGGGCAGACCGGGTTCGCGAAGTGGAGCGACAGCTTCGACCGGCCGCTGTCGAACATCTTCGACGTGCAGCAGGAGATCGCCGAGGCGGTCGACGCGCTGCTGTCGGCGGAGATGGGCGCGGGCGACGAGACCCGGCAGGCGCGCGCCGGCGCGACTACCCACGTGGCCGCGTTCGATGCCTACCTGCGCGGGCGCGACCTGTTCGACTCGCAGCGCGACGAGGCCAGCGATCGCGGGGCGCTGGCGTTCTTCGACCAGGCGATCGGGCTGGATCCGGACTACGCGACGGCACGCGCGGCGCGTGCGCGCACGCTGGCGGTGGTCGCGAACCAGTACGCGCAGTCCGAAGAGCGGCAGCGCCTGTACGTGGACGCGGTGGCCGAAGCACGCGAGGCGATCCGGCTTGCGCCGGAACTGGCCGATGGCCACCTGGCGCTGGGCTATGCCCTGTTCTACGGCCAGCTCGATGCCGCTGCCGCCGCGCCGCACTACGCCACCGCGGAGCGCTACGGCAAGGGCAGTCCCGACGTGCTCGCCCGGTATGCGCTGTTTCGCGCCCGGCAACGGCAGTTCGAGCCGGCCGATCGCGCGATCGCCGACGCGACCGGGCTCGATCCGCTCAACCCGGCCGTGTTCAAGACCCAGGGACTGGTGCGCTATGCGCGCGGCGACCATGCCGGCGCGATCGCCGCCGCACAACGCGGACTGGAGTTGAGTCCGCAACGCGCCACGCTGCACGGCGACATCGGCAATGCGCTGGTGCAGCTGGGCAAGCTGGACGAGGCCGATGGCGCGTTCGCGCGGGAGAAGGCCGGCCTGCTCGCCTTGCCGGGCCGCGCGATTGTCTCTGCGCACCGGGGCGACGACGCGTCGGTGCAGGCGCACTTCGACGAACTGGTTCGACGCTATGGCGACAACGGGTTCTACCAGCAGGCCCAGGTGCTGGCGCAATGGGGCAGGACTGGGGAGGCGCTGGATGCGCTGGAAGAAGCGTTCGCGGTGAAGGATTCGGGGCTGGTGACCCTGCTGGTGGACCCGTATCTCGATCCGCTGCGGAGCGATCCGCGGTTCCATGCATTGCTGCAGTCCATCCACTTCCAATGAGGACCACATGAACACATCACGCCAGATCACCGCGCTTGCCGCGGCACTGTTGCTGGCCACCGGCCTGGTGGCGTGCAAGCCCAGGGAAGCGGCCGCGCCGGCGGCGGCCGAGCCTGCGCCGGCGGAACCGGCGACGGTCGAACCCGCCCCCGTGGACACGACGCCCGAGTCCGCCTCCGGTCCCGAGGACGGCATGGCGCCTGCCGAGCCAACGGATCATGGCAATACCGATCACGGCAATACCGACCATGGCAACACTGACCATGGCAACACCGATCACGGCAACACGGACCACGGCAACACCGATCACTGATCGGGTTGTCTCCCGCGATCAGTCGGCGGACGCACGCGCCGCCGGCTGCTCGTTGACGCGCGCGACTTCGCCGCTGCGCAGTTTCTGGCGCGCCAGTTCCAGCCAGGCCGCGTAACGCGACACGTCGGTGTAGACCGAGGGATAGTCGCCGTAGCCGCAGCCACGCGACCAGGAGGCGACGCCGACGAGCATCTCCTGCCCGCCCACCTCGCGGACCAGCGGACCGCCGCTGTCGCCGCGGCAACTGAACACATGCCGCGGCGCCCGGCCGGTGCCCGGATCCTTGCGCGACACCGCGCACAGCATGCGCGGGCCGAGGTCGTCGCCCATGCGCTTCCTGCAGTCCTTCCAGCCCTGTGCTTCCAGTTCGCCCATCTGCAGCTTGCCCGGATTGCGCTGCAGTTCGCCGCCCTGGGTGAACAGCGGATTGGCCTGCGGCGCGACCACGCCGGTATAGCCCCAGCCATAGGCGGCGATCGGGACACCGGCCTGCAAGGGCGGCGAGGCATCGCGCCCGGCGAGCAGCGTGATCGGCTTGCCGGCTTCGTAGGTCGAATCGCGGTCCGGCTTCAGGCGCAGCAGGGCGATGTCGTGCGGGGTCTGTTCGGGCCGGTAGGCACCGTGCACGGCCATCGCATCGATGGCGTAGGTCGCGCCGCCCTTGCCCAGTTCGAGACTGCCCAGCCGCACCCGTCGGGTCTTCAGCACCGCGGCTGCGCCATCTCCGGCGAAGCCGCCCTTGGCCACGCAGTGCGCGGCGGTGACCACGAGGTCGGGCGCGATCAGGGTGCCGCCGCAGCGGTGCGCGCGTTCGCCCGGACTGCGCTTGCGCAGGTACTCGCGCTCGGCTTCGGGCTTGGCGTCGTCGGCGTCGAGTTCGACCTTGGTGTAAGGCACGGTCGAGTAGAACTCGGCTATCCACGGCGCGCGGAAATCGGGAACCTCGAGCCCGCCGCCGATCGGTTCGATCGGGATGTGGTGCAGCTCGCCCTGGCTCACCGTGATCGACACGCCTTCGCGCAGCACGAGGTCGACGCGCGACGGGTCGATGGCAAGCGGCTGCTCGGAGGCGAGCGTGACCAGCCAGTAGGCGCCGCGATTGCCGATCGTCGTGCCGCCATCGCTCTGCGCCCAGGCCCCGGGCGCGAGCGGACCGTCGCCGGGCAGCGGCACCTGCACGACCCGCTTGTCGCTGTCGACGAACAGCAGCGCGACATGCTGCGGACGCGGACCGCGGTTGCCGACCGCGAACCGGACCGGCTCGCTGGTGTCGATCGGCGACTGCGGCGCCGCGCCTGCGCCACGGGTCCGCACCGGCACGTCACAGGTGGGCGACACGGGCGTGTCCGCGCGCGGAACGAAGCAGGTCACCGTGCGTGCCTGCCCCGCCGTTGAAGCCGCCGAAAGCAGCGCGTTGACGCGGCCGAGCCGGTCCAGTTCCACGCGCAGCGGCGCCGCGTAGTCCTCGAGCACGAGATTGCCCAGTTCGATCGTGCGCGGCATGCGCATCGGCATCGCCGGATCGTCGTCGTCGGCGAACACGATCTGCCACAACTCCGGCGACTCCCAGGCATTGGCCAGCTGCAGCGTCAGCGGGAAGTTGCGGCGGGTGCGCAGTTCCACTTCCGCCGGCTCGGCAATGCGCGCGGAGGGGCTGGCGAGGACTGCGGAACGCACGGCATCGGTCCACTCGCCGAGATCCTCGTCAAGGCGCACGCGGACTTCCGCCGCAACGGCTGGAGACGCTGCGACCGCCGGCGCGGATCGTCGCAGCAGGCCGGGATCGTTCGGGATCGCGCTGCCGGCGGTCACGTCCGAAGCAGCCCTCGCTTCGGACGGCTCCTGGGCGACAAGCGCGCCCGGCAGGATTGCCGCGACAAGCATGAGCGCCCCCGCCCACCGGAGCCGTCCGGCACGCGGGTGGCTCACGCCGGACCGGCATCGCGGACGAACGTCCTGGCGCATGGCATGTCTCCCGGAAGCGTCGGGTCCGGCGTGGCTGCATCCTGCGTCAGGCCTTGCGGTACAAACGCCCAAACCCATGCGTCACGGCCACCTGAAGCTGCGGGGGCAAGGATCCCCGATGACGCCGATGGTCGTTGAAGGTGAACCCTTCGACCGTGTCGTTTTCCGCAGGCCCCGTTCGTCGTTCCCTTGCAGGCCGATGATCGACCGAAACAGGGGTCAGAGTAGTGTTTCTCAACGGTCAAGGAGCAAGGCGACGCTGACCCCTGCTCCTGGCTGAGAAACACTACTCTGACCCCTGTTTCTCTGACCCCTGTTTCTGCCGGCCTACCGGCGCGCGTTCGCCGCGCAGCTGGCGATGTTCGAACGGCGGTGGCAGGACTGGGGCGCGCCGCCCGTTTGTGTGCATTTGCTTCCTGCAGCCACGACGGCCTCGATTGCCATCCGCTACTTGCGGATCTCCTGCGCGGGCACCGCCTTCGGGCAGACGTTGTTGGCATGGCGGAACGCCAGTTGCCAGCGGCCGTCGCGCTTCATCCACACGTTGGTGTAGCGGCGCTCCAGGCGCTGTCCGCCATTGGGTGCGCCGGGCGCCGGCACCACCACTTCGCCACCCATCACCACCACCATGTCCGGATAGAACAGGAAGCGCTCCGGCGTGCGTTCGAATTCCGTGTAGCGGATCACGCCCTGGTTGATCAGGTCGAGCAACTCCCGCTTTTCCTTGACGATGCGCCCGGTGGGATGGTTCACCGTGACCTCGTCGTCCATCAGCACGTCCAGCGCCTTCGCATCGCCCTCGAAGATCGCCTTGGCGTGCGCCAGGTCCAGCGCGCGGATCTCGGCTTCCAGCGCGGCGTCGCCCGCGTCCTGTGCGGACGCGAACGATGCGGGCAGCAGCGCCAGCAACGATGCCAGCAGCAACCGCGGCAACAACAGTGGACAGGTCGGATGTGCGCCCATGCTTCACCTCGCGATGGCCGCCGGCGTCGATCATGGGGCGGCCCAAGGTATCCAACGGCAACGCCCGTTGGCAGCGGACGGCACGTCGGGCGGGGCTTGACCGGGCGCCGCCTTGCCGCCGCCTTCCCGCAATCGCATATGGCGGGTCGAGACCCGCCCTACGTGATAATGGGGGCTGGTTCCTGTGCCGATTTCTGCATGACCCGATCCGGATCGCGAGTTTTCCTGTCGGCGTGGGCGCTGGCGTATGGCGCCTGCACGGGCGCCGCTTGCGCGGGTGAGCCACCGCCGGATCCCGCCGACACACTGGACACGATCACGGTCACCGCCTCGCGCAGCGGCGCGTCGCTGCGGGCGCTGGGCGGCGAGGAGATCGACCGGCTGCGGATCGAGCGCAGCCTGCCGTGGTCGGCGATCGACCTGCTGCGCGACGTGGCCGGTGTCAACGCCTTCGAGAAGGGCGGCGCCGGTGGCGGCAGCTATCTGTCGATCCGCGGCGGCGAGCCGAACTACACCCTGGTCCTGCTCGACGGTGCCAAGGTCAACGATCCGGGCAACAGCCAGGGCGGTGCCTTCGACCTGGCGCAGCTCGATCCTTCGGCGCTGCAGTCGATCGAGGTCCATCGCGGCGCGCTGTCGGCGGTGCACGGCGCGGATGCGCTGGCGGGCGTGGTGCACCTGCGCCTGCGCCGGCCCGCCGAAGGCGAACGCTTGCGCACGGTGACCCTGCGCGCCGATTCCGAAGGCGGCGACGGCATCAGCGCCACGCTGGGCGCGGGCGATGCGCGCGGCGGCGCGCTGCTCAGTACGGGTCGTTCGGACAGCGGATCGCTGACGGGAGTGTCGACGCGTTCGCGCCGCTATGCGCTCGCGCGCGCGAGTCGCGACCTGGGCGCGCTGCAGGTCTCGGGCCTGCTGCTGCACGCCGATTCGGAGCGGGCCGGCTTCCCCGAGGACAGCGGCGGCGAGCGGCTGGCCGCCAACCGCGAACTCGAGCGCGGCGACGGACGCCTGCAGCTCGCGGGGCTTGAGCTTTCCGGCAGCACCGACGCGGGGCTTCGCCCGCGCCTCAACGTGTCGTGGTCGCGGCAGGTTGCGGACGCATCGACGCCGGCGATCTTTCCCGGCGTGCTCGATCCGGTGCCGGCGATCGTCGCCGCCACCGATTTCCGGCGCGCGGAAGCGGTCGGCGATGTCGGCTTCGCGCTGCGCGGCGCGACCGTCGTGCTCGGCGGCGGCTTCCTCGACGAGCGCGGCAGCGGCCGTGGCCACATCGATTTCGGCTTCCCCATTCCGGCGGATTTCGACATCGATCGACGCATGCACAGCGTGTTCGGCGAACTGGCGGCTGGCGGCGAGCGCGCGGGTATCACCCTCGGCGTGCGCCGCGACGCGCCGTCGTCGAACGACGCGCACTGGACCGGACGGCTGTCGGGCCACGTTCGCCTCGCGCCCGACGGCCCGGCGCTGTACGCGAGCGCGGCCAACGGCTTCAAGCTGCCCAGCCTGTATGCGCTGGCCTATCCGCTGATCGCCAATCCCGGGCTGCGGCCCGAGCGCAGCCGCATGTTCGAACTCGGCCTGCGCAATGACGGTGCGGTGCGCTACCGGCTCGCCGTGTTCTCGGCGCGCTACCGCGACCTGATCGACTTCGATCCGGCGCTGTTCACCAACGTCAATCGCTCGCGCGTGGCCTCGCGCGGGGTCGAGGGCGAACTGTCGCTGCCGCTGTCGCCTCGGCTGGCGCTGTCGACGCAGGCGACCTGGATGGACAGCGATGCTGGTGAAGGCGTGGTGCTGCGCTCGCGGCCGCGGCTGTCGGGCCGGGTCGCGCTGGACTGGACGCCGGCGAACGACTGGCGGTTGTGGGCCGCGCTGCGCCGGTCGAGCAGCTTCCACGACAGTTCGATCCCGACCGGGATGGTGCAGGTGGACGGCTTCACCACGTTCGAAGCCGGCGGCGACTGGCGCGCGAGCGAGCGTCTGCGGCTGACCGCCACGCTCGGCAACCTGTTCGGGCGCGGGTACGAGGTCTCGCTCGGCACGCCGATGGCCCGCAACCTCGCGCGGGTGGCGCTGACGCTGGCTTTTTAGCGAGCCGTCCGGGGTCAGATACCAGTTCGCGATCAAAAGCAGGGTTGGTGTAGGAGCGCCCCATGGGCGCGACCGGCAAGCGACGGTGCCCTGGTTGCGCAGGTCGCGGGCATGGCCCGCTCCTGCATTCATCGCTTTGATCGAGAATCGGTAGGACTATTGCGGCTTTACCCGCCCGCGCCCGCCGCCAGCGCCGACGCCACCAGCCGTTCGAGGTGGTCGAAGTAGCCGCGGATGTAGCCGCCGCCGGCGCCGCCTTCGTCGAGCAGGAAGGGATTCATCAGCGTATGGCGCAGGACCACGATGCGGTCGCGGTCGTCGCCGCCGTCGTCGAGTGCATCCGGCGCCAGCCGCAGCGCCTGCAGTACGCGTGCGGTATCGGCCGCGCCCATCGCATCGGGCCGCAACGTGGTCATCGAGCCGAAGTACTCGCCGCGCTGCAGCGGCTGCCCGGGATCGGCGCGCAGTGCGTCGTGCAGGCGGCGCATGAAGCGGTTCATGGCGGCCACGTCGCGGTTGCCATGCGGATTCATCGCCAGGCAGACCAGGTTGCAGTCCGGTGCGAACGGCACCACCGCGGTGGCCAGCGGCGCGATGCGCTCGATGAAGGCCTGCGCCGCCTCGACGAAGGCCTCGGTCGCGTGCAGGCCCTGCGCGGGCAGCTGGCCGAAGTTGGCGTGGTCCAGCGGCAGCACGCGATGGGTGACGTAGACCGCTGCGGCATTCGCGCCGGGCTTCGAGCCCTCGGGGATGTAGCGCCCCAACTGGCGATGGCGCTGGAAATAATCGTTCGTCTGCGCGCCGTCGAAGACGTAGTCGGCGTCCTCGGCGAGCAGCCCGATTGCGCGCTGGTCGCGGCACAGGAAGGCGCCCGAGCCATAGGGCAGGTAACCGAGCTTGTGCGGGTCGATGGTGACCGAGTCCATGCGCGGGATCGCGGCGAAGGCGGCGTGCACCTGTGGCTGTGGGAAGTCGCGGAAGCCGGCGCCGACGTCGTCGCGGCTGCGCAGGCTGCCGTCGGCGTTGCGGAACAGCGAGGCCAGGTAGCCGCCCCACGCGGCGTCGAGATGCAGCGACAGGCCGAGCCCGCGCGCCTGCATGCGCTCGCGCACGTCGGCAAGTCCGTCGAGCGGATCGATGGTGCCGAACTCGGTGCTGCCGAGCACGCCCACGGCCATCAGTACCGGCTGTCGTCGCCGCAGGCAGCCGTCGAGCGCTTCCTCCAGCGCGTCCACGTCCAGGCGCATCGCGCGGCCGGGGATCAGCTCCAGCTGCGCGCGTCCCAGGCCGAGCATCTTCATGCCCTTGCTCCAGGAGTAGTGCGCGGTGGCCGGGGCGAACACGCGCGGCGTGGACAGCTGCGGATGATGTTCGAAGAAGCCGGCCAGGCCGAGGGTCTCGATGCGCTGCGCGTCGACCCGGCGCTGCCAGGCCTGGCGCTCGCGCGACGGCAGCGCGTCGCGCCAGGCGCACCAGCGCGCGAACAGCGCGGTGGCCGCGGACGGGCCGGTATTGAACGCCTCCCAGTCGTCGCCGGGCAGCTCCGGCAGCGGCACCGAGGCCGCGCGCAGCGCCACCGGGAAGGCCTTCAGCGCCAGCGCCAGGCGCAGGCCCTGCAGGTTGGCCAGGGTGCCGCCTGAGGTGAGGTGGCCGAAGGCGCAGTCCTCGCGTGCGGGATCCGCGGGCCAGCCGAGCATCGCGGCCAGCTGCAGGCCGGCCTTGAGCTCGAGGTCGATGGTGATCGGCGCAGCGTCGGCGCTGACGTTGTTCGGGTTGTAGGGCAGCGCCAGCACCTGCGCCGCCAGTCCCGGGATCAGCAGGTCGCTGACCATGTGGCCGAGGTAGCGCGGGCTGTGGAAGGGCACGCTGCGCTTGAGCGCGGCCGACAGCAGGTGCAGCTCACGGCGCAGGCGCGACTCGAACTCGACGTAGTCGGGGCGACGGTTGGCGCCGGTGGGGATCGCCGGCAAATCCTCCGGATGCAGGTTGCGCCGCCAGTACACGTGGTCGCGCAGGAACTCGACCAGGAGCGATTCGAGCAGCGCATCGTTCTCGCCGTAGGGGCCGAGGAAGCAGGGATACAGGGCTGGCAGGCTCATGGCGGCGGCGCGTGGGCGCGTTGGCAGGGCGTCCAGCTTGTCTGCCCTCGCCTGCCGCCGCCTTGAGCCGGGTCAAGCAGGGGTCAGAGTCCACTTTCCCATCGGCGATGGGAAAGTGGACTCTGACCCCTGTTTTTTTCTCCCGCCTTCTTCAGCGGTACGGCCCCGGACCGCTCCAGACCCGTTCGCCGCGGCGGTAGACCTGCTGCATGTTGATGACCTCGCGGCCGTCGCCGATGTCCGCCAGTTCGGGGGCGTCGGGAGGCAGCAGGCGGCACTGGCCGGACTCGCGGCGCAGTGCGATCTCCAGCGGGCAGATCATCAGCTGGCGGGTGCCCGGCAGGGGCAGGAACAGTTCGGTGATGCCCTGGTCGCGCCAGGCGCGCAGCCGGGTCTCGCTGCGGGTGTCGTAGTAGACCTGGTAGCCGCCGACGTCGAGGCTGGGACCGGTGGATGCGTTGCGGCCGCGGCCGCTGGCGGCGGCGTGGCCCCGGCCCGGCCCGGTGTTCACCGGGGAGGTGTTCTCGCGCAGCATCCCCGGCGGCTGACCCCATGCACGCGAACTGCGTCGTGGCGTGGGCGGCGCGGCAGCGGCGGGTGCCGGGGGGCGGGTCTGTGCGGCATCGTCCGGGACCTCGTGCGGCACAGGATCGTCGGCGCGCTCGACCTGGGTGACGCGCAGGCGCGAGGGCGCGCGCGACGGCCGGGCCGGTTCGCTCGGGGGAGCCGTGACCGGCGCCGGCACGGGCGGGGGTGGCGTCACGCCGACGTACTCGGCCAGCATCGTGCCGCCGGCGTCGGCACCGGCCGGCGTCGACACGGTGATCGGCGGAGACAGCATCGCGATGACCAGCAGCAACAGATGCCACAGCACGCTCAGGAGCGCGGCGATCCAGGACTGGTAGCGTTCGATCCGGGGCCCGGCCCTGGCATCCGCTCGGCTCGACGCCTTGCTCATGCCGCCGCAGGCGTGCCGGGGGTGGGGGCCTTCATGCAGGATCTACGAGGGGCGGCCGGTGGGGTGCGTCATCGTAACGCGTCGGGCGCAGGCTCCGCTCCTGCGCGCAGCAGGGAGACGGGGCGAGGTTCATCCGGCTGCAGGCGTGCGGGCATTCACATCGGCGGTTCGATGACCTCGTCGAGGCGGTCGGAGGACACCATGTAGCCGCCGTCCTCGATGGCTGCGCGCACGTCCATCAGCCGGGCTTCCAGCTCGCCGAGTTCGTCGGCCTCGGCCACGGCGACGATCCGCAGGCAGCGCGCATTGAACCACTCCCAGAACTGGCGGAAGGTCTTGCCGTGCCAGTGCTCGTGGCGGATGCCCTGGTAGAGCTCGCCGATGGCGATGGTCAGTTCGTTACGCATCGCGCGGACTCCCGTTGTGTCGTGCCGGCGCCGATTGTGGCCGAAATCGAGGGTCGGCCGCTTCCGACGCGTGCAACCGGCTGCCTCCGACCTGCGATCATGCGCGCATGACCAACCCGCCTGCGTTCACCACCCTCGCCCTGCCGCCCGCCCTGCTGCGCGGCGTAGATGCGCTCGGCTACACGGCGATGACGCCGGTGCAGGCGCAGGCGCTGCCGGCGATCCTCGACGGCCGCGACGTGATCGCGCAGGCGCCCACCGGCAGCGGCAAGACCGCCGCGTTCGGGCTCGGCCTGCTGTCGCGGCTCGATCCGGCGCGCATCCAGACCCAGGCGCTGGTGCTGTGCCCCACCCGCGAACTGGCCGACCAGGTCGGCAAGCAGCTGCGCAAGCTCGCGACCGGGATTCCCAACCTCAAGCTGTCGATCCTGTGCGGCGGCATCCCGCTCGGACCGCAGCTGGCCTCGCTCGCGCATGAACCGCACGTGGTGGTCGGCACGCCCGGCCGCATCCAGGAACTGGCCGACCGCGGCGCGCTGCGGCTCGGCGGCGTGCGCACCCTGGTGCTGGACGAGGCCGACCGCATGCTCGACATGGGCTTCGAGGACGCCATCCGCGCCATCGCCAAACGCTTGCCGAAGGACCGCCAGGGCCTGCTGTTCTCGGCCACCTTCCCCGACGCCATCCGCGCGCTCGCCACCGCCATGCTGCGCGACCCGCTGGAAATCAGCATCGACGGTGGCGCGCAGCCGGCCTCGATCACGCAGCTGTTCCATGAAGTCGATCCAGCGCGGCGCGGACCGTCACTGGCCACCCTGCTGCTGCGCCATCGGCCGGAGTCGGCCGTGGTGTTCTGCAACACCCGCGCCGACACCGCCGAGGTCGCCGGCTCGCTGACCCACTACGGCTTCTCCGCGCTCGCGCTGCACGGCGACATGGAGCAGCGCGACCGCGACGAGGTGCTGGTGCAGTTCGCCAACCGCAGCTGCAGCGTGCTGGTCGCCAGCGACGTCGCCGCGCGCGGGCTGGACGTCGAGGACCTGGCCGCGGTGGTCAACTACGAGTTGCCCAGCGACGTCGACACCTACCTGCACCGCATCGGCCGCACCGGGCGCGCCGGTCGCGACGGCCTCGCACTGAGCCTGTGCGCGCCGCGCGAGATCGCCCGCGCCAACGCCATCGAGGCCCGCCTGGGCCAGCCGCTGCGCTGGGAGGCACTGCAGCCGCTGTCGGGCAAGGCGCACGGCGTCCCGGCCCCCGCCATGGCCACGCTGCGCATCGACGGCGGCCGCAGCGACAAGCTGCGCGCCGGCGACATCGTCGGCGCGCTCACCGGCGAGGCCGGGCTGCACAAGGACGCGATCGGCAGGATCGACGTGTTCGCCACCCGCAGCTATGTCGCCATCGCCCGCAAGCACGCCACGGCGGCGCTGTCGGCGCTGCGCGCAGGCCGGATCAAGGGGCGCAGGTTCCGGGTGAACCGGCTGTAGCCACGAGACAACGCTGCGGATTCCGTGCAAACCTGGCGCCGATTCCTTTTCAGTCCCCGCAGAAGAGGCCGCCGAATCCATGAAGATCGAGACTGTCTCTCCCATCCTTTCAGTCAACGACCTTGCAAGGTCGATCGACTTCTACCGCGATACGCTCGGGTTCGACCTCGCGTGGTCGTGGGGCGAACCAGCTGACATTGCCGCCGTTTGCCGCGACCGCGTGGAGATCACGCTCACGCAACGGGCAGGCGCCAAACCTGCGGGTGCGGCACACGTCTACCTCGGCGTGTCCGGCATAGACGACTACCATGCCGCCCTTGTGGCTGCGGGCGTCACGATTGTCGTCCCCATCGGGGATCGGCCGTACGGCATGCGGGATTTCCGCATCGCAGACCCGAGTGGCAACGAGCTGAGCATTGGACAGGCCATCACGGGGGCAGGCGGGGCCTGAGAGTCCGTCCTGCCAACGCCCTTTGCGGCGTGACTCGATCCAGGCATTGTCATGCGGTGGTGGTGTCTTCCGTCGGCACCGTGTCCAGGCTCACCGCCATGCCAGCGCGGCGCGCGCGCTGGGCGCAGGCGCTGGCGTAGTCGTTGGCCGCGGCCACCTCGCTGAAGTGGCCGTCGATGATGCGGTCGCGGGTGACGGCCCAGCCGCCGTCGGCGTCGGGGTGTACTTCGATGCGGGTTGTTGCGGTCACCACCGGTTACCTGTCTCGTTTCGCCAGCGTGGGTGCGCATCGTAGGCGGCGCGACATCAATTTCCTGTTTCAGGATCGGGAACTTCCGGTGACATTCACGGCGCGGCGCCGGCTCCGGAGGTGCCGCGCAACCGCATCGCATGGCTCCTTCTCGCGATTCCCGCGCCAAGCAGCGACGCGCACGCCAGCGCACCCGCCACCAGCAACAGGGCGAAGGTGAGCGAGGCCCCCTGCGCGATGAAGCCGATCAGCGCCGGGCCGGCCAGCACGCCGGCGTAGCCCAGGGTGGTGACCGCCGTGATCGCGAGGTGTTCGGGCATGCGCGTCTGCTCGCCGGCGAGGGTAAACATCACCGGCACGATGTTGGCGCAGCCGATGCCCAACAGTGCGTAGCCGACGAGTCCCGTCGCCAGGTCCGGCGCGTGCACGGCGAACGCCAGGCCGAGCGCGGCAGTGACGCCACCGGCGAGCACCACGCGGGCGCGACCGACGCGGGCGATCACGCGGTCGCCGGCCAGCCGCGTCGCCGTCATCGCCAGGTTGAACACCACGAAGGCCCAGCCGGCGCGCGCCAGGTCGATGCCCTTGGCCTCGTGCAGGAACACCGCGCTCCAGTCGAGCATCGCGCCCTCGGCCAGGAAGGTGATGAAGCACACCAGGCCGATCGCGACGACCACGCCCCTGGGCAGCGCGAACACCGCCGCGCCGCCCGGCGCGCGTTCATCGCGCCACGCGCCGCCCGACAGCACGACCAGCAGCAGGGCGAACCCGGCGGCCGCCAGCGTCACCACCACCACGCTGAAGCCCGCGCCCAGCATCAGGGTTGCCACGCTGGCGCCGACCAGGCTGCCGATGCTGTAGAAGGCGTGGAAGCCGGACATCATCGGGCGCCCGGACTCGCGCTCGACCACGACCGCCTGGATGTTCATGGTGCAGTCCATCGCGCCCATCGCCGCACCGAGCGCCAGCAGCACGCCGCCGAGAAGCCAGGGATCGGACACCACCGCCAGCAGCGGCAGCGCGGCGACCATCAGCAGCGACGCGCCCAGCATCACCCGGCGGCAGCCCTGCCGCGACGCCAGCGCACCGGCCAGCGGCATCGCCACCAGCGAGCCGAGCCCGAGGCAGAGCAGCACCATGCCCAGCGCGGCGTCGTCGAGACCGGCGCGCAGCTTGGCGAAGGGCACGACCGGTGCCCAGGTGGCGATGACGAAGCCGGGAATGAAAAACGCCGCGCGGGTGGCGCGCTGTTGCGGAACGCGATGGTCTGCGGGCACGTGGGGTCTGCTGGTGGCGGAAGACGGGCGCGGCGCGCCATCGGGGGCGCGCAGCATAGGCGAATGCGGGCAGAAGCAGATGCGTCGGCACCGGAATGCTGCATGCCATGGACGGTTGCCGGGGACCGGTCCTGCGCGACGGCGGGTTAACGCGGCAATCGTGCTTTCTTCACGCATTCCTCCCGCCGCGGCGCTAGCGTTGCTACAGCTTCACGATCAGGAGGCCCACGCATGACGCAGACCCTGTATGCCCAGGACGAAGCCGGCAACCGCCACAAGGTGATCCAGCGCCTGGAGGCCCCCGAGGACAGCAAGGGGCCGGACCACGGCGCCGCGCGCCTGGTCTACACCCTCTCCGACGGCTCGCCGGTGCGGCGCGTGGACAACGACACCTTCCAGGTGGTCAGCACCGGCGCCTACATCTCCACTGTGCGCGAGTAGGAGTGAAAACAGGGGTCAGAGTAGACTTTCTCGCCAGGTATTCTGGCCGCGGCGTGACCTCAGGGGAGAAAGTCTACTCTGACCCCTGTTTTCGTCAGAACGAGATCGGCTGGCTCAGTTCGCGCCAGGTCGGCGGCGTCGGCCAGTCGGCTTCGAGGTTGCCTTCCAGCACGCGACGCAGGTCGCGACGGTCGAGCTGCGGGGCGATGCCGTGCAGCAGCGCCAGCGCGTAGTCGCGCAGCACTCGGCCGCGCGGCACCACCGCCCAGGTGATGCATTCGGGAATCTGTGCCGGCGCTTCGAGCACGTGCAGCGCCTGCCCCGGACTCGATCCGGGGTCGTCGTCCTCGCGCAGGCCCACCGCCATCTCTGCCAGCAGGCCGGCGCCAAGTCCGGCGCGCACGTAAGCCTTGATCAGGTTGGCGTCGCGCGCGGTCATCGCGATCTGCGGCTCGACGCCGGCGGCGGCGAAGGCGCGACGCATCGACGAGTCGGCGCGGGTCGAGGATTCGTAGCTGATCAGCGGATGCCGCGCCAGCTCGGCCAGCGTCGGCGTGCGCCCGGCCGTCGCCAGGGGGTGGTCCTTCGGGACCAGCAGCACCCGCCGCCAGCGGTACAGCGGCACCGCCAGGCCACCGGCGGGCACGCTGCCGGCGGTGCTGATCAGCGCCAGGTCGGCGTTCTCCTGCGCCACCTGCTGCAGCACCTCGGCATCGCCCGCGGCCTGCAGGTCGATGTTCACCTGCGGGAACTCGCGCCGGATCGCCGCGATCACCGGCGGCAGCACGTAGCGCGCCTGGGTGTGGGTGGTGGCCAGCAGCAGGCGGCCGCTGTGCTCGCCGCGCTCGTTGGCGGCGTAGCTGCGGATGTTGGCGGCCTCGGCGAGGATCCTGCGCGCATGCTCGATCACCCGCTCGCCGGCCGGGGCGATGTCCTCGAGGCTGCGGCCCTTGCGCACGAACAGCTGGAAGCCGAGCTCGTCCTCGAGCTGCTTGAGCTGCTTGGACAGGCCCGGCTGGGTGGCGTGCACGCGTTCGGCGGCCAGGGTGATGTTCAACCCGGAGTCGGCGATGGCAACGAGGTAGCGCAGCTGGGTCAGGGTCATGCGGGGTGCCTGCGCGGCATCGGTTACGGCCGCAACTTCATCCTTTCATCATGATTGAAAGATGGATATCCGGATCATAGCGACGCCCAGGGGGGCTGTCCACGCCGCGCCGGCAGCCGCTTATGCCATTGTGGAATAAGCGCAGCATCCGTCGCCATTTCCGCCGACCCTCCCCCGGTCGCTAGCGTCAGGCTCCCGGCAACCGACCTGCGCCCCGATGCCCGACGCCCCCGCCCACCGGCTGTTCCCGCTGTTCGCCGACCTGCGCGAGCGCATTGTCGTGGTCGTCGGCGGCGGCGCGGTGGCGGCGCGCAAGGTCGAGGCCCTGCTCGGCAGCGGCGCGCGGATCGTGGTCGGCGCCCCGGCGCTCGACCCGGCGCTGGCGGCGCTCGCGTCTGCCGGACAGATCGAACACTGCATCGGCCGCTTCACCCCCGACTGGCTGGACGAGGCCTGGCTGGCCATCGCCGCGACCGACGACGCCACGGTCAATCGCGCCGTCGCCGAAGCCGGCGAGGCGCGCCGGGTGTGGGTCAACGTGGTCGACGACGCGGCGCTGGCGCGCGTGCAGCTACCGGCGCGAGTCGAGCGCGGCCCGCTGCAGATCGCGATCTCCAGCGGCGGCGGCGCACCGATGCTGGCGCGGCTGGTGCGCGAGAAGCTGGAGGCGCAGTTCGACGAGTCCTACGGCGCGCTTGCACAACTGCTCTCGCGTCATCGCGAACGCATCCGCACGCGCTGGCCCGACCCCGGCGCGCGCCGTCGCGCATTCGAACGCCTGCTCGCCGGTCCGCTGCCGGGCCTGCTGCGCCGGCGTCGCCACATCGAAGCCGAACACGCCTTTGATCTCGCGCTGAAGGCTGATGACGCCACCGCAGCGTGCGGCCACGTCGCCCTGGTCGGCGCCGGCCCCGGCGACGCCGGCCTGCTCACCCTGCGCGCGCTGCGGCTTCTGGGCGAGGCCGACGTGATCCTGCACGACAGCCTGGTCAGCGCCGACGTGCTGCAGCTCGCCCGCCGCGACGCCGAGCGCATCAGCGTCGGCAAGCGCGCCGGCGACCACGCCACGCCGCAGGACGCGATCCACGCGCTGCTGGTCGAGCACGCCACCGCCGGCAAGCGCGTGGTCCGGCTCAAGGGCGGCGACCCCTTCGTGTTCGGCCGCGGCGGCGAGGAGCTCGAAGCCCTGCGCGCGGCCGGCATCGACTACGAAGTCGTGCCCGGCATCACCGCCGCCGCCGCCTGCGCCGCCTATGCCGGCATCCCGCTCACCCATCGCGACCACGCGCAGTCGGTGCGCCTGGTCACCGCGCACGCCAAGGACTCGCTGGACACGCTGGACTGGCCGGCGCTGGCGCAGGAGCGGCAGACGCTGGCCTTCTACATGGGCGTGTCGCGTTTGGATCAGCTGCAGGCGCAGCTGCTCGCCCACGGCCGCGCGCCGGACACCCCGTTCGCCCTGGTCGAGAACGGCTCGCGCCCGGAGCAACGCGTCATCAACGGGCCGCTAACCGATTTGTCACACCTCGCGCGGCACCACGCCGTACAGTCGCCAGCGCTGCTGATCGTCGGCGAAGTCGCCGCGCTCGCGGGCGCCCTGCACTGGTTCGGCGCCGCCCCGCTCGGCGCTGCCGACGTCCCGCTCGCGGACGCCGCCTGACCGTCCCCCACTTCACGACTACGAGGCACCCCCATGGCCATCTACGACAGCATCCTCGACACCATCGGCAACACCCCGGTGGTCAGACTGCACCGCCTCGCGCCCAAGCACGTCACGCTGTACGCGAAGGCCGAATCGTTCAATCCCGGCGGCTCGGTCAAGGACCGCCTCGCCATCGCCATCGTGCTCGACGCCGAGAAGCGCGGCCTGCTCAAGCCCGGCGACACGATCGTCGAAGCGACCAGCGGCAACACCGGCGTGGCGCTGGCGCAGGTCGCCGCCGCGCGCGGCTACCGCTTCGTCGCGGTGATGACCGAAACCTTCTCGATCGAGCGTCGCAAGCTGATGCGCGCCTACGGCGCCAAGGTCATCCTCACCCCCGCCGCCGAGCGCGGCACCGGCATGGTGAAGAAGGCGAAGGAGCTGGCGGAGCAGCACGGCTGGTTCCTCGCCTCGCAGTTCAGCAACCCCGCCAACCCGGCCTACCACCGCCAGACCACCGCGGCCGAGATCCTGCGCGACTTCGCCGGCCGGCGCCTGGACTACTTCGTCAGCGGCTGGGGCACCGGCGGCACGCTCACCGGCGTGGGCGAGGTGCTGAAGGTGGCGCGACCGGAGGTGAAGATCATCGCCACCGAGCCGGCGGGCGCCTCCCTGCTCGGCGGCAAGGACTGGGCGCCGCACAAGATCCAGGGCTGGACCCCGGACTTCCTGCCCGAGGTGCTCAACCGCAGCGTGCATGACCAGCTGCTGCCGGTGACCGACGACGAGGCGCTCGACACCGCGCGCCGACTCGCCGCCGAGGAAGGTGTGTTCGTCGGCATCTCCGCCGGCGCCACCGTCGCCGCGGCACTGAAGGTCGCCGCCGACGCGCCCGAAGGCTCGGTGCTGCTGGCGACCCTGCCCGACACCGGCGAGCGCTACCTGTCGACGGTGCTGTTCGCCGGCGTCAACGAAGGCTCCGACGACGAGTGGCTGGCGAGCCTCGACGGCGCGCGCGACGCGGCCTGACCGGACCCGCTCCGCCAACCGGGTCCGGCCGCCATGAGCGCCACTTCCCGCAGCGACATCAGCCCCCTCGCGCCGCGCGAACGCCAGGACGCGCAGCCCCTCAGCGATGCCGAGCAGGCGGTGCTCGAAGCCCTGCGCGGCGTCGCCTACGGCCAGGTCGAGGTGGTCGTGCATGCGTCGCGCATCGTGCAGATCACGCGCAGCCAGAAACTGCGGCTGGGCGACTGATGCCATTCCCGCCCACCGCAATCCATTCCCCCCACGGTGCCGACCGGACAACCGGAGGCGCTTCCCCAGCACCATTCGAGGAAACGCCATGCGACTGTCCACTGCTCCGCCACCGCGATCGGGCGCCACCCGCCCGCGCCGCCGCACGCTCGCGCTGACGCTCGCCCTGCTCTCCGCCACCACCGCGGCGCAGGACGCGGCGCCCACGCCAGAGCAGATCGCCGAGCGCCTGCGCATCGTCGAACGCAGGCTTGGGATCGCGCCCGACGAGGGCACGGCGCGCAGCGACCTGGCCGAACTTGACCGCCGCCTGCGCGCGATCGAACTCGGCCTGGACGAACGCGACCGCCAGTCCGCACTCGCCGTCGCCGCGCCACCGCCGCCCGTGGAAAAGAAGCCGGCGCCGGAGATCATCCTCGCCGCCGACAAGGGCGCCTCGATCCGCAGCGCCGACGGTTCGGTCCAGCTCAAGCTTGGCGCGGTGCTGCAGGCGGACCACCGCAGCTTCATCGACGACGACCAGCGCCCGCAGAACGACAGCTTCCTCTGGCGCCGCATCCGCCCGACCCTGGAGGGCAGCTGGGGCGACCTGGTCGGCTTCCGCCTCACCCCGGAGTTCGCCGGCGACAGCGCCTCGATCGTCGATGCCTGGATCGACCTGAAGTTCAGCCCGGCGGCCACCGTGCGCGCGGGCAAGCTCAAGGGTCCGATCTCGCTGGAGCGGCTGCAGGGCGCCAGCGCGATCGCGTTCGTCGAACGCGGCTTCCCGACCGAGCTCGCCCCCAACCGCGACCTCGGCGTGCAGCTGCAGGGCGCGCTGGCGGCTTCGAAGTTGAACTACGTCGTCGGCGTCTACAACGGCGCGCCGGATGGACGCGACAGCCCCACCAGCAATCCCGACAACGACTTCGAGTTCGCCGGACGTCTGTTCCTCGAACCGTGGAAAGGCAGCGAGGGCGCCCTGTCCGGGCTGGGCTTCGGCATCGCCGCCAGCGCCGGCGACAAGCACGGCGCCGGCAACAGTTTCCTGCCGCGCTACCGTACGCCGGGCCAGGCCACCTTCTTCAGCTACCTCGCCACGGTCGCCGCCGATGGCGAACACTCGCGCTGGTCGCCGCAGGCGTACTGGTACGCCGGCCCGGTGGGCGTGCTCGGCGAGTACATCCGCTCGAAGCAGGCCGTGGTGGACACCGCCTCGGGCAGCCGCGCCGCGCTCGACCACAGCGCCTGGCAGCTCACCGGCAGCTGGGTGCTGACCGGCGAGAAGGCCGGCTACCGCGGCGTCAATCCGAATCGCCCGTTCGCGCGCGACGGCGGCTGGGGCGCGTTCGAACTGGTCGCCCGCTACGGCGAGCTGGACCTTGACGACGACGCCTTCCCGCTGTTCGCTTCGTCCACCGCTTCCGCCTCGGAAGCCTCTGCCTGGACCCTCGGCCTCAACTGGTACCTGAGCGGCAACCTCAAGCTGGTCGCCAACTACGCGCAGGCCGGCTTCGACGGCGGCGCCGCCGGCGGCGATCGCGAGGACGAGAAAACCTTCTTCACGCGCGCCCAGTTCTCCTTCTGACCTCCCCCCTTCGAGAGCCACGCCATGAAAGCCAACGCCAAGCACCTCCTGACCGCGCTGCTGCTCGGGCTTGCCGCCGCCACCGGCAGCGTCGCCGCGCAGAACGTCGAACTGCTCAACGTCTCCTACGATCCCACCCGCGAGCTGTACGCGGAGTTCAACGCCGCCTTCGCGAAGAAGTGGCAGGCCGATACCGGCCAGACCCTGACCGTCCGCGTCTCGCACGGTGGCTCGGGCAAGCAGGCGCGCTCGGTGATCGACGGGCTGGAGGCGGACGTGGTCACGCTTGCGCTGTCCGGCGACATCGACGCAATCGCGGCCAACTCCAACCTGCTGGCGAAGGACTGGCAGGCGCGCCTGCCCAACAACAGCTCGCCCTACACCTCGACCATCGTGTTCCTGGTGCGCAAGGGCAATCCGAAGCAGATCAAGGATTGGGGCGATCTCGCCAAGCCGGGCATCGGCGTGATCACCCCCAACCCCAAGACCTCCGGCGGCGCGCGCTGGAACTACCTCGCCGCCTGGGCCTGGGCCTCGCGCGAATACCGCAGGGGCGATGCGGTGCTCGACTACCTGAAGAAGCTGTTCGGCAACGTGCCGGTGCTCGACACCGGCGCGCGCGGCTCGACCACCACCTTCGTCGAACGCGGCATCGGCGACGTGCTGCTGGCCTGGGAGAACGAGGCGCTGCTGACCCTGGCCGACCCCGACGTGCGCGGCAGGTTCGAGATCGTGTTCCCGAGCGTGAGCATCAAGGCCGAACCGCCGGTGGCGGTGGTCGACGGCAACGTCGCCCGCCACGGCACGCAGGCGCTGGCCGAGGCCTATCTGCAGCACCTCTACTCGCCCGAGGGCCAGCGCCTGGCGGCGAAGCACCACTACCGCCCGTCGCGACCGGAGACGGTGCCGGCCGCAGCGATCGCGCACTTCCAGCCGATCCCGCAGGTGACCATCGACGGCGCCTTCGGCGGCTGGGCGAAGGCGCAGCGGCTGCATTTTTCCGATGGCGGCTTCTTCGACCAGATTTACCTGCCGAAGTGATTCGCGCACGCGGCCTGAACGCACGAACCACCCAAGCTGTCATCTCGACCCCGGGCTTGATCCGGGGGAGAGATCTGCTACTGCAGGCCAAGGCAGATCTCTCACTGCGTTCGAGATGACAACCTCACCAGATAGCAACCGTACGGGATGACAGCGATACCAGATGAGCACACTCGCCCTCCCCTCCCTCACCCGCCCGCGCTGGCGCCGCCCGCTGCCGGGCTTCGGCCTGAGCCTCGGCCTGGCCATGTCCTGGCTGGGCGTGGTCGTACTGCTGCCGCTGGCCGCGCTGACCTTCCGCGCCGCCGGGCTCGGCGGCGACGGCTGGCTGCGCGCGCTGCAGGACCCGCGCGTGCAGGCGGCGCTGAAGGTGAGCTTCGGCACCGCCTTCGTCGCCGCGCTGATCGCGTTGTTCGCAGGCGCGCTGGTGGCCTGGGTGCTGGTGCGCTACCGCTTCCCCGGCCGGCGCCTGCTCGATGCGCTGGTCGACCTGCCGTTCGCGCTGCCGACCGCGGTCGCCGGCATCGCGCTGACCGCGATCTACGCGCCCAACGGCTGGATCGGTCAGTTCCTGGAGCCGCGCGGGATCCAGATCGCCTACCAGCTGGCGGGTATCGTCATCGCGCTGGTGTTCATCGGCCTGCCGTTCGCAGTGCGCACGGTGCAGCCGATCCTCGAGACGCTCGGCCACGAGCAGGAACAGGCCGCCGCGTCACTCGGCGCCTCGCGCTTCACCACCCTGCGCCGGGTGGTGCTGCCGGAGCTGCTGCCGGCCCTGCTCACCGGTTTCTCGCTCGCGTTCGCGCGTGGCCTTGGCGAGTACGGTTCGGTGATCTTCATCGCCGGCAACAAGCCCTACCAGACCGAGATCGCGCCGCTGCTGATCACCATCCGGCTGGAGGAGTACGACTACAACGGCGCGATCGCGCTGGCGGCACTGATGCTGATTGCGTCGTTCCTGTGCCTGCTCGCGATCAACCTGATCCCGCTGCTGTTCCGGCACGAGCGCAGGAGCCGCCGCGATGGCTGACACGCACGACGCACACGGACTGCAGACGCCGGCCTGGCTGCGCTGGACGCTGATCGGCGGCGCGGTGGCGGTGATGGCGCTGCTGGTGGTGCTGCCGCTGCTGATGGTGCTGGCCTCGGCCTTCGGCAAGGGCTTCGCCACCTGGTGGGCGGCGCTGGTCACGCCCGACGCGATCTCGGCGCTGCAGCTGACCCTGCTCACCGCAGCGATCGTGATCCCGGTCAACGCCGTGTTCGGCGTGTTCGCGGCCTGGTCGCTGACCCGCTTCGAGTTCCGCGGCAAGCGCGTGCTGCTGGCCCTGGTCGACCTGCCGTTCGCGGTCTCGCCGGTGGTCGCGGGGCTGTGCCTGGTGCTGCTGTTCGGTGCACAGGGCTGGTTCGCCGACATCCTGCGCGCACACGACATCAGGATCCTGTTCGCGCGCCCGGGCATCGTGCTGGCGACGCTGTTCATCACCTTCCCGTTCGTGGTGCGCGAGCTGGTGCCGCTGATGCAGCAGCAGGGCAGCGAGGAGGAGGTGGTGGCGCGTTCGCTCGGCGCGAATGCGTGGACGATGTTCTTCCGCGTCACCCTGCCCAACATCAAGTGGGGCCTGCTCTACGGCGTGCTGTTGTGCGGCGCGCGCGCGATGGGCGAGTTCGGCGCGGTGTCGGTGGTCTCGGGCCACATCCGCGGCCTGACCAACACCCTGCCGCTGCACATCGAGATCCTCTACAACGAGTTCGACAGCACCGCCGCGTTCGCGGTGTCGTCGCTGCTGGCCGGACTGGCGCTGGTGACGCTGCTGCTGAAGTTCTGGCTGGAGGCGCGGCATGCCGACGGCCTCGCCAAGTCGCACCGGCGGCATTGAGATGAGAAGCAGAAACAGGGGTCAGAGTGGAGTTTTCCGTGATGGCTCGAACGGGTCGGAAGGGTTCGGGGAAAACTCCACTCTGACCCCTGTTTTTGCCCCTGTTTTTGCCTCCCCCGCTTCCCGGAGACCCGCATGCTGTTGATCAACGACACCACGCTGCGCGACCGCACCGAAATCGGCGATCATCCGCCCATGCACGGCAACGGCCACGGCGTCGACCTGCGGATCGAGGGCATCGGCAAGCGCTACGGCGCCACCGCCGCGCTCGACCGGGTCGACCTGCACATCGGCGCCGGCGAACTGGTCGCCCTGCTCGGCCCCTCCGGCTCGGGCAAGACCACCCTGCTGCGCGTGATCGCCGGCCTGCTGCCGGCCGACGACGGCCGCGTGCTGTTCGGCCAGACCGACGCCACGCAGCTGAGCCTGCGCGAGCGCAACGTCGGCTTCGTGTTCCAGCAGTACGCGCTGTTCCGGCACATGACCGTGGCCGAGAACATCGCCTTCGGCCTGCGCAGCCGGCCGCGTTCGAAGCGGCCGGACCGGGCGACCATCCGCCGCCGCGTCGACGAACTGCTGGCGCTGATCCAGCTGCCCGGACACGGCCAGCGCTATCCCGAACAGCTCTCCGGCGGGCAGAAGCAGCGCGTGGCGCTGGCGCGCGCGCTGGCGATCGACCCGACGGTGCTACTGCTCGACGAACCCTTCGGCGCGCTCGACGCCAAGGTGCGCATCGAACTGCGGCGCTGGCTGCGCCGCCTGCACGACCAGACCGGGCAGACCACGGTGTTCGTCACCCACGACCAGGACGAGGCACTGGAGCTGGCCGACCGCGTGGTGGTGTTGCGCGACGGCCGCATCGAGCAGGTCGGCACGCCGCGCGAGATCTACGACGCGCCGGCGTCGGCCTACGTGTTCGATTTCATCGGGCGTGCCAGCGTGATCGAAGGCAACGCCCTCGACGGGCGCTTGTTCGTGAACGGACAGGACGCCTCGTTCGAAGCCACCGGCGTCGCCGACGGCCCGGCGAAGCTGTACCTGAGGCCGCACGATGCAGTGATCGACGCACCGGGCAACGGCCTCGACGCGCGCGTGGGCGCCGCGCACCGGCACGCCGACCGGATCACCGTCGAACTGGCGCTGGCCGGACAGCCTCGCGCGCTGGAAGTCGACCTCGTCGCCACGCCCGGCACGCAAGCGCCGGCGACCGGTGACGTCGTGGGCGTGCGCCTGCTGCGGCATCGCGCCTATCCGGCGTAAGAAAAACCGGGGTCAGAGTCCACTTTTCCCGCGAGGCAATCGTCACGCGCGGATTCCCGCAGGGGAAAAGTGGACTCTGACCCCGGTTTTCCCGGCTTTCACGAACGCCCGTAAACGTCCTCATAGCGGACGATGTCGTCCTCGCCCAGGTAGCTGCCCGACTGCACCTCGATCAGCTCAAGCATCTCGCTGCCCGGGTTCTCCAGCCGGTGCTTCGCGCCCAGCGGAATGTAGGTGGACTGGTTGGCGTGCAGTTCGAACACGTCGTTGTCGCGGGTCACGCGCGCGGTGCCGCGCACCACGATCCAGTGCTCGGCACGGTGCGCGTGCGACTGCAGCGACAGCCGCGCACCGGGCTTGACCTTGATGCGCTTGACCTGGAAACCATCGTCCTGGTCGATCGAGTCGTAGCTGCCCCAGGGCCGGTGCACCTCGCGGTGCAGGACCGCATGGCTGCGCTGGTCGGACTTTAGCCGGGCCACGACGTCCTTGACCTGCTGCACCTTGTCCTTGCGCGCGACCAGCACCGCGTCGTCGGTTTCCACCACCACCAGGTCGTCGACGCCGACCAGCGCCACCAGCCGCCGCGCGTAGGCGTAGCTGTTGCGCGAGTCCACCGCGATCACGTCGCCATGATGCGCGTTGCCGTCGCCGTCCTGTTCACTGACCTCCCACAGCGCCGACCACGAACCGACGTCGTTCCAGCCGATGTCGACCGGCAGCACCTTGGCATCCGCGGTCTTCTCCATCACCGCGTAGTCGATCGAATCCGAGGGGCTGGCGGCGAACGCGTCCTTGTCGAGGCGGATGAAGTCGCCATCGCGCGCGGCGGCGTCGAAGGCCTTGCGCACGGCGGCGAGGATGTCGGGACGGAAGCGCTCCAGTTCGGCCAGGTAACGCGAGGCGCGGAACGCGAACATGCCGCTGTTCCAGTAATAGCCGCCGGCATCCAGGTACGACTGCGCGGTGGCGGCGTCGGGCTTCTCGACGAAGCGCAGCACGTCGCGCACGCCTTCGCCGGCCGCTGCCTGTATGTAGCCGAAGCCGGTCTCCGGCGCCGACGGCACGATGCCGAAGGTGACCAGGGCGCCGGCTTCCGCCGCCGGGATCGCCGCGCGCACTGCGGCACGGAAGCCTTCGGCGTCGCGCACGACGTGGTCGGACGGCAGCACCAGCAGCAGTGGGTCGCCACCATCGGCCAGCGCCTGCAGCGCGGCCGCAGCGATCGCCGGGGCGGTATTGCGGCCGACCGGCTCGAGCACGATCGCGGCATGCTCCACGCCGACCAGGCGCAGCTGCTCGGCGGCGAGGAAGCGGTGCTCCTCGTTGGCGACCACGATCGGCGGCCGCGACGCCAGCGGCGCCACCCGCCGCCAGGTCTCCTGCAGCATCGTTTCCTCGCCGGCCAGCGGCAGGAACTGCTTGGGATAGGCCTCGCGCGACAGCGGCCACAACCGCGTCCCCGACCCGCCCGACAACAACACCGGCTGCAAATCCATGTCCACCATCTCGCCCGGAATTGCGCGGCAGTTTACCCTTGGCCCGCCCCGGCGACCGCCGGACGGAGATCCCATGGTCCAGCCCGACGCCACCTCTTCCCGCGACCAGCAGCGCCTCGACTGGACCCGCGCCGCCGTGTCCGACCCGTCCGTCGGCCTCGAACGCGCCTCGTTCGACGCCGATTTCCGCAGCTACTGGCGCACCACCGGGCGCACGCCCAGCCTGATCCTGATGGACGCGCCGCCGGAAAGGATGGACGTGCGCCCGTGGCTGGCGATCCGCGACCTGCTCGAAGCCGGCGGCCTGCGCCTGCCGCAAGTGGTCGCGCAGGACCCGGCACAGGGCTTCCTGCTGCTCGAGGACCTCGGCGTGCAGACCCTCCTGCACGTGATTGACGCCGACAACGCCGACGCGATGTTCGACGAGGTGCTGGCGCAGCTGCTGAAGCTGCAGGCGATCCCGGTGCCCGACGGCCTGCCGGCCTACGACGAGGACCTGCTGCTGCGCGAACTGCGGCTGTTCGACGAATGGTTCCTCGGCGTCCACCTCGGCCTCGCGCTCGACGATGGCGAACGCGACGCGCTGACGGCGGTCTACCGCAGCCTGGTCGACGCCGCGCTGGCGCAGCCGCAGGTGCTGGTGCACCGCGACTTCATGCCGCGCAACCTGATGCCCTTCGGCGGCGAGATCGCGATCCTCGACTTCCAGGACGCGGTGCGCGGCCCGATCGGCTACGACCCGGCCTGCCTGTTCAAGGACGCCTTCCTGAGCTGGCCCGAGGAACGCGTGGCCACCTGGCATGCGCGCTACCACGCGCTCGCGGAGCAGGCCGGCCTGCCGGTGCCGCCGCTGGATGCGTTCCGCCGCGACCTCGACCTGATCGGCGTGCACCGCCACCTCAAGGTGCTCGGCATCTTCGCCCGGCTCAAGCACCGCGACGACAAGCCGAAGTACGTCGCCGACGCGCCACGCTTCGTCGCCTACCTCGACGCCGTGCTGCCGCGCCACCCGGAGCTGGCGCCGCTGGCCGCGCTGATCGACGCACGCGTGCGCCCGGCGATGGCCGTACTCGAAGCTTCGGCAGGCGCATGACGGACCTGCGCGGATGAAGGCCCTGATCTTCGCCGCCGGCCTCGGCGAGCGCATGCGCCCGCTGACCGATGCCACGCCCAAGCCGCTGCTGCCCGCCGGCGGCAAGCCGCTGATCGCCTGGCACCTGGAGAAGCTCGCCGCGATCGGCGTCGACGAAGTGGTGATCAACCTCTCCTGGCTGGCCGAGCAGTTCCCGGCCACGCTGGGCGTCGGCCGCGCCTTCGGCCTGCGCATCACCTGGTCGGACGAGGGCCCGCAGCCGCTGGAAACCGGCGGCGGCATGTGGCACGCGCTCGACCTGCTCGGCGACGACCCCTTCCTCGCCGTCAACGGCGACATCTGGACCGACTACGACTTCACCCGCCTGCCGCGCGAGCCGGCCGGCGACGCCCACCTGGTGCTGGTCGACAACCCCGACCACCACCCCGGCGGCGACTTCGCCCTGCTGCCCGACGGCCGCGTGCAGTCCGGCGGCGAGGCGAAGCTCACCTTCTCCGGCATCGGTATCTACCGCCCGGAACTGTTCCTCGGCTGGCGTGGCGTGATCGGCGACGCCCCCGGCGCGCACGACACCCCGCCACGCTTCCGCCTCGCCCCGCTGCTGCGCGCGGCGATGGACCGCCACGCCGTCAGCGGCGAACGCCACGGCGGCGCCTGGACCGATGTCGGCACACCGGAGCGGCTGCGGCAGCTGGACGACAGCCTGCGAATGGCCGGCGGCTGAGCTTCGTTGCGACGCTTTGGCCTCATCGTGCGTACTTCCTCCACGATGCCGACCGAACACGCTCTTTCCAACGAACAGGAACACGCGCTGCTGCGCCGGGCCCGCTGGCGCGACCAGGCGCACTAGGCCCAGAGCCGCAGCGGCACCAGCCCCCAGGCCGCGAGCACGACCGTGAACTGCAGGATGCCGAGCATCGCCACTGCATCAAGCGCCGCGGCAGGGCCCCTGTGGCGGCCACGCACCTGCAGCGCCAGCCCGGCAAGCATCGTCAACGGCAAGGCCAGGGTCACCGTCGCCAACACGACGCTGGCCGCGGTCACTTCGCCGAGCTGCAGGAACGATTGCTGCAGGAACAGCGGCACGGGCAGCAGCAGCGCGAGGATGCCAAGCAGCGGCACGAACACCGGATGCGCCGGCGGCATGCGTCGTGCCAGTGCGCGCGCCAGCCCGGACAGCAGCAGGTACGCCAACCCGAGCAGGCCTGCGGCCAGGCTTGCCCAGAGCGGCACGAGTTTCAGCAGCGAAGTCTGTTCGTAGCTCTGCATGCCGGTACTGAGCACGCGCGTGCCGTCCGCGGCGGTCAGCAGGACGTGCGATGCCATCACCCGCCCCGGCGCCCTGAACAAGGACCCGCCCATCGGCGTGAGTACGCTTGCGGGCGCCTGAAATGGCTCCAGGCGCAAGGCGTCGCCTTCGCGGCGCAGGCGTACGAAGCCGAGCACGGTGTCGATCCAGGCCACCGTCTGCAGACGGTTCGGTGCAGGCACATAGAAACCTTCCCAGCCAGCGGCTTGGACCGCTGCCTCCGGCAACCGCGCAGGCTCGGGCGAGTCCACGCCCAAGGCCTCGATGAGCAGCGCGTTGATGCGCTCGTGGTCGGCGGTCTCGCTGTCGGTGTTGGTGGACCAGAAGAAGGCCTGTCGCTGCTCCGGGAACAGGTACAGCGTCGCGCGATAGCCGGCGGTGCTGCCGCCATGCCAGCGTGCGACAACGCCATTGCGGTCGCGCGTGTACAGGCCGAGGCCGTAGCCGGGCTGCAGGCCGGCGCTGGCGGCTTCCGTTCCGACGGGCCGACCCATCGCGCGCAGCCACTGCGCATCGATGAAGCGCTCGCCTTCGATGCGGCCATCGCCCAGCAGGAAGCGGGCGAAGCGCGCCATGTCGCGGGCCGTGGTGGTGAACTGTCCGGCGGGACGCAGGTAGAGCGGCACGGTGGCGTGTGCGCTGAGATCGTCGAAATGGCCCATCGCCAGGCGCGGGTCGGCGTGCGGCCCTGCCTGCGACACGAAGCCGAACGTGCTGTCGTGCATCGCCAGCGGGCGCAGCAGGTGGGTGTCGAGGTAACGCTCGTAGCGCTCGCCGGTGACCGATTCGACCACCCTGCCGAGCAGGGTGAAGCCCATGTTGGAGTACGAGGCCCGGCTGCCCGGCCGGCTGCGCACGCGCAGCAGCCTGTCGCCGGTGAATGCACGGGTCAACGGCGTGTCGGCATCCGGCTGCAGGCTGAACATCTGCCAGAAGCGCGTGTCGTCGAGGCCGGAGGTATGGTCGAGCAGGTGGCGGATGCGCACCGGATCGCTCGCCGCCCATGGATTGTCGAAGATGACGTCGGGCAACACCTCGGAGACCGGCGCGTCCAGTGCGAGCCGGCCTTGCGTGACCAGACGCAGGATGCCGGTCGCGAGCAGCGTCTTGGCGATCGAGCCGACCTGCACGCGGTCATCGACAGCGAGCGCCTCCTTGCTGCGCGCGTCCTTGATGCCGGCCGCATCGACCGCGATCGTGCCATCGGCATCCACCGTGGCCCAGACCGCGCCGCTCAGGCCCTCTTGGTCGAGGACATCGGCAATCCCGGTGTGCAGCGCTGACGGTGCCGCCAGCAGCGCGGCCGGAAGAAGCATCAGGAGCAGTAGGCACCAAGGAAGGGGCGAGGGGAGAGTGACGCGCAGAAGTTTGTGCAGCGTCCGGGGAGCTTGGTTCATTGCTGGCCTGCTGCCCGATCGACGGTGTCGCGGAATCTACGCCACATCCGGCGCGCACGCCCCTGCAACATGTCATCGTGACGCCTGGCGAAAACAGGGGTCAGAGTCCACTTTTCTCCCTGCTGTCCCGGCAGCTGGCGACTTCACGCCAGAGAAAAGTGGACTCTGACCCCTGTTTTCCTCACCCCAGCTCGTCCGCCCCCAGCACCCCGCGCAGGAACGGCACGGTGATCCGCCTCTGCGCGGCGAGCGAGGCGCGGTCGAGGCGGTCGAGCAGGGCGGTCAGGCCGGACAGGTCGCGGCCGGCGTGGCGCAGCAGCCAGTCGATCGCGGCATCGTCGAGCTGCAGGCCGCGGCGGCGGGCGCGCAGGCGCAGGACCTCGCCGCGGCCGGCGTCGTCGAGCCGGTCGAGCACCACGCGCGTGGCCTGCGACAGGCGCGAGCGCAGGTCGGGCAGCCGCAGCGGCAGGGCGTCGGGCGCGGCGCGGCTGGTGTACAGCAGGCGGCGGCCGGCGTCGTGCATGCGGTTGTGGAAGTCGAACAGCGCGAGTTCGTCGTCGCGGTCGCCGGCGACGGCCTCGATGCCGTCCAGCGCCACCAGGTCCAGCGCATGCAGCGACTCCAGCGCGCCGCGCAACTGTCCGGCGGCGCTGGCCAGCGGCAGGTAGCCGGCGCGGACGCCTGCGGCTTCGGCCTCGGCGCAGGCCGCGAGCGCGAGATGGGTCTTGCCGGTGCCGGCCGGCCCGGTCAGCAGCAGGCTGCGTTCGACGCCGCCGGTGGCGAACGCGCGCAGCTGCGCGACCGGCGCCTGGTCGGTGGCGAAGAAGGTGTCGAAGCGCTGGTCGGGCGGATAGCGCAACGCCAGCGGCAGCTGCGGCGAGAGCACGCTCATCGTCCGCTCACGCGTCCCGCTCGCCGCGGCTCCCGGTGGCACCATCGGCCTCGCCGTCGGGCATGACGCCGACCTGGACAGCCTGGCCGTCGCTCACGATCGTCGCCGCTTCGCCGGCGTACAGCCGGCTCTGCGTGTAGCGCTCGTGTGCGAAGCGCAGCAGCACGTTGGCGACCGCCGCCACCGGCAGCGCGATCAGCATGCCAACGAAGCCGAACAGCTGGCCGCCGGCCATGACCGCGAACATCACCACCACCGGGTGCAGGCCGATGCGGTCGCCGACGATGCGCGGCGTCAGCACGTAGCTCTCGATCAACTGGCCGATGGCGAACACCGCGCCGACCAGCACCAGCAGCTTCAGGTCGAAGCCCTGCGCCTGCACCAGCGCCGCGAGCACCGCCATCACGATGCCGGTGGTCGCGCCGAGGTAGGGCACGAAGCTGATCAGCCCGGCGACGATGCCGATCAGCAGGCCGAGCTTGAGCCCCACCAGCGACAGCCCGATCGCATAGATCGCGCCAAGCGCCAGCATCACGATGAACTGCCCGCGCAGGAACGCACCGAGCACCTCGTCCGATTCCTTCGCCAGCCGCGACACGGTGCCGATGTGGTCGCGCGGGATCATCGAGGCGACGCGCTCGACCAGCAGGTCCCAGTCGCGCAGGAAGTAGAAGGCAAGGATCGGCAGCAGGACGAGGTTGACGACCCAGGTCAGGACCGCGAAGCCGGAGCTGGACACGTAGCCGAACAGGGTCGTGGCGACGCCGCCGGCCTGCTCCCAGTGCTCGCGCACCCATGTGAACAGTCGCTGCGGGTCGAGCCAGGAACTGATCTCGATGCCGGTGCGCGCCTCCACCCAGGGCAGGGCCGTGCCCATGAACCAGTCGCGGTACTGCGGCAGGGCCTCGACCAGGGTCACGACCTGGCGCTCGACCATCGGCACCAGCACCAGCAGCACCAGCACCAGCAGCACCAGCATCAGCGCGTACACCAGGGTCACCGCCAGCGGACGCGAGCGGCCGGAGCGCTGGATCCGGTCGACCAGCGGATCGCCGAGCCAGCCGAGCAGCGCGGCGAGCACGAACGGGGTCAGGATCGGTCCGAGCTGCGAAATCAGCCACAGCACGGCGACCGCGACCAGCCCCCACTGCAGCCGCTTGAGGAAGCGGGCGATGTCGGCGTTCGCGCTGTCGCGGGATTCGTCCATGGTGTCGATGCCAGGGGGCCAGGGGCGGTCAGCGCAGCAGGTAGACCGGCGCGATGCCGTCGCCGCCTTCCACTTCCACCATCACCGACTCGTCGGCCATGCGCCGGAACCCGGCCATGCCGGTGAGCAGGTCGAGTTCGACCTCCAGCCGGTCCGCGCTCGCGCGCTGCGGGCGCACCGCGCGCACCACCGACATCCGCTGCAGCGCGGCGGCCAGGCGCAGGTAGTCGCTGCTGCTGCGCACGCCGGTGAAGGCGATCGACTGCACCACCGGGTCAGCCGGCGCGGTGGCCTTGGCGTAGCGCTTGATCAGCGCGTCGGCGGCGCCGTCGGCGCCGGTCGCCAGCGCGCGCCGCGCATCGCCGTCCTCTTCCGACCAGCGCGACAGCACGCGGCCGTTGTCGACGAAGATCCAGTCGGCCTTCCAGCCGGTGCCGGCGCGGTAGAGCTTGCCGACCAGCTGCATCGGCGGGCTGTAGCGCGCGGACAGGCGCGCGATCGCGGCGGTGTCGCCGCGCCAGATCGCACCGACCGCGGCCTGCTCGGCGGCGCTGCCCGAAGGCAGGCCAAGGCGGTAGCCGCGCTCGGTCGCGCGCTGCAGCAGCGGCCGCGCCACGGTGTTGTGCTGCAGGCCGACCAGGCGCGGGCCCTTGCCGTCGTCGATCGCCAGCCAGACCACCGGCTTGGGCCGCGGCTGCGGCCACACTGGCAGGCCGAGGGCCGCGGCGAGGGTGTCCACGTCGTCCTCGCGGTAGCGCACCACAAGGATGGTCCTGAACGTCGGCGCGCCGCTCGCGCCCACGCTTTCATCCTGACGGTAGTCGTAGCCCTCGACGTAGTCCTCGGCGCGGCGCAGCTCCTGGCCGACGCCCGGGCGGCTGGTGATCGAGCGATCGCCCGAGAGCTTGGCGAACACCTGGGCGAGGCCGCGGGCGAAGCCGGCCTTGCGCTCGGACTCGGCCTGGCTGCGCACCGGCACCTCGGCCTCGTACATGCCCTGGCCGGCGGCGCGGTCGCCTTCGACCCGCTGCGCGAACGCCGGCGCGCACGCCGCCAGGGCGGCCAGCAGGACGGCCAGCGCCCACCCGATCTTCCCAGCCCCACGAGCATCCAGGCGCATCCGACATCCTCTGCAGCGGCAAACGTGGCGAAATGGTGCCACAAAGCCCCTGCGCGGTTCCTGACCCGCGCGCAGGCGCGAGTGTGCCCGGCCCGCGGCGCCCGGCTGCTAGAATCGCGGGCCATCCGGCTTGCGCACGCCTCCGTGAACACCCCCTCTTCCGGCCTGACCTACCGCGACGCTGGCGTCGACATCGACGCGGGCAACGAACTGGTCGAGCGCATCAAGCCGCTGGTCAAGCGCAGCTTCCGGCCCGAGGTGATGGGCGGGCTGGGCGGCTTCGGCGCGCTGTTCGACCTGTCGGGCAAGTACCGCGAGCCGGTGCTGGTCTCGGGCACCGACGGCGTCGGCACCAAGCTCAAGCTGGCCCAGCAGCTCGGCCGCCACGACACGATCGGCATCGACCTGGTCGCGATGTGCGTCAACGACGTACTGGTGCAGGGCGCCGAACCGCTGTTCTTCCTCGACTACTTCGCCACCGGCAAGCTCGACATCGAGACCACGGTGGCGGTGGTTGGCGGCATCGCCAGGGGCTGCGAGCTGTCCGGCTGCGCCCTGATCGGCGGCGAGACCGCGGAAATGCCCGACATGTACCCGCCGGGCGAGTACGACCTGGCCGGCTTCTGCGTCGCCGGGGTGGAGAAGTCCGAGCTGCGCGACGGCTCGGCGGTGCGCGCCGGCGACGTGCTGGTCGGCATCGCCTCCAGCGGCCCGCATTCGAACGGCTACTCGCTCATCCGCCGCATCTACGACCGCGCCGGGCGCCCGGCCGAGCTCGACGTCGGCGGCGTGTCGCTGGCCGACGCGCTGATGGCGCCCACGCGCCTGTACGTCAAGCCGATCCTCGAACTGCTGCGCGGCGCGCACGGTCCGGCGATCCACGGCATGGCCCACATCACCGGTGGCGGCCTGACCGAGAACATCATCCGCGTGGTGCCCGAGGGCCTGGGCCTGGACATCGACGCGGCCTCGTGGCCGCTGCCGCCGGTGTTCGACTGGCTGCAGCGCGAGGGCGGCGTCGCCCGCGAGGAGATGTGGCGCACCTTCAACTGCGGCATCGGCTTCGTGCTGCTGGCCGACCGCGATGCGGTCGCCGGCATCGAAGGCGAACTGGCCCGCCTCGACCTCGCCCACTGGCGCATCGGCGAGGTGGTGGCCGCGACCGACGGTGATCGCGTCCGCATCGCCTGAGCCCCCCGCTTGTCCGAACCACCAACCACCAACCACGAACCATCGCCTCTGCGCCTTGCCGTCCTCGCCTCCGGCCGCGGCAGCAACCTGCAGGCGATCCTCGACGCGGTCGCCTCCGGCGCGCTCGATGCCACCGTCGTCGGCGTGTTCTCCGACAGGCCCGACGCCCATGCCCTGCAGCGCGCACGCGACGCCGGCGTCCACGCCGAAGCGTTGCGCGCGCGCGGCTTCGCTTCGCGTGACGCCTTCGACGCCGCGTTCTTCGCCCGGGTCGATTCGGTGGCGCCGGACCTCGTCGTCTGCGCCGGCTACATGCGCATCATCGGTGCGACCGCCGCACGGTCGCTGGCCGGGCGCATGGTCAACATCCACCCTTCGCTGCTGCCCGCGTTCAAGGGCCTGCACACCCACCGCCAGGCGCTGGAAGCCGGCGTCGGCGAGCACGGTGCCAGCCTGCACTTCGTCAGCGAAGACCTCGACGGCGGCCCGGTGATCGCGCAGGCGCGGGTGCCGGTGCTGGCCGGCGACGACGAGGACGCGCTGGCCGCGCGCGTGCTCGAACGTGAACATCCGCTGATGCTCGCGACCCTGCGCTTGTTCGCCGAGGGCCGCGTTTCGCTGCGTGAACACTGCGTTCACGTCGATGGCCGGGCGCTGGCCGCGCCGCTTCAGCTGTCGTGCAATAACGACTTCGCATGATGTCCGGCCTATGCGCCAGACCTGTTCCCCGCTTGCCGCTGTCGCCGCCGTCGCCGGGCTCGCCCTGGCGCTGGCCGCGCCCGCGGGCGCTTCGCTGCAGCAGGCGCCGGCCAACGCCACGACCGGGGCCCCGGCATCCGCCACGGCCCCGGCCGCCCGCGTCCTGCAGCCCTTCCTGGCCACCTACGAAGCCTGGTACGACGGCAAGCCCGCCGGCACCGCGACCATGCAGGTGGTGCGCGACGACGCGGCCGCGCGCTGGCGGGTCGACCTCGGCATCCGCGGCAACCGCGGCTTCGCCGGCGTGGTCGGCCTGAACCTCGAGCAGAGCACGGTGTTCGACGAGGCCAACGGCATCTTCCGGCCGCTGTCGCAGAGCACGGTGCGCAAGGCCGCGGCGCTGTTCAACCGCAAGGTCACCGGCACCTACGACTGGCACGCCAACACCGCGCAGTGGACCGGCGACATCAAGAAGACGCGGCGCGAGCCGGTCCCGATCCGCTACGGCGACATGAGCGGCCTGCTGATCAACCTCGCGGTGATCCGCGACGCCGAGCCGGGCAAGGCGCTGCACTACCGCTTCGTCGACGGCG
The DNA here is from genome assembly GCA_035444805.1 of Luteimonas sp. Lineage (GTDB taxonomy): Bacteria > Pseudomonadota > Gammaproteobacteria > Xanthomonadales > Xanthomonadaceae > Luteimonas. Next base: position 18,333 of record DAOMPM010000009.1, on the reverse strand, counting down.
GCCGCGTGCGCGACTACGACTACCAGGTCGCCGCGCAGACCGAGCCGGTGACCGTCGCCGAACTGAGTTACGAGGCGATGCGGGTCGAGCGCACCAACGGCGGCAACGACGAAACGATCTTCTGGATCGCCGACGGCGTGCCGACCCCGGTGCGGATCCTGCAGCGCGAGGACGGCGAGGATGCCGTCGACCTGCGCCTGGTCGAGTACCGGGGCGCGCAATGAACAAGAGGACGATGACCATGTTCCGACACCCCATCCGGACCGCCGCGCTCACCGCACTGCTCGCGGTCGCGGGCTCGCCCCTGGCCGCTGTGTCCGCGGTCGAGCCGTTCACCGCGGACTACAGCGCCCACTACATGGGCCTGCAGGCCAGCGGCCGCATGACCCTCGCCGCGGCCGGCGACAACACCTGGAAGTACAGCCTCGAAGTCACCGGCGCCGGCGCGCGGCTGGCGCAGAGCACGGTGTTCGAGGCCGAGGGCGATCGCTGGCGGCCGCTGTCGGGCAGCGATTCGCAGGGCGGCGAGTCCGGGCTGGCGGCGATGCTGGTCAAGAAGCGCACGGTCAACGCCAGCTACGACTGGGACAGCCGCCAGGCCACCTGGGACGGCGACATCAAGCCCGACCGCCGCGGCCCGGTGAAGCTGCAGCCCGGCGACGTCGACGGCATGCTGATGAACCTCGCGCTGGTGCGCGATTTCCAGGCCGGCAAGCCGCTCAACTACCGACTGGTCGAGGACGGCCGGGTCAAGCGCCAGGTGTTCCAGCCCGCCGGCACCGAGACCGTCACCATCGAAGGCAAGGCGCAGCGCGCGACCAAGGTCACCTGGAAGGACGACGACCGCAGCATCACCGCCTGGATCGTCGACGGCCTGCCGGTGCCGGCGCGCATCCTGCAGCAGCGCGGCGGCCGCGATCACATCGACCTGAAGCTCAAGTCGCTGCGCTGACATCCGTTCGCAATCAGAAAGCAGGAGCGGGCCATGCCCGCGACCCGCGGCGGCCGGGACATCTTCGCAACCCGGTCGCGCCCATGGGGCGCTCCTACGCCATTCGCGATGACACCGGCAGAGCGACCCCGCTACTGCCCGCGCTCGTCGTCGCTGTTGCCGAACTCCACCCGGCATTCCACCCGGATCGGCGATTCGCGGTCGCGCAGGCGCACGTAGCGGCGGCAGGTGCGCGGGCCCTCGCGGGTTTCCTCCACCGCGATGACGGTGTAGCCCTGCACGATCTCGGCGCGGCTGGCGACGCCGTCGTCGTTCCAGTCCATGTCGCGCGGCTGGGCGCCGTTGAAGCCGGCGATGCCGAGCAGGCGCAGCACCGCCATCGCCAGCAGCAGCAGGACGACCGCGGCCAGCAATGCCTTGCGCCTGGGCGAGAACCGCGACTTCGCTGCGTTCACGGCCGCGCCCTCACGACACCCGGCGGATGCGCGCGCCCAGCCCCGACAGCTTGCGCTCGATGTGCTCGTAGCCGCGGTCGAGGTGGTAGATGCGGTCGATCGTGGTCTCGCCCTCGGCGACCAGGCCGGCGAGGATCAGGCTGGCCGAGGCACGCAGGTCGGTCGCCATCACCGGCGCGCCGCTGAGCTGTTCGACCCCGGTCACGGTGGCGCGGTGGCCCTCGATGTGGATGTCGGCGCCCAGGCGCAGCAGTTCGTTGACGTGCATGAAACGGTTCTCGAAGATCGTCTCGTCGATCGTGGCGGTGCCCTCGGCAATGCAGTTGAGCGCCATGAACTGCGCCTGCATGTCGGTCGGGAAGCCCGGGTGCGGCTCGGTGACGATGTCGACCGCCCGCGGCCGCCGGCCGCGCATGTCGACGGTGATGCGATCGCCCTCGACCGTCACCTCGGCGCCGGCCTCGCGCAGCTTCTCCAGCACCGCGCACAGGGTGTCGGGGCGGGCGTGGGTGGCGGTGACGCGGCCACCGGTGATCGCACCGGCGACGAGGAAGGTGCCGGTTTCGATGCGGTCGGCGATCACCTCGTGGTGCGCGCCGTGCAGCGACTCGACGCCGTGCACGATGATGCGCGGGGTGCCCGCGCCCTCGATGCGCGCACCCATCGCCGCCAGGCAGGCGGCGAGGTCGACGATCTCCGGCTCGCGCGCGGCGTTGTCGATCGTGGTCGTGCCCTCGGCCAGGGTCGCGGCCATCAGCACGTTCTCGGTCGCGCCGACGCTGACCATCGGGAACTCGACGTGGCCGCCGCGCAGGCGCCCGGCCTTGGCCTTGATGAAGCCGTGCTCGACCGCGATTTCGGCACCCAGCGCCTCCAGCGCGCGGATGTGCAGGTCGACCGGGCGTGAACCGATCGCGCAGCCGCCGGGCAGCGAGACGTCGGCGGCGCCGTGGCGCGCCAGCAGCGGACCGAGCACCAGCACCGAGGCGCGCATGGTCCGGACCAGCTCGTAGGGCGCGAGGTGGCTGTCCACCGTGCGCGGGTCGACGCGGACGATGCCGGCGGCGATGTCGTGGCCGATGCCGGCGCCGAGCCCGCCGAGCAGGCGCGCGGTGGTGCGCACGTCATGCAGGTGCGGCACGTTGGCGATCTCCACCGGCCCGTCGGCGAGCAGGGTCGCGCACAGGATCGGCAGCACCGCGTTCTTGGCACCGGAGATCCGGACTTCGCCGTGGAGGGGGGTGCCGCCGGTGAGGGTGATTTTCTGCATGCTGTCCTGGGTGTCGGGGCGGCAGGCCGCCGATGGATAGTTGGCCGTTGGCCGTTGGTCGTTGGTAGTTGGTCGATCGTGCCCTGCAGCCCGCCCGTCCCACCAACCATCAACCACCAACTACGAACCAGCCTCCTCCGGGGTCAGGGTCTTCAGCGCCAGGGCGTGGATCTCGCCGCCCATGCGCTCGCCCAAGGTGGCGTAGACCATGCGGTGGCGGGCCAGCGGCAGCTTGCCGGCGAAGGCCTCGGACACGACCAGGGCCTCGAAGTGCACGCCGTCGTCGCCGGAGACGTCGACGCGGGCACCGGGCAGGCCCTGCTGGATCAGATCGCGGATGAAATCGGGGTTCAAAGGGGGCTTTCCTGCTGAAGCGCGCATGAGCCCGGGGCCGGCACCGCCACCGAAGCGGGCTTTTCGCGCCGGGGAGCGCCTAAAATGAACGGCTTAGTCTACGGAAAAGCCCGCCCACCGGATATGGCCACGCCCGCCCCCAGCCCGCTCGAAGCCTCCGCGCTGGCCGCCAGCGGCCGCCGCGTGTTCGAGGTCGAGGCCCGCGGCCTGCAGGCGGTGGCCGCGCGCATCGACGGCGCCTTCTCCGAGGCCTGCCGACTGGTCCTCGCCGCGCAAGGGCGCGTGGTCTGCACCGGCATGGGCAAGTCCGGGCACGTGGCGCGCAAGATCGCCGCCACCCTCGCCTCCACCGGCACCCCGGCGTTCTACATGCACCCGGGCGAGGGCGGCCACGGCGACCTGGGCATGGTCACCGACGCCGACATCGTGCTGGCGCTGTCGTACTCCGGCGAGTCGGACGAGATCCTGATGCTGCTGCCGGCGCTCAAGCGCCAGGGCAACGTGCTGCTGGCGATGACCGGACGCCCGCACTCGACCCTCGCCCAGGCCGCCGACGTGCACCTGGACGTCAGCGTCCCCGAAGAGGCCTGCCCGCTGCACCTGGCCCCCACCAGCAGCACCACCGCCTCGATGGCGATGGGCGATGCGCTGGCGGTGGCGCTGCTGGAGGCGCGCGGCTTCACCGCCGACGACTTCGCCCGCTCGCACCCGGCCGGCGCGCTCGGCCGGCGCCTGCTGCTGCACATCGCCGACGTCATGCACACCGGCGAGGACGTGCCGCGCGTGTCAGGCGACGCCTCGCTCGGCGATGCCCTGCTGGAGATGAGCCGCAAGCGCCTGGGCATGACCGCGGTGGTCGACGAGGGCGGCGGCCTGCTCGGCATGTACACCGACGGCGACCTGCGCCGCACCCTCGGCGCGCCCGGCGTCGACGTGCACGCCACCCGCATCCGCGACGTGATGACGCGCGACCCGGTGACCATCGGCAGCGACGCGCTGGCGGTCGAGGCGGCGCGGCTGATGGAAACGCGCAAGATCAACGCCCTGCTGGTGCTGGACGCCAGCCGCCGCGTGGTCGGGGCGCTGAATATCCATGACCTGCTGCGGGCGCGGGTGGTGTGAGGCAAGTTGGTGGTTGGTAGTTGGTAGAACCCGGAACACCAACTACCAACCACCAACTACCAACTACCAACCAACCCGTGATTCCAGATTGGTAAAGGCAGGATCGAGTTTCCTGCCCGCTGCACCCCCCGTCCCCACCGACCCACCTCATGCCGCACTTCCGTCCCGACTATCCCGCTGAGCTCGTCGCCCGCGCCGCGAAGATCCGGCTGGTGGGCTTCGACGTCGACGGCACCCTGACCGACGGCCGCCTGTGGTTCGACGAGGACCGGCGCGAGTCGAAGGCCTTCCACGTGCTCGACGGCCAGGGCCTGGTGCAGCTGCGCAAGGCCGGGATCGCGACCGCCTTCGTCACCGCGCGCAACAGCCAGGTGGCCGCGAACCGCGCCCGCGAGCTCGGTGCCGAGCCGCATGTCGACGTCCGCGACAAGCTCGCCCGCATGGGCGAAATCGCCGCCCGCCTGGGCCTGGGCATGGACGAGGTCGCGTTCATGGGCGACGACCTGCCCGACCTGCCGGTGCTGCGCGGCGTCGGCCTGGCGGTGGCGCCGGCCAGCGTCCACCACTGGATCCGCGACGCCGTGCACTGGGTCACCCCGGCGCGCGGTGGCGAGGGCGCGGCGCGCGAGCTGTGCGACCTGCTGCTGCACGCGCATGGTCGCGTCGACGCACTTCTCGGGGTACACGGACAATGACCTGGCGCACCGCCCTCGTCCTCGCCCTGCTCGTCGGCGCGCTGGTGAGCGGCTGGCTGGCCTGGCGCACGCCCGACGTCGGCGAACCGGCCACGGTCGTCGAGCTGCGCTCGGACTACATCCTGCGCGACTTCGAGGTGGTCACGCTCGACGGCAACGGTCGCGAATCGTTCTCGCTGCACGCGCCGGAGCTGGTCCAGACCCCGGGTGCACGCACCCTGGAGCTGACCACGCCGCTGTTCCTGATGCCAGACGAGGACGGCAACCCGTGGGAGGTGCGCTCGAAGACCGGCTGGGTCGACGAGAAGAGCACCGTGGTGCAGCTGCGCGGCGACGTCGTCGCCGACAGCCCGAAGGGCGCCAGCCGGCCGACCGTGCTGCGCACCGAGCAGCTCGACATCCACCCGGACGACAACCGCGCCACTTCCAGGGCCGTCGTGACCATCACCACCCCCGGCACTACAATGCGCGGTACCGGGATGGAAGCCGACCTGGCCGGCAAGCGCATCCAGCTCCTGTCCAAGGTGAGCCTGAACAATGACCCGAAACGCCGCTAAGCTGGTCCTGGCGATCGCCGCCTGCGCCTGCGCGCACGCCGCGCTGGCCAAGTCCTCCGACCGCAACCAGACGATGAAGGTCGACGCCGACCGCAGCGACTGCTCCGTCACCGAGGCCGGCCCCTGCGTGCTGACCGGCAACGTCCACATCGTCCAGGGCACGCTGGTGATCGACGCCGCGCGCGCCGACATCCGCCAGGGCGACGGCGACATCCGCAGCGCCAAGCTGACCGGCTCGCCGGTCAGGCTGAAGCAGGACATGGACAACGGCGGCACCATGAACGCCACCGCCACCCAGGTCGACTACGACCTGCAGCAGGACACCGTGGTGTTCATCGGCAAGGCCGTGGTCCAGCAGCCCGGCCGCGGCAGCATCGCCGGCGAGCGCATCGTCTACAACATGCGCACCGGCCAGGTGCAGGGCGGCGGCGGCGAGAATGGCGGCCGGGTGTCGCTGCAGTTCGAGCCGCGCAACAAGCCGGCCGCCGACAGCCCCAAGACGGACGAGAACAGGTAATGCTGGTCGCCGAAGGGCTGCGCAAGCGCTACCGCCAGCGCGAGGTCGTCCACGACTTCGGCCTGACCCTCGACGCTGGCGAGGTGGTCGGCCTGCTCGGCCCCAACGGCGCCGGCAAGACCACCTGCTTCTACATGATCGTCGGCCTGGTGCCGGCCGACGCCGGCCGGATCGTGCTCGACGGCCACGACATCACCGCCGAGCCGATGCACCTGCGCGCGCGCCGCGGGGTCGGCTACCTGCCGCAGGAACCGTCGGTGTTCCGCAAGCTCAGCGTCGCCGACAACATCATGCTGGTGCTGGAGCTGCGCAAGGACCTCGACCGCGCCGGCCGCAGGAAGGAGCAGGACAACCTGCTCGACGAGCTGCAGGTCGCCCACGTCGCCGACCAGATCGGCGCCAGCCTCTCCGGCGGCGAGCGCCGGCGCGTGGAAATCGCCCGCGCGCTGGCCGCGAACCCGCGGCTGATCCTGCTCGACGAGCCCTTCGCCGGCGTCGACCCGATCTCGGTCGGCGAGATCCAGCGCATCGTCGAGCACCTCAAGCATCGCGGAATCGGGGTGCTCATCACGGACCACAACGTCCGCGAGACCTTGGGCATTTGCGACCGGGCGTATATCCTCAACGAAGGTGGCGTGCTCGCGCAGGGGGCTCCGGACGCGCTGCTCGCCAATCCCGACGTGCGCCGGGTCTACCTCGGAGAGTCCTTCCGCCTGTAGCCTTGCGCATCGTCGACCAGGGGATCCGCCGGGACGATGAAGCAACGCCTCCAGACATCGCTGGGCCAGCACCTGGTCCTGACGCCACAGCTGCGCCAGGCCCTGCACCTGCTGCAGCTGCCGGCGATCGAGCTGGAGGCGGAGATCGCCGCGGCGGTGGAAAGCAACCCCCTGCTCGACTGGGCCGAGGATCCGCCCGCCCCGCCACCGGCCAGCGACGGCGCCCCGCAAGCCACATCCCCCGCCGATGCCGCCTCCGACGGCGACGGCCGCGACCACGACGAGGGCGATGCCTGGAATGCCGCCGACGAGGCCTGGTCGGAATCGGCCGGCTACGAGTACGCCGGCAGCGGCGCGCGCAGCGATGACGACGACCCGGCCAGCCGTATCGTCCAGTCCGAGACCCTGCGCGACCATCTCAACTGGCAACTGCACCTGAGCCACCTGTCGCCGCGCGACCGCAGCATCGGTGCCGCCCTGGTCGATGCGATCGAGGACGACGGCTACCTGCGCGTTGCCTTCGCCGAGATCGTGGCGGCGCTGCCGCTGGCGCCGCCGCCGGGCGAGGACGAGATCCTCGCGGTGCTGCGCCAGGTGCAGCGGCTGGACCCGGTCGGTGTCGGCGCGCGCGACCTCGGCGAATGCCTGTGGATCCAGCTCGACACCCTGCCCGCCGACACCCCCGGCCGCGCGCTGGCGATGACCGTCGCGACCACCCTGATCGACCGCCTGCCCAAGCTCGGCGCCAAGGGCGTGAGCGACCAGCTCGGCTGCAGCCTGGACGAGGCCGACACCGCCCTGCAGCTGCTGCGCTCGCTCGACCCGCGGCCGGGCTCGCAGATCGGCGACGTGCCCTCGGACAACTACGTCGTGCCCGACTGCATCATCGTCCGTCGCAACGGCGTCTGGCTGGCGATGCTGGCCACCAGCTCGCTGCCGCGGCTGACCATCCACCAGGCCTACGAGCGGATGATCCAGACCACCGCCGGGAACGACGCCGGCTACCTCAAGGGCCGCCTGCAGGAGGCGCGCTGGCTGCTGAAGAACCTCGAGGCCCGCGGCGAGACCCTGCTCAAGGTGGTGCGTTGCCTGATCCGGCAGCAGTCGGGCTTCCTCGAATTCGGCGCGCGCGCGCTGCGGCCGCTGACCCTGCGCGAGGTCGCCGCCGAGATCGGCATGCACGAGTCCACCGTCTCGCGCGCGGTGGCGCGCAAGTACGTGCACACCCCGCGCGGCACCCTCGCCCTGCGCGACTTCTTCGCCTCGGGGATCGACACCGACGGCGGCGGCGAGGCCTCCAGCGTGGCCATCCAGCAGATGATCCGCGGCCTGATCGAGGCCGAGGACCCGCGCAAGCCGCTGTCGGACGCACGCCTGGCCGAGTCGCTCAAGGCCTCCGGGGTGCCGGTGGCGCGCCGCACCGTGGCCAAGTACCGCGAGGCCATGCACATCGCCGCCTCGCACGAGCGGGTGAGGATCCACTGAATGCCCTGCGCCGGCGTTTGTCAATGATCCTGGTGGTCGCGGTCCGCGGCACGCTGCGTTAACCTGTTTTCAACCCGCTGCCGCCCGCTTTGGGCGATGCTGGGGACCCCAACCAGGAGGCAGGCGATGCAGATCGAAACCTACGGCCACGACATCGAGGTAACCCCCGCCCTGCGGGACTACGTGGACAGCAAGCTGCAGCGCCTGTCGCGCCACGTCGAGCAGCCGTTCGAGGTGCGCGTGCAGCTGAGCCTGGACAAGCCCAACCACAAGGCCGAGGCCAACGTGAACCTCTCGGGCAAGACCCTGCACGCCGTCGCCAGCGCGATCGACATGTACGCCGCGATCGACCTGCTCGCCGACAAGCTCGACCGCGTGCTGGTCAAGCACCGCAAGAAGCAGGTCGATCACCACCGCGGCGAGAACGCTTCGCGCGACGGCAGCTTCGGCTGAGCCGTCTTCGAGCCGCAGCAGCACGATGCCCTGGACCGATCTGCTCAGCGCCGACCGCATCGTGATGCTGGTCGAACCGGACTCGCCGGCGCAGGTGCTCGACGCCGCCGCGCGCCTGCTGTCCGACGGCTCGCCGACCTCGACCGCGACCATTGCCGATGCGCTGCGCGAACGCGAGCGCCTCGGCAGCACCGGCATCGGCCACGGCGTGGCGATCCCGCATGCGCGCAGCGCCGCCTTCCACGCCCCGCGCGCGGCCTTCCTGCGGCTGCAGCGCCCGATCGACTTCGGCGCGCGCGACGGCGAACCGGTCGACCTCGTGCTCGCCCTGAGCGCCACCGACGACATGCCCGAACTGCACCTGCAACACCTGGCCGGCGTGGCCGAACGCTTCTCCGACGCCGAATTCCGCGACCGCCTGCGGATGGCGCGCAGCATCGACCGCCTGCGCCGCCTGCTGCTGGCGCCCGCAACCGCCCGCGCGGCCTAGGGCCTGTCGGCGCGACATGAACCAGAGCCTCACCGCCCGCGACCTGTTCGACCGCCAGCACGAGCGCCTCGGCCTGCGCTGGCACGCCGGGCAGCAGGGGCAGTCGCGCGTGCTCGAGGCGGTCGAGACCAATGCGCGGCGGCCGTCGCTGGCCGGCTACCTCAACATCATCTACCCCAACAAGGTGCAGATCCTCGGCAGCGAAGAGCTGGCCTGGCTCGATGGCCTCGATCCGCGGCTGCGCTGGGAGACCATCGAACGGGTGATGCAGTACCGGCCGCTGGCGCTGGTGATCAGCAAGAACCAGTCCTGCCCCGAGGACCTGCGCGAGGCCGCCGAGGAGTCGCAGACGCCGCTGTGGCTCTCGCCCCGGCGCGGCCACGAGCTGCTCAACCACCTGCAGTACCACCTCGCCCGCGCGCTGGCGCCGCGGGTGACCCTGCATGGCGTGTTCATGGAGGTCTATTCGATCGGCGTGCTGATCACCGGCGAGTCGGGCTCGGGCAAGAGCGAGCTGGCGCTGGAGCTGATCACCCGTGGCCACCGCCTGGTCGCCGACGACGCGCCCGAGTTCACCCAGATCGCGCCGGACGTGCTCGACGGCGCCTGCCCCGACCTGCTGCAGGACCTGCTCGAACTGCGCGGCCTGGGCGTGCTCAACATCCGCCAGATGTTCGGCGACACCGCGGTCAAGCGGAACAAGTACCTGCGCCTGATCGTGCACCTGAGCCGGCCGGGCGCCGAACCGCAGCCGCACGAGGACGGCATGGTGCGCCTGACCGGCGACCTCGGCCTGCGCCGCGTGCTCGACCTCGACGTGCCGATGATCACCCTGCCGGTGATGCCCGGCCGCAACCTCGCGGTGCTGACCGAGGCCGCCACCCGCACCCACATCCTGCGCGCCAAGGGCATCGATCCGGCGGCGGCATTCCTCGCGCGCCACTCCCAGTTCCTCGAAAGCGGCGAGGAGCCGGTGACCTGATGAGCCAGCCCGACGCCCTCCACGACGACGCCGGCAGCCGCGCCAGCGCATCGCTGCTGGTGGTGACCGGCATGTCCGGCGGCGGCAAGTCGGTCGCGCTGCACACCTTCGAGGACCTCGGCTTCTTCTGCGTCGACAACCTGCCGGCCGAGCTGCTGCCCGAGTTCGTGCGCACCGCGGTCCACCCCGACCGCGCCGAGCAGAAGCTCGCCGTCGGCATCGACATGCGCAACCGCGGCGACCTGGCCAACCTGCCCGAGTGGCTGTCGGCGGTCGGCGCGATGGGGCTGGAGCCGAAGCTGGTGTTCTTCGACGCCACCGACGCCTCCCTCATCAAGCGCTACGCCGAGACCCGGCGCCGCCACCCGCTCACCCACCTCGGCCTGGCCCTGGCCGACGCGATCGCGCTTGAGCGCCAGGCGCTCAAGCCGCTGCTGTCGCTGGCCGACGTGGTCGTCGACACCACCGAGCTCAACGTGCACCAGCTGCGTCGTCGGGTGATCACCGAGCTCGGCCTGACCCTCGACAACGAGCTGTCGCTGCTGTTCGAGTCCTTCGCCTACCGCCGCGGCGTGCCGGCCGACGCCGACTTCGTGTTCGACGCGCGCAGCCTGCCCAACCCGCACTGGGACCCGCGGCTGAAGCCGCTGTCCGGGCGCGATGCCGACGTCAAGGCCTACCTCGGCGACCAGCCCGATGTCCGCGAGTACCTGGCCCAGGTCACCGGCTTCCTCGACACCTGGCTGCCGCGCATGCAGTCGGACACGCGCAGCTACGTCACCGTCGCCTTCGGCTGCACCGGCGGCCGCCACCGCTCGGTCTACCTGGCCGAGGCGCTGGCCGAACACGCGCGCGAACGCGGCTGGACCGAGGTCGCCACCTTCCATCGCGAACTCGACTGAGGCGCGCCGGCGCCGTCCTGCTTCCGGGGCGTCATCGCCGTCTGCTAAGTTGGCGGCATGAGCGTCGGCATCCTCCTCGTCACCCACACCGGCATCGGCAGCGCGCTGGTCGCGGTGGCCACCACCATGCTGCACGGCAACCTGCCGCTGAAGCTCGACGCCTTCGAAGTCCCCTTCGACGCCGATCCCGACGCGCTGCTGCCGCAGGCCAGCGCCGCGATGCGCCGCGTCGACGGCGGCGATGGCGTGCTGATCCTGAGCGACCTGTACGGCGCCAGCCCGAGCAACCTCGCCGCGATGCTGTCGAGACTGGGCACCCCGTCACGCCGGGTCTCGTCACTGAACTTGCCGATGCTGCTGCGGGTGATGAATTATGCTGAACTCCCCCTGGAGGAACTCCCCGCCGTGGCCGCCGCAGGCGCCCGCAACGGGGTGATCCTCGACGACGCCTGAGACCGACGACGATGATCGAACGTGAACTGCTCATCGCCAACAAGCTCGGCCTGCACGCGCGGGCGACCGCCAAGCTGGTCCAGGTGCTGTCGGGCTACCGCAGCAACGCCACCCTCGTCGCCAAGGGCCGCGAGGTCAACGCCAAGAGCATCATGGGGGTGATGCTGCTCGCCGCCGGCTACGGCACCAGCGTGGTGCTGCGCGTCGACGGCGAGGACGAGGCTACGGCGATGGAGGCGGCGGCGGCCCTGTTCGAGCGCAAATTCGACGAGGGCGGCTAGGTGCGTCCCCGGACTGCACGACGCTCGACGCCCTACGGCGGCACTCCCGCGGGCGGCAGGCCCTAGATGCGGCATGCCATCCCCGGGCACGGCGCGTCGCGGGGCAACGCCCTCGGTCGCGCCCGGGTCCGCCTGCCGCACGCGCTGGAGGTCGCCGAGGAACACATCCCCGCGACCAAGGTGGAGTCCGAACTGCAGCGGCTGCACACCGCGATCGACGCGGTCCGGGTCGAGATGCGCAACATGCGCAGCCAGCTGCACGGCGCACTCGCCCACGAGGTCGGCGAGTTCCTCGACATCCACGCCCTGCTGCTGGACGACCCGGAGCTGCTGCAGGGCCTGGACGACCTGGTGCGCAAGGGCCTGTACGGCGTCGACTACGCACTGCGCCTGCAGCGCGACCGCCTGGCCTCGGTGTTCGAGGGCATGGACGACACCTACTTCCGCAGCCGCGTCGAGGACATCGACCACGTCATCGGCCGCGTCCACGCCATGCTGCACAAGCGCGAGGCCGACCTGCGCGGCGTGGCCGGCGAGATCCTGGTCACCGACGCCATCGCCCCGGCCGAGCTGAGCCAGCTGCAGTCGCAGGGCGTGCTGGCGGTGGTGACCGCCGGCGGCAGCGCGCTCTCGCACAGCGCCATCCTCGCCCGCAGCCTGCACCTGCCGCTGGTGGTCGGCGCGCACCTGGCGCTGCAGCAGGTCAACGACGGCGACGTGCTGCTGGTCGACGGCGGCAGCGGCGAGATCATCGTCGAACCCAATGCCGCCGACCTGCGCGCCTACCGCGCCCGCCTGCGCGAGGAGAAGCGCGAGCGCAAGCAGCTGCACCGGCTGCGGCGCGAACCTTCGCGCACCCTCGACGACGTCGACATCAAGCTCTGGGCCAACGCCGAATCGCGCGAGGACGTGGCCAGCGCGCACGCGATCGGCGCCGCCGGCGTCGGCCTGTACCGCACCGAATTCCTGTTCCTGCAGCGCCACGAGCTGCCGGACGAGGACGAACAGTTCCGCGCCTATCGCGACGTGGTGCTGGGCATGACCGGCCGCACTGTCACGATCCGCACCATGGACATCGGCGCCGACAAGGCCGACCGCACCGGGCTGGCGCTGGCCGACGAACCGAATCCCGCGCTGGGCGTGCGCGGCGTGCGCCTGTCGCTGGCGCGCGAGGCGGTGTTCGAGACCCAGCTGCGCGCGATCCTGCGCGCCTCCGGCTACGGCCCGCTGCGGATCCTGGTGCCGATGATCACCTCGCGCGAGGAGGTGGTCGCGGTCGCTGCGCTGGTCAAGCGCATCGCCCGCGACCTGCGCAGCCAGGGCCACGAAATCGCCGAGCACGTGCCGCTGGGCGCGATGATCGAAGTGCCGGCGGCGGCGATCGCGCTGTCGAGCTTCATCGGCGCGGTCGACTTCATCTCGATCGGCACCAACGACCTGACCCAGTACCTGCTCGCCGCCGACCGCGGCAACGATGCCCTCGGCGACCTCTATTCGCCGCTGCACCCGGCGGTCCTGCGCCTGATGCGCGACGTGATCCGCACCGCGAAGGCGCGCGGCAAGTCGGTGGCCGTCTGCGGCGAAATGGCCGGCGATCCCACGCTGACGCCGCTGCTGCTCGCGCTCGGGCTGGACGAACTCAGCCTGCACCCGGCAACCCTGCTGGAGGTCCGCCGCACGATCCGCGCGCAGCAGCTGGACGCACTGCGCGCCGCGGCACCGGCACTGCTGCGCTGCCGCGACCGGGCGGCGATCGAACGCTGGCTGGAGCAGCTCTCGTAGGAGCGCGCCATGCGCGCGACAGACGCGTTGCGGGCGCCCGGTCGCGCGCATGGCGCGCTCCTACCCTGGCATCGCGGCGTCCGCCGCTGCAGCACGTACCCGCTGGCGACTGGGCATCTTCGACGGCGCGGGCGATAATGCGCGCATGAACGCCTGATCCGGCGCGCCCGCGGCACCGCGGCCCGTGCCTCCACCGTCCACCGGAGCCGCGCATGGCCGAAGCCGTCCGCCACGACAAGACTGCGCGCCAGCTGCGTCTGCTCTCCGACGCGCTCGACAGCGGTCGCCTCGGGCCGGTACGGCGGATGGTCAACACCCTGGCCCCGGCCGAGATCGGCAACCTGCTCGAGTCGCTGCCGCTCGACAAGCGCATGGTCGTCTGGGGCCTGGTCGACGCCGCGGACGACGGCGAGGTGCTGGTCCACGTCGGCGACGAGGTGCGCGAGAGCCTGATCGCGGACATGGACCCGGACGAGCTGGTCGCCGCGGTCGAGGACCTCGACATCGACGACCTCGCCGACCTGGTCGAGGACCTGCCCGACGCGGTGATCGACGAACTGCTGCGCTCGATGGACCGCGAGAACCGCGAGCGCCTGGAGCAGGTGCTGTCCTACCCCGAGGACACCGCCGGCCGCCTGATGAACCCGGACGTGGTGACGGTGCGCGCCGACACCACGGTCGACGTGGTGCTGCGCTTCCTGCGCCTGCGCGGCGAGCTGCCCGAGCACACCGACCACCTGTACGTGGTCAACCGCCGCCACCAGCTGATCGGCTGGGTCGCGCTGCAGGACCTGGTCACCCGCGACCCGGGCACGCCGATCAACCAGCTGATCGACGACGAACTCGAGTCGATCCACGTCGACGCCTCGGCCGAGCAGGTCGCGCGCCTGTTCTCCGACAACGACTGGGTGTCCGCGCCGGTGGTCGACGACGGCAACGTGCTGCTCGGCCGCATCACCGTCGACGACGTGGTCGACATCATCCGCGAGCAGGCCGAGCACCAGGCCCTCGGCGCCGCCGGCCTGGACGAGGACGAGGACCTGTTCTCGCCGATCCGGCGCGCGGTGCGCGGGCGCGCGGTCTGGCTCGGCATCAACCTGCTCACCGCCTTCCTCGCCGCGGCCGTGATCGGCCGGTTCGAGGCCACCATCGAGAAGGTCGTCGCGCTGGCGGTGCTGATGCCGATCGTCGCCGGGATTGGTGGAAACGCGGCGGTGCAGGTGCTGACCCTGATGGTGCGCGGCCTGGCGCTGGGCCAGGTGGGTGCCAGCAACGCCCGGATCCTGCTGTGGAAGGAACTGCGCGTGGCGCTGATCAACGGCCTGCTGATCGGCGGGCTGGTCGCGCTGGTCGCACTGGCCTGGTTCCGCGACGGCTCGCTGTCGCTGGTGATCGCCGCCGCGCTGGTCATCAACTTCTGCTGCGCGGCGCTGGCCGGCGTACTGGTGCCGCTGCTGCTCAAGCGCATGCGCATCGACCCCGCCGTCGCCGGCACCGTGGTCGTCACCGCCGTCACCGACGTGATCGGCTTCTTCAGCTTCCTCGGGCTGGCGACGGTGATCCTGCTGCGCTAGGGGGATTCTTTTGCGCACCTACAGTCCCGTCATTCCCGCGAAAGCGGGAATCCATGGACTTTCTCTTCTCAAATCAGGAGCAGAGACAATGGATTCCCGCTTTCGCGGGAATGACGAAGAACGTGAACGCCTGTATCGATGCACTGTGGCCTGCTGACACCATGACGACGGGAGAACGACCATGCGCCTGCACTCATTTGCCCTGCTGCTGGTGACCACCCTGCTCGCCGCCTGCACATCCACGCCGCAGCGCCCCGAACGCGGCGAGTTCGTCGCGCGCGAGGTCGTGGTCGACGGCCGCACGCACCGCTACCAGGTGTTCGTGCCTGCGCGCGCGGCCGCGCCAGGCAAGGCGCCGGTCCTCCTGTTCCTGCACGGCTCGGGCGAGCGTGGCGACGACAACCAGAAGCAGCTCACCGTCGGCCTCGGCCCCTACCTGCAGCGGCACATGGGCGACTTCCCGGCGATCGTGGTGTTCCCGCAGGCGCCCGAAGACAGTGAATGGAACCAGCTCGCGGACGTCGCGTTCGCGCAGCTCGACGCCGCCACGCGCGAGTTCGGCGGCGACCCCGACCGCACCTACCTGACCGGACTGTCGATGGGCGGCTACGGCGTCTGGGACTACGCCCTGCGCCAGCCCGACCGCTTCGCCGCACTGGTGCCGGTGTGCGGCGGGCTCGTGCACCCGCGACGGTCGGCGATGGCGGTGGGCGGGCTGCAGGGCGAGGCCGACCCCTATGCCGCCGTCGCGCAGCGGCTGCGCGACAAGCCGGTCTGGCTCTTCCACGGCGCCAAGGACGACTTGGTGCTGCCGGAGTATTCGCGCCAACTGGACGCCGCGTTCCAGGCCGCCGGCGCGCGCGACGTGCGCTATACCGAATTCCCCGACGCCAACCACAACAGCTGGGATCCGGCCTATTCGCAGACGCCGGAGCTGTGGGAGTGGCTGTTCGCACAAAAGCTCGATTGAGCCTGCGCCTGTCCCCCACCACCACCTTTTCCCGTACCCCGATTTGACGGCCGCGGGATACCCGGCGTGGCCTTTCTTGTCAGGCTTGGGGAAGCCGGCCGATGAAGCACACGCAGCCTTCGTTCGAGGATCTGCTGGATCCCTTGTACGGATCCCTCTTGGATCCTGCCCGCAGCGAGGAGTTTGGCAAGAAGCTGGCACTGGCCATGAATGCGCACCTGGTCGCGCTGCAGGTCGATGACGGATGCCATCGGCACGACATCAGCAAGCATCTTGCCGAGGGACGTGCCGATGCGCCCGCCAGAGACAGGGACGATGCCACGATCAATCAGCTTGTCCTGAAAGACCGGGACCGGTTGATTCGAGACGGCTTCGGGAGCTCAACCGGCATGTTCGCGAGTGGCGAACTGGAGCGCACCGCCTTCTATCACGAGGTGATGGTTCGCTATGACGTCCTCCACGGGGCCAGCATCCTGCTGCATCGTGAGAGTTCCGGAAGCATCACCTCGCTCACCGTCAACCGGGATCGGCACAGGCCGCCGTTCGGCGATCTGGAAGACAGCCTGCTCAAACGGTTGCTGCCGCACCTGCGCAACGTCCACGCCCTGCAGCAGCGCCTACAGATCGCATGGCAGCTGTCGCACGGCCTCGATCATGTCGCCGCCGGCGTCTGGCTGCTGGATGCGCAGGGTGACATCGTCCATGCCAACCTTTCGGCCGAAGGCATGCTGGAAGACGGAAACTGCGGACTCGGACGGCAGCGTAACCAGCTGACGGCGCACTGTCGCGCGGATCGCCAGGGCCTGCGACAAGCCATCCTCGCCGCCACCCACGGCAAGACCGGGCAGCACCAGAAGGTGTTGCTGCACGCACGGGACGGACGATTCTGCAGCACCTGTACCGTGCACCCCCTGACCTGCGGCAGCCTCGACGGCTGGATGCTTTCAGAGCAACCCGCCGCTCTCGTCTTCGTGAGTCTGCTTGCATCGTCTGCACAGGTGCCGGCAGACACGCTTCGGCAAGCCTTCAACCTGACGTCTGCCGAAGCGCTGCTGGCCCAGGCCCTGCTCCGACACCGCTCACTCGCTGCCTGTCGCGATGCGCTCGGCAAATCGCACGAAACCCTGCGCACCCAACTCAAGGCCCTGTTCGCGAAGACCGGCACGCGACAGCAATCTGAGCTCGTGCAACTGCTGCAAAGAGTGGCCGGATAGTGAACGTCTCATTCCACAAGCCTTCTTTCGAAACGCTTGTCGAACGCATGTATGCCTCGCTGCTGGACGAAAGCGCATTGCCGGATTTCATCCGTGGCCTGTCGCAGGCGTTCGACTCCCACTTCATCTGCGTACAGCGTGACGTGCCCGGCAACAGTTATACGCCGATCGCCCATTTCAGCCAGGATGGCCGACGTACCGACGAGATGGTGAAGGTGTTCCTGTCGTCCGGACTCGAGACAAACGACCTGATGGACCCTTCGCACGCCGCGAGACTCATCCGGGCCGGCATCGAGCACGATGAAGGCATGGCGCTGCCACGCGATTTCGAGCAGCTCCATTTCTATCACCAGGTCATGCGGCCGCTCGACCTGCGCCACTCACTCGGCTTCTGCCTCCACCACGATGACTCCGGACGCGTGGACGTGCTCAACGTCAACCGCTCCAGGCGCCGCGGGCACTACAACCGCGAGGACATGCAGTTGGCACGCAGACTGCTGCCACACCTGCGCAACGTCCATCACCTGCAGCGCGGCCTCGGTGACCTGGGCGATCGGGCGGCCGCCCTGGAACACGCTGGCATGGCCGTCTGGTTGCTCGACCGCGAAGGCAAGGTCGTCCACGCCAACACCTTGGCGGGAACGGCCGCCACCGCCAATACCGGCCTGGCCAAAACCGGCGCGTACGGATTGCGTACCGCTTGGCGAGCCGACCTGCCTGCCCTGCGCAAAGCGATCGAAGCCATCGCCAGCGGCGTGAGTGCAAGCGCCCGCGTACCGCTGCGCGACTGTCATGGTGCATTCCTGACCGTTGCTCACCTGCATACCTTGCCTCAGCCGGCGCTCGGCGACTGGATGCTGGCCCGGCCGGCCCCAATCCTCCTGCTGGTGCGGCCGTGTGCCCGCAACACACCGACGACCACAAGCATCAACATCCTCCGCCAAGCATTCGGCCTGACCCCAGCCGAGACACGACTGGCTGCAGCCCTTGTCGAGTACGGATCCCTCGCCGCCTGCCGCGACGCACTCGGCAAATCGCACGAAACCCTGCGCAGCCAGCTCAAGGCGCTTCTTGCCAAAACCGGAAGCAGGGGCCAGCCGGAACTA
>DAOMPM010000008.1:0-61230 GCA_035444805.1 Luteimonas sp. | reverse complement strand
CTGATCGAGCGAAGAGCGATCCCCGGCCGACAGGACGCGGCGTCCCTCCGAAGCGGGGTAGTGAGGGGCGTTCTCCAACCACGAGCGGCTTCTCCCCTCGTTTGGGAGAAGAACCAAAAAAAGCGGGCGGCTTTCGCCGCCCGCCTGACACCCCGTGGGGGAGGTGTGGATTACCCCACCATCAACTCTCGTACGCCGACTCGCCGTGCGAGACGATGTCCAAGCCTTGGCGCTGGTCCTCATCGCTCACCCGCAGGCCGACGATCGCCCTGGTGATCAGGATCGCGATCGCGGTCACCACCGCGCACCAGACGATGGTGAACAGCACGCTGACCAGCTGCACCCAGACCTGGGCACCGATGGCAAGGTCCGCCTCGGTGCCGCCGAGCGAAGCGGCGCTGAACACGCCGGTGAGCAGCGCGCCGACGATGCCGCCGACGGCATGCACGCCGAACACGTCGGCGGTGTCGTCCACGCGCAGCAGGCGCTTGAGGCCGTTGACGCCCCAGACGCAGATCGCACCGGCCGCAAGTCCGATCACGATCGCGCCCATCGGTCCCACCGTGCCGGCAGCCGGGGTGATGCCGACCAGGCCGGCGATCGCCCCCGAGGCCGCGCCCAGCGCCGAGGGGCGTCCCTTGCTGACCGCCTCCACCGCGCTCCACGCCACCACGCCGGCGGAAGTCGCGACCATGGTGTTGATCATCGCCAGCGCCGCCGAGGCATCGGCGGCCAGCGCCGAGCCGGCGTTGAAGCCGAACCAGCCCACCCACAGCAGCGCCGCGCCGATGAAGGTGAAGGGCACGTTGTGCGGCTTCAGCGCTTCCTTGCCGTAGCCCAGTCGCTTGCCGAGGAAGTAGGCGCCGACCAGGCCGGCGATGCCGGCGTTGATGTGCACCACCGTGCCGCCGGCGAAATCGATCACGCCCTTGTGCGCGAGGAAGCCGCCCTCTCCGCTCCACACCATGTGCACCATCGGCAGGTACGAGAACGTCACCCAGATCACCGAGAACAGCAGCACCGCGGTGAACTTGATGCGCTCGGCGAAGGCGCCGACGATCAGCGCGGTGGTGATGCCGGCGAACGTGGACTGGAACACGACGAACAGGAACTCGGGCAGGCCGCCGGCGTCTGTCTCCGCGGTGATGACCCGCAGGAATGCCTTCTCGGTGAACGAACCGAAGAACGCATTGCCTTCGGTGAACGCGACGCTGTAGCCGTAGGACACCCAGAGCAGGATGACCACGGAGAACACCACCAGCACCTGCATGATCACCGACAGCACGTTCTTCGAGCGCACCATGCCGCCATAGAACAGCGCCAGGCCGGGCACCACCATCAACAGCACGAGGAGGGTGGCGGTGAGCATCCAGGCGACGTTGCCGCTGTCGAACGCGGGCGCTTCGGCCTCCTCGACCGGTGGCGCATCTTCGATGGCGGCAACGTCCGCGACCGCCTCGTACACCGCGTCGGCGGCATCGACGGTGGCATCGGCCACCTCGCCCGCGGCTTCGGCCGCAGGCTCCATTGCGTCCTGCGCGGACACGCCCGGCGCCGCGGCGATCGCCGCGATGCCGAACAGCACGGCCAGTCCCGCGGCCTGCACACGGGCCTTCCACCCGGAGAACAAATGCATCTTCATGGGTCCAGTCTCCGAAGTGGGGTTAGAGCGCATCGGCGCCGATTTCGCCGGTGCGGATGCGGATGACCTGGTCGAGCGCGACCACGAACACCTTGCCGTCGCCGACCTTGCCGGTGCCGGCGGTGCGCGTGATCGCCTCGAGCGCGGCGTCGAACACCTCGTCGGACACCGCGGCCTCGATCTTGAGCTTGGGCAGGAAATCGACGACGTACTCGGCGCCGCGGTACAGCTCGGTGTGGCCCTTCTGGCGGCCGAAGCCCTTGACCTCGGTGACGGTCAGGCCGGACACGCCCGCCTCGCCGAGGGCTTCGCGCACCTCGTCGAGCTTGAACGGCCGGATGATGGCGATGATCAGTTTCATGGAACGCCTCCTCTTGGAATTGCGGGCCGGGCCGCGTCAGAACGACTTCGACAGGGACACCAGGAAGGTGTCGTCCGCGCCGCTGATGTCGGTGTCGTGCCACTCGACGCCGATGCCGAAGCCGTTGTCGAAGCTCTTGCCGGCGCTGAGCCGCCAGTAGTCGTAGTCGAGTGCGCCGCTGTAGCCGCTGATCCACTGCTTGCTGTAGCCGGCGCCCGCGCTCCAGCCGCCGTCGAACTCCCAGCCGGCGTCGAGGTCGAGCGCGGCGCTGCCGTCGGAATCAGGAATGCCGAACAGGTCGGTGGTGGCGTACGAGTACTTGGCGCTGAGCATGTTCCAGCTCAGGCCGAGGTAAAGCTCGAGGGTGTCGGCGTCGGTGAAGCCGGCCGGATAGCTGCCCGGGTACCAGTAGTAGTTGGCGCCGACGTCGTAGCCGACGCCGCTGTCGCCGAACTCGCCGGCGTAGCCGAGGAAGACGTCGAGCTCGACCTGGCTGGAGATGTCGGGATCCGAATCGGACAGCCAGCTGATGCTGCTGCCCCAGGTACCGACGTAGAAGCCGCTTTCGTGCTCCCAGGTCAGGCCGGCCTGCAGCGCCGGCTCCTCGTTGGTCTGGGTGACGCCGCGGAACAGGTAGTCGCTGACCACCGTGACCGAGCCCGATACTTCGGCTGATGCGTTGCCGGCCATCAACAGCCCGGCGGACAACAGGGTGGCAACCGCGATCTTGCGTGACGACATGACAGGCTCCTCATCTTGACGAATGGAAAAGCCCTCCCCGGTCTTGCGTGTTGTGTCGCGCTCCACCCGGTGGCGGCATCCCCATGCCTTGGCCGGGCGCCGGCGGACGCTCTGTGGCGCCTCATCCGGTCACTTCGCTTTCCTGTCTCCGTTTCGTTCGTGCCTGGTTCCTTGCTGCGGGAAAGTCGCGGCCCGCGTGGGGGAGGCCGCATGCCCGACGTGTGGTCGGGTGCTGTAAGCCAACGCTGATCGAATCGCTTTTGCCCGTCATCCCCGCGAAGGCGGGGACCCAGTGTCTTTGGCTCTTGAATGGATTGAAGTCGCTGGGTCCCCGCTTTCGCGGGGATGACAGCACTTTGTCGCGTTGCCGTAGAGCACGCGGGGGCATCCGGTTGCCCAGATGCCCACGCGCTGGATCAAACGCCGTAGTACATCTGGTATTCCAAGGGATGCGTCGCCGCGCGGAACTTGGTGACTTCCTGCATCTTCAGGTCGATGTAGCCATCGATGAAGTCGTCGCTCATCACCCCGCCGGCCTTGAGGAAGTCGCGGTCGGCGTCGAGCGCGGCCAGCGCCTGGTCGAGGCTGGAGCAGACCTGCGGGATCGCCTTCTCCTCTTCCGGCGGCAGGTCGTACAGGTCCTTGTCGCTGGGGCCGCCCGGGTCGATCTGGTTCTTGATGCCGTCCAGGCCGGCCATCATCAGCGCGGTGAAGGTCAGGTAGCCCGACTGCAGCGGATCGGGGAAGCGCACCTCGATGCGGCGCGCCTTCGGGTTCGACACCCACGGAATGCGGCACGAGGCCGAGCGGTTGCGCGCCGAGTAGGCCAGCATCACCGGCGCCTCGAAGCCCGGCACCAGGCGCTTGTAGCTGTTGGTGCCGGAGTTGGCGAAGGCGTTGATCGCGCGTGCGTGCTTGAAGACGCCGCCGATGTACCACAGCGCCATCTGCGACAGGCCGCCGTAGCCGTCGCCGGAGAACAGGTTCTGGCCACCCTTGGCCAGCGACATGTGCACGTGCATGCCGCTGCCGTTGTCGCCGACGATGGGCTTGGGCATGAAGGTCGCGGTCTTGCCGTTGCGGAAGGCGACGTTGCGGATCACGTACTTGGTCGCCAGCAGCTCGTCGGCCTTCTTCACCATCGAGTTGAAGCGGGTGCCGATCTCGCACTGGCCGGCGGTCGCCACCTCGTGGTGGTGGACCTCGACCTCGATGCCGATCTGCTCCAGCGTCTTGACCATCTCCGCGCGCAGGTCGTGCAGCGAGTCGGTCGGCGGCACCGGGAAGTAGCCGCCCTTCACGCCGGGGCGGTAGCCGCTGTTGCCACCTTCGTAGTCCTTGCCGGTGTTCCACGCCGCCTCTTCCGATTCGACGTGGAAGAAGGTGTGGCCCATGTCGTTGGCGAAGCGCACCGAGTCGAAGATGAAGTACTCGGGCTCGGGGCCGAAGAAGGCCTGGTCGGCGATGCCGCTGGACTTGAGGTAGGCCTCGGCGCGGCGGGCGATGCCGCGCGGATCGCGCCCGTAGTCCTGCATCGTCGCCGGGTCGAGGATGTCGCAGGTCAGGTTGAGGGTCGGGTCGGCGTAGAACGGATCGAGGTAGGCGGTGGACGCGTCCGGCAGCAGGATCATGTCGGACTCGTTGATGCCCTTCCAGCCGCTGATCGACGAGCCGTCGAACATCTTGCCGTCCTCGAACAGCGCCGGCTCGACGATGCTGGCGGGGAAGGTGACGTGCTGCTGCACGCCGCGCATGTCCACGAAGCGCAGGTCGACGAACTCGACCTTGTGGTCCTTGATCAGCTTTTCGACATTCTCGAGCGACATCTCGGTGCAACCTCTGGTGGTGAAGGGTTGCCTTGGATGTTGCAAGCGCCGTGCCAAGCTTTGATTCGCCACAACTTGTTGATTTTCAAGGAATGTGCGTTGCAGCATTTGGCACGGACGCACGGTTTTGGTGAATAGATTGCGGCGATTGCACCAGAATGGTGAAAGCAAACCCGGGGTCAGAGTCGACTTTTCCCCACACATACGACGAGCCGTGCGGAGACCAGGGAAAAGTCGACTCTGACCCCGCTTTCACCCCGGTTTTCGCGGCTGCCCGGGCGCGGGAAGGCTTTCCGTTATCCTGCCAACCCCCAAGCGAACCGCCTCCATGTCCGATCCGTTGTCCGCCCTCCTGCTGGGCATCCTCGAAGGGCTGACCGAATTCCTGCCGGTGTCGAGCACCGGCCACCTGCTGATCGCCCAGTACTGGCTCGGTGCGCGCTCGGACTTCTTCAACATCGTCATCCAGGCCGGCGCGATCCTCGCCATCACCCTGGTGTTCCGGCAGCGGATCTGGTCGCTGGCGACCGGCCTGGGCGACGCGCAGAACCGCGACTACGCGATGAAGCTGGCGGTCGCCTTCCTGGTCACCGCCGCGGTCGGCCTGCCGGTGCGGCTGGCCGGCTGGGAGCTGCCGGAGACGGTGACGCCGATCGCCTGGGCGCTGATCCTCGGCGGCATCTGGATGATCGTCGCCGAACGCATCGCCGAACGCCGCGGCGACAGCACCGAGGTGACGTGGAAGGTGGCGGTGCTGGTCGGCCTGGCGCAGGTCGTCGCCGGCGTGTTCCCCGGCACCTCGCGCTCGGCGGCGGCGATCTTCATGGCCATGCTGGCCGGCCTCACCCGGCGCTCGGCGGCGACCGAGTTCGTGTTCCTGGTCGGCATCCCGACCATGTTCGCCGCCAGCGCCTACGCCTTCCTCGAACTGTGGAAGGACGGCGGCCTCGGCAACGAGGCCTGGGGCGATGTCACGCTGGCGTTCACCGCCGCCACCGTCACCGGCTTCATGGTGGTGAAGTGGCTGCTGGGCTACATCAAGCAGCACCGCTACACCGGCTTCGCCGTGTACCGCATCGCGCTCGGCACCGCCCTGCTGCTGTGGCTGCCGGCGGGGGATTGAAGCAAAACCGGGGTCAGCGTCGACTTTTCCGCCGGAACGCCTGGCCGACGGGGATGATGCCGGGAAAAGTCGACGCTGACCCCGGTTCTTGCTGTCGATCCGATACGCCATCGTTCGTCGTCGGGGACATGGCGTCGCGAAGGTCACGGTCGACCCGTGCATCGTCGCGATGTGATCCCCCCACCAGACCGGCACGACCGGCGAAGGAGACCCTATGGCTGCGCTCAACAGCGTCAACTGGTTCGAACTCTACGTGCAGGACATGGCGCGGGCGCGCACCTTCTACGAATCCGTCTTCGGCGTCGCGCTGGAGGCGCTCAAGCTGCCCGAGGGCAGCGACGACGGCCTCGAGATGTGGTCCTTCCCCGGCGAGATGGACCGCTACGGCACCAACGGCGCACTGTGCCGGATGCCCGGCGCGCCTTCCGGCCCGGGCGGCACCCTGGTGTACTTTGGCTGCGAGGACTGCGGCGTCACCGCCGAGCGCATCGCCCCCGCCGGCGGCCGCGTGCACCGCGACAAGATGTCGATCGGCGAGTACGGCTTCATCGTGCTGGCCTTCGACACCGAGGGCAACATGATCGGACTACATTCGATGCGATAAGCGCATCACGGAGGTCTTGATCGCGAGCGCGCATCAACCCGACATTGCGGCGGCGCGCGCCAGCAGCAGCCGGCGCTCGCGCTCGTTGCGGGTCATGCCCGCCGCGCGCTCGAACTCGCTGCGCGCCTCGGCATGGCGGCCGAGCTTGTGCAGCAGGTCGCCGCGCACCGCCGGCAGCAGGTGATAGGCGCGCAGCGCCGGTGCATCCACCAGTGCATCGACCAGGACCAGCCCCGCCTCGGGCCCGGAGCGCATCGAGACCGCGACCGCGCGGTTGAGCTCGACCACCGGCGACGGCGCGACGCCCACGAGCGCGTCGTACAGCGCGACGATGCGCGTCCAGTCGGTGTCGTCGACGCTGGCCGCGCTTGCATGGCAGGCCGCAATCCCCGCCTGCAGCGTGTACGCGCCGCGTCCACGCGACAACCGCATGGCGTACTCGAGCGCGGCCAGTCCGCGTTCGATCGCGCCGTGGTCCCAGCGCGCCCTGTCCTGATCCTGCAGCAGCACCGGTTCGCCGTCTGGCGCGGTGCGCGCAGCCGCGCGCGAGGCCTGCAGCTCCATCAGCGCGAGCAGGCCGAAGGCCTCGGCCTCGCCCAGTGCCAGTTCCGCCAGCAGCCGCCCCAGCCGCAGCGCCTCGGCGCACAGCGCCGGCCGCATCCAGTCGTCGCCGGCGGTGGCGGTATAGCCTTCGTTGAACACGAGGTAGACCACGCCCAGCACCGCCGACAGCCGCTGCGGCAGTTCGTCGCGACGCGGCACCTCATAGGGCACGTCGGCTTCGCCCAGCGTGCGCTTGGCGCGCACGATGCGCTGCGCCACCGTCGCCTCCGGCACCAGGAAGGCGCGCGCGATCTCGTCGGTGGTGAGGCCGCAGAGCAGGCGCAGGGTCAGCGCCACCTGCGCCTGCGTCGAGAGCAGGGGATGGCAGGCGACGAAGATCAGCCGCAGCAGGTCGTCGCCGATGTCGTCGTCGAGCGCGGCCTCGCGCGCCTGGTGCAGTTCGTCGTGGAGGCCTTCGAGTTCGTCCGCGATCTGCGCGTGCTTGCGCTGCTGCAGCTGGTGTCGGCGCAGGTGGTCGATCGCGCGGTTCTTCGCGGCGGCCATCAGCCACGCGCCGGGGTTGTCAGGCAGGCCCGAGGCGGGCCATCGTTCCAGCGCGACGACCAGCGCGTCCTGCGCCAGTTCCTCGGCGAGGTCGAGGTCGCGCACCATGCGCATCAGCGCCGCGATCACCCTGGGCGATTCGGCGCGCCAGACGGCGTCGATGCGTTGCTGCAGGTGGGCGGCGGCCATGGCCTGCGATCAGAGCACCGGGCCATGCGGCGACGCAAGCGACGGAGGTCATGGAAGGGGCTCCGTCTCCACTTCGTGTGGCGGCGCATCGACCACCGGCGGCAGCCACGCATCCGCCGGTGGTGTACGGGATCCCTCGCGCCCGACCGGATCCGGGCGCAGCTCGCGCATTGCGGCGACCTGGCGCTTGCCGGTGTCGACGCCGGCGCGCCGCAGCAGCAGGCCGAACAGGCTCATCCCGGCATCACCCGCATGTGCACCAGCTCCCAGATGTGGCCGTCGGGATCCTCGAAGCCGTGGCCGTACATGAAGCCGTGGTCCTGCGCCGTGCGATGCGCCTTGCCGCCGGCCGCGGCAGCCTTCGCCACCAGCGCGTCGACCTCGGCGTCGCTGTCGCAGGACAGGCAGACCAGCACCTCGGTTTGCGCACGCGCGTCGGCCAGCGGCTTGTCGATGAAGGTGCGGAAGTAGGGCTCGACCAGCAGCATCACGAAGATGTCGTCGGCAACGACCATGCAGGTCGCGTTGTCGTCGGTGAACTGCGGGTTGAAGCTGAAGCCGAGAGCGGTGAAGAACTTCACCGAGGCATCGAGCTTCCTGACCGGAAGGTTGACGAAGATCTGGCGGGACATCGTGGACTCCTGTGTGCGTGCGGAAACAAACCCTGCCGTGGCGCATGCCGTGTTCTGGCGATCGGCGCGGACCTGCCGGCCCTGCATCGGGCCGCCGCGATGCGCTTGCCTGCCGACGACGAACGACTGCGCGCCGGATCGACAGTCGTGACCCGCTGCCACAGCCCGCTTCCCGGGAATGGCGTACGCTCGTGCCATTCGCCCGCACGCAACCACCGCAAGGAGAGCACCATGCGTCCCGCCCTGCCCCTGCTGTCATTGGCCATCGCCCTGGCGGCCTGCACGCCGTCGAACCCGCCGGCGCAGCCGCCGCCATCCGACACCGTTGCGGCGAAGGCCGCGCCCTCGACACCCGCTCCGGATGCGGGAGTCCTGGCCGCCTCGCACTGGCGGCTCGCCGATGCGGTAGATGCCGGTGGCCAACGCATCGGCGTGCTGTTCCCGGAGGGCGGGCAGCTGCAGCTGGATTTCGTCGACGGCCGCATCTCGGTCAGCGGCGGCTGCAACCAGATGAATGGCGCCTACACCCTGTCCGGCGAACGCTTCGAGGTCGGCGCGCTGGCGCAGACCAAGAAGTTCTGCGGCGGCGGCGCGCTGATGGCCGCGGACGAGGCGATCGGCGCGCGCCTCGCCGGCGCGGGCACGCTCGCGACCGGCGACGACGGCCATCTGCTGCTGACCACCGCCGGTGGCGACCGGCTGCGCTTCGCCGGCACCCCCACCGCGCAGGCCCGCTACGGCGGCGAGGGCGAGCGCGTGTTCCTCGAAGTTGCGCCGCAGCGCGTGCCCTGCCCGCACGCGATGATCCCCGACTACCAGTGCCTGCACGTGCGCGAGATCCGCTACGACGAGCGCGGCCTCAAGACCAGCACCGGCGACTGGCAGTTTTTCTACCAGGAGATCGAGGGCTACAGCCACGAACCGGGCGTGCGCAACGTGCTGCGGCTCAATCGCTACAACGTGCCGAACCCGCCGGCCGACGGCTCCTCGCTCGCCTACGTGCTCGACATGGTGGTGGAGTCGGAGACGGTGGCGCCCTGACGGGCGTCGCCACAGCGGGCCACGTCATCGCGTTGCTTGTTTGTAGGAGCGGGCCATGCCCGCGACCCGCATCCCGCCGCATCCCGGGTCGCGGGCATGGCCCGCTCCTACATTCATCTTTTTGATGCAGCCTTTGCGTTCAAGGTGTAGGTGCCGTACATCGCCGCTTCGGCGAGCACGTGCCCGTGCATTGCGCGCAGTGCGTCGCCGGCGCTGAAGCGGTCGGGCACATCGAGCTTCGCCACGTCGAGGGCGAACACGCGGAAGAAGTAGCGGTGCACGCGCAGGTCGTTCGGCGGCGGGTACGGGCCGTCGTATCCGAACCAGTCGCCGCCGAGGTCGGCGTCGCCGGCGAACCAGCCGGTGTAGTCGTTCAGGCCCTGGCGGGCGCCGGCCGGACCGGGTGGCGAGGACTTGCCGCCCTTGGTCACGCCATCGCTGGCGGCGCCTTCGGCGATCGCGCGCACGTCGGCGGGGATCTCGACCATCGCCCAGTGCACGAAGTCGCCGCGCGGATGCGCGACCGGGATCTCCACGCCTTCCTTGCCGGCCAGCGAGGGATCGGTCGGCGCGTCGGTGTCGATGCACAGCAGCACGAACGAGCGCGTGCCCTCGGGCGCGTCGTCCCAGGCCAGGTGCGGACTGCGGTTGCCGCCGAAGCCGTCGGGGGCGCCGAGCGCGAACGCGGCGGGGATGGTGCCGCGGTGTTCGAAGCTGTCGCTGCGGATCTGCATCGGAGTCTCCTCGAATGGCGTTGTGGGTCAGGATACGGCGCTTCGGTGGAGGTTGCGGGGCGGAGAGCAGATTTCTCGCTGCGCTCGAAATGACAATCTCGTTCCAATGTCATCTCGAGCGCAGCGAGAAATCTGCTCCTTTCCAGCCATCAAGCATCCGCCGCTCCCGCCAGCCGCCGTGCCGTCCAGCGCTCGGCATAGCCGCCGAAGTGCGCGTCCTCGAGGAAGCCGCAGTGCCCGCCCCAGGGCACGATCTCGACCCGGGCCGGTTCCGACAGGACCAGGGCGTGGAACTCGTCGACCGGGACCACCGGGTCATCGGCCGCCATCAGGATGTGCGCCGGCAGCCGCAGCGCGCGCAGCCGGTCGCCGGCGACCGAGTAGCCGTCGAAGTAGGCATCGATGCTGCCCAGGTCGGTGTGCCGCAGCACCAGCCACTCGGTCAGATCGCGCATGCCCAGGCGCAGCGTGTCGTCGTCGAAGCCGACGCGTTCGGGGAACAGCGCCCGCTTGCGCGCCAGCGAGCTGCGCCACTTGCGCTCGAAGTAGCGCATGTAGAACCACCGCCCCTCCTCCATCCTGCGCATCGTGTGCGCCGGATCGAGCACCGGGCACACCGCGGCCACCCGTGCCAGCGGCAGGCCCGCCTGCGGCGCACGCAGCGCCAGGCGCAGGGCGAAGTTGCCGCCGAGCGAATAGCCGGCCACCACCATCGGCCGCGCACCGAAGCGCGTGGCGACGTCGCCGGCCGCATGCACCACCTCGTCGATCCGGCAGGAGTGGAAGATGTCGGGATTGAGGTGGTGGGTGTCGCCGTGGTCGCGGAAGTTGAGGCGGAACACCTCGAAGCCCTGCGCCAGCAGCTGCGCCGCGGTCAGGCACATGTAGCTCGATTCGGCGCTGCCCTCCCAGCCGTGCAGCAGCAGCGCCAGGCCGCGCGGCTCGACACCCGGCACCGCGCTGTGCAGGCCGTGCAGGCGCACGCCGTCGCCGCCGTCGACCAGGTGCCCGGTGGTCACCGCGCCGGTCGCGGCCAGCGCCTGCGCGCCACGCTTGCGCCGCCACGGACTGGAGCCGAGGATGGTCTGCAGATGCGGACTGCGCAGCCAGCGCGGCGGCGCGTAGTCGCGGGATTCGCCGTCCGCGCTCATCGCTGCATGGCGGCGACGATGCGCTCGCGCGCGATCTCGGCGATGCGCCGGCGGCCCTCGGCGTCGCCGGGCGCGATCGGCTCGAGGAACACCACTTCCACCGAACGCGACGGCTCGCCGAGCAGGCGCAGGAAGTTGCCGAAGAAGTGCTCGCCCGGCGCGAACGCAACCGTGCTCTGCGCACTGCCGCCTTCGCCGTAGCGCAGCGCCACCGGCTGCACCGGCACTCCGGCCTCGACCGCGGCAAGGAAGATGCGCGCGTGGAACGGCCCGATCTCGCGCCCGTCGCGGGTGCGGCCCTCGGGGAACACGCCGACCGCGCGCCCGTCGTGCAGCCGCGCCCGCATCTCATGCAGCACCCCGCCCAGCGATTCCTGGCTGCCGCGCTGGTGGTAGATGGTCTCCGCGCGCGAGGCCAGCCAGCCGACCACCGGCCAGCCGGCGATCTCGCGCTTGGCGACGAAGCCCATCATCCGCTGGCTGTGCAGGGCGACGATGTCGATCCAGCTGACGTGGTTGGAGACGAACATCACCGCGCCCGGCATCGGATGGCCGACCCGGCGCACGCGCATCCCGAACACCCGCATCAGCCCGCTCGACCACAGCCGCACCATGCGGTACTGCAGGCGCCCGCCGTCGGCCAGGCGCAGGCCACCGAACGGCGGCGACATCAGCAGCACCGTGATCGGCAGGTGCACCAGCAGGTGCCAGAGCAGGAAGGGGACGCGAACGGCGAAGCGGAGGGCACGCACGACAGGGACCAGGCAGCAGGACCGGGGGAGTCCGAAGCCGCCCACGATACCGAATGCGGGCCGGCGGTGGGGAGTGGGGGCGAGAAGCAACCGCGAATCACGAACTACGAACTAGCAACCACGAACTACCAACCTGCGCGACCAGGCGGGTTCCCGGGTTGGTAGTTGGTGGTTGCTAGTTGGTGTGGCTGCCGCGCCGGCATCAGGCCCTCGCCACCACCGCCAGCGTCAGCCGCGAGATGCAGACCAGCTTGCCGGCTTGGTCCTCGATGCGGATCTCCCAGACCTGGGTGCTGCGGCCCACGTGCAGCGGCCGCGCGGTGCCGGTGACGCTGCCGCTGCGCACGCCGCGCAGGTGGTTGGCGTTGATCTCGATGCCGACCACGCCATGCCCTTCCGGCACGCACAGGCCGCCGGCGCTGCTGCCGAGGGTTTCGGCCAGCAGCACCGAGGCGCCGCCGTGCAGCAGGCCGTAGGGCTGGTGGGTGCGCGCGTCCACCGGCATCGTCGCGCGCAGGTAGTCCGGGCCGATTTCGGTGAAGACGATGCCCAGCGGCTCCATCGCGGTATTCCGCGACAGGGCGTTGAGGTCATCGACGCTGACGCCGGCGCGGAACATCCGCGCGCCGCTCAGCGGAAGCGGAACATGCTGGGGCGCCAGGCCTTGGTGTAGGAGCGCTTGCCGTAGCCGCTGCTGCTGCCGTAGCCGATGCCGAACTCGCGCTCGCGCCGTGCGTGCATGCGGTCGACCAGTTCGTCGCGGCGACCGTCGAGCCAGTCGGCGCGGCCGACCGCGGACGGTTCGATGCCGCGCTGCCTGGCCTCGCGCTCGCGGAACTCGCAGAAGTCGTCGTAGGCGTCGAGCTCGTGGCGCAACTGGCGCACCGCCAGCTCGATCACGATCGCGTCGTCGAAGTAGCCCAGCACCTCGATGTGGTCCGGGATCACGTCCTTGGGATCGGCGAAATAGGCCAGCGCCGACAGCACGCGCTGCTTGTCCTCGCCGTCGAGGTGCCAGCCATCGTCTCGGACCATCGCGATCATGTCGTCGAGGCTTTCCAGGCGCTGGCGGATAAAATCCGGCAGGCGCACGTTCTGCGCATCATCGAGCAGGCCCGCGGCCGCGTCGATGATCTCCGCTGCCGACTTGCTCTCGGCCGCCTTGCGTGCCGCTTCCAGGGCCTGGGTGAAGTGTTCGAGATCCTGGTCGTTGAGGTCGATGGTCAGCGTGAGCGGCATGGCGCGGTCCGGGGGCGGCGAATGAAGAGACGCAGCCTATGCCGCGTGGCGCGCGCGCGTCAATCGCGCTTCGGCGCGCGCGCCGGGCGTGGGCGGCGGCCTGCCGCGCCGCGCATCAGGCAAAGCGGAAACGGGCGGCGCTGGTGGCCGGGGCATAGCGCCGGTCGCTGGCGTAGCCGCTGGAGTTGCCGTAGCCAATGCCGAAGTCGCGTTCGCGGCGCTCGGAGACGGGCAGCGGACGCGGGGCACACGACGACGGGTTCGGGTGGAAGGAAGCCTGGGGGGAGAAGGTCTGGGGGATGGCGTTCATGGTGGGGGCTCTCTGGCCTTGTGTTCTGGTGTGTTGGTAAAGTAATACACTAATCATGGCCCCGCATGGGCCGGAAGTCATGCCCTGCGGGGCGGGCCCCGGAGTCGCCGGAACTTGTTGATTTGGATGGGATCAGGGGCCCGATGGTTGCGCCCGGGAGGCATGACTGACGACCTATGCCCGGCCGGCCGCGGCGGCCTATGCAGGGGTAGGACCGGGCCATGCCCGCGACCCGCGGTGCCCGAAGCACCGTCGCTCTCCGGTCGCGGCCATGGGCCGCCCTACAGGATCGGAGCGAGGCCGGCGCCGAATGCAGTGAAGATGCGCGTGAGCAGGCTGCGCCAGCCGAGGTTGACCTCGGGGAAGTCGCCGACCGGTTCGTAGCAGGCGCGGAACCCCGGGTCGAACGGCGACAGCGGTGCCGGGCACTCCGGGCCGGCCTGGAACTCGTAGCTGGTCGCGTAACGCACCGGCCACAGGTCGAACACCGGCAGGTGCTCGGACACCTTGGTCAGCGAGTACTCGAGCCCGGAGAACACCGGCGGTTTGTCGCGGCGCGCGATCGCCCAGGAGTTCTCCGGCGCGATGTCGCGTTGGATGCTCGCGGCCAGCGCGCGCGCGAACACGGGGTCGTCGATGATCACCGCGCTCTCGGTGTTGTAGTCGTCGCCGCGCGGGTCGAAGTTGTGGGTGCCGACCACGCCGATGCGGTGGTCGATCACCAGCGACTTGGCGTGCATGCCGAAGCGCACGCCGCTGCGCTTGAGCGGCACGCGCTGGTGCACGCCGACGCCGGCGTAGCGCAGCGCCGCGTACTCGCGCTGCAGCGGCGACGCGCGGCGACCGTCGCCGGTGTCGGCCTTGGCTTCCTCGGCCCCGGTCGCTTCGCCGATGTTGGCGCTGCCGTCGGAATTCCACGAGATGTCGACCGCACCAGTGGCATCGAGGTCGATCGGCGCATCCTCGGGAAACGGCTTGAACTCGTGGATCTCGAAGCCGAAGTCGCGCAGGTAGCGGCGCTTGTACTTGTACGACAGCGCGTAGGTGATGAAGGAATCGGTGGCGGCGAGGCTGTTGGTGGAGATGACCACCCGCGGCGGCGGTTCGCGCTCTTGCATGCGCGCGAACATCGCCTGCGCCTGCTTCGACAGCACCAGGTAGGGCGTCTGCATCAGCACTTGCTCGCGCGCCGACTCGATCAGCTGGTTGAGCAGCGGCGAGGCGTGGACGGCATCGGCGGCGGCCTCGCGGTCGCTGCGGTGCTTCTGCGGCAGGTCGGCGATGAAGGTCACCTCGCCCACCGCGATCGCGGCGTCGGCCAGGCGCTCGCGCACCAGGGCCGCGTCGTCGGCCGTGCGCGAGACCGCGGCGACCTGCTCAGGCCGCTGGTACGGCCACTGCGGCAGCGCCGGCGCGCCGGCGCGCAGCAGGTGGCGGCCGACGTCGTCGAGCCGTGCCACCGGCACGCTCAGCCGGGCGTTCCAGAACGCGTCGAAGTTCGCCGCCATGTCGACGGTCGCCGGGCCGCTGACCAGCACGTCGCGGTCGCGGAAGTTGAACTCCGGGTTCCAGTCGTAATAGTCGTCCTGGTAGTTGCGGCCGCCGGTGATGCCGACGATGCCGTCGACCAGCAGCAGCTTGCTGTGCATGCGCTGGTTGAGCCGGCGCCAGCAGCAGGCCGCCGCCCAGGCGTACATCGGATAGGTGATGTGGGCGCGTTCGAGCACCGGGTTGTAGATGCGGATCTCGAAGTTGACGTGGGCCGAGGCCAGTGCCGCCAGGGTGTCGGCCTGGCGCAGCGCCGAGAGCTGGTCGACCAGCACCCGCACGCGCACGCCGCGGCGCACCGCGGCCATCAGCTCGTCGAGCACCAGGTGACCGGCGTCGTCCTCGTCGAAGATGTAGGTCTGCAGGTCGATGGTCGCGGTCGCGCCGCGGATCAGGTCCAGGCGCGCGACCAGCGCATCCTGGCCGTACTCGAGCAACAGCGCGTAGTGCCGCGGCTGCTCCGGCGTGCTCCGGGCCCAGGCGCGCACGCCCAGTTCGCGCAGCGGCGAGGGCCGCGCGCAGCCGGTGGGCAGGTCGCAGTCGACCGCGGTCGAGCGCGCGTCGGCGGCGATCCGCGCGGCCTGGTCGCGCTGCACGGCCGACAGGCTGGCGCAGCCGCCGCAGGCCAGCACCAGCAGCACCAGCAGGGCACGCAGTGCCGCGGTCACGGCGCCTTCGGCGTCGGCCGCGTGCGGATGTGCAGCGAGAACACCACCCGGTCTGAGAGCGCGAAGCCCCAGCGGTCCATCGCGTAGTCGCTGCGGTAGACCACGCCGGTGGCGACCACGTCGCAATCGATGCTCGGACGATCGCAGGTCGCCGGCACGACCTCGAATACCTCGCGCCGGCGAACGCCGCGGATGGTCAGCGCGCCGCCGAGCAGGCCGCCCTTGCGCAGCAGCTCTTCGCTGTAGGGGTCGGACGTGAACTCCACCAGCGGATGCCGGTCGGCGTCGAAAAAGCCCTTGCCGCGGGTGATCTTCGAGTACTGCGGATAGCCGAGGATCTCGACGTCGCCAGTCGGCAGCTGCAGCTGCACCTGCCGGCGCTGCCCGGGTACCGACACGATCGCGCCCCGCCACTGCGGGAAACGCCCCTCCAGCTCCTGGCCCCAGCGGGTCTTGAGGGTGAAGCCGATGCGCGATTGCGCGGTGTCGATCTCGGCCGCGGCCAGCGGCGCCGCCAGGCACGCCGCCAGCGCCAGCCACCACCATCTCGCCCGGGACATCGACGCGGGGTCCGGCTTCACGGCCACCAGAACGCGGAGACGGTGGCGACGCCCGGTTCGATCACCGCCCCGGCCGGCAGCGCCAGCACCGCGATCGCCGCCGGCGGCATGCCGCGGTAGTCGCCCGACTGGCCGCTGTGCAGCAGCGCCAGCAGCCGCTCCAGGCCCGGGTTGTGGCCGACCACCAGCAGTCGGTCGGCGTCGCGGTGGGCGTCGACCAGACCGGCCAGGGTGCCCGGCATGGCCTCGTAGATCGACGGCTCCAGGCGCTTGTCGAGGTTGCCCACGGCTTCGACCACCGCGTCGAGCGTCTCGCGCGTGCGCCGCGCCGGGGAACACAGCACCCGGTCCGGGGCCAAGCCCTTGTCGCGCAGCCAGGTGGCCACGGCCTCGGCCTCGGCCAGGCCCTCGGCCGACAGCGGCCGGTCGAAGTCCGACTGCCCGGGCTGGGGCGGTTCGGCGTGGGCGTGCCGCAGCAGGATCAGTTCACGCATCGATGCCGTCTCCCGGGCTCAGGCGCGCTTGAGCCATTTCAACAGCGGCTGCCAGTCGGCCTGGTGCTCGCGGACCTGGGCCGAGTGGTAGTCGAACAGGCTCTTGCCGAAACCGACCAGCATCACATAGGCCTGGCTGTCGCGCAGCTGCGCCACCAGCGGATACGGCCACTGCTGCA
This sequence comes from Luteimonas sp., assembly GCA_035444805.1. Lineage (GTDB taxonomy): Bacteria > Pseudomonadota > Gammaproteobacteria > Xanthomonadales > Xanthomonadaceae > Luteimonas. Next base: position 44,329 of record DAOMPM010000008.1, on the reverse strand, counting down.
GCAGCTCCATCGCCTGCTGCGAGGCATTGGTCCACGGCCGCAGGCGGTTGCCGACCAGGCCCACCCGCAGCTCGCCCTTGCGCACCCGGGGGTGCTTGGCGAGCGCGTTGAGGAAGGGCACGGTGGCGTCGATGTCCAGCGCCGAGGGCAGCACCGGCACCACCAGCGCGTCGGCGTGGTCGAGGTAGACCTCCAGCGCGTCGGCGTGGGCGCCAGCCGGCGCGTCGATCACCACCCGGTCGCTGCCTTCGGGGATCGATCTCCACGCGCTCTTGTGGCGGCTGCTGCCGTCGATCGGCAGCACCGCGCTGTCCAGCGCGGCGCGGCGCTCGGCCCAGCGGGTGGACGAGCCCTGCGGATCGGCATCGATCAGGACGGTCTTGCGGCCCGCCAGCGCGGATTCCGCGGCCAGGTGGGTTGCGATCGTGGTCTTGCCGACACCGCCCTTGGAACTGGCCACCAGCACGGTCTTCATCCACTGCCTCCGCCTTGGGAACGAGCCGCGAGCGTACACTGGCCGCGTCAAGGTCGCGAACACAAGGCCGATGTCTGCGCGGGCTTGACGAGATCTTTACAAATGCCCCTGCGCATCCGCCGCCCACATGCGGCCCGCACGGACGCTCCCGCGCTGGCGCGTCTGCTATCGTCAGCCCGCCTCCACCGACCGCCCGTGCATGAGCGACCTGCAGGACCTCGTGGCGCTGATCCGCGCCGACACCCCGCTGATCGTGGTCGAGACGCCGGACGAGGCGCGCGTGGTGGAGCTGTTCCGGCAGTCGCTGACCCGGGTCTGGCGCGCCCTGTACCGCTGGTCGATCACCGAGGGCCTGCGCCGCATCGACCTCGACCGCGAGGACCCGGCCGACGCCCCGCCCGACGCCAGCACCACCCTCGCCGCGATCCGCGGTGCCGACCAGCGCGGCATCTACCTGCTGCTCGACTTCCATCCCTACCTCGGCTACGCCAGCACCCAGCGCCAGCTGCGCGAGATCCTGCAGCGGCGCGACTGCCTGCCGCACACCCTGGTGCTGGTCGGGCACAAGGTCGAGCTGCCGCCGGAGCTGGAGGCCAAGGCCACTCGCTTCCGCCCGCGCCTGCCCGATGCCAACGCGCTGCTGAAGATCGTGCGCGAGGAAGCGACCGCCTACCAGCGCGAGCACGGCGGCAAGCGGGTCGAGGCCGACGCCGACGCGGTACGCCGGATCGTGCGCAACCTGCAGGGCCTCGACGCCAGCGACGCGCGCCGCATCGCGCGACACCTGATCTTCGACGACGGCGCGCTGGGGGTGGACGACCTGCCGAGGCTGGCGAAGCTGAAGTTCGAGCTGCTCAACAAGAGCGGCCAGCTGCACTACGAGTACGACACCGCGCAATTCGCCGACGTCGCCGGCGCGCGCAGACTCAAGCGCTGGATCGAACAGCGCCGGGGTGTGTTCGCCGAGGGCGACGCCCCGTCCGGGCCCGGCTCCTATCAACTTGATCCGCCCAAGGGCATCCTGCTGCTCGGCGTGCAGGGCTGCGGCAAGTCGCTGCTGGCCAAGGCCGTGGCCGGCGGCTTCGGCGTGCCGCTGGTGCGGCTGGACTTCGGCACGCTCTACGCCAAGTACCACGGCGAAACCGAGACCAACCTGCGCACCGCCCTGGCCTCGACCGAGCAGCTGGCGCCATGCGTGCTGTGGATCGACGAGATCGAGAAGGGCCTGGCCGCCAGCAGCGCCGACGGCGACGGCGGCGTCTCGCGGCGCGTGCTCGGCTACCTGCTGACCTGGATGGCCGAGCGCAAGTCGAAGGTGTTCCTGGTCGCCACCGCCAACCAGGTGCACGAACTGCCGGCCGAACTGCTGCGCAAGGGCCGCTTCGACGAGATCTTCTTCGTCGACCTGCCCGATGCCGACACCCGCGCCCAGGTGTTCGCGCTGCACCTGCGCCGCCGCGGGTTGGATCCGGCGCAGTTCGACCTGCCGGCACTGGCGCAGGCCGCGGACGGCTTCTCCGGCGCCGAGATCGAACAGGCGATCGTCGCCGCGCTCTATGCCGCGCATGCGAACGGCGCGCCCCTGAATGATTTCCTGCTGCGCGCCGAACTCCGGCAGACCCGTCCGCTGTCGGTGCTGATGCGCGAACAGGTCGAGGCCCTGCGCGCCTGGGCGCTGGGGCGCACGGTGCCGGCGGACTGAGTCGCCCTGGCTTGCGGGCGCGCCGCCCGCGCGACCTTCCGGCCTCGTGCCGCATCCACAGCTACATGCACCGTACCATCGGCACATGCCAGCGGAACCTTTCGCTGGCGACACTGTCCATGCCTGCGGGCGTTGCGATCGCGCAGGCACCAGGGCCGGGCTCCAGGATGGACAAGGGAAAGCGCAAGGCATGATCGAACTGCAGGAAGTGCATCGGCACTACGCGATGAGCGGACAGACGGTGCGCGCGCTGGCCGGCGTGGACCTCAAGGTCGGCACCGGTGACTTCGTCGCGATCACCGGGCAGTCCGGCTCGGGCAAGTCGAGCCTGCTGAACATCCTCGGCTGCCTCGACCATCCCACCAGCGGCCGCTACCTGATCGAGGGCCGCGACGTCGCCACGCTCGACGACGAGGCCGGCAGCGACATCCGCAACCGCCGCATCGGCTTCGTGTTCCAGAGCTTCCACCTGCTGCCGCGGCTGAGCGTGCTGGAGAACGTGCTGCTGCCGCTGCGCTTCCATCGCCAGCCGCCGCCCGGCGTGCATGCGCGCGCCGACGAGTTGCTCGAGCGCGTCGGACTGTCCGGACGCCGCGACCACCGCCCCAATGAACTGTCCGGTGGCCAGATGCAGCGCGCCGCGATCGCGCGCGCCATGTTGCTCAAGCCGGCGCTGCTGCTGGCCGACGAACCCACCGGCAACCTCGACTCGAAGAGCGCCGCCGACGTGCTGGCGCTGATCGACGAGGTCCACAAGGGCGGGCAGACGGTGGTGATGGTGACCCACGACAACGACATCGCCGCACGCGCGCCCCGCCAGGTGCGCCTGCGCGACGGCAGGATCGAGCATGACTCGTCGCTGCACTGAACTCCTGTTCGCCGGCGCGCTGCTGGCGGCCACCCCGGCCGCGAACGCGGTCGTGGTGCTGACCGGCGAGGTGCGCTCCACCGATGCGCAGAACATCATCACCCCGCAGTCGAATTCGGCGCCGGTGGTGATCCGCTTCTTCGTGCCCGAGGGCGATCCGGTGAAGCAGGGCGACGTGGTGCTGCGCATCGACCCGGGACAGTCGGCGTCGATGATCCCGGACCTGGAGGCGCGCATCGAGCAGACCCGCGCCAAGGGCGACAAGGACATCGCGGAGCTCGAGGTCAAGGCGCTCGACGCCGAACTGGCGCTGGTCGATGCCGAGGCTGAGCTCGCGACCGCGAAGATCGACGCGACGATCCCGAAGGGGCTGATCGCCGACCTCGACTACGACCGTTACCAGGGTGAACTCGATCGCGCCACGCGCGAAGCCGCGCTCAAGCGCAGGCAGCTGGACGAAGCGCGGCAGGTCGTCGCGCGCCGGCGCGAGGACGTGCGACTGGAGGTGGACAAGCTGCAGATCCAGCACGCCTACCATTCGTTCATGGTGCGCACCTCGGAAGTGCGCGCCGATCGCGACGGCTACGTCGTGCACGGCTTCAACAACAACTGGATCGGCGGCCGCATCGACGAAGGCTCGTCGACCATGCCCGGCAGCCGCGCCGGCGAGGTGGTCAGCGGCAGTGGCACCCGCGTCCGCGCCTGGGCGCTGGAGCCCGACCGCCGCGGCCTGCAGGCCGGGCAGGCGGTCGAGCTGAGCTTCGATGCCCATCCGGGCAGCCGCGTCGAGGGCAGGATCGCCGCGATCTCCGGCGCGCCCGAGCGGCGGCCAGAATGGGGCCAGGGCCGCTACTTCAGCGTCGACATCGATTTCGACGCCGGCCAGCTCAAGCTGCTGCCCGGCATGAGCGCACGCGCCATCGTGCGCGACGTCGCCGACGCCAGCGGGGCCATGCCGTGATCGGCCGCCGCGGCTGGCTGGCGCTGCTGGTGTCATTGCCGCTCGTGGCGCAGGCGGCGACGCTGCGCATCGACGGCGAGGTCTATGCGCTCGAGAAATCCTCGCTGATGCCACCGATGATCGACCGCGTCTGGAACTTCAACGTCACCCAGCTCGCGCCCGACGGCGAGCCGGTCAAGCAGGGCGACGTGGTGCTGGCGTTCGACGGCAACCAGATCGTGCAGCAGCTCAACGAGAAGCGCAGCCAGCTGCAGGAGAAGCAGCGCGAGCTGGAAAAGCTCGACCTCGACCTGGCCGAGCGCGAGCGCACCGAACAGCTGCTGACCGCCGAGGCGCAGGCGACGCTGGACAAGGCCGAACGCAAGACCGAACAGCCACGCGAACTGATCGCGGCCCTGCAGTACGACAAGCTGGTGGAGGAACGTCGCCGCGCCGAACGGCGGATGCAGCTGACCGCGCGCCGCGAAGGACTGGCGGCGGAACAGCGCCGGCAGGAACGACGCCTGCTGCAGTCCGAGCTGGGGCAACTGCAGGCCGATGTCGACCGCCTGCAGGATTCGCTGGCGCAACTGAGCATCGTTGCACCGCGTTCGGGCGTGATGATGCACAAGAGCGGCTGGAACGGCGAGAAGTTCGACGTCGGCTCACAGGTGTGGCGCGGCCAGACCGTCGCCGAGATTCCCGACAGCGACGCCCTCGCCGTGCGCGCCGAGCTGCCCGAACGCGACCTGCTGCGCGTGGCGGCGGGCGCGCCGGCGCGGATCGTGGTCGAAGGCGGCGGCGGCAGCGTGCATCGCGGCACCGTCACCGAGATCGGGCGCACGGTGCGCAGCAAGTCGCAGGTGCAGCCGATCCCGATCGTCGACGTCGAGATCCGCCTCGACGACCAGGCCGTGCGCCTGCGCCCGGGCCAGTCGGTGCGGGTCGAGGTCACGGTGCCGGACCAGGTGGCGGGAGCGCCACGATGAATGACTGTCGCGATCGGCGCCTGCATCGCTTCGCCGCACCCTCACCCCAACCCCCGCTCCGCGCCCCTGCCCGCGCCAGCAGCGCGGGCGCTCAGCCGCACGCGCGCCAATCGCGCGCAAGCGGTGCGGCATCGCCCCAAAGGGAGAGGGGCTTTGATCCCTTCTCCCTCCGGGAGAAGGTGCCCGAAGGGCGGATGAGGGTACGGCGAAGCAGTACGCGTCACGAATCCGGTGTTCAATCGGGAACAGGTCGAGTCAACCAGCGCTTGGGCCTTCTACTGCCGATGCTGCTCGCGCTCGCCGCATGCAGCGACGACGCTACCCCGCCCGCCAGCGAAATCGTCCGCGCAGGCGAACTGGTGCTCAGCATGCACGGCGAAGGCGAACTGCGCTCGGCCAAACCGACGCCGCTCAGTGTCCCCGGCCGCAACTGGTCGCCGCGCCAGGTGGAGTGGATGCTGCCCGAGGGCAGTGTGGTGAAGAAGGGTGAGGTGCTGGCGAAGTTCCGCGCCGACGAAGGCAAGCAGCAGCTCGACCAGGCGCTGATCGACCTGCAGCGCAATGCCCTGTCGCGGCTGGCCAAGCAGGGCGAGCTGCAGTCCTCGCGCGACCGCGTCGATGTCGACCTGTCGCAGGTGGCGGTGCAGCTCGGCATCGCCCGTCGCTATGCCGATGCCGACCTCAGCACCATGGCGCGCAACGAAGTGCTCGATGCGATCGAAGATTCGCGCTACCTCGAAGCGCGGCAGGACACGCTGGAATGGCAGCGCGGCCAGTCGGCGACCCGCGGCGGCGCCGAACTGGCGGTGCTCGATGCCCAGCGCGCGACCTTCGACCTCAATGCCAGGACCCGTCGCGACGACCTCGACGCGCTGGAACTGCGCGCGCCCAACGACGGCGTGCTGCTGCTGACGCCCAACTGGTCCGGCGACAAGCCGATGGTGGGTGCGACCCTGCGCGCCGGACAGGAGTACGGCAGCCTGCCGGACACCGCGGCGATGGAGGTGCAGATCGACCTGCCGCAGATCGAGGCGCAGGGGATCAAGGCCGGCAACCGGGTCGAACTGCATCCGCTGGGCCGGCCAGACCAGGCCTTCGCCAGCGAGCTGGGCTGGGTCGCCAGCGCAGCCACCGTGCTCGACCGCGAGAGTCCGGTGAAATACCTGTCGATGCGCGCGCCGGTGCCGACCGAAGCAATCGAGCAGTATGGATTCGTGCCCGGACAGCGCTTTGCCGCGAAGGTCATCCTGCTGCACGAGCCGGCGATGCTGAGCGTGGCCAACGTCGCCATCGAACAGGACGACGGCAGGCACTGGGTGCAGGTGCGCAACGGCTCGGGCTTCGAGCGGCGCGCGGTCGAACTGGGGGTGCGCGGCACGGCGCGCTCGCAGGTGCGGTCGGGGCTGGCGGCGGGCGACGAGGTGCTGCTGTCGGCCGGCGGCAGCGAGCTTCCGCTCAAGCCCGGTGGCGACGATGCGGATTCGTCCACCGGCGAAGACGTGTCGGCGGCAGGCGCCGGTGCCGGTGCGGGAGACGCGCAGTGAACCGCTGGTTGTCGAAGTTGCCGCCGGTCTGGCGCGAAGCGGTCGAGGAACTGTGGCGCCGGCGCCTGCGCACCCTGCTCACCCTGCTCGGCCTGATCTTCGGCGTCGGCGCGATCGTGGCGATGCAGGCGGTGGGCGAAGGCAGCAAGCGCGAAGCCCTGCGCCTGGTCGAGAGCCTCGGCCTGCGCAACCTGATCGCCGAGGTGAGGCCGCAGGACGAGGCGACGCTGAAGGAATCGCGCGCGCGCAGCCTCGGCCTGAGCGTCGCCGACGCCCGCGCCGCGCTGGCGGTGGTGCCGGGCGCGGACAAGTTCGCCGCCGAGAAGCGCATCCGCAGCCATACCGTGTTCAGCGACCATGGCCGCAGCGACGCGCAGGCCAGCGGCATCAGCCCGGACTGGTTCGAGCTGTCCTCGCTGCGGGTGGCGAAAGGCCGCGCACTGGGCGACGACGACGACCGCGCGCTGGCCGCGGTCGCGGTGCTCGGCCACCAGGTGGCGTCGGACCTGTTTCCCGACCTTGACCCGGTCGGGCAACTGCTCAAGGTCAACCATGTCTGGCTCGAGGTCGTCGGCGTGCTCGCCGACCGCGACCTCGGCGCGGACGATTTCGAGGGCGTGCAGCTGGGGTCGGAGAGCAACCGCGTCTACGTGCCGCTGGCGAGCGCGCGGGCGCGCTTCCGCTTCCAGCCGCAGGAGGACGAAGTCGACCGCTTCCTGCTGCGCCTGGATTCGCCCACCCAGCTCGCGGCCGGCGCGGGCGTGCTCGCCGCCGTGCTGGACCAGCGCCACGCCGGGATCGCGGACTACCAGCTGGTGGTGCCGCAGCAGCTGTTCCAGCAGCACCAGCAGACGCAGCGCATCTTCCAGGTGGTGATGGGCGCGATCGCGGTCATCAGCCTGGTGGTCGGCGGCATCGGCATCATGAACATCATGCTCGCCAACGTGCTGGAGCGGCGGCGCGAGATCGGCCTGCTGCGCGCGCTGGGCGCGCGACGGCGCGACGTGATCGCGCAGTTCCTGCGCGAGGCCAGCGTGATCTGCATTTCCGGCGCGCTGCTGGGGCTGCTGTTCGGCGCGGTGCTGGCCTACCTGATCGCGACCTTCGCCGGCTGGCAGGTGGCGTGGGCGCCGCTGCCGATCCTGCTGTCGGCGGCGTTCTGCGCCCTGGTCGGCCTCGCCTTCGGCGTCTATCCCGCGCGGCAGGCGGCGCAGCTGGATCCGATCGCGGCGTTGCGGCACGAGTAGGTAGCGGCTCCGCGACAAAGGGAGCCGCACGCGACTTGCGGCCGGGCTTGGCAAGCCAAGAGCCCCTGACAGAATGTCATCCCGAGCGCAGCGAGGGATCTGCTCCTCGGCATGATGCGCAGGAGCAGATCCCTCGCTGCGCTCGGGATGACAACATTCATGCTGTTGGTCGCTTGAAGGAGCCCTACCGCCGCGGCGGCGTCCAGCCCTCCGGCGGATCGAGCGCGATCCCCGCCTCCTGCAGCACACGGTCGGCCAGTTGCCGCTCGCTTTCAATCGACGGATCGGCCAGCAGGCGCACGAACTGGGCGATGCCCTGGTCGTCCTGTGCCGAGACCGTGCGGCCCCATTCGAGCATCCGCCAATCGATGGGCCGCTGGCGTCGGGCGACTGCTTCGCGCTCGGCGGGCGTGGTCGCGAGCTCGTGCAGGATCGCCAGCCCGACCACCTGCCCGGCGACCGTATCGGCGTGGTCGACCAGCAGGTCGGCCACGTGTCGGCAATCCCCGGCGCGCGCCGGCACCGCGCGCAGCATGCGCTCGCCGCAGGCCTCCAGCGGGGAGCCGTAGCCGGGCATCACGGTCATCGCCCACAGCCCGCTCGCCGACAGTGCCGCGAACGTGTCCGGGTCGAACGCCTGGCCTGCGGCCAGCGCTGATTGTTCGGCTGCGGTCGGCGAATGGCGGCGATGGACCGACATGATCCAGCGCATGCCCTCGTACATGTGCGCGTCGGCGCGGGTGGCGCCGCGCGCCTGCGCCAGCAGCGCCTCGGTCGTCAGCCCGGCCTGCAGCAGCGGCACGAGATTGCCCGGATCGGCGTCCCGCCAGCGGCGCGCGGCCTCCTGGCGCAGCGCTGGCTGGTCCGCACTGGCGGCCGCCAGCAGCTGCAGCGCGAGGACATCGCCGCCGGCCTTCGCCAGCGCCTCGCGCAGCCGCGCCTCGGCCTGCGGATCCGGCGGCGTCGGCCGCGACGGCGCATTGCCGCCGCTCGCTCCCGCCTGCGGCTGCCCGGCCCTGCGCAGCAGCACGGCCAGCGCCCGCTCGCGCGCACCGCCGTCGCGATCCAGCGTGTTGGCCAGCCGTGTCGCGTAGGCCTGCTGCGCCGCCTCCGCCGCGAGCATCGTCGGGTCGGCGTCGTTCCACTCCTGCGCCTGGGCGGCGGGCAGGAGCAGGAGCAGTGCGGCGAACAGCAGGAGTCTGGTCATGGTGCGCGGATCGCTCGGGCGGGGTTGCACAGCATAGCGACCCGGCGGCTTGTGCAGTCCGGATCAGTCCATCGAAGCCGGCGCAGCGGCACGCCCTCCGCGCGGCGGGTCGAGATGCGCGCGCAGGAAACCCGCAACCGCTTCCCACAAGGCCTTCACGTTGGCCTCGTCCTCGAACGAATGGCCTTCGCCCTCCAGCGCCAGCAGGGTCGGCGGACGCCCGGCTTCGGACAACATCCGCGACAGCCTGCGGCTGTGTTCGAAGTCCACGCGCAGATCCTCTGTGCCGTGTGCGAGCAGCACCGGCACGTCGATCTCCCGGTAGCGGTACAGCGGCGAAAACTCCAGCATCTCGTCCGTCGCCGTACGCGGGTCGCCGATCGCCTCCTCGAGCAGCTTGCGGCCTTCCTTGCTGCGCCCGGTGTCGCTGGCGGTGAAAAACAGGATCCGGTCGCTGACGCCCGCGATCGACACCACGCAGCGGAACCGCCCGGGCCAGCGGATCGCCGACACCAGCGAGGAATAGCCGCCGTAGCTGCTGCCCATCGCGCACATCCGTTCGCGGTCGATCTTGTTGCCGGCCAGGACCACCGACAGCGCCGCGTCGATGTCGTCCTCGATCAGGCTGCCGTAGCTGCGCCTGCCGGCCTCGCGGAACTCCCTCCCGTAGCCCTCCGACCCGCGGAAGTTCACCTGCAGCACGGCGTAGCCGAGCGAGGCGAGGAACTGCACTTCCGGATCGAAGTAGCGGGTATCGCGGATGCCGATCGGCCCGCCGTGCGCAAGCACCACCAGCGGCGGCGGCGCGCCTGCTTCCGGCAACGTCAGGTAGGCCTCGATCGGGAAGCCGTCGGCGGCGGTCGCGCGGACCACGGTCGAAGGTCGGAACGCGTGGCCTTCCAGCCACGGCTGCATCTGCAGCAGCAGCGCAGCCGTGCCCGCCGCCGCGTCGAGGTGGTAGACCTCGCTGGGCTGGTCGCTGCCGCCGACCAGCAGCAGGACCTGCCTCGACGCGGCGTCGCGATCGAGGATGCGCACGGTCTTGCCGGGAAACGCGCGCTGCAGGCGTTCCTGCATCATCCGACCGGCCTCGTCGAAGTACTCGCTGACCAGCAGGCCCTCCTCGTAGTAGGTGACCCCGATCAGCGCATGGGACGGGTCGAACAGGGCGCTCTGCACGTCCACGCGCGGACGCGAGAACACGGTGCGCGTGATCCGGCCTGTGCCGGGATCGAACTCGACCAGATCGCGCTGCTCGCGGTCCTTGTCGCTGGCGCCATAGACGAGGTTGCCGTCGGCCGACAGGCCGAGCGGCGTGAACGCGCCTGCCTCGTCGAGCACCATCACTTCGCGGAACTCGCCATCGCGGCCATGCAGCAGCACATGATGGTCGTCGCGGTATGCGATCGCTGCACGCAGCTCGCCGCTGCCGTCAGTGAACCATTCGCGTCCTTCGCGGACGCTGCGACCGAGGGCAGTCTTGCGGCTGAAGCGGAACCTGTCGAGCGAGCGCTGGTCCGAGATCGGCACCTTGTGGACCTGGACACCCGCGGCGACATTGTCGAGGTAGACGCTGGCGAACAGGACGTGCCCGGGGTCGCCTTCGAGCGGGTCGACCAGCCGGCCCTTGTACGGGAACCGCAGCCGCTCGATGGCCCACTGCCCGACCTCGCCGCGGATGTGCAGCACGAACAGCGTGTCGAGCTGCCCGGATTCCCTGCAGCTGACCACCAGGGTGCGATCGCCGGACCAGTGGATGCGGGTGATCTCCACCGGGGATTCCAGCACCGGCCGCGACTCCTCGCCGCGCAGGTCGATCAGGCGCAGGATCCAGCGCGTCTCGTCGTCGCGCTTGCTGCGCTCGACGGTGGCGACGATGTCACCGCCGGGATTGAGTCCGACCAGTTCCAGCTCGATCGGCTTCCACAGCACGTCCACCGGCAGCGGCAGCGGGCCGGGGGCGGGCAGTGGGCCGGGCGGGGTCACGGGCCCCGCCGCCGGCGCGCCATGCTCGCGGTAGAACGCCGGGAACGGATCGGGATAGTGGCCGCGATACTCGAACGCGTGGTCCCGCGCCAGCTGCGCGTGCGTCTGTCGCAGCCAGTCCATCGCCAGCAGGCCGCGATTGGCGACATGGGCCAATACCCGGCGCTCGTCCAGCGATCGGTAGACGAGGTGCCCCGGATAGTTGACCACGCCCGCACTGACGGTGAACGAGTACTCGTCGTCGTCGGACATCTGGTAGCGGGTGCCCCCTTCACGCACATTGGTCCAGCGGTAGCTTCCGGCCGGCACCAGGTACAGACGCTTGGTCGTCCCCGCCGGCAGCGCGCGCAGGGTTTCCGAGCCCAGCAGCGCGTCGCTGCGGCGGATGCTCACTGACTGCAGCGCCCGCTCGCTGTCCACGGCGACCAGCAGCAGGCCGCTTCCCTGCGGGACGACAACGCGTTCGTCCGCACGCACCTCGCGAATGGCTGCAGCGGCCGGACACGCCGTCAGCGCCGCCAACAGCAGCAGCAGGACCCGCATCACCCCCTTCGACGGAAGGTTTCCCATCCCTGCTTCCCTCCCCGTGTGGGCCGCGAAGATCGAACGACTGTTGCCTGGCCCATCTTTCCTTGCCGGCAGAAAGACGCTAGCACGCTTCAATAGCCTGCGGCCTGCCCGTCCTTGCGCGATTCGCTGGCGCCGATCCAGCCGCCGTTCGGGTTGACCATGATCGCCTGGTAGCCGCCGTAGGGGCCGTCGGCGAAGCGCACGCTGTGGCCCTTGCGCATCAGCGCGCGCACGGTGGCGTAGGGGAAGCCGGATTCGAGGTCGACCTCGCCGCCGTCGGTCATCGCGACATTCTGGCCGGCCGGTTCGGTCGAGCCGTCGTGCTGGATCCGCGGCGCGTCGCCGGCTTCCTGCAGGTTCATGCCGAAGTCGATCAGGTTGAGCAGGATCTGCACGTGGCCCTGCGGCTGCATCGCGCCTCCCATCACGCCGAACGACAGCCAGGGCTTGCCGTCCCTGGTCACGAATGCCGGGATGATGGTGTGGAACGGGCGCTTGCCCGGCGCGTAGCCGTTGGGGTGGTCGGCCCTGAGCACGAACTGCTCACCGCGGTCCTGCAGGATGAAGCCCAGCCCCGGCGGCGCCATGCCGCTGCCCATGCCGCGGTAGTTGGACTGGATCAGCGAGACCATCATGCCCTCGCTGTCGGCGACGGTCAGGTAGATGGTGTCGCCCTCGTCGAGCTGCTTCGGCGTGCCCGGCTGCACTTCGCGCAGCGCACGGTCCATCGACATGAGCTTGCCGCGCTCGCGCGCGTAGTCCTTCGAGATGAGCTTCGCCACCGGCGCCGGATGGAACGCGGGGTCGGCGTACCAGCGTGCGCGGTCGGCGAAGGCCAGCTTCTTGGCCTCGACGAACAGATGCACGTGTTCGGGGCTGCCGAAGCCGTAGGACTTCAGGTCATGGGGTTCGAGCAGGTTGAGGATCTGCAACGCGGCGATGCCCTGCCCGCTCGGCGGCAGTTCCCAGAGGTCGTAGCCACGGTAGTTGGTGGAAACGGGGTCGACCCACTCGCCTCGGTGTGCAGCAAGATCCTCGTAGGAGAGGAAGCCATCGTTGGCCTTGAAGTACGCGTCGATGGTGCGCGCGATCTCGCCGGCGTAGAACGCGTCGCGACCGCCGTCGGCGATCCGTTGCAGGGTATCGGCGAGGTTCGGATTCTTCCAGCTCTCGCCGGTACGCGGAGCGCGGCCGTCGATCGTAAACTGTTCGCTGAAGCCCGGCCATTTCGACAGCCGCGGCACCGAGCGGTCCCAGTAATACGCGATGACTTCGTGCACCGGATGGCCCTCGCGCGCATAGCGGATCGCGGGCGCGAGGTTCTGCGCCATGCTGCGCTTGCCGAAGCGTTCGTGCAGCGCGAACCAGCCGTCGACCGTGCCCGGCACCGTCACCGGCAGCGGCCCGTGCGCCGGGATCTCGGTCAGCCCGCGCCGCTCGAACTCGGCCAGGGTCAGCGACTTCGGCGAACGCCCCGAGCCGTTGTAGCCGTGCAGCCTGCGCGTCTTCGGATCCCCCACGATCGCGAACAGGTCGCCGCCGATGCCGTTGCCGGTCGGCTCCATCAGCCCGAGCGCGGCGTTGGCGGCGATCGCCGCGTCGACCGCGGAGCCGCCGGCCTTCATCACGTCCAGCGCGACCTGGGTCGCCAGCGGATGCGAGGTGGCCGCCATCGCGTGCGGGGCGTAGACCTCGCTGCGGGTGGCGAAGGACTGCCCGGTGATGCGGTCGCCGGCACCGACGCCCGCGGTCGCGGCGAGGGCACTGCCCAGTGCGATGTTCCGGTAGATGTTGCGCACGCTACCCTCTCCCGCCGGTCGTGAATGGCGGCCACCTTAGGGCAACGCTGAAACACTGTCATCCCGCCCAGCCGGAGTCGGCCGCGTCGTCGCCGTTGCCGGTCTCGTAGCTGGATCACGCGGTGAGACCGCGCCGCCCTACACTGTGCCGATGGATTCCCAGACTCTCCTGATCCTCGCGGTTGGCCTGCTGGCCCTGGTGCTGGCGCTGCTGGTCGTGCTGCTGCTGCGGCGGCCGGAAGCGCGCCTGGAGCGTGCGCTGCGCGAGGAACAGCGCGACGGCCGCGGCGAGCTGCGCCAGCAGCTCGACAGCCTGTCGCTGGCGCAGGAGCAGCGCATCGACGGCTTCGGGCGCCGCCTGGACGACCTCGCCACGCGCACCGACCAGCGCCTGGACCTGCTGCGCGACGGGCTGCTGGAGGACGCGCGCAAGGCGCGCAACGATTCGGCGCAGCAGCAGAAGCGCTTCGAGGAAGGTCTCGGCCAACGGGTCGGCGAGCTGACCCAGCGCAACGAGCAGCGCATCGGCGAGATGCGCGCGACCCTGGAGCAACAGCTGCAGCGGCTGCAGGCGGACAACGCGCAGAAGCTGGAGCGGATGCGCGAGACGGTGGACGAGAAGCTGCAGTCGACGCTGGAAACGCGGCTCGGCGCCTCGTTCAAGCTGGTATCGGAACGACTGGAGCAGGTGCAGCGCGGGCTGGGCGAGATGCAGCAGCTGGCCACCGGCGTCGGCGACCTCAAGCGGGTGCTGACCAACGTCAAGACCCGCGGCATCTTCGGCGAAGTGCAGCTGGGCGCGCTGCTGGAGCAGGTGCTCACCATCGAGCAGTACGAAAGCAACTGCGCCACCGTGCCCGGCAGCAGCGAGCGCGTGGAGTTCGCGGTGCGCCTGCCCGGCGGCGGCGATGCACCGATCCTGCTGCCGATCGACGCCAAGTTCCCGCGCGAGGACTACGAGCGCCTGCTCGATGCGCAGGACCGCGCCGACGTCGAGGCGGTGAATGCGGCGGCGGCGGGACTGGAGCGACAGGTCAAGGTCGAGGCCAAGCGCATCCGCGACAAGTACCTCGCGCCACCGCACACCACCGACTTCGCGCTGCTGTTCCTGCCCACCGAGGGCCTGTACGCGGAAGTGCTGCGCCGGCCGGGGCTGTTCGACGCGCTGCAGCGCGAGTTCCGGGTGACGCTGGTCGGGCCGACCACCCTGCTGGCGCTGCTCAACAGCCTGCAGATGGGCTTCCGCACGCTGGCGATCGAGAAGCGCTCGAGCGAAGTGTGGCAGCTGCTGGGCACGGTCAAGGCCGAGTTCGGCAAGTTCGCCGGCGTGCTGGAGAAGGCGACCACGCAGCTCGACACCGTGCAGAACAGCATCAAGCAGGCCGGCGTGCGCACGCGCGCGATCGAGAAGCAGCTCAAGGGCGTGGAAACACTGCCGGGCAACGAGGTCCAGGCGTTACCCGGCGACAGCGGCGACGACGACTGAGCCCAATGGCGTAGGAGCGCCCCATGGGCGCGACCGACGAGCGACGTTGTCCGGGCTGCGCGGGTCGCGGGCATGGCCCGCTCCTACGTTCACCCTCTTGATCACGAACGGGTATGGCTCAGGGCGTCGGCGACAGCGGCACGATCGGCATCACGTCGACCGGCACCATCGGGTTGGCTTCGTCGTCGAGCAGGTAGTCGGGCAGCTCTTCGTCGTCGCGCTGGCGGCGGTCGGACTGGATCTGGTAGTTGCGGCGCTGCAGCCAGGCGTCGCGCACCAGGGTGTAGTCGTCGGCGGCGCCCTCGCGGATCGAGTCGACCGCGAACAGCTGGGTGCGCACGTCGACCAGCTGCAGGCCCTGCAGGAAGATCCGGGCTTCGTCGTTCTCCAGCTGCCGCAGCGGCGCCAGCGGCGCGTCGCCGACCAGGCCGAAGGTGTCACGCAGGGTGCGCGGGCCGAACAGCGGCAATTCGACATAGCGCGAGTTTTTCCAGCCCCAGACGCCGAGCGTCTGCCCGAAGTCCTCGCTGCGGTATGGCAGGTTCGCGTCCGAGGCCGGATCGAAGATGCCGCCGATGCCCAGCGTGCTGTTGAGCAGGAAGCGGCCGAGCGACTGCCCGGCCTGCTTCGGCCGCCCCTGCAGCAGGGCGTTGAGCGCGCTCACCGGCTGGCCGAGGTTGTTGAAGAAGTTGCCGACGCCCAGCCGCACCGGCCGCGGCACGATGCGGGCGTAGGCCTTGGCCAGCGGCTTGGCGATGCCGCGGTCGACGGCGTTGTTGAAGCGGTGGACCTGGCGGTTCCAGTTCTCCCACGGGTCGTAGCTCGACGGCAGCTGCGCGGGCGCGGGCAAGGTCGGGTCGTAGATCGGGTCGTAGATCGCGGCGTAGTCGAGCTCGGCCTGGGTGGGGGCGCCGTCGCTGGCGTCCGCCGTGGCGACGTCGGACTGCGCCTCGCTGGATGCGGCCGTGTCCACCGCGTCGACATGCGCGCCGTCCGCAACCGCCTCCGCCGCGGCGGGCGCGGGCGCCGGCATCACGGTCTCGTCCGGCACCGAAGCGGTGGCCGTGGATGCGTCCGCGGGCGCGACCAGGGCGCCGGTGGACGCACTGTCGCGGGCACCGCCGCCGCTGGCGCAGGCGGCGAGCAGCAGGGGCAGCAGCAGGGCGGGCAATCGCAGGCGGGGGAGCGGCGTCATGGGGGCGGTCCTTCCGGGATCAGCGCGCGGGCCTCATGCCTGCGCAAACGTCAGCGAGGGCGACAAGCGGTAAGCGCGGCGCAGGCCGTCGAGGCCGGGCGGGTCGCCGTCGACCGACACCCCTCCGGCGCGCTGCGCCAGCTCCACCAGCAGGGCCAGGCCGGCGCTGTCGACGGCGGTCACCGCCGACAGGTCGAAGCGCTTCGCGCCGGGCAGCGCGCGCAGCGCCTGCGGCCACAGCGCGGGCACCACCGCGCGCGTGAGCGTGCCGGCGAACGCCAGCGCGTCGCCGTTGCGCTGCACCGGGGCGGGCGCCATTGTCATTTAATTCGAAGGCTCGGCGCTGACCGACAGCTGGCCGCTGCGCAGCTCACGGGCGACCTGCGCGATCGACTTGTGCTGCAGTTCGCTGTCGAACTGCTGGCGGAAGGTCTGCACGAAGGACACGCCCTCGACCATCACGTCGAACACGCGCCAGCCGCTGCCGACGCGGCGCATCAGGTAGTCGACCGGGATCGACTCGGCGCCCTGGCGCAGCAGTTCGCTCGACACCTTCACGCCGAGGCCGCGCGGCAGCGCCGTCTCCGACTTGATGCGCACCTGCAGGCGGGTGTTGAAGTCGAGCAGGGACGAGCCGTAGCGGCGCATCAGGCTGTCGCCGAGGGCGTCACTGAAGGCCTTGACGTCGGCTTCCGCGGCACCGCGGCCGTGGCGGCCGAGCACCTGGCGCGCGGCGTAGTCGCGGTCGAACATGGTGTTGAACTCGCCGCTGACGAAGGCCTGCAGCGCGGCGCGGTCGCCGGTGAACTCGGTGCGGCGCGCATCGATCGTCTTCAGCACGCGCTGGGTGTTGTCGAGCACCAGCTGGCTGGGCGAGGCGCCCTGCATGTTGGCGGCGGCCGGCGCCGGCTGCGCCTGGGCGAGCGCCAGCGCGGGTGCGGCGGCGCCCAGGGCTGCGACAAGGGCGAGGACGATGGCCTGGCGGGGGAGGCGGAGGGTCATGGGGTCGTTCCTTCTTCCGGAGCAGGGGTCGCCGGCGGCGCGGACGACGTTTCGCCGCTGGACGGAGGCGGATTGTCGCCACCGCCGCTGAACATGTACTTGCCGACCATCTGGATCAGGTCCACCGCCGGCGTGGTGAAGGCGATTTCCTCGCCGGGCGCGAGCACCTCCATGTCGCCGCCGGGCTGCAGGCCGACGTAGCTCTCGCCGAGCAGGCCGCCGGTGAGGATGCCGGCCGAGGTGTCGATCGGGATCTCGTTGAAGCGGCTGTCGATGGCGAGGGTGACGATGGAGTCGAACTTCACCGGGTCCAGGTCGATCTTCTCCACCCGTCCGATGGTGACGCCGCCGATCTTCACCGGCGCATTGGGACGCAGCTGGCCGACCTGGGTGAAGCGCGCGTCCAGCGCGTAGCTGTCGCGCGAGAAGCCGAACTCGCCGTTGGTGGAGGCGATCGCCAGCACCAGCAGCGAGCCCAGCGCCAGCACGAGGAAGGCGCCGACGGCGAATTCGAGACGGGGTCCGCGGGTGGCCATGTGGGTTACCTCGAAGCCGCGCGCGGCGGCTGGTTGCATGTTGCGAAGGGTACGGAAGGCGGCTGAATGCGATGCATGGGGCTCACCGGAACAGGAATGCCGACAGCACGAAGTTGAACATCAGCACCAACAGCGAGGCGTTGACCACCGCGCGCGTGGTCGCGACCGAAGTGCCCTCGATGGTCGGTTCGGCGTGGTAGCCGACGTAGGAGGCCACCAGCGCCGCGGTGCCGCCGAACACCGCCGCCTTGACGAAGGCCGGGACGAAGTCGTCGCGGAAGTCGACCGCGTCCTTCATCGTCTGCCAGAACATGCCGTTGTCGATGCCCAGCACCTGCACCGCCTGGAACCAGCTGGCGGCAATGGCGAAGGTGCTGAAGAACGCGACCAGCAGCGGCACCGTCAGCACCGCCGCCCAGAAGCGCGGCGCGACCGCCTTGGCGACCGGGTCGATCGCCATCAGGCCGAGCGCGGTGATCTGGTCGGTGGCGCGCATCAGGCCCAGTTCGGCGGCGATGGAGCTGCCGGCGCGGCCGACGAACAGCAGCGCGGTCAGCACCGGCGCCAGCTCGCGGTACAGGCCCAGGCCGATCAGCACGCTGACCTGGTTGGCCGCGCCGTAGGTCTCCAGCGCGCGGAAGCCGAGCAGGGTCAGCGACAGGCCGACGAAGGCGCCGCCGACGGCGATGATCGGCAGCGATCGAGCGCCGATCTTGTAGATCTCGCGGGTGAGCTCGGCGAAGAAGTCGGCGGTCGGCTTCGATGCGCGCAGCACCGACAGCGAGAACAGGCCGCCGCGGCCGACCGAGCGGATGGCTTCGGCGAAGGCCATTACGCCGCCTCCGTGCGCCGGGCGCTGTCGAAGGCGATCGGGCCGTCGGGCTCGCCGCGCAGGAACTGCCGCAGCAGCGGGTCGTCGCTGGCCTGCAGCTGTTCCGGGGTGCCGGTGAAGACGATGCCGCCGTTGGCGAACACGATCGCGCGGTCGACGATCGGCAGGGTCTCGTGGACGTGGTGGGTGACGATGATGCTGGTCAGGCCGAGGTTGCGGTTGAGCTCGGAGATCAGGTTGACGATCACGCCGATGGCGATCGGGTCGAGCCCGGTCAGCGGTTCGTCGTAGAGCATCAGCGGCGGTTCGAGCGCGATCGCGCGCGCGAGCGCGACCCGGCGCGCCATGCCGCCGGACAGCTCGCGCGGATAGAGGTCGGCGGCGGCGCGCAGGCCGACCGCGTGCAGCTTCATCTCCACCAGCCGGTCGATCACCTCGCGCGGCAGTTTGGTGTGCGTGCGCAGCGGCAGGGCGATGTTCTCGGCCGAGGTCAGGTCGGTGAGCAGGCCGTTGCCCTGCAGCAGCACGCCGATCGACTTGCGCATCTCCAGCAGCTCGCGCGTGCGCTGCGGCACCGGGCGGCCGAACAGCTCCACCGTGCCGGCCGCCGGGGCGAGTTCACCGGTGAGCGCGGCGAGCAGGGTCGACTTGCCGCAGCCCGACGGCCCGAGCACGGCGGTGACGCTGCCGCGCGGCACGGACAGGTCGATGCCGGACAGGATCGTGCGCGGCCCGCGGTCGAGGCGGACTCCGGACAGGCGCACGGCGGGGGCGTCGTTGGCGGCGTCGATCATGGGCGGGGGCTGGGCGACGGGGAGCCGGTCAGGCCGGCTAAGCGGGACAGCATCGCCAAGGAAAGCTGAACGCTGCTGGAGTCACTGAACCGAAAGGTACAGGAATTGACGGGCGGGTTCGTGTGCCGAAGGTGGGGGGTGGTGTCGGCGGCGGAACGAGGCGCCCTCAAGTCGCTTCTTTATTGTCATTTCGACCGCAGGGAGAAATCTGCTTTCTGCCCAGCGTCGAGGAAGCAGATTTCTCCCTGCGGTCGAAATGACAATAGTGGGTACTCCCGGCAAAGCTGTGGTTTCCATCCGGTGCAACGACAGACCCAGGGACTGTCGGGGGACTAGCCGGGAGGCCCCTCCGCCGCCTCCGGCATCACCCCGACATACTGCGCCCGCGGCCGGATCAGGCGGCCGAGGTCCTGCTGCTCCTGCGCATGCGCCAGCCAGCCGGCGAGGCGCCCGGCGGCGAACATCGCCAGCGCCGGGGCGGCGGGCAGGTCGTGCACGAAGCAGGTCGCGGCGAGCATGCCGTCGATGTTCGGCAGCCGGCCGCTGGTCTCGGCCGCCGCGGCGAGCAGGGCCTCGACCTGGGCCATGCGCGGATGGCCGGCGCAGGTGGCGCGCAGCATCGCCAGCACCTCGGCCGCGCGCGGATCGCCGTCGGGATAGAGCACGTGGTGGAAACCGGGCAGGTCGTCGCCGCGCTGCCAGCGCTCGCTGATGAAGGCGGACGGCGAGGACGCCTCGGCGGCAGCGGCGATCAGGGCATAGGCGCGGGCGGTGGCGCCGCCGTGGCGCGGGCCGGACAGGGCGGCGAGGCCGGCACAGACCGTGGCGTGCAGGTGCGCGCCGGTGGAGGCGACCACGCGCGCGGCGAAGGCGGAGACGTTGAGCTCGTGGTCGGCGCACAGCACCAGCGCCGCGCGCACCAGCTCGGCGAAGGCGTCGTCGCGCGGACGCCAGGCGTCGGCCAGCAGGCGGTGCACCGGGCGCGCGTCGGGGGTGCCGGCGACCAGCAGGGCGGCGTTCTGGCGCAGCAGGGTGGCGGCGAGCCGGCGCTGGATCGGCGGCGCGGCGTTGAGCGAGTGGCGCTGGTCCAGGGCCAGCAGCGGGATTGCCGCCATCGCGCGCTCCAGCGGCGGCAGCGCGGCGTCGGTCGCGATCGGCGCCACCCGCGCCGGCCAGCTGCCCGCCGGTGGCGGATCGAACGGGTCCAGCGCGCCGCAGTTCCACAGCAGGCGCGCCGCGTCCTCCAGCGTCGCCCCGGCGCGCACCATCAGCACCGCCGAGCGGCCGCGGTAGTAGGGACTGTCCGGGCGGATCAGCGAGATCGCGGTCTCCATCACCGGCAGGCCGCGGTCGAGGCTCTGCGCCGCCCCGCGCGCGGCGCCGCGACCGGCCTTCTTGCGCTGTGCCAGGCGCTCGACGTCGCGGCGCAGGTAGACCCGGCTGCGGTGGTCCGGCCCCGGGCGCGACTCGATCAGGCCGCGGCTGACGTAGGCATAGAGCGTGGCCGGGCTGATGCCGAGCACGGCACAGGCTTCGGTGGCGGGGATCAGATCAGCGTCGGCGGGCGGTTGCATGGCGCGGCTCGGTCGGGAAACAGATTGATTTGTCGAATCAAGATTGATCAACCCCGGGAAGAGTGCCACATTGCGTCCCATCGCGGAATCCCCGCCGTCGACACGCGAGCCAGGCCATGTCCCTCCCCTCCGCAGGCGCCCGCTTCCGCGCCGCACTCGCCGCCGAATCGCCGCTGCAGGTGATCGGCGCGATCAATGCCAACCACGCCCTGCTCGCCCAGCGCGCCGGCTACAGGGCGATCTACCTGTCCGGCGGCGGCGTCGCGGCCGGCTCGCTGGGCCTGCCCGACCTCGGCATCAACACGCTCGAAGACGTGCTGATCGACACCCGCCGCATCACCGACGTGTGCGAGCTGCCGCTGCTGGTCGACATCGACACCGGCTTCGGCGCCAGCGCCTTCAACATCGAGCGCACGGTCAAGTCGCTGATCAAGGCCGGCGCCGCCGCCTGCCACATCGAGGACCAGGTCGGCGCCAAGCGCTGCGGCCATCGTCCGGGCAAGGAGATCGTGTCGCAAGGCGAGATGGTCGACCGGGTCAAGGCCGCGGCCGATGCGAAGACCGATCCGGACTTCTTCCTGATCGCGCGTACCGACGCGATCCAGGTCGACGGCGTCGACGCCGCGATCGAACGCGCCATCGCCTGCGTCGAGGCCGGCGCCGACGGCATCTTCGCCGAAGCCGCCTACGACCTCGACACCTACCGCCGCTTCGTCGACGCGGTGCAGGTCCCGGTGCTGGCCAACATCACCGAGTTCGGCGCGACCCCGCTGTTCTCCCGCGACGAACTGGCGTCGGCAGGCGTCGCGATCCAGCTGTTCCCTCTGTCGGCGTTCCGCGCCGCCAACAAGGCGGCCGAGGCGGTGTACGAAGCGGTGCGCCGCGACGGCCACCAGAAGGCGGTGGTCGAGATGATGCAGACCCGCGAGGAACTGTACGAGCGCATCGGCTACCACGCCTTCGAGCGCAAGCTCGACGCGCTGTTCGCGGCGAAGAAGTAATGCACGCGCGGCCCGCGAAACGCTGGTCGGCCGGCGGGCCGGACACGAGGGGGGTCGTGTCCGGGGCCCTCCGGCGCGTGCTGGCGCGGCATCGCGGCCGCTTCGAAACCTATCAACGCAGCCTCCCGCCACGGGCGGACACCGGCCGCAGCCAAGCAGACTCACGCCACACCCGTCGTCCAGGAGACCCGTCATGAGCGAAGCCACCCCCGCCACGCCGTTCAAGCCGAAGAAGTCGGTCGCCCTGTCCGGCACCGCCGCCGGCAACACCGCCCTGTGCACCGTCGGCCGCACCGGCAACGACCTGGCCTACCGCGGCTACGACATCCTCGACCTGGCCACCACGTCCGAGTTCGAAGAGATCGCGCACCTGCTGGTGCACGGCAAGCTGCCCAACCGCGCCGAGCTGCGCGCCTACAAGGCTAAGCTGAAGTCGCTGCGCGGCCTGCCCGCCGCGGTCAAGGCCGCGCTCGAGGAGCTGCCGCCGTCGGCGCACCCGATGGACGTGATGCGCACCGGCGTGTCGGTGCTCGGCTGCGTGTCGCCGGAGAAGGACGACCACAACACGCCCGGCGCGCGCGACATCGCCGACAAGCTGATGGCCTGCCTCGGCTCGATGCTGCTGTACTGGTACCACTGGAGCCACAACGGCCGCGTCATCGACGTCGAGACCGACGACGATTCCATCGGCGGCCACTTCCTGCACCTGCTGCACGGCGAGCCGCCGCCGGAGAGCTGGGTGCGCGCGATGCACACCTCGCTGATCCTGTACGCCGAGCACGAGTTCAACGCCTCGACCTTCGCCTGCCGCGTGATCGCCGGCACCGGCAGCGACATGTACAGCGCGATCGCCGGCGGCATCGGCGCGCTGCGCGGGCCCAAGCACGGCGGCGCCAACGAGGTCGCGTTCGAGATCCAGAAGCGCTACGACAACCCGGACGAGGCCGAGGCCGACATCAAGGCCCGGGTCGAGCGCAAGGAAGTGGTGATCGGCTTCGGCCATCCGGTCTACACCGTGTCCGATCCGCGCAACAAGGTGATCAAGCAGGTGGCGAAGGAGCTGTCGGACGAAGCCGGCAGCACGAAGATGTACGACATCGCCGAGCGCCTGGAGAGCGTGATGTGGGACATCAAGAAGATGTTCCCCAACCTCGACTGGTTCAGCGCCGTCAGCTACCACATGATGGGCGTGCCGACGGCGATGTTCACCCCGCTGTTCGTGATCTCGCGCACCAGCGGCTGGAGCGCGCACGTCATCGAACAGCGCATCGACGGCAAGATCATCCGCCCGAGCGCGAACTACACCGGTCCGGAAGACCAGAAGTTCGTGCCGATCGACCAGCGGTCCTGATCGATCCGTAGGAGCGCCCCATGGGCGCGACCGGCTGCGCCGGTGTCGCGGGCATGGCCCGCTCCTACTGGACCGGACCGATGGGCACTCCCTGACCGAGCAAGCCAGCCATGAACCGCCAGCACCGCAAATCCCTCCCCGGCACCAACCTCGACTGGTTCGACGCGCGCGAAGCCGTCGAGGCCATCGCCCCCGGCGCCTGGGCCGCCCTGCCCTACACCGCGCGCGTGCACGCCGAGAACATCGTGCGCCGTGCCGATCCGGGGCGCATCAATGACTACCTCGGCCAGCTCGTCGGCAGGAAGCGCGACCTCGACTTCCCCTGGTTCCCGGCGCGCGTGGTCTGCCACGACATCCTCGGCCAGACCGCGCTGGTGGATCTTGCCGGCCTGCGCGACGCGATCGCCGACCAGGGCGGCGATCCGGCCAAGGTCAATCCGGTGGTGCCGGTGCAGCTGATCGTCGACCACTCGCTGGCGGTCGAATGCGGCGGCTTCGATCCGGATGCGTTCGCCAAGAACCGCGCGATCGAGGATCGCCGCAACGCCGACCGCTTCGACTTCATCGACTGGACCAAGCTTGCGTTCGAGAACGTCGACGTGATCCCGCCGGGCAACGGGATCATGCACCAGATCAACCTGGAGAAGATGTCGCCGGTCATCTACGTGCACGACGGCGTCGCCTTCCCCGATACCTGCGTCGGTACAGACAGCCACACCCCGCACGTCGATGCGCTGGGCGTGATCGCCATTGGTGTTGGCGGCCTTGAAGCCGAGAACGTGATGCTCGGCCGCGCATCACAGATGCGCACGCCGGACATGGTCGGCGTCGAGCTTTCCGGCAGGCCGCAGCCCGGCATCACCGCCACCGACGTGGTGCTGGCGCTGACCGAGTTCCTGCGCCAGCAGAAGGTGGTCGGCGCCTATCTGGAATTCCGCGGCGAAGGCGCGGCGGCGCTCACCGTTGGCGACCGCGCCACGATCTCCAACATGGCGCCCGAGTACGGCGCGACTGCGGCGATGTTCTTCATCGACGACAACACCCTCGACTACCTGCGCCTGACCGGTCGCGACGACGCCCAGGTGGCGCTGGTCGAGACCTACGCCAAAGTCGCGGGCCTGTGGGCCGACGACCTGGCGGGCGCGCAGTACGAGCGCACGCTGCACTTCGACCTGTCGAGCGTGGTTCGCAACATGGCCGGCCCCTCGAACCCGCACCGGCGCCTGCCGACCAGCGCGCTGGCCGAGCGCGGCATCGCCGACGGCGCCAAGCTCGAAGCGGGCAAGGTGGAAGAGGCACAGGGGCTGATGCCCGACGGCGCGGTGATCATCGCCGCCATCACTTCCTGCACCAACACCTCCAACCCGCGCAACGTGATCGCCGCCGGCCTGATCGCGCGCAACGCCAACGCCAAAGGCCTCGTGCGCAAGCCGTGGGTGAAGACCTCGCTGGCGCCGGGTTCGAAGGCGGTGCAGCTGTATCTGGAAGAATCCGGCTTGCTGCCGGAGCTGGAGCAGCTCGGCTTCGGCATCGTCGGCTTCGCCTGCACCACCTGCAACGGCATGAGCGGTGCGCTCGATCCGGCGATCCAGCAGGAAATCATCGAGCGTGACCTGTACGCGACCGCAGTGCTGAGCGGCAACCGCAACTTCGACGGCCGCATCCATCCCTACGCCAAGCAGGCCTTCCTCGCCTCGCCGCCGCTGGTGATCGCCTACGCCATCGCCGGCAGCGTGCGCTTCGACATCGAGAAGGACGCGCTCGGCTTCGACGCCGACGGCAAGCCGGTCACGCTCAAGGACCTGTGGCCGAGCGACGAGGAGATCGACGCGGTGGTCAAGGCCAGCGTCAAGCCCGAACAGTACCGCGCCGTGTACGGCCCGATGTTCAAGCTGCGCGTCGAGTCGGGCGAGAAGGTCAGCCCGCTGTACGACTGGCGCCCGCAGAGCACCTACATCCGTCGCCCGCCGTACTGGGAAGGCGCGCTGGCCGGCGAACGCTCGCTCACCGGCATGCGTCCGCTGGCGGTGCTTGGCGACAACATCACCACCGACCACCTCTCGCCATCAAACGCGATCCTGCCCGACAGCGCCGCCGGCGAATACCTGGCGAAGATGGGCCTGCCCGAAGAGGACTTCAATTCCTACGCCACCCACCGCGGCGACCACCTCACCGCGCAGCGCGCGACCTTCGCCAACCCCAAGCTGCTCAACGAGATGGTGCGCAACGACGACGGCAGCGTGCGCCAGGGCTCGCTGGCGCGGATCGAACCGGAGGGCCAGGTCACGCGCATGTGGGAGGCGATCGAAACCTACATGGAACGCGGACAGCCGCTGATCATCGTCGCCGGCGCCGACTACGGACAAGGATCCTCGCGCGACTGGGCCGCCAAGGGCGTGCGCCTGGCCGGCGTCGAGGCGATCGTCGCCGAAGGCTTCGAGCGCATCCACCGCACCAACCTGGTCGGCATGGGCGTACTGCCGCTGGAGTTCCAGCCCGGCACCACGCGCGAGACGCTCGCCATCGACGGCACCGAAACCTTCGACGTCGTCGGCCAGCCCGCCCCGCGCGCGACCCTGACCCTGGTCATCCACCGCAAGGATGGCGAGCGCGTCGAAGTGCCCGTCACCTGCCGCCTCGACTCCGACGAGGACGTGCAGGTCTACGAAGCCGGCGGCGTGCTGCAGCGTTTCGCCCAGGATTTCCTGGAGGCGGCCAAGGCCGCCTGAAGCTGTCCGGGTGCTGCAGGAGCGGGCCATGTCCGCGACCCGCATCGCCCGCACGGCGCCTCAGGGTCGCGCCCATGGGGCGCTCCTGCGCCATTCCAAAGTCTTGATCGCAAGTCGGCATGAGAGGGATACCGCCATGGCAGTGAAGAAGGGCGTCAAGCAGCTGGTCCAGGAGGCCAACGCACGCATCACCACCGTGCCGGTGGCCGAGGCCATCGGTCTGCTCGACGATCCCAACGTGCAGTTCGTCGACATCCGCGACGTGCGCGAACTCGAGCGCGAGGGCATGGTCCCCGGCGCCTTCCACGCCCCGCGCGGCATGCTCGAGTTCTGGGTCGACCCCGACAGTCCCTACTTCAAGCCGGTGTTCGGCGAACCCAAGCGCTTCATCCTCTACTGCCAGTCCGCCTGGCGCTCGGCCCTGGCCACCGCCGCCCTGCAGGACATGGGCCTGGACAACGTGGCCCATGTCGAGGGCGGCTTCCACGGCTGGAAGGCGGCCGGCGGCAAGGTCGGGCAGCGGCCATCGAACCACTGATCGTCTTCCCGAGGAATCATCGATGCCGTCCCTCCTCCAGTCCCGCGCCCCTCAACTCAAGGTTCCCGCCACCTACATGCGCGGCGGCACGTCCAAGGGCGTGTTCTTCCGGCTCGAAGACCTGCCGCCGGCGGCGCAGGTGCCGGGCGAGACCCGTGACCGGCTGTTGCAGCGGGTGATCGGTTCGCCCGATCCCTACGGCAAGCAGACCGACGGCATGGGCGCGGCGACGTCGAGCACCAGCAAGGGGGTGATCGTGTCGCCGTCGACGCGGCCGGGGCACGACGTGGACTATCTGTACGGACAGGTGTCGATCGACAGCGACTTCGTCGACTGGTCCGGCAACTGCGGCAACCTGTCGACCGCCGCGGGCGCGTTCGCGATCCACGCAGGTTACGTCGATCCGTCGCGGGTGCCGGCCGATGGCGTGTGCACGGTGCGCATCTGGCAGGCCAACATCGGCAAGACCATCCTTGCGCACGTGCCGGTGACGGATGGGCAGGTGCAGGAGACCGGTGATTTCGAACTCGACGGCGTGACCTTCCCGGCGGCGGAGATCGTGCTGGAGTTCCTCGATCCCTCGGATGACGAGGGCGACGGCGGCAGCATGTTCCCGACCGGCAACGTGGTCGACGATCTCGAAGTGCCCGGCGTCGGCACGCTGCCGGCGACGATGATCAGCGCCGGCATCCCGACCGTGTTCGTCAACGCCGCCGACATCGGCTTCGACGGCACCGAGCTGCAGCCGGCGATCAACGAAGACAGGACTGCGCTGGCGAAGCTGGAGGCGATCCGCGTCGCGGGGGCGTTGCGCATGGGCCTGATCAAGACGCCGGAGGAAGCGCTGACCCGCCAGCACACGCCCAAGGTGGCCTTCGTCGCGCCGCCGAAGGACTACGCGTCGAGCAGCGGCAAGCACATCGCCGCGGGTGACATCGACCTCAACGTGCGCGCGCTGTCGATGGGCAAGCTGCACCACGCGATGATGGGCACGGCCTCGGTGGCGATCGCCACGGCGGCGGCGGTGCCGGGCACGCTGGTCAACCTCGCCGCGGGCGGCGGCATGCGCGAGGCGGTGCGCTTCGGCCACCCTTCCGGCACCCTGCGCGTGGGCGCGGCGGTGGCGCAGGTCGACGGCCAGTGGACGGTGACGAAGGCGGTGATGTCGCGCTCGGCGCGCATCCTGATGGAGGGTGTGGTGCGGGTGCCGCGGTGAATGCCGCGTAGGCTGGGGTGATTCCGGACTTGATCCGGGGGAACCCCAACAACGTGCGCTGTACGCCGTTTGGGCGCTGGGGGTTCGCCTTACTTGCCTCTGTTGACTGTCATCCCGAGCGCAGCGAGGGATCTCCTGCCCGCGCGCGGGAAACGCAGATCCCTCGCTGCGCTCGGGATGACAAGGTCAGGAATTTGGCGCGTAGCGATGCCGGATCCGTCGGCACCGATCAATTGCGCGCCTTGCCAAACCGCTCGCCGAAGAAATCGCCTTCGTTCCACCGCGGCCGCTCCGCCGCATCACCCACGATCCGACCGATGCGCGCGTTGAGGGTGGCCAGGCGGGCGGCGTCGCCGTACTGGATCGGCAACCTGGTGTCGTCGCAGGGCTGGTGGTAGCAGTTGCGCAGGAACCAGGTGGCGGCGAGCTTGGGATCCTGGTCCTTGCCGGCGCCGACCACGCCGCCCATCAGGTACACCGCCGGCACGCCGGCGCGCACGAAGGCGTACTGGTCGCTGCGCACGAAGATCGCCTCTTCCGGGAACGGATCCGGCGACAGCGCCACGCCGATCTCCGCCGCTGCCTGTGCCAGCACGCCGCCGAGCGAGGAATGGTCGACGCCGATCGGCACCACGTCGCTGGTCGGCGCGGTCAGGATCGGCATGTCCATGTTGATGTTGGCGACCAGCACGCCTTCGACCGACGGCGTGTTCGCGAACCATTCCGCGCCGAGCAGGCCCTTCTCCTCCGCGGTCAGCGCGACGAACAGCAGCGAGCGCTTCG
Organism: Luteimonas sp.; assembly: GCA_035444805.1. GTDB lineage: Bacteria > Pseudomonadota > Gammaproteobacteria > Xanthomonadales > Xanthomonadaceae > Luteimonas. The sequence continues at coordinate 15,965 of DAOMPM010000008.1, read as the reverse complement.
GTGGCGCACCCTCTTTCAACTCGCGCGCGGCCTCGAGCAGGATGGCCACGCCCAGCGCGTTGTCGAGCGCGCCGTTGTAGACGCCATCGCCCTCGACCTCGGCGCCGAGGCCGACGTGATCCAGGTGCGCGGTGTAGACCACGTGCTCGGCGGCGAGCGCGGGATCGGCGCCGGCGATGCGCCCGACCACGTTGCGCGACTCCAGCGGCTCGATCACCGTGCGCCCGGCCAGGCGCAGGGTGCCGGGCAGGTCGAAGCCCTTGAGCGTGCCCGCGCGCGCGGCGTCGAACAGCTGCGCCGCCGAGCGCTCGCCGCCGTCGAACAGGGCATCGGCCGCGGCCGCGCTGACGACCGCGCTGGCGCGCAGCTGCGGCGAGGTGTCGATGGCGCGACCGTCGGTGTCGCGCAGGCGCATCGAGGGCTTGCCGAAGTCCTGCGCCGCGCGTGCCCACGGGTACCGCACCTCGTCTTCGGCGGTGTTGACGTAGACCACGCCGACCGCGCCGCGCTCGACCAGGTGGCGCAGCTTCTCGCGCCCGGAGGAATGGAAGGCGCGCTCGGTGACCTCGAAGCTTGCCGGCGCGCCGCCGAAGACCACCGCAATCTTGCCGCGCAGGTCGAGTCCGGCGAAATCGTCATGGCCCAGCTCCGGCGCGTGCACCGCCTGGCCGACGAACACCGCCTGGGCCTCGAGTGACGCGTCCGGCTCGCTGTAGTTGGGCAAGGGCAGGAAGGCGTCGTCGAACTCCAGGGCGACGGTCGCGCCGTCGCGGACGATCTCGAAGCGCGCGCCATCGGCCTGCCGGGTGGCCTTGAGCAGCGGCACCGCCTGGAAGAACGTGCCGTCGTCGCCGGCCGGCGCCAGCCCGATCTCGGCGTAGCGCCTGGCCACGTAGTCGGCGGCCCGGTCGTAGCCGGGGGTGCCGGTCTCGCGGCCCTCCATCGCATCGTCGGCCAGCGCCTCGACATCGGCCTCGATGCGCTGCCCGGCCGCGGTGTCGTTGGCCGGCTTCGGCGTGGCGATGGCCGGCCCGGCCGCCGGCGCTGCGCCATCGACGGTGGCCGTCGGCGCGTCGCGCTGGCAGGCGGTGAGGGCCAGGCAGCACAGGAGGACGAGCAGCGGCGGGAAGCGGCGGGACATGGCGGGGCCGGCAAGGGTCGGATGGCGCCAGTGTCGCCGATCACGCGCCGGCGGCAATATTCCCCGCCTATCATGGCCATGGATGGACGTCGGCGCACGGATTGATCGGGGTCAATGCGCCCCCTTCGCGCGCAGGCGAGCATCCTCGTGGACGCTGGCCGTGCCGGCGGTCGCCCCCGCGGCCGCGTCGCCCATCGCCGCCGTCCGCAAACCTGCGGCGTTATCGACCCCCGAACCCACGAGGTGACGACATGAGCAATGCCTCCAACCTCCCGCTGGCGCTGTGGCAGGCCAATCTCGACCTGCAGCAGCGCCTCGGCCGCCTGGTCCAGGACAGCGGTCGCGAATGGATGGACCTGGGCACGCGCGCGGCCGGCGAAGGCGCGGCCGAAATCGACGCGGAGTTCCGCAAGCTGCTGCGCGGCGGCGACTGGCAGGCACTGGCGGCGCTGCCGGTGGACGCCTACTGGCGCCAGACCGAGCAGCGCATCGGCGACGCCCAGGCGCTGGGCCAGCTCGCGCTGCACGTGCAGGAGGGCTTCGCCAGCGGCCTGCTCGAGGCGATGCAGGACTGGCAGGCGCAGCTGGCCGCGGCCTGGTCCGACGCCGGTCTCGATGCCGGCAACGCGCTGCCGCCGGCGGACGCGTGGAACACCCTGGTCGCGCAGTGGGAATCCGGGCTGGCGACGATGATGCCGGTCGCGGCGCGTGCGGCGAAGCCGGCGGCGAACCAGGCCGAGGCGAAGAAGCCCGCGACGAAGAAGGCTGCAGGCACGAACAAGCCCGCGGCGAAGAAGCCGGCTGCGAAGAAGTCCGTCGCGAAGAAGCCCGCTGCGAAGAAATCCGCCGCAAAGAAGCCCGCCACGAAGAAGCCGGCGAAGAAGGGATCGCGCGCGCGTGGTAGCTGAGCCCGCGCCGGTCGCGGGCCGGGACGCGGCGGAGCCCGCCGTCGCCTGGCACGCGATCGATGCGGAAGACGCCCTGCGCCGGCTCGACGCCGATGCCGAGGGGCTGGCGCCGGACGAGGCCGCGCGCCGGCTGCGGCTGCACGGGCCCAACGCACTGCCGCCGCCGCCGCGCACGCCGGGCTGGCGGCGCCTGCTGCGCCAGTTCAACGACCCGCTGATCCTGTTCCTGCTGGCGGCGGGCGTGGTCGCGTTCGTGCTCGACCATCGCATCGACGCGGCGGTGATCGTGGCCGTGGTCGCGATCAACGCCATCGTCGGCTTCGTGCAGGAGGGCAAGGCCGAGCAGGCGCTGTCGGCGCTGCGCTCGATGCTGGCGCCCACGGCGCGGGTGCTGCGCGGCGGCACGCGCGTGCAGGTGGCGGCCGAGGCGCTGGTGCCCGGCGACGTGCTGCTGCTGGAGGCCGGCGATCGCGTGCCCGCCGATGCGCGCCTGCTGCGCGGCCGCGGCCTGCGCGTGGACGAATCGGTGCTGACCGGCGAATCGGTGCCGGTCGACAAGCTCGCCGACCCGGTGGCCGCCGACGCCGACCTCGGCAGCCGCAGCTCGATGCTGCATTCGGGCACCCTGGTCGCCGCCGGGCAGGCGACGGCGCTGGCGGTGGCCACCGGCACGCACACGCAGATGGGCCGCATCGGCACCCTGCTCGGCCAGGTCGAGTCCCTGACCACGCCGCTGCTGGAGCAGATCGCGCGCTTCGGCAAGGCATTCACGCTAGTCGCGCTGCTGGCCGCGGTCGCGCTGTTCCTGTTCGCGGTCGGCATGCGCGGCTACGGCTGGCTGGACGCGCTGATGGTCGTGGTCGCGCTCGCGGTCGGGGTGATCCCGGAAAGCCTGCCGGCGGTGATCACCATCACCCTCGCCATCGGCGTGCGCCGGATGGCCGCGCGCAACGCCATCGTGCGCCGGCTGCCGGCGGTGGAGACGCTGGGCGCGACCACGGTGATCTGCTCGGACAAGACCGGCACCCTGACCCGCAACGAGATGACCGCGCGCAGCGTGGTGACCACCGCCGGCCGCGCGCAGGCCGGGGGCAGCGGCTACGCGCCCGAGGGCGCGCTGGCGGTCGACGGTGGCGACAGCGTGCGCGCGGCGGCGCTGCGCGTGGTCCGCATCGGCGGGCTGTGCAACGACGCGCGCCTGCACGCCGACGGCGACGGCCACTGGCGCGTCGACGGCGATCCGATGGAGGGCGCGCTGCTGGCGCTCGCCGCCAAGGCCGGCTTCGACGCCGCCGCGTTGCGCGAAACGACGCCGCGCCTGGACGAAGTGCCGTTCGACGCCGCGCACCGTTTCATGGCCACCCTCCACGCCGACGGCGACGGCGGCGCCCTGCTCTGCGTCAAGGGCGCGCCGGAGCAGATGCTGGCGCTGTGCGTCGCGCAGGCCGGTCGCGACGGTCGCGACGAGCCGCTGGATCCGGCGTTCTGGCAACGCGCGATCGACGACGCCGGCGCCGGCGGCCAGCGCGTGCTCGGCTTCGCCTGGCGCCGCCTCGATCGCTTGCCGGAGCGGTTCGAGCCGGACGATGTCGGCGGCCTGGTGTTCACCGGCATTGTCGGCTTCATCGACCCGCCGCGCGAGGAGGCGATCCACGCCGTCGCCGACTGCCGCGGCGCCGGCATCGCGGTGAAGATGATCACCGGCGACCACGCCGCGACCGCCGCCGCGATCGCCGGCCAGCTGCAGCTGGCCGACGAGGTGCGCGTGGTCACCGGCCAGGAACTCGAAGGCGTGGCCGACGCCGACCTGCCCGCGCTCGCCGAATCGGCCAGCGTGTTCGCGCGCACCACGCCCGAGCACAAGCTGCGCATCGTGCGCGCGCTGCAGTCGCGCGGGCACACCGTGGCGATGACTGGCGACGGCGTCAACGACGCGCCCTCGCTCAAGCAGGCCGACATCGGCATCGCCATGGGCCGCAAGGGCACCGAGGCGGCGAAGGAGGCCAGCCAGATGGTGCTGGCCGACGACAACTTCGCCTCGATCGCCGCCGCCGTGCACGAGGGCCGCGCGGTCTACGACAACATCCGCAAGGTGGTGGCGTGGACGCTGCCGACCAACGGCGGCGAGGCGCTGGCGGTGGTGCTGGCGATCGCCTTCGGCTGGGTGCTGCCGATGACGCCGGCGCAGATCCTGTGGATCAACATGGTGCTGACGGTGACCCTCGGCCTGTCGCTGGCGTTCGAGCCACCGGAAGCCGGGGTGATGGCGCGGCCGCCGCGACGCCGCGACGCGGCGCTGGTGTCGCCGTTCATGCTGTGGCGGATCGTGCTGGTGTCGCTGCTGTTCAGCGCCGGCGCCTTCGGCATCTTCGGCTGGGCGCAGGCGCGCGGGCACGACCTGGAGACCGCGCGCACCATGGTGGTCAACATGTTCTGCGTGATGGAGATCTTCTACCTGTTCAGCGTGCGCTATCTGCACGGCAGCTCGTTCTCGCTGCGCGGCCTGCACGGCACCCCGGCGGTGCTGGGGGCGGTGGCGACGGTGGTGCTGGCGCAGCTCGCCTTCACCTATGCCCCGTGGATGCACGTGCTGTTCGACAGCCGGCCGGTGCCGCTGTTCGAAGGCATGGTGATCGTGGCCGCCGGTGCTGCGATGATGACGCTGCTGGAGGTCGAGAAATGGCTGTTGCGCCGGTTCGACGTCTTCGATGAACTGAAGGCGGCGGCACCGGCGGCGGCCGAACCCGAGGGAGCAAGGACATGAGCGAATCGAACGCGGTGCTGCTGGCGACCGACCTGGACTTCCGCTGCGACCGCGCGACCGACCGCGCGATCGCGCTGGCGCGCGGCTTCGGCGGCGCGGCCATCGCCGCGACCGTGGTCGATCCGTCGGAGCGGCGGGCGCAGCAGGTGCGGCGCCATGCCGCCCCCGCGTGGTACCGGGAGCCGTCGCCGACGCAGGCGGCCGAGCGCCGGCTGCGCCACGAGTTCGCCGACCAGGCGCAGCGCTGGACGCTGCGCGTCGGCGAGGGCCGCGCCGCCGACCACCTGCTGCCGATCCTCGACGGCCTCGACGGCGAACCACTGGTGGTGACCGGCCCGGTGCGCGATGGCGTGATCGGGCCGACCGTGCTCGGATCGACCGTGGACCGGCTGCTGCGGCGCGAAGGCCGCTCGCTGCTGATGGTGCGCCGGCGCGTGCACGGCGACTACCGTCGCCTGCTGGTCGCCAGCGATTTCTCCGGCCCCTGCCGGCGCGCCCTGCAGCGCGCCCGCTCACTGTTCCCGAACGCCGCGATCACCGTGCTGCACGGCTTCGAGGTGCCGATGCTCGGGCTGCTGGACAGCTCGCAGGAGCACGCCATCGCGCAGGCCGCGGCGCAGCTGCGCGAGGAAGGCCACGCCTTCCTGCGAGAAGCGGGGCTGGCCGACGATGAGGTCGAGCTGCGCATCGAGCACGGCGATCCGGCGCGGCTGGTGCAGCAGCATCTCGAAACCTTCGAGGACGACCTGGTCGTGCTCGGTACGCACGGACGTGGCGCGGTGTACGAACTGGTGGTGGGCAGCGTGGCACGGCGGATCCTGACCACGGTGGATGCGGATGCGCTGGTGGTGCGCGATTGAGAGCGGCGTGATGCGGTCCCGTGGATCCTCTGAGCAAGTCGGGATGACATGCTCATTCAGCCCTCAGGTTGGGGTGAGCTTGCGAACCCCAACACCCGGTTCGGCATGCTGCGTGCACGTTGGGGTTCCCCCGGATCAAGTCCGGGGTCACCCCAACCTATGGGTCAGTTTCCCGGACGCGCGCAAGGCAGTTGCTCGCGGAGCCTGTCCTGAGAGAAGTCGAAGGGCTCTGGATGACAGAGTCCATTCTGTCGGATGCTCTAAGGGTCCGGTGCGGCCGATGACGCGCGAGCGCGATGTTCGTCCACGTCCTGGTGCAGGATGCGGCGCAGTTCGAGGATCGCCAGTGCGGTCTCCTGCACGCTGTGGCCGGAGGTGATGACCTTCTCCGACAGCGCGCCGGGCAGGTGCGCGCTGGGGTAGGGCACGAGGCCGTCGTCGGAGTCTTCCAGCGCCACGGCCGGATCGAGCCGCGCGATGATCGAGTGGGTGCGCACCCGCCCGGACAGGCGCAGGTCCGCCGCGGCGCGCACGAACGGATCGTTCCGGTCGAGGTTGTCGATGCTGTTGGGCAGGGCCAGTGGCGAAGCGTCGCCGCTGCCCGCGGCGTGGGCGTCGGGAACGAGCTGCAGGATCTCGCCGAAGTTCTCCAGTACCGTCAGCGGCAAGCGCACCAGCCGCGACAGCCAGCGACCGAGGCGGTCGCCGGCCAGCGTGGTCCCGCGATGCGGCGTGGCGATGAACACCGCGCGGCGGATGCCCTCGACCGGCTCGAAGCGCAGGATAGCGTCCATGCGCGGGCGCATGCGCTCGAACCGTTCCGGCTCCGATGCCGCGCCGGCCTCGGCCCAGGCCCACAGTTCGTCATCGGCCGACGACACCATCAGCCGTCCGATCAACCCGCCCATGCTGTGGCCGACCAGCACCATGTCGCGCGACGCCGGCGCGCTGCCCTCGGGGTCGAAGTGTCGCAGCGTCCGCGCCAGCAGCCTGCGGATCGCCGCATGGTTCAGCGCCACCGGCATGTTGGTGGGGTAGTAGACCTGCCAGACCTGGAACTCCCTGCGCAGCACCTCGTCGCCCTGGATCTCGTTGGCGACGTTGACCCAGGCCTCCGGGCTGCTGGCCAGGCCGTGCAGCATCAGGATGATCCGCCGCTGCGGATCCCAGCGATGCATCATGTACAGGTGCGGGCGATCGATGCCCTGCTCGCGGCCGAACAGCGTGCGCAACGATTGCCGGTTGAAGCCCGAGCGCGCCAGCCACAGACCGTAGCCGGCACTGAAGTTCGCCGCCAGCGGCACCCGCTGGCCCCGCAGTTCCACGCTGTCGTCGGCGTAGGGATCGTGTGCGCTGATGCGCACTTCACGCGTCGCCAGCACCGCTTCGAGATCGCTGCCATCGAAATGGAACAGCACGGTGATGCCCGGCGAGGGCATCTCGCTCCAGACCGGCGGCCGGCGCCCGCGGCGACCTTCACGACCCGCGGGCGCAGCGTCCGTCGCATCCAGCGCGGGATCGCGCTGGACGGTCATCGGATCGTCGTGCATCACCGCGACCAGTTCGGCGCCGAAGCCGTCGCGGCGCCAGGTGTTGCGCAGGCCCTCGAACGACAGCGACGACGCCGGCAGCAGTTCCAGCGGCACGGACTCGGCGCGCGGCCGGCGCATGCCGGACAGGTCGATGACGAAGGTCCAGCCACCGTGCTGCAGGCGATCGACCGCCAGCCCGGCATCGGGAAGGTCGCCGCGCTCGCGCGCGTCGTGTTCGAACAACAGCGTGCTCGCCTCCTGCACCGCATAGTTGTACCAGTCGCGCACCTGCGTTTGCCGGTCCTCGAAAGCGCGTTCGCCGGGCGTGCGTGCGGTGAAGAACAGGTAGCCATAGGCGTGGCGCGCGGATTCCATCAGCGCCTGCAGCCGCGCGTCCTCCCCGGCGGCGGCGTCCGCCTGCAGTGCCAGCGAACGCTGCAGCCACAGTTCCGACAAGGCCGACAGGCGGCGCTCTTCGATGATCCCCCGGGCGTCGCCGATCACCTGCCGGCACGCGGCGGAGTCGGCAGCGCAGGTGGCCGGCTCCAGCCCGGCGACGCGCAGCGTCTGCGCGGTCAACGCGCTGAGCTCGCCGGAGGTCAGGAGGTCGCCACGCTGCAGGGCGATGTACTCGCCCTGCGTCATCGGCTGCATCACCACCGCCGGGCTGAACTCGCGCAGCAGCGCGCAGCCGGCCAGGGCATGGACCAGCAGCAGGGCCAGCAGGGCGCGCATCGGCCCGGTCACGGCACGGCGCCCGCGTCGATGCCGGGCACGCCGGCGCGGATCGCCGCCGGGAAGCCGGCGGCTCCGCCGTGGTAATGCCTGGCGCGGTCGGTGATATCGCCCGCCGCGCGCAGTTCGGCGTAGGCATGTCCGGCGGCCAACCCGCCGTGGTCGAAGGCGTATTCGGCAAAGTGCCCGGACAGCAACAGGCGAGGGTCCAGCGGCAGGCCCGGGGAGATGCGGCGCGCGACGTCGTAGACGATCGTGGTGCAGTTGCTGGTCAAGGTGTTGTAGTAGAGCGGTTTGGCGCGGATCCGGCCGGCCTCCTCAACATAGCCCAGGAACAGCTCGCGCAGCGCCTCGCGACCGATCGCCAGGCGGTAGAGATGGACCTCCTCGCCCCGTGCATTGGTGCGCACGCGCACGATGTCGTACTCGTCGGCGGCGACCAGCACCGTTTCGAAGGCCTTGAAGAAGCCGCCGATGGCGGAGAACGATTCGTGGCGTTCCTTGCGGATCTCCAGCGAGAACACCAGCTGACGGCCATCATCGAACCCGAACGACACCAGCGTGTGCGCGATGTGCGGGCCCATCCAGTAGGACAGGATCAGGTCGGCGCTGGCGAGCTGCGACAGGTCATACTCGCGCGTCTCCCAGCGAGCGCTGTAGTCGTGTTCACCGTGCCAGTCGAAGTTGCGCACGTTGCGCAGCACCACGCGGTCGGCATCCACCCGTGCTTCGAGCAGGCGGGCGACATCGTCGGCCCAGTCTCGCTGGTGCGAGGGCTGCAGCGTGGCCCACCAGGCCAGCAGCGCCAGCAGGCCGGCGCCGGCCACCAGGCCGATCCGCCTGCGCTGCCGCAGCCATGGCGCCGCCAGCGTTACCAGCGCGAGCGCGACCCAGGCCACGATCAGCGGCCAGCGCCACGGCGTCGGCGCCTGGTGCCACAGCGCCAGTGCGCCCCACGCGGCCAGGAGCACGACGCACAGCGCCAGCATTGCGAGGCCGGCACGACGCCACCAGGTGCGCGGCAAACGGGTGGTTGGAGTCATGCGCGGCACTCTAGCAGCGCCGGAGCGACGGGCGTGTCGCCGCCCCGCGCAGCTGGCGGTTGATCCGGATCAATGCCCGGGAAAGCCGCTGCCGTCGATGCTGCTGCGCCACGTCCCTGGCGCAACGGGCGAGTTGGCCACGACACGGCGGCGTCCTCCGGGCCCTGATACATTCGACGACATGGACACCGAACCCGACGACCTCCGCATACTGCGCAACCACACCTTCGACGAGCTGCGCGTCGGCGACAGCGCCAGCATCGCGCGCACCTTGACGCGGGAGGACATCCATCTGCTCGCGATGATGTCCAGCGGCGCCGATCCGCGGCAGCTGGACCCCGACGACGTGGCGTCCACGCGCTTCCACGGCGTGATCGCGCACGGCATGTGGGGCGGCGCGCTGATCTCGGCCGTGCTGGGGACGCGCCTGCCCGGACCGGGGACGATTTACGTCAGGCAGACGCTGCGCTTCCTCGCGCCGGTGACGATCGGCGACCGCCTGTCCGTCCGCGTCGAGGTGGCGGCCATGGACGCCGTGACCCGACGCGTGACCCTGGCCTGCACCTGCCGCAACCCGGCTGGCGACACCGTGATCGAAGGCGAGGCAGAGGTCATCGCGCCCGATGAACGCATCGAGCGTGAACGCACGGTGTTGCCGGAGATCGGCCTCGACGTCGCCGGCAACGACGGCCTGCAGCGCCTGCTCGCGCACGTCGCGCCGCTGGCGGCGATCCGCGCGGCGGTGGTGCATCCCTGCGACGCGCTGAGCCTGTCCGGCGCGCTCGACGCGCGCGATGCCGGCCTGATCGTGCCGGTGCTGGTGGGACCGCGCGCCCGGATCGAAGCCGCGGCGGCGGAAGCGGGTGTCGACCTGTCCGGCATCGTCATCGAAGACGTGGCGCACAGCCACGCCGCCGCCGCGCGCGCCGCAGGGCTGGCGCGCGAGGGCGAGGTCGAGGCGCTGGTGAAGGGCAGCCTGCACACCGACGAACTGATGCAGGCGGTGGTGGCGCGCGAGTCCGGCCTGCGCACCAAGCGCCGCGTCAGCCACTGCTTCGTGCTGCAGACGCCGTACTACCCGCGCCCGTTCATCGTCACCGACGCCGCGGTCAACCTCGCGCCGGACCTCGAGCAGAAGGCCGACATCGTCCGCAACGCGATCGACCTGGCCCACGTGATCGGCGTGGCAACGCCGAAGGTCGCGATCCTCGCCGCGGTCGAGACCGTCACCCCGTCGATGCCGGCCACGCTCGACGCCGCCGCGCTGTGCAAGATGGCCGATCGCGGCCAGATCGAGGGCGGACTGCTCGACGGCCCGCTCGCGTTCGACAACGCGGTGTCGATCGCCGCCGCGCGCACCAAGGGCATCGTCTCCGAGGTCGCCGGGCAGGCCGACATCCTGGTCGTGCCGGACCTGGAAAGCGGCAACATGCTGGCCAAGCAGGTGATGTTCATGGGCGACGCGGCCAGCGCCGGCATCGTGCTCGGCGCGAAGGTGCCGGTGGTGCTGACCAGCCGCGCCGACTCGCGCGAATCGCGCATCGCCTCGTGCGCGATCGCGCTGATGCTGGCGCACCGCTACCGCACGATGCCGCCGTGAGGGGCAAACGTCTTTGAGAAGGCGGACAAACTGTCATTCCGAGCGCAGCGAGGAATCTGCTTTCAGGCGGGAACAGCAAGCAAAGCAGATTTCTCGCTGCGCTCGAAATGACAGTTGTTCAGAGGATCTCCAGCAGATGACGATGCACGATCCACACGATCACGATCACGATCACGACCACGACCCCGGCACACACCGCGATCCCGTCTGCGGCATGGCGGTGAGCGAGGACTCGCCCCATCGCGTCGAGCATGGTGGACGCACCTGGCATTTCTGCAGCGCGCGCTGTGCGGAGAAGTTCGCCGCCGATCCCGCGCGCTACGACGGCAGTGCGCCGCCCGCGGTGGATGCCGCGCAGGACGCGCCCGCCGGCACCATCTACACCTGCCCGATGCATCCGGAGATCCGCCAGGACCATCCCGGCACCTGCCCGAAATGCGGCATGGCGCTGGAGCCGGAGCTGCCGAGCCTGGACGACGACGACAACCCCGAGCTGCGCGACTTCTCGCGCCGCTTCTGGTGGACCCTGCCCTTGACCATCGCGGTGTTCGTGCTGGGCATGTTCGGCCACCGCCTGCAGTGGTTCGACATGGCCACCCAGAGCTGGATCGAACTGGTGCTGGCGACGCCGGTGGTGCTGTGGGCCGGCGCGCCGTTCTTCGTGCGCGGCTGGCAGTCGATCCGCAATCGCAGCCCCAACATGTGGACGCTGATCGCGCTCGGCACCGGCGCGGCCTATGTCTACAGCGTCGTCGCCACGGTCGCGCCGGGGGTGTTCCCGGAGGCGTTCCAGTCGATGGGCCGGGTGTCGGTGTACTTCGAGGCGGCGGCGGTGATCGTCTCGCTGACCCTGCTCGGCCAGCTGCTCGAGCTCAAGGCGCGGGCGCAGACCTCGGCCGCGATCAAGTCGCTGCTGGGGCTGGCGCCGAAGACCGCGCGCCGGCTGCGCGAGGACGGCGGCGAGGAAGACGTTCCGCTCGACCATGTGCACGTCGGCGACCGCCTGCGCGTGCGTCCGGGCGAGAAGGTGCCGGTGGACGGCACGGTGCTCGAAGGCGGCAGTACGGTCGACGAATCGATGCTCACCGGCGAGCCGCTGCCGGTGCGCAAGCAGGCCGGCGACAGCGTGGTCGGCGCGACGCTCAACGGCAGCGGGGCGCTGGTGATCCGCGCCGAGCGCGTCGGTGCGGCGACGCTGCTGTCGCAGATCGTGCGGATGGTGGCGCAGGCGCAGCGCTCGAAGGCGCCAATGCAGCGGTTGGCGGACGTGGTCGCCGGGCGCTTCGTGGTCGCGGTGGTGGTGGTCGCGATCGTCGCGTTCTTCGCCTGGGGCCTGTTCGGACCGGAGCCGGGCTGGGTCTACGGCCTGATCAGTGCGGTCTCGGTGCTGATCATCGCTTGCCCCTGCGCGCTGGGCCTGGCCACGCCGATGTCGATCATGGTCGCGACCGGGCGTGGCGCCACCCGCGGCGTGCTGTTCCGCGACGCCGCGGCGATCGAACGGCTGTGCGAGGTCGACACCTTGATCGTGGACAAGACCGGCACCCTCACCGAAGGCAAGCCGGCCTTCGGCGAGGCGGTCGCGACCGAGGGCTGGAGCGCCGACGAGGTGCTGCGCCTGGCCGCCAGCCTCGACCAGGGCAGCGAGCATCCGCTGGCCGACGCAATCGTCGCCGCGGCGCGCGAACGCGGCATCCCGCTGGCGGCGGTGGATGAGTTCGAATCGACCTCGGGGATTGGCGTCCGCGGCATCGTGGAAGGCCGCCGGCTGGCGCTGGGCAACACCGTGCTGATGCACGAAGCCGGCGTCGATCCCACCCCCCTGGCCGACCGCGCCGAGGCGCTGCGTGGCGAGGGCGCCAGCGTGATGTTCCTCGCCGTCGACGGCGTATTGGCCGGGCTGCTGTCGGTGTCGGACCCGGTGAAGGCGAGCACGCCGGACGCGATCGCGGCGCTGCACGACGCCGGCCTGCGCATCGTGATGGCCACCGGCGACGGCCTGACCACGGCGAACGCGGTCGCGGCGCGGCTCGGCATCGACGAAGTGCACGGCGAGGTGCGGCCCGCGGACAAGCTGGCGCTGGTCGAACGCCTTCAGTCCGAGGGGCGGATCGTGGCGATGGCCGGCGACGGCATCAACGACGCGCCGGCGCTGGCACGCGCCGATGTCGGCATCGCCATGGGCACCGGCACCGACGTGGCGATGGACAGCGCGGCGGTGACCCTGGTCAAGGGCGACCTGCGCGGGATCGTCACCGCGCGCGCGCTGTCGCAGGCGACGGTGACCAACATGCGCCAGAACCTGGGCTTCGCCCTGGTCTACAACGGCCTGGGCGTGCCGATCGCGGCCGGCGTGCTGTATCCGTTCACCGGCCTGCTGCTGTCGCCGATGATCGCGGCGCTGGCGATGAGCCTGAGTTCGGCCTCGGTGGTCGGCAACGCGCTGCGCCTGCGTCGGCAGCGCCTGCCCGGCGACGTTGCGACCGGGGCGCAGGCATGAGCGTCCGTGCCGGCGAGCGCTACGCCACCCACGGCGAACTCGTCCTCGTGCTCAACTGCGGCTCGTCGAGCATCAAGTTCGCGCTGTTCGACGGCGGCCAGGACCCGCTGCCGCGCGCGCCGGTGTGGAACGGCAAGGTCCAGGGCATCGGCGGGCCTTCTCCCACCTACGGCGAAACCGGGATTGAACCGACGCCGGTGGCGCTCGATGGCGAACATCCCTACCGTTCGGCGCTCGCGCGCATCCGCGAGGGCGTGCTGGTACGGCTGGACGGACGCCGCCTGGCCGCGATCGCGCACCGCGTCGTGCACGGTGGCAGCAAGTACTTCACGCCGACGCGCATCGACGCCGGCGTGCTCGCCGACCTCGAGGGCTACATCCCGCTGGCGCCGCTGCACCAGCCGTTCGCGCTGGAGGCGATCGCGATCCTGCTGCGCGAGTCTCCCGACCTGCCGCAGGTCGCCTGCTTCGACACCGGCTTCCACCACACCCTGCCGGACGTGGAAAAGCTGCTGCCGCTGCCGTGGGACGCCTGGCAGCGCGGCCTGCGCCGCTACGGTTTCCACGGCCTGTCGTATGACTACATGGCGACCACCTTGCCCGAGCGCCACGGCGATCTCGCGCGCGGGCGCGTGGTGGTCGCGCACCTGGGCAGTGGTGCCAGCCTGTGCGCGATGCGTGACCTGGCAAGCGTCGCGACCACGATGGGCTTCTCCGCGCTCGACGGCCTGATGATGGGCACGCGCACCGGCGCGCTCGATCCGGGCGCGCTGCTGTACCTGATGGAGATCGAGAAGCTGTCGCTGGAAGAGGTGGGGCGGATGCTCTACCACCGTTCCGGCCTGCTCGGCGTGTCCGGCATTTCTTCCGAACCACGCGTGATCGTGACCCACGAGGGCGACGACGGCGAGACCGGCGAACGCGCGCGCCTCGCGCTGGCGCTGTATGTACGCCGGATCGTGCGCGAGATCGGCGCACTGGCCGCGGTGCTCGGCGGCCTCGACCTGCTGGTGTTCACCGCAGGCGTGGGCGAACACAACGCCTTCGTGCGCGAGCGCGTGTGCCTCGACCTGGCCTTCCTCGGCGTGGCGCTGGATCAAGGCGCCAATGAGGCCGATGAGGCAATCATCTCGACCGACGACAGCCGGGTGCGGGTGGGCGTCGAGCCCACCAACGAGGAATGGGTGGCCGCGCGCGACGCGCTCGACGTGTTGCGTGAAAACAGGGGTTGAAAACAGGGGTCAGAGTGGAGTTTTCTCATCCGATCCTGACCGGCCGACGCAATTTTCAGCCGAGAAAACTCCACTCTGACCCCTGTTTTCCCGGTCGCCGTCGCGGCGCGGTCGCGGGCATGGCCCGCTCCTACAAATACAGCGCCGCGATCTCCCGCGCCAGCTTGTAGGGCTCCGGATCGTTGCGGTTGCTCAGCAGCACCACGGTCAGCCGCTGCTCGGGCCAGCGCAGGATCACGTTGCGGAAGCCGATGGTCTCGCCCGAATGCCACAGCAGCCGGCCGTGTGCGCTGTCGTGGATGCGCCAGCCGTAGCCGTAGCCGTCCACGTCGGCTTCGTCGGTGGCCGTGTGCGCGATGAACGCCAGCCGGCGCGAGGCGTCGGACAGCAGGCGGTCGTCGTACAGCGCCGCGTCCCACTTCGCCAGGTCGTCGATCGAGGAATAGATGCCGCCGTCGCCGAGCACCGCGCTGGTGCTGCTCTGGTCGGTGCGCGTCCACTTGCCGTCGACTTCGCTGTGGCCGTAGGCGCGGTTGCGCACCGTCGAGATGCCGTCCTCGAACGCCACCGTGTCCGCCATGCCCAGCGGCGCGAAGATCCGCTCGCGCAGGAAGCTGGCGAAATCGCGTCCGGAAGCCTTGCCCACGATCAGGGCCAGCAGCGCGTAGCCGCTGTTGCTGTAGCGGTAGTCGCTGCCGGGCGCAAAGTACAGCCGGTCCTGTGCCTCCAGCAGGCGCAGCACATCGGCGTCGTGCAGCTGGGCCTCGACGTGGTCGGGCATCACGTCCTCGTAGTCGACCAGACCGGAGGTGTGCGAGAGCAGGTGGTGCAGGGTGATGCCGTCGGTGGCCGGCGGCAGCGAGGGCAGCCACTTGCGCAGCGGATCGTCGAGCGACAGCGCGCCGTCCTGGGCCAGCAGCAGGATCGACGCGGCGGTGAACTGCTTGCTCACCGAGGCCAGGCGGAAGTTGGTCGCGGGCGTGACCGCGACGTGCTGCCCGACGTCGGCGAGGCCGTAGCCCTTGCGCAGGACCGGCTCGCCATCGTGCAGCACCAGCAGCGCCGCGCCCGGGACATCGCCGGCATAGGCGGCCATCATCGAATCGACCCGTTCGGCCGTGGACTGCATCGCATCGCCTCCGCCGGCGCAGGCCGCGAGCAGGCAGGACAGCAGGGCGGCGGCGGTGCGCATGAGCCGATTGTAGAAGCATTTGGCTGAGGCGGGACCTCTTTCATGCTGTCATCCCGAGCGTAGCGAGGGATCTGCTTTTCCTGTCGGAGTCTGTGGCAGGAGAAGCAGAAGCAGATCCCTCCCCCGGATCAAGTCCGGGGTCGGGATGACAATTCGGTTTTGACTGCGCCTCCGGATGCGCTTCGCTTGGCCGGGCTACGACTCGTCGCGGCGGCGGAACGGCAGCACCGTGCCGCGCTCTTCCCCGCGTTCCTCGCGATGCCACAGCACGGGCACGTCCTGCGGTGATCCAGGCTCGAAGGTATCGCGCTCGGCCTGCGCCGCGCGCTCGGCTTCCTCTTCCTCAAGCTCCCAGCTGTACTTGCGCCGCTGCGGCACGGGGTCGGCATGGCGGAAGGCGAATGCGGCGAGGATGCCGCCCAGCGCGCCGCCCAGGTGCGACTGCCAGGACACGCCCG